>JBALXS010000034.1:0-43955 GCA_036960485.1 Oceanospirillaceae bacterium
ATTTAATTGTTGCTGCACAATCTTTTCATTGGTTTAACAATGACGCAACCAAGCAGGAATTTCGTAGAATACTCAAAACCAATGGCTATTTGGCACTTATTTGGAACCAAGCTGACCTCACCGATAATTTCCAACTGCAGTTAGATCAAGCTTTGCAAACATTTGCCGTAGATTACAATCAAGTCAAACATAGTAATCTTTCGGTAGTTGAAATTAGTCACTTCTTTCAAGCTAACACCATGAAAGAATATTGTTTTGATAATTCGCAATCCTATGATTTAATCGGTCTGTTGGGCCGTATTGAATCATGCTCATATTGCCCGCAATACCAAAGTATTGCTCATCTACAATTAACAACGGTACTTGAAGAATTGTTTTATGAGTACGCTAATAACAATCTGCTAAACATAAAACAAACTTGCAAACTCTATATTGGGAGGCTAAATGTATAATGCCAGCTGCCTTTGTGGCGTAATTAAACTGACTATTAGTGGTAGTATCACTGATATTATTCACTGTCATTGCTCTCGCTGCCGAAAATCTAGCGGTACGGCCTATGCAACTAACGGTTTTGTACTCAAAGAACATCTTAGTTTTGTACAAGGCGAAGGTGATATCCAAAGCTATAGTGCAAAGCCCGGCAGTTATGCTTACTTTTGTCCGCGTTGCTCGTCATCACTATTTAGTGAAAACCAATCAGACCCTCTGCGCATAAGATTTCGTTTAGGAGCACTAGATAGTGAGATAACAGAGCGGCCTGCCTCTCATAACTTTGTAACCTCTAAGGCCAATTGGCACCAGTTTAACGATAAATTGCCACACTATAAAGCTCAAGAACCGAAACGCAGTAAACCACCAAAAGCTTAGCTTTTAATATAAAAACTAGACTGATATTTTCCCAGTGCTTACCTTAGTCTAGTTTTGCTATTTGCTATATATAGCTTCATTCTTAATCGCAGCTCTAATAATATCGGTTCGAAACCCTATCCAATCTACTACCTTACCTATGCAATTTTAAAAACTGCCTGAACAATCTAAAGAAACAACCCGTAGATATGCGAACGTAGTTGATACCGCTCAGGAGTTTTGAGGCCATTATCAGTAAAAAAGCCAAACACGATAAAAAGTAAAGTTTACTATATTAAGTGATAGTATTAGGTTTGTTTTTAACATCACTTAATTGCTCACAGGTTTTAACTGCTTTTCAATAAGTGTCATTTTTTCTCGTATGAGAAACAGTTAAACCTAACCTTTACTCAAAATCATTCATCCTTTTAAGGTATATTATGCGAGCAAGTTTGAAAGCCAAGCTGATTCAGGTATGTGATGCGAAAATAGCGAAAAAGGGAGAAAACGTAGGGCTTTCTTTTTACGCTTTTTTTGCCAATAAGAATGATGATCCGCTACTTTTAATGGAAGTGGCTACTTGGTGGATAGCCACAGAGCAACTAGATCATTTTGAAAAGGCCATCAAAATCAAACGAATCCTCAACAGCAGCTAACTTATTAAGGTAGATAACGATAACGCATATCAATAAAGCCTTTTAGGCCTGGCAAGTATCTTTCTATCAACACTAGTCTTGGCCAAACAAATCGCGAGTATATACTTTAGCTGCAACGTCTACGAGACTCTCATCGAAGCGGTTAGCAACAATAACGTCACTTATTTGTTTAAACATATCTATGTCATTAACCACTTGTGAATTAAAAAAGCTTTGCTCATTACAGCTAGGTTCAAAAATCACAACCTTTACACCTTTTGCTTTGATCCTCTTCATTATTCCTTGAATTGCTGAAGCTCTATAATTATCAGAACCTTGTTTCATCACTAAACGATATATTCCCACTATTTTAGGATTTCTCTTAAGGATTTGATCCGCAACAAAATCCTTTCTTGTTACATTAGCATTCACAATAGCCCCTATTAAGTTATTTGGTACATCATGATAATTCGCCAATAACTGTTTTGTATCTTTGGGTAGACAATAACCACCATAACCAAATGATGGGTTGTTGTAATGGCTTCCTATTCGCGGATCTAAACCGACACCTTCTATAACTTGCTTACTACTGATATTGATACTTTCACAATAGGTGTCTAGCTCATTAAAATAAGCAACGCGCATCGCTAAATATGTATTAGAAAATAATTTCACCGCTTCAGCTTCAGTTGAATCTAGGAGTAAGATTGCAATATTATCTTTTATTGCTCCTTGTGCCAGCAGGCCGGCAAAAGTTTTTGCCCGTTCACTTTGCTCACCTACTATGATTCTAGAGGGGTATAAATTATCGTATAGCGCTTTACCTTCTCTTAAAAACTCAGGAGAAAACATGATATTGCTATTTGCTGTACTAATTTTAATTTTCTGCGTAAAACCAACAGGTACCGTCGATTTTATCACCATAATAGCAGCAGGGTTTATCTCGTTAACCGTTGCAATTACTTTTTCGACTGTCGATGTGTCGAAGTAATTAGTAGTGTGATCGTAATCCGTTGGAGTAGCAATAACCACATAATCGGCATCTTTATAAGCTAATTCAGCATCTGTTGTGGCGGTAAAATTAAGGGTGCTTTTTTGCAAAAACTGCTCAATTTCAACATCTACAATAGGTGATTGCTTATTATTGAGAAGCTCTATTTTTGCGCTATCGATATCAACGGCAACTACTTGATGATGTTGCGCCAATAACATTGCATTAGACAACCCGACGTAGCCTGTACCTGCAATTGCTATCTTCATTCTACTTCCTTTAATATTATAAAAAGTTATTATTCAGGTACGTAATACTTTTAATCCCACATATCCAAAAAACCGCAGCCATATTAGCAGTTGTTCTACATAACCCCTACCATTTACTGTTAAAATAAGAGCATGAAACTAATACAAAACAGCGCTATTCTCTGGAAAGACAACACCCCTTTTTCTCAGCAATTTGAAGACTATTATTATAATTCAGATGGCGGTATAGACGAAACGTTACATGTTTTTGTCAATCCTAATAATATTGTGGATCGTTACTGCAGCCAAACTGATAATTACTTTTGTATCAATGAAACAGGGTTTGGTACAGGTCTTAATTTTTACTGTACGGTAGCGGCGATCCAACAAGTAAGCTCGTTGGTATTGAGCAAACCACTTTATTTTTTTTCGAGCGAACTTTTCCCTTTATCCGTGGATGATTTTAAGAAATCAGTCACTAATTTCGTTCAGTTTAAGCACATTACAGATCAGATTTGCGCACAATACCCTCCTCCGATTAAAGGTTTTCATCGCATAATACTCAATGAAGGAAGCGTCTATCTAACGCTGATGTTCGATGATAGTTTATCAGCTTTCAAGCAATGCCAGCACGTTACCCAAGCTTGGTACTTGGACGGTTTCTCGCCCGCTAAAAATAGTGATATGTGGCAACCTGCGCTGTTTGAGCAACTGGCTCGATTAAGTGAAACTAACCGAACGACACTTGCAACCTTTACCTCTGCAGGTTTTGTACGTCGTGCATTACAAGAAACAGGGTTCGAAATAAGCAAGCACAACGGTTTTGGTAAAAAACGCGAAATGATTAGCGGGCTGTTTACCCAAAAAAACGCAGCTCACTCTATCGCTAAACCTTGGTTTAATCTCCCAAATGACAGCGTTATACCACACCACCAAACACCGACCAATGCCATTAAACATGTAGCCATAATAGGTGCAGGCTTAGCAGGCTGCACCAGTGCTGAAGCTTTAGCTAGAAGAGGCATTAAAGTTACTATATTTGATGCTGCTAACGATATATGTGCCCATGCTTCAGGAAATATTCAAGGTGCTTTATATGCAAAACTACCTTCCAAACCTACTGTTAGCGGCGAGCTTCACCTAACAGGAATGGAATACAGTTTGCGCTTATTAGAGATTTATCAATGTTTTGATAATAATATAGCGCAACAGTGTGGCTTGTTACAATTAGCCACTAATGAAAAAGAAGCAGCTCAACAACAAGATTTACTGACTCAAAACTATTATCACAATAGTGTTGTTTATTGGGTTGATGCCGAGCAAGCCTCACTACTTGCTGGCACTAAAACGCCTTTCAGTGGCTTATTTTTTCCTCGCTCAGGTTGGGTAGCTCCCAAGAATTTTTGCCAGAAAATCATTTCATCTAACAGCATATCACTAATGCTCAATACAGAAATTTCCGAGTTAACTCAACTGCCAGATAACCGCTGGCAACTTAGCACTGCAAATAGTCAAGAATTTACTTTTGATGCGGTTATCGTTGCCAATGCCAATAGCGCTAAGCAGTTTGCACAACTACACGAATTATCAACTAAGGCTATTCGCGGCCAAGTAACTCACTGCGAAGCACAAGCTGAAAACGATTTAAAAACGGTCGTTTGCGGTGCGGGTTATATATCGCCTGCTATTAAGAAGCAATTTTGCTTTGGCGCCAGTTTTGATTTACACAATCTGGATTCTCAATTAAAGCACTTAGATCAGCAAACCAATATCAATAACCTTAAAAAAGTATTACCGCAGTTTGCTGCGAAATTGACATTCACAGAACAATTACAAGGTAAAGTTGCACAGCGCTGTTCTAGTCCTGATTATTTACCATTAGTTGGTCCAGCACCTATTCATCAACAATTTATTGAAAAATACGCAAAATTGCGTAAAGATAAAAACTGGCGTTTTGAAAATTCTCCCGCACCTAACTATCACGGGTTATTTATCAATACTGGACACGGAGCAAAAGGCTTGATAACTTGCCCATTAAGCGCTGAATATTTAGCGTGTTTAATCGCAAAGCAACCAAGCCCTTTACCAACACAATTGTCGAATGCATTACATCCTGCGAGATTTGTCATCAAGCAATTGATTCGTCGGGCGATATAGACATTATAAAGTAAATTGATAAAACTCACTTACTTGTTGTCTTAGGAATAATAGCTCACAAACAATAGTCAGTTTCTATTAGCTGTAACTTAAATAAAGAACGGAGGCCTTATATGTCTTTCGCCATTATTGATCAAGGACACAGAGTTAAAACGCCGTTACGCACTCTTTTACCAGACAAAGGCGTTGATCAGACTAGCGCTGGTGAAAAAATGCATAGCAGTACCCATAACGAAAGAGATTTACAAACGAAGAATGATGAATTCCGTAAAATTATGGAACGTACAAATGTGCCACGTGAAGAATCATCTAATAGTACTTATGATGATTTAAAACCTTCTATTGGTCCGGCGCCTAAAAAACAAGGGTTAATTGCCGAGCAAATAATGAGTGCCCCAGTGCATAAAATTGTTGAAGGCACCACTGTGCATTCAGCTTGGGAGCGTATGCAAGCATTAAGCATCAATCACCTAATGGTGGTTGATAACAGTAATAAACCTGTCGGTATTCTCACTATTAAAGATATATTGGCCCAAGGAAAAGATTCCACACAAAGCATTACACAATTTTATTCTCATAAATTAATTGCAGGTGCTCCACATACAGCGGTCACTCAGATAGCCGCCTGTTTTTTAGAGTTTGATATCAACGCAATTCCTATTTTTGATCATTCTGAGCAATTAGTCGGTATTGTTTGTCGCGCTGATTTATTAAGATTAATTATTAGTGGTGCCCATGTAGAAGGATGGGCTTAACCGTCGTTTTTAATATATACCTGTTGAAAATAGTTGTAATGAGCGACTGACCTACCCATAGCTAAGAATTTAATTGAGTGCTTTTTTCTCTACTATATTTACACTTTCAGTGCTTTCAACATACAAAATAACAACTTCGCCACAGTTTAGTTTCTTTTGTACTGCACTTACTTTATCTTGCAACGTAAGTGCATAATCGCCGTAATCTGTGCCTTCACGCGTCACGAATTCTTCTATCAAATTTTGAAGCGTTTCTTTATCAATAGATGTGTGAGGAATAATCATACGGCTAGCACTACCCCTAAGCTCTTCAAAAAGTCAATAAATTCCAATTCTGATAACGTTGCTATCTCTAAGTCTTGGGCTTTTTTTAATTTAGATCCAGCGGCACTACCAGCCACAACACAATCTGTTTTTTTTGAAACGCTTCCAGAAACTTTTGCCCCTAACTCTTGTAAATGTGCTTTAGCTTCGCTGCGCCCCATTAATTCTAAAGTGCCGGTGAGTACATACACTTTGTTAGCTAGCGGGAGCTCTGTAATTGGGGCAGGCTCTGCTTCTAGCCAAGTGACTCCTGCTGCTTGTAAACGTGCAATCACTTCTAAATTATGCTCTTGTGCAAAAAAACTCGCTATATACTGAGCCACTATTGGACCCACATCCGCAACTTGTTCTAACCGTTTAACATCTGCTGCAATTACCCGTGATAAAAACCCAAACTCTTTGGCTAAGTTTCTGGCGTTAGCTTCACCTACATTTCTTATGCCTAAAGCATAAATAAAACGCTCTAATGTGGTCTGTTTGGTGCGTTCAATGGTCGCTAATAACTTATCAACTGATTTGTCAGCCATGCGCTCAAGGCGCATTAAATTCAGTTTATCTAGAGCATAGATATCATCAAGCTTGATAACCATTTCTTTAGTCACTAATGTATCTATTAGTTTCTCGCCTAAACCATCAATATCTAAAGCTTTTTTAGAGACATAATGTACTAAAGCTTCTTTACGCTGTGCTGCGCAAGCTAAACCACCACTACAACGCGAAATAGCTTCACCTTCTATCCGCACAATTTGGGAGTTACAGACCGGACAGTTATCTGGAAACTCTACATTGTGTGCATCATCAGGGCGTTTTTCTAAAATGACTCTGGCAACTTTTGGTATCACATCACCAGCGCGATGCACTACCACTGTATCTCCTACTTTGAGTTCTAGGCGCGCGATTTCATCCATATTATGTAAAGTCGCATTACTCACCGTAACGCCACCGACAAACACTGGTTTTAATCTTGCCACAGGTGTTATTGCACCCGTACGGCCTACTTGAAACTCAACTTTTTCAACAATTGTTAGCGCTTCTTGAGCAGGGAACTTATAAGAAGTAGCCCAACGTGGTGCACGTGAGATAAACCCTAAGCGTTGCTGCAAATTGTAACTATTAACTTTAAAGACTAAACCGTCAATTTCGTAGGGTAGCTGATCGCGTAATGCTTGCATCTTCTCGATGTAATCTAACTGCGCTTGAATTCCTGAAACTTTAATCAAATAGGGGTTAATTTTAAGACCCCAAGTATTTAATAGCTTTAAGGTGGCGTAGTGGTCTTTTGGAATTTCACCACCTTCAACGATACCGACACTGTAACAGCACATCTCTAATGGTCTTCTAGCGGTTATTTTAGGATCTAATTGGCGAATAGAGCCTGCGGCTGCATTGCGTGGATTAACAAATGTTTTATCACCAATTTTTTCAGCTTTTAAGTTCATTGCTTCAAAACCAGCTTTAAGCATATAGATTTCGCCGCGAACCTCTAGTCTATCGGGATAACCCTCACCTCTTAACTTTAACGGGATAGACGATATAGTGCGCACGTTGTGGGTAATGTCTTCGCCAACGGTGCCATCACCACGGGTAGCGCCTCTAACTAGCAACCCATTTTCATACAGTAAGCTTACTGCTATACCGTCGAGTTTAGGTTCACACGCGTATTCAATTTCTTTTTCAGCACTCAAGCCCAAGCGTTCGTTTATTTTAGTGGCAAACTGCGTTAACTCCTCACCATCAAATACGTTATCTAAAGAAAGCATGGACATCTCATGGACTATTTGACTAAAGCCATCTTTAGGTTTTGCCCCAACTCTTTGAGTCGGTGATTGAGCGCTAACTAATTTTGGATGCTGTTGTTCCCACTGCTTTAGCTGTTTAAACAAGGCATCATAGTGAGCATCAGGCACACTCGGGTCATCCAAGACATGATAACGGTAATTATATAAATCTATTTCTTCGCACAAATGCTGAATTTCTTGAGGTATTTCTGCAGAATGATCTTGTGAGTCTGTCATGGAGGCGTTTTTATCTAAGGGCATGAAAAATCCGATAGTTAAGAAGAAGGTTTGATTTGCACAACTTATGTAGCAAGAAAACCATGGCTGCTTTAATAAACGCCAGTTTCATTCTTAACATTTTATATTAAAGGTATATCAATCACTGACTACAGCTATCACTATCAATTGCATGTAGCCGATAATGTTAAATTCGTGATTCTATTTAGTTAAGGTGGCAAGTTAATAAAAGTATTCTCTTATAAAACACGATGACGCAGTTTATTCATTTCATGAATACGCACACGCTCACGGTAATGCTCTTTTGTTTGAGGCCTAATAACAGATCTATCGTCGTCTAGAAGATCACCGTTTAGATGAGTAGCGACTGTTTCTGCAGTTGCTATCATACATTCAAACGCTTTTTTAGGATCAATTGGCTCGTCCATAGACATAAAGAAAGATACGCTAGGAGTTGCTGTATCGTCCATACTCTCAATATTGAATGTACCTGGATTGACACCATTTGCCATGCTAAATTGTACGGCTCCTTGATCAGCTCCATCCTCAAATCGATGAAAAACGTTCATATCACCAAATTCCATACCACAAGCTTCAACAAGATGGCGTAACACAGCGCCATTTAGATACTGATCTTTAGCAGCGACTGTTACAATTAAAACCGTATTAGGATCTTCAACATTTGAGATTGCTTTACGAGGCTTCTTAGCGGCTATAGGTTTCTTTTGTATTGAATCTGTTACTTTAGATTCTGTAAATAAGCTTTCCTGACGACTTGCGTCATCTCTTGCTTGATTGATTTCGTCGTTTAACGTTTGCTCTTGGTCTAGTAACTCTTTTTCGTTACTCTTTAGCAGGCCTTCTTTAGACCTAGTTTCTTGCTCCTCAAAACCAGCCATCAATGGGTCATTATCATACCCTTGCTCTAATGCAGTAAAACCTAGATTATCACCCTCGTCTACTGAGTGCTCAGCGTTGCTATGTACTGTACTTTGCTGATCATCATCATCAAAATTATCTCCTGATAATACACTTTCAGATAACTTGTTATTATCTAATAATGGATCCATTTCAAAGCGGTTTTCCTGACTATTCTTAGCTTGAGAATGATCAATATGAGTAGGGGTTAAAGTCTCTACTTTCGCCTCGTCTACTGCAGAAAACTCAGCGGGTACAACTTTATTTTTTTTGATTATTTCAGTTATTGGGAGATCTAACTCATTGGCAACAGCTTGCTCATCACGCTTTAAATCATCCTCAAACTGCGACATTAAATCGTTAGTGGCAATGCTGTTTTGGAATCCATCCATTAGAGGATCTGCATTTTGATCTATATCGAACTGCGAAGCAACTTGCGCTATCGGTAACTCAATCGAGTCAGCAAAACCTGAGTTTGAGCTATCTAACTGGTGGATGGCCATTTCACTATTTAAATCTTCTAAACTAACATCGTCATCTATTACTGTTGTTAGTTTATCTGCAGCTTGCTGATCCGCGGTTGGTATCTTTTGGGCTTCAATGTCAAAGCTAGCCTTGAAACTGTTCTCATTCTTTACAACGGTAAGCTCGTTAAATTCAGCTGGCTGCTCTAACTGAATAAACTCTTGTGGAGCAAGCTCTTTAAGCCGGGCTTTAAGTATTTCTATTTCACTCAGATGATCATCTACTGGTATCACTGCTGCGCTATTTTGTAGATCGCTTGGTATTCCAGCGTCATTATAGTTTGGTACCGGCGATGATAAATCTACTGTTTCGTACTTTTGGCTATCGTAGCTTGTGTCAGAGTTTTCTGAGTTATAAGTGTTTTCTCTCGCCTGCTCAATCACTTCAATCGGCGTAGCATTTACTCCAGCTTTGTATTCATCAAAACCATTTATATCAGAATCACTTACTGCTACATCATCAGCTTCATAACTGTTTTCGACCTTTACTACTGAACTAATAGATAAAGGTTCATCAACAGCTGCTTTTAGCTCCTGCTGTAATTGCTCAATAGGTGTATAAGAGGAAGGTTGCTCATTTTGTTGCTGTACTGCTGCAGGCGTAGGGGCTAATTCGCTAACAAAGCCTTCTTGCTCTCTTTGTGCTAAAAGTTGTTCAAACTTATCAAGTCTTATATCAGTACTAGCTGCTACATTAGGTTCTTGGCTCTGTTCTAAATTATCTGATATCGCCAGTTCGGGGCAAGCAGTTTTGTCTACTGCTTGTTGTTTAGACAGCGCTAAACTATGTAATAAATTATTAACTATATTATCAGTATTTTCTGTTGCCGCTTCCAAACCTTCACTACTATTGGTGCCTATTTCAGCACTACTAATAGATAGATCCTCTGTTTTCGGAACTAGTAGCTCTTCAACATTTACATTACTGCTTATATGTGAGTTTTGTGTAATATCATACTTCCCAGAGTTATCTTTCTTTAAGATATCTGGAACAGTAAACAATTCTTTATCAACTTCAGGATTTCCTGGGTCAGCTAATGAATCAGTTATAGGCTCTAACGCTGAAAAGCCAATGTTAATCGTTGGGGCAGAATCTCTATTAATGGTCTTGTCTATAATAGCATCATCTGTCGTTTGAGTTTTTTCCAAAGATGTTACAGCGGCTGGTGCTTCTCTAAGTGTCAGTGCAACTTCTGCAGGATTTACTTTCGTTGAAGGGTGAGATTTACTGGTGATCTCTTCACTAAAACTTTCATCGCTAGTTGGATAATTATCAATTTTGGAATTGGCAGCGATTAAGTTAGGATCATCATTGTTGTTGTCAGTATTGCTTAAAACACGACTACCATTAGCTTGCTCCTCAGGAACAGATGGGAGCAAAGACTTTGCTTCCACAGAAGCGTGACTATTTTTCACAAAAGTCTTTGTGTCTACTTTATTTTGAGCGGCATTCGCTCCACTAATAGGTGGCTGCGCACTCGTTTTCGTTCGCTCTTTTTCTTCGCTTTTGTCTGAATTAGTAGAACGATTTTTTTGCTCATTATCTTTAGGTTTAGGTTTAAAAACGCGAGCAGTACCTAAGGGTAATTCAGGATTATAAGTATCTTCACCTAAGTCAGATAATTTATCATCAATATCTATTTTAAGTGAATTACTTTGCGCCCTCATTCGACGCCATCCGTCAATAATAATCAATAAAATGACTATTATCGCCCCCACTATTAACCACTCACGAAAACCTATTTCCATAGATCGAAATCACCAACTTACATTAAAAATTAATATTGACTATAAAACAAAATATATCTATTCAACAACTTTATTTATCAACAGCTTAACTGAACTTGAATTTTCTATTACATCTAACACTAGAACAGCCGATTCGAAATCACCTTTTTGTGACTGAGGTTGACCACTTATCGAGATTCTAGCACTAACTTCAACCTTTTTCTGCAAAGAAATCTTTGCATTAGCCATCATTGCCAAACTATCATCTAAAATAACACGTTTTGGCAGATCTGATACTTTCATTTTCACTGCAGCTAACGGAATTCTTCCGCCTACTGGCCTTGCAAACACAAATAAAACAGCATCGCTATCTAACTGTGCTTTCAAAGTATCACTAATCTCGACATCAACAATAACATTAAGTTTAGTTATTTCTGATTTTTTGATGTCCACGCCTGAATCTATTAAACGTTGTTCTGCTTTACTAATACCTGATTTCAATGCCTGTGCTGCATTTAGTTCTGCATTTTGTAAAGCGTGGTTCCAATAATCTATTGCTAATTGATATTCATTAGTTTCAAATGCCGCAATACCCAATAAACCTAAAGAAACTACTTCATCTGCATCTAATGCTAGTGCTCGCGATATCTGTGCTTGCACTTTTTTCGACACTTTTCCTTCAATAAAGAATATCGATTGCGCATACTGCCCTACGACGCTTGGAAACTGAGGAGATTCTTCAGGTAATACTTCTAATACTTTTGCAAAAGCATCCGCGCCTTTATCAAACTGATTAGTGCCCATGTAAATACCTGCCAGCATATACCAGCCTTCAGCATTATTAGGCTCACGCACTAACTCTTCCTCTAGCAAGGTAATAGCTTGCTCTGCCGTAGGTTTTTCGCCTTCAGCTAGCTGGTGAGAACTATTTTTATTCTCAGCCCACAGTAAATCATCAGAACTACCATACTTAGCGTATAAGCCTAGCGAGAACATAGGTAGAGAAAAACAAATCACCACTACCATTATCATTTGTGGCTTTGTTACTTTAGTCAGTATTTTTAGTTTCGAATCTTCAAGGCTTGCATCTATAAGCAAGTTTTTTTCTAATTCTAGTTTTAATTCAGCAAAGCTTTCTTCATTCAATAAATTTTGCTGTAACTCTTTTTGTAGCTCAGCCAAACGCTGTTCAAATATACTGATATTTTCTTGTTGTCTATTCACACCAACCGCTGATTGATTCGCTTTAACTAAACCAAACAAAGGCCAACAAATAAATGATAGCGCTACAAGTGTTAATAAAATTATGCCTAACCACAGCTCAATCATCTTTTTTATCCAGTAATTCTTTTAAACGTTGTTGGTGGATATCTGTTTGTGTACTTGATGAAGCATTTTGTACTGCATTGTTGGTAACTATTTTTTTCGCCGATTTTCTATTTCTACTCAAACTAAAAACAATGATAAAGCCGACTATAAGTAGCACGAAAGGTCCATACCAAAGCGCATAAGTCAAAGAGTTTACTGAAGGACGGTACAATACAAACTCTCCATAACGCTCTACCATGAAATCTTTAATTTGCGTGGTGTTTTGCCCATCAACAACCATACGATATAACTCAACGCGTAAATCTTTTGCTATAGCAGAATTAGAATCAGACAAATTTTGATTTTGACACTTAGGGCAACGCAGCTCTTCACTTAATTGTCGAAAGAGCTCTCGTTTTTCATCCGTATCAAATTTAAAAGTATCAATTGCAGCAAAGCTAGG
Organism: Oceanospirillaceae bacterium; assembly: GCA_036960485.1. Taxonomy (GTDB): domain Bacteria; phylum Pseudomonadota; class Gammaproteobacteria; order Pseudomonadales; family Balneatricaceae; genus Rs1. The sequence continues at coordinate 12,913 of JBALXS010000034.1, forward strand.
TAATGAAAACAACATCAACATCAACATCAACACTATGTACTTCATGATTTATCTGCGCTCCAACCCAATGCTTGCATCTTAACTTTTAGCTCAAGCCATACCGCTGCATTAACCTCACCAACATGGCGATATTGAATAACACCATTAACATCAACAATATAGGTTTCAGGTGCTCCGTATACTCCTAAATCTAAACCTAAACTGCCCTTTTCATCGTAAACATTAAAGGTATAAGGATCCCCGTAACGCTTTAACCATTGTGCTGCTTTACTACGTTCGTCTTTATAGTTAATACCAACTATTTCAACACCTTCTGTTTTAGCTAATTTATTCAAAAAACTATGTTCTTGTTTACAAGTAGGGCACCAAGTAGCCCATACATTCACCAATCGTACGGTGCCTGTTAAGCTTTTTTCATTAACCTTTTGTGTTCCATCTTTTAAATCAGGCAAATTAAAGCTTGGGAAGGCTTTACCAATTTTTGCAGAGGGCAGGTCCGTTGGATTAAGCGATAACCCTTTTACGAAAAGGGCTCCTAAAATAAAACAGAGAATTAACGGGGTAAACAATAAAAATCGACGCATCTATTACAATCCTAATTTTTCATGAAAAGCTTATTTTTAATAAGCTTTTCTTTTTACACAGTTGCCGTTTAAGCAAAAGTAGTCTTCAAGGTTTTTTTGATACGATAACGACGATCAAATGCTGTTAACAAACCAGCAATCATCATTAACACACCACCGAACCATACCCAGCGCATGAAAGGCTTGTATTGCAATCTTACCGCCCATGCACCATCATTTAAAGGTTCACCTAATGCAACAAAAATATCAGCAAACACACCTGCATTGATATCCGCTTCGGTCATCATACTGCCGCGAGCTAAATACAATCTTTTTTCTGGATGCATTTCAGCAAAGAATTGTTGGTTCTTATAGACAACAATCGTACCTACATCACCTTTGTAGTTAGGCCCAACTAGTGCTTTAGCTCCTTTAAACTCAAACTTGTAATCTCCTAGTGTCACTGTATCGCCAGGTACCATACGGATATCACGCTCTTCACTATAGGTTGCAACTAGCGCCACGCCCACTAGCGATACAACCACTCCTAAGTGAGCTATTTGCATTGCCCAATAGCTTTTTGGTAGTTTAGATAAACTACTTAACTTATCCTTTTTGTTAGAAACTTTGCTGTAGGCATCGGTTAGCAAACTGAAGATAACCCAAAAAGATAACACCAACGCGAGCGTTGCTTTAAACGCCATTTCATTGTTAAAAATATAAGCTGCGGCTATACCGCAAATAACCGCTAATACTAGGGAAGGTAAAAGCTGCTTAAACATACGTTGTGGGCTGCTTTTCTTCCAGCGTAGGAGTATTCCTATCCCCATAAAAAACACTAAGATCAAACTAAAAGGTACAAACAGTGCATTAAAGTATGGAGGCCCAACTGATATTTTTCCTGCATCCATCGCATCAACGACTAGCGGATACAATGTGCCGATTAACACCATAGAACACATAATCACTAACAAAACGTTATTCACTAGCAACAAAGTTTCTCTTGAACACAAATCAAAATCCGATTCACTTTTTACATCATAAGCTTTAATTGCATACAGCAGTAACGACCCACCTACGGTGATAGCGAGTAAGACTAATATATAAAGGCCACGCTCTGGGTCTGCCGCAAATGAATGCACAGATGTAAGCACGCCTGAACGTACTAAAAAAGTACCTAATAAACTAAGTGAGAACGTAAAAATAGCGAGTAATAATGTCCAGCTTTTAAAGAGTCCGCGCTTTTCAGTTACCGCTAGTGAATGCACTAATGCAGTACCCATTAACCAAGGCATGAAAGAAGCATTTTCTACTGGATCCCAAAACCACCAGCCGCCCCAGCCAAGTTCGTAATATGCCCACCAGCTACCTAGTGTGATACCAATAGTTAAGAATGCCCAAGAGACGTTGGTCCAAGGTCTTGTCCAGCGAGACCATGCAACATCCAACTTACCACTTAATAACGCGGCAATAGCAAAAGCAAATGCAACTGAGAAGCCGACATACCCCATATAAAGCAATGGAGGATGAATAATAAGACCAATATCTTGAAGTAGCGGATTTAAATCAGCGCCTTCAGCTGGTGTATTTAATAATAAACGTTCAAAAGGACTAGAAGTAATCAAGGTAAATGATATAAAACCAACGCCAACCATACCTAACACTGATAGCACTCTAGCCATCATATCCATTGGCAAACCGTCAGATTTAACTGCTACGGCAAAAATCCAGCCACTTAAAATAAACACCCACAGTAATAACGAGCCCTCATGTCCTCCCCATATAGCACTCAGCTTAAAGTAAATAGGCAAAGCACTGTTAGAGTTACCAGCGACATATCGAACACTAAAATCATCTGTTGCGAAGGCATAACCCAAACAAATCATACTGATGAGTAAAAACAAAAACAGCGATTTAGCTAGCGGCCTGGCAAAGCTCATTAAAAACACATCACCTCGTGCAGCGCCAACCATCGGGATAAACGCTAAAAAAACAGATAACACTAGCGCTAAAATTAGTGAGTATTCACCTATTTCAGGAATCATTGATAAGCTCCTGTTGAGGCATCTTTTGAACTCTCGGATTGTTCATTTGTTTTACTTACACCCGATTTTTCGAGCGCGTCTGCTACTTCTGGAGGCATATATTTCTCATCGTGTTTAGCCAGTACTTCTACAGCTTGGAAAACACCCTGTTTATCTAAACTTCCCTGTGCAACTATCCCTTGCCCTTCTCTAAATAGATCAGGCAATATTCCTTCAAAAACTACGGTCACTTGCTCTGCATAATCAGTAATCGCAAACTCTGTTTTCAAACTGTTATCGGCACGCTTAACACTGCCTTCAACCACCATACCTCCTGCTCTAATACGCGTTTCAACAGGAGCTTCCCCGTTCATGATCTGCTTAGGCGAGAAAAACAAACTGATATTTTGGTTCAAAGCAAAAAGCGCTAAACCTACGGCAATTGCAGCGCCAAAAACTACAAATAAAACGAGCACTAGGCGTTTTTTTCTCTTCGGTGTCATTAGCTGTTATTCTCTCGCTGGAATTTCTTTTGAAGTGATACTCTAATTTTTTTATGTGCGTTTAATGGCACTATTACATTTAAAGCAATCACTAATACTGTTAGACCAAAACTGCTCCACACATAAAGCCCGTGTCCGCCCATTTCTATCACATCTAACCATGTTTCAAACTGCATCTTTTTTACCTTATTACGCTAGCTATCTTGTTCAACTGCCTATTTGGTTTAGATATTTCACTCGGCCTGTATTTAGCTGAGCCATTTATCCATTCAACTCTCTGATACTAATTGCTTCACCCAACTGGTTCGTTTTTCTCGCACTAAAATTTCATTGCGCAATCGCAACAACATTGCGGAGGCAAAAAAACAATAAAACCCTATTACCATTACTAGCAAAGGTAGCCACATCTCCACTGGCATAGCTGGCTTTTCTGTCAATGTAAATGTTGCTGGTTGGTGTAAAGTATTCCACCAATCAACTGAGTATTTAATGATAGGTATATTCACTAAACCCACTAAAGATAAAATAGCGACGGAACGCGCTGCATTCTCGGGTTTTTCCATCGCTGAGTACATTGCTATCACACCAAAGTATAAAAACAATAGAATCAACATAGAAGTCAATCTTGCATCCCAAACCCACCAAGAACCCCAAGTTGGCTTACCCCAAATCGCACCCGTTAATAAAGCGATGAAGGCCATAGATGCGCCTATTGGGGCACAAGCATAAGCCACCATGTCAGCGATTTTCATTTTCCAAATAATACCAATGCCACCTGCAATAGCCATTGTTAAGTAAATTGATTGTGCCAAAATAGCACTGGGAACATGGATATAAATAATGCGAAAACTGTTACCTTGTTGATAGTCTTGCGGAGCAAATAACAGCCCCCAAATCACCCCTGCTACTAATAATAATAGTGCGGAAATAGAAAAGATAGGCAACAACTTACCTGATATTTGATAACACCATTTTGGTGATGCCATTTGATAAAACCATTTTGGCATAATCTGTTTTTTAACCATTTTCAACTACTCACTGAGACTCTTAAAGATGCCGCTATCGCAAAAGGTGCTAATACGATACTTAAAGCTAACATCGCACCTAATATTGCAAGGTACGCTTGCACTGGTAAATTTTGAGTGGCGTTTTGTACCGCACTCGCTCCAAAAATCAACACTGGGATATACAGTGGAATGACTAATAAAGAAATTAGCACACCGCCTTTTTTCAAACCGACGGTTAGCGCCGCTGCAATCGCGCCTACTAAACTCAATGTGGGCGTACCTAGCAGCAATGTAACAACCAATGTTGGTATTGCATGGCTCGGTAAAAACAACATTACTGCTAGCAGTGGCGCAAGCAACGCTAAAGGCAAGCCGGTCGTTAGCCAGTGAGCAACCGCTTTTGCCAAAGCAATCACATAAGTTGATTCAGGGCTTAGCAATAGCTGCTCCAATGTGCCATCTTCAAAATCAGCTTTAAACAAGTTATCTAACGATAATAAAGCTGCTAACAATGCAGATACCCATAACACGCCTGGCGCTAATTGACTTAAAAAATCGGCAGCGGGACTAACACCTAATGGAAACAGCGCTACAACCATTACAAAAAAAAGCAAGGGATTTAGCAAGTCCCCTTTACGTCGGTAGGCCAGTAGTAGATCTTTACTTAGCTCTGCCCAAAAAATTCTTATCATATAAAAACATCGTTATTTATTATAGCGACAGGCTCACTCACATTTTGTTCAAGCCGTGTTATTAGCCCTATGAACAAAGGTTAAGTTCCCCACTCATCTAAATTTAATTGCTGTAAATTCTCTTTCATTTGTAACTCTTGGTGAGTGGTTATTAACACCGTTCCACCATTGGCTACATAATGTGACATTTGTTGCTCTAAATTGTGCACACCTTCGCCATCAATTGCGGTAAAAGGCTCGTCTAATATCCACAGCGTTTTATCAAAAGATGTTTCATCGAGCATAAACAGTCTAGCTAAATTCACTCTACGCTTTTGCCCTGCTGATAAATTTTGACAAATAACTTCTTCATAAGTTTTTAAACCGACCTTCGCCAAAGCTTGATCAATTAGCTTTTCATCGAGCTGAGGTTGAATTTTAGCATACCAAGTTAAGTTTTCTCGTGCGGTCAGGCCGTTCTTCACACTTACATTATGACCGATATATAACAGCGCACTGTTATAAGCATCTCTAGAGGCTGTTATCTCTTCACCTAAAAAACTAACACTGCCTTCATAGCTACTGTATAAACCACATAGAATTCTAAGTAACGATGTTTTGCCACTGCCGTTTTTGCCTACTAATTGTAAAATTTGACCTTGTTTTAATTTAAACGATAAATGTTCAAACAGCACTCGATCATCTCTTTCACAATATAGATCATTTATATCTAACAGCACTGCTGCCACATTCGGCTCCTTAATAGCTTTACCTATGCCTTTTTAATTCTTCAGCATCACTGACACGAAAACAAATACAATTATACCAACAGCAGTCTTCTTTGTCGGGATTTCATCTTTAAGCTGAAACCGCAGCGATTTTAACTACAATTTGCCGCTTTTCTGCCGATAGTATTCTCAATAAGGTATTATTAGCTAAGTGATGCATATCTATTAATACTTAATGCAGCGCATTATAAACGGTTATCTGATCAAGTAGCATTGCTATAGATCAGTTTTTCATAGTTTTTTGCGTTAACTGATCGAAAAAAACACCTGATCTTATCGATCACGTAAACAATTTTAAGACGTCTATAACGACTGAAACATTTTCAAGAAGCTGCCAGTTAATAAGCTTAGCAGCGGTGATATTGATAGAGGCTGATAATATGGATGCTCAGGCGATTGCACAAGTAAAAATTCTCGATACAAAAAGCGCCTCTTCAGCTAGATCTATTGAAGTAGCATTACCTAGTGGCAAAGCAGTTCAAGCTAAAATAACACAGGTTACTCAATTAAATCCTGATCGGGCACAGCAAGGCACTCACCGGGTTAAACTGGAAGTAAATAACACCGTAATTCAGCTATCTGCCAAATTCTCTGCAAGCATTCCCGAAGCTGGCAGCAGTGTGATTGTGCAGCGCTCGAGCGATGGTCAAATCCAGCTAAAAGTAATCCCTGAAAACCAAACTGCAAATAAGAGCATTGATAGTAAACCATTAGCAAACACCACCAGTAACCAACCTACTAATAGTCAATCTACTGATAAAGCCACACAAAGTGCTAAAGCTTTATTAGCTAACACTACTGCAACTAACGCACCTTTAACATCTTCCGGCGATTCTGGAAAAGTTATTCTTAAAGCGTCTGTGATCATAAACTCTAGTGGCAGCACACTTAATGCTATAGAACTCGCTTTGCCTAAAGGCCAAACGGTAATAGCAAGAGTCATTAGTCAAAGCAGCTCTTTATTAAATAATGTTTTAGCTAATACTAGCTCTACTCCATTGAGTAATACTCAAAACAGTGCAACACCTGCTAACCCAGCAGCAGCTCAACTAAGTAATGTGTTAACTAATACTAGCTCTACTCCATTGGGTAATACTCAAAACAGTGCGACACCTGCTAACCCAGCAGCAGCTCAACTAAGTAATGTGTTAACTAATACCTCGACAGCATTGGCACCTAATACAGCACTACAGGCTAATGCCAGTGCATTTCAACCCGCTGCTGCGCCCAATAACTCCCTTACAAATAATACGCTGACAAATAGCGCGCAAGTAAGCACAACTACATCGTCTGTCACTCAATCTATCGGGACAAACACTCCCACTGCGGTAACGGCCAGCCAAACGCCGCCCAATGCAGTGAGCACTTCGCCTACAAACAATCTTATAAACTCAGCTAACATTATTAGCAATACATATAGCGCTAGGCCAAATCCGGCTCCAGTTCCTACTGCCAACTTACCTATTGATGCTAAACCTGTAACAACACAACCCACTAGTGTTCTAGCTAATACTCAGCCTAGCCCAAATGCTCCTCAAGGAGTAACCCAACAAAACACGCTTCAAAATACTAACACAGGCCAACCTGCCACTATTCTTTCAAATAATACTAACATTCAGAGTACTACAGCCTCGAGGCCGCCTGTGCCTCTTGCCCCTCAAGACAGAGGAAACACCACGCCTGTAATCACTAATTTATCGAATAATGCTCCAGCGACAGCAACAGCTGCAATTAGCCAAACGGCAAACCAAGCTGTTGTACCAAACACTGTTTTGAGTTCCAATATAAGCAACACCCAAAGTAGTAATATTATTAATAGTAATGCTGCGCTCTCCAGCTCTAGCGCTTCACCTCAAGCCGCTTCAAATGCAAATCAACAAAACCCTAACATAGCAACCACCACACCAAATGCTTCGCCTCTTTTAGCTTCTCAAACACACTCTCAACCGGCTTCACAGCTATCATCAGCAGCACCTTCACAAGTATTGCCTCAAACATCAATTAACAATATTGGCGTTGATGCACGAACAAATAGGCAAAACATTCCACAAAATTTGCAATTAAATGCTTTGCCTTCTAACAATGCCGCAATTAAAGTTGCTGTGGCAGGGCAAACAATAACGTTACAAGCACCTGCAAATTTACCTCCTTTGCAAAGTGTGCAAATAACTAGAACAGAAGGCGTACTAGCTAATATTCAATGGCAGCAAGTAAGCCAAGCTCCGACACCACAGGTAGCTCCACCTATACTGAGCCCCAAGCAAGCCCAATTAATGGAGCACAGTTTGCGCCAAGCTCTGCCGCAACAAATCCCTATGGCAGAAGGAATTAACCAATTAGTGAACCAAACAGCACAGTTCGCAAGTATTGCGTCTCCTGCACAAGCATCTGTTGATAAAGTAACGATGAGTATAATGCAGCTATTTGGGGTAAAACCGGGCGCGAATAACAGTAGCGACACTGTCAAACGCAACATTCAGCAAGGTGGTTTGTTCACTGAAAGTAAATTAGTTAACCAAACTGGCGGCCAACAAGGAGATATGAAAAACTTTTTAGGGAAACTTAATCGCCTTGCAGAGCAGCTACCTACTGAGCAAAAGGAAATGCTGCAAAGCACCACCGAACGTATGCTTGCTAGAGTTACAACCAACCAGTTGACACATGTACAACAACAGCATCTAAAAGCAGATATTAGTAATGAAAGGTCTTTTCAGATCGATATTCCTGTTCAACACAATGAGAAGCTTGATAATGTTGAGATAGAAATAAAACAGCGCAAACACATGAATAATGAAGGTGATTTTGTCGCTATTTGGAGTGTGAAATTGCACTTTGATTTAGAAGAACGCGGCGAAGTAGATGCCGAAGTTGCACTTAATCCAACTGACAATACAATATCAACCACTTTTTTATGCTCTCAATTAAGCACTGTACATGAGATAGAACAGCGTATGAATAACTTTAAAAACCAACTCAACAGTCAAGGCTTTGAAGTGCAAACACTGCATTGCTCACAAGGCTCTCAAGCCGCTATTGCCAATAACCCTATCAGCAAACGCATCATCGATATTAGAACATGAGTAATCATCCTAAAAACAAGAAGCTTAACTCGGCAGTCGCATTAAAATACGATATTGAAGCAGGCGGTGTACCAACGGTTGTTGCTAAAGGCAAGGGTGATATCGCTGAAAAAATCATCGAACTAGCGAAAGAGAACGAGATTCATATCCATGAGAACCCCGAACTGTTAGAAATTTTGATTCGGTTAGAAATTGGTGATGAAATCCCTGAAGCACTCTATCGTGCCATTGCTGAGGTTATCGCTTTTACTTACGAGCTTAAAACCAAAAATACCTATTAACCGCTGCGTAATTACTACTTTTCCATTTCAGAGTTTAAAGCTTCTTCTATTTCTTGTTCACTCAAAGTGTCTAATTGCTCAGTCCACTTAAGGTCAATCGCTTCCATAGTTGACTCATGCTCTAAACGCAGCTGTCTTCGAAGCTTTGCTGCAACATAACGCGCTTTAGTAACAGGACTATCAAGTAGTAGTTTAGGCACTTCAACCGGCTTACCTTTATCGTCTACTGCAACCATAGTGAAGTAACAGCTATTAGTGTGACGCGTTTGGCGAGAGTGAATATCTTCAGCAACTGCTTTAATCCCCACCTCCATCGTTGAACGGCCAACGTAGTTAACTTGTGCATAAAAAGTAACTAGTTCTCCCACTTTAACCGGCTTTTTGAAGGTCACTTGATCTACTGAAAGCGTCACTGCGTAGTGGTGAGAATAATGAGTTGCACATGCATACGCCACCTGATCTAACATCTTTAAAATGGACCCTCCGTGAACATTACCACTAAAATTTGCCATATCAGGTGTCATTAACATCGTCATTATTAATGGTTCTGCTTGCTGTAGCTCTCTTTCTGTATCGCCCATGTTCAGCCTCACATTAAGGTTATATTATTTTGTCGTGCAAAATATACATTTAAATCGCTATTACAATTTGGCAGTGTTTGCTTAACAAGCAATACACCACATAAATAAAATGAGAATAGAATTTCATGTATCAGATTTTTTATTTTTTTATTAAGATCATCTAAACATACAACAAAGAACTTATTTTTCATAAGGTTATTTAATTCATCAACTAATTTTCTATAAAAAAATTTCACTATATTTCATACCGAAAGCGCACTAAACATATCCAAAACATATATGCACATATTTTCATATTTAACCTATGCCCTAATAATGGTACTTTCTGCCTATAATAAGATTGATTTAATAACAATATATGCAATTTACTTCATATGACAATGATTAGGTGAACCTATGGATGCTACATCCGTGAGCGCAAACGAAAAAATCCAAAAAATAATAACTGAACTACGTGATAAGCCAGGCGCTCTACTACCTATCTTACATGAAGTACAACATAGCTTTGGCTACATCCCGCCAAATGCTATTCCATTAATTGCAGCTGCGTTACAGCAAACAGCAGCAGAGATTCACGGTGTGATTAGCTTTTACCGCCACTTCCATACAAGCAAAGCTGGCAGCAACAGAGTTGAGATTTGCCGCGCTGAAGCGTGCCAAGCCCGTGGCGGTCGCGCACTTGAAAGCCACGCTAAAGAAAGTTTGAATGTTGATTACCATCAAACAACAGCAGACAGGAATATCACCTTAGATCCGGTGTATTGCTTAGGTAACTGTGCTTGTGGACCCAACATTAGAATAGGAGATGACATAGTAGGTAGAGTAACTCCTGAGAAGTTTGATAAAGTTATCAATGGTTTAAATACTGTTGCATTGCAAATTACATAGGAACTACCCATGACAACAACTATTTATGTTCCAAGAGATACTACTACTTTATCTTTAGATGGCGAGCAAGTTGCAAGTAATATTCGCGAGTTAGCATCTTCGAAAAATATCGATATTAACATCGTTCGTAACGGCTCTAGAGGCATGTTTTGGCTAGAACCTTTAGTTGAAGTAACCACTGATCAAGGGCGTATTGCCTTTGGCCCTGTACAACCAGAAGATGTTGAAAGCTTATTTGCAGCAGGGTTTACCCAGCAAAGCGCACAAGATCATCCGCTATACTTAGGTTTGACTGAAGAGATTCCTTATTTCAAAAAACAGCAGCGTTTAAGCTTTGCTAGAGCTGGTGTAATAGACCCTACTGACATCAATGACTATATTGCCCATGATGGCTTTAAAGGCCTTGCTAAAGCAATGCAGTTAAACGCCCAGGGAATTGTTGATGAGATCAGTGCTTCAGGCTTAAGAGGCCGCGGCGGTGCAGCTTTCCCGACAGGTATCAAATGGCAGACAGTACTTAACTGTCCACCACAGCAAAAGTACATCGTCTGTAATGCTGATGAAGGTGACTCAGGTACTTTTGCGGACCGTCTATTAATGGAAGCTGACCCCCTCGCTCTTGTTGAAGGTATGATCATTGCCGGTTTAGCGGTTGGTGCAACGCAAGGTTACATTTACCTACGCTCAGAATATCCTCAAGCACTGCTGATTCTTAACGAAGCTATTAGCAATGCTTATGCTCAAAACTTCCTTGGCGAAAACATCTGTGGCTCTACCAACGCTTTCGATCTAGAAGTGCGTTTAGGTGCTGGCGCTTACATTTGTGGTGAAGAAACCTCATTACTTGAAAGTCTAGAAGGCAAGCGTGGTTTAGTAAGAGCTAAGCCGCCACTTCCAGCCATTGAAGGTTTATTTGGCCAGCCTACCGTTGTTAATAACGTACTATCTTTTGGCGCAGTACCGCATATCTTAGCGGATGGCGCCGCGGTTTACGCTGATTACGGCATGGGTCGCTCTAAAGGTACATTACCTTTTCAAATTACCGGCAATGTAAATCGCGGTGGTTTAGTTGAACTCGCTTTTGGTACCACACTCAAAGATTTATTAGATGACTTTGCAGAAGGCACCTTTACTGGTCGTCCGATGCACAGCATTCAAGTGGGAGGACCATTAGGTGCTTACCTCACACCAGAGCAATGGAATACACCGTTAGAATATGAATCTTTTGCTGCGATTGGCGCAGTACTAGGTCACGGTGGCATTGTTGTTTTTGACGACAGCGTGGACCTTGCAGAACAAGCACGTTTCTCTATGGAATTCTGTGTAGAAGAATCTTGTGGTAAATGTACGCCTTGTCGTATCGGCTCTGTTCGTGGTACTGAAGTTATCGATAAGATTCGTGACGGCGAAAATGTTGCAGCGAATTTAGAGTTGCTTGACGATTTATGTGAAACCATGATCGACATGTCGTTATGTGCAATGGGTGGAATGACACCTTTCCCTGTACAAAGTGCCATGAAAGCTTACCAAGCGCAACTGAATGAGAAAAACCCATCAGTGGAGGGGCATTAAAATGTTAGAGTATTTTGATCCAAGTAAAGATTTAGGAACACCCGCTATTCTTTGCGATACGATGATTAATATTGAAATAGATGGCGTTGCTATTACTGTTCCTGAGGGAACATCTGTAATGCGTGCTGCATCACTCAATGATATCAACATTCCAAAATTATGCGCCACTGATAGCTTAGAACCGTTTGGTTCATGTCGCTTATGTACTGTGCAAATTGAAGGTCGTCGCGGTTACCCAGCATCTTGTACTACCCCTGTTGCTGAAGGCATGCAGGTTACAACCCAAACTGAAAAACTGGCCAAGTTACGCCGCAATGTGATGGAATTATATATTTCTGATCACCCACTAGATTGCCTAACTTGCCCTGCCAATGGCGATTGCGAGTTACAAGACATGGCAGGTGCTGTTGGCCTGCGTGATGTTCGTTATGGCTTTAGTGGCGATAACCATTTAGATGCCGAAAAAGATCACTCAAACCCATATTTTAGCTTTGATCCAAGCAAATGTATCGTTTGCTCACGCTGCGTACGTGCTTGTGAAGAAGTACAAGGAACCTTCGCTTTAACCATTGGTGGCCGAGGCTTTGAGTCAAAAGTTACTGCCGGTGTTGATCAGAGCTTTATCGATTCAGATTGTGTCTCTTGTGGCGCTTGTGTCCAAGCTTGCCCGACCTCAACCTTAATGGAAAAATCTGTTATCGATCAAGGTCAACCTGAGCACTCAATCGTTACTACCTGTGCTTATTGTGGTGTTGGTTGCTCGTTTGAAGCGCAAATGAAAGGCGACAAAGTTATTCGCATGGTGCCTTATAAAGGCGGCGAAGCTAACCAAGGACACTCTTGTGTTAAAGGGCGTTTTGCCTTTGGTTATGCAACACACGGCGATAGAATTAAAGAGCCAATGATTCGTGATACGATCGATCAGCCTTGGCGCGCCGTTAGCTGGGAAGAAGCATTTGAATTCTCTGCTAAAAAGATCCACAAAATTCAAGCAGAACACGGTCGTGAAAGCGTTGGTGGTATCACCTCTTCACGTTGTACTAACGAAGAAACTTTCCTAGTACAAAAACTTATCCGTACTGCATTTGGCAATAATAACACTGACACTTGTGCACGTGTTTGTCATAGCCCTACTGGTTTCGGTTTAAAGACCACACTTGGAGAATCAGCCGGTACACAAACATTTGATTCAATCAGAAAAGCAGATAGCATTGTTGTTATCGGTGCCAATCCAACTGATGCTCACCCGGTATTCGGCTCATTAATGCGCCGCAGATTACGTGAAGGCGCAAGCTTAATCGTCGTTGATCCACGGGGTATCGATTTGCTGAAAACACCACACCTTAATGAAGCAATTCATTTACAGCTTCGCCCGGGTACTAACGTTGCGTTAATAAACGCACTTGCTCACGTAGTAATGACTGATAACTTACAAAACGATGCCTTCATTGAAGATCGTTGTGAAAAAGCAGCTTTTGATCAATGGAAAGCGTTTATCTGTGAAGAGCGTAACTCTCCTGAGGCGTCTCAAGAAATTACGGGCGTTGAGCCAAGCTTAGTTAGAAAAGCAGCGCTTACTTATGCTAAAGCTGGCAACGGTGCTATTTTCTACGGCCTAGGTGTTACTGAACACTCTCAAGGATCAACCATGGTTATGGGTATTGCTAACCTAGCACTTGCTACTGGTAACTTAGGTAGAGAGGGCGTTGGTGTAAACCCATTACGTGGTCAAAACAACGTACAGGGATCTTGTGACATGGGTTCATTCCCGCACGAGCTTCCAGGTTACCAGCACGTTGGTGTTAAAGCGGTCAGAGATAAGTTTGAAGCCGCTTGGAATGTAACTATTGATGAAGAACCAGGTTTACGTATTCCGAACATGTTTGATGCTGCAATCAATGGCAACTTCAAAGGCATGTATGTACAAGGCGAAGACATTGCACAGTCTGATCCAAATACATCACACGTTGAAAAAGCACTCAGATCTTTAGATTGCCTAATCGTACAAGACATTTTCTTGAACGAAACGGCAAAATTTGCCCACGTATTACTACCGGGTTCTACTTTCCTAGAAAAAGACGGTACTTTTACCAACGCAGAACGTCGTATTAACCGCGTACGTAAAGTAATGCCACCATTAGCTGGACTAGCTGATTGGGAAGTTACTTTAGGTCTATCTAAAGCGCTAGGTTATGAAATGAGCTACAACCATCCAAGTGAAATCATGGATGAAATAGCCATGCTTACACCAACCTTTACCGGTGTTAGTTACGATAAGCTTGAAGAACTAGGCTCTATCCAATGGCCTTGTAATGACGAATCACCGCTAGGCACACCAACAATGCACGTTGTTGATTTCCCTATCGGTAAAGGTAACTTCGCCATTACTGAGTTTATCCCAACACAAGAGCGCAGCACTAGACGCTTGCCATTGCTACTAACCACAGGCCGTATCTTGTCGCAATACAATGTTGGCGCACAAACAAGACGTACCGAAAACATGACATGGCACGCTGAAGATGTATTAGAACTACATCCACATGACGCTCAAGAACGCGGTATTGCTGATGGTGACTGGTTAGGTATTACAAGCCGTGCTGGTAACACAGTACTGCGTGCTAAAGTTACTTCACGGATGCAACCTGGCGTGGTCTACACAACCTTCCATCACCCTGAAAGTGGTGCTAACGTAATCACTACGGATAACTCTGATTGGGCAACAAACTGCCCTGAATACAAAGTGACTGCAGTACAAGTGGAAAAAGTAAGCCAACCTTCTAAATGGCAAAAAGAATTTGTTGCGCAAGATAAAAAGCAACAACGTTTTTTACGCCCTGACAAAAATGAAGTAACTCATTAATAAAGTTACTGGATACTTATAATGACGGATAGCATCCCTGGTGTCGTAACTGACACTGGGTATATTAATGTAAAAACCCAACAGTGGCGCAATCAAAAGTTGTTGCCACTAGATGATCTTGTTGTCGAAGAAGTGCCTGTGGCACTTGTTTACAATGGTATTAGCCAAGCGGTGATGATGACCACTCCCTGCGATTTAGAAGATTTCGCAGTAGGTTTTAGTCTCGCTCAAAATATCGTTGATAATATTGATCAAATTTATAACTTACAGGTGAACGAACAGCTAAACGGTTATGAAATCAACATTGATATTAGCAGTGAAAAAATGCAAGCGCTAAAATCTTACAGACGTACACTGATTGGTAATACCGGCTGTGGCCTTTGCGGTGTAGATTCTTTAGCGTCTGCAATACGCCCCGGTAAACAAGTACCAAAAGCGCCACTGCCAAATCCAGATGCGATCCAGCAAGCCGTTGACTCCGTTAACGATTGGCAACGTATTCAGCAATTAACCGGTGCTTGCCACGCCGCTGTTTGGTGTGACTCAAATGGCTCAAAAGTACTATTACGAGAAGATGTAGGCAGACACAACGCATTTGATAAATTGATCGGTGCAATGGCGCTTAATAAAATAACTAGCCGTGATGGGTTTGTACTTGTTTCCAGTAGAGCCAGTTACGAGATGGTACACAAAGCTAGCTTTTTGCAATGCTCAAATTTAGTGGCTGTGTCAGCCCCTACTTCACTGGCTATTGCACAAGCTGTAGAGCTTAATATTAATTTAATAGGTTTTGCACGTAATAGTAAATTCAACATTTACCACTCAACCGAACAGTGTAATAAAACCCTAAATAACTAACAAAGATGAGAAACGTATGAGAACAGCAAAACAACAACTCATTCACATGGTTAATCAAATTGCTGAGAACAATCAGCATGGCGGCGAAGAAAACGCCGCATCTGTCACTTGTGTCCATATGCAAAAATTTTGGGCACGCTCAATGAAAGCAGATATCATTAAATGCTTAGAAACAGATGCTGCTGAATTATCAGCTGCCGCTAGATCAGCCATCAAACAGTTGTAATCATTTTACAGCTCGATTGTTAAAGTTAGCGGCTTTTTACTTTATTAAATTGCCGCTTACTAAACGCTCAGTTACCAACACTTATTTCGCTTCCTCATTCTGTTTCGCTCGGCAAAGAACTATTCTATAAATAATCATCACTAAATATAGCCTTATATAAAATTAATGCTCCATACAGCTAGTTTTGAAACTGATTCGCTTCTATCATCCAAGTATATTTACTATATATAGAGACTAGTAACAAAAGTGTTTATAAAGAAGTGATGCTTGCGAGTATAATTTACATGTTTATCTTTATTTAAGCTTACTGTGTCTAGCGTAACTAAGTTTAGTAATTTGACTTAAACAAGTTTTTTTACATTTATGTAATTAGTGGTCCAGCAAAATCAGCAGGTTTAGCTAACACGTTACTGAGATTTTATTCTTTAACGCTAAAGCTTTCAAAAAAGTTATGTAGATTTCGCTGTTCAATCGCCACTATTAGTTTTTACTCAGCAAATATCATCAGAAATAAACTGGATTCAAAGCATTTAATAGTAGTAAAGAGGTATAAATTTGAAATTTTTGGATAATTCAAGTTCTGGTTTAAATAAGCAAATTCTCATTGTCGCTTTATTACCACTGGTATTGTTATCTATTATTTTAACGGTTTATTTTATTATATCGCAAACATCTGATACCCAAAAAATGTTAATGCTACAAGGCCACACCATCGCTAAACTGATTGCTGCGCAATCAAAAGATCCTATTTTACAAGCAGATATTACCCAGATAACTAAAATGAGTGAAACACCACTATCTTTAAATGGCGTCGCTGATATTATTTTTTTAAATGATAGATACAAGACAATAATGCGCTCTGCCGATTTTGCATTAGATTTACAGCCCACTTCTCCTTCTTTTTATCACGACGGGCTTTATTGGTACTTTGTGCAAGCTGTTACAAAAGGTATTCCTTTATCCTCACTTTATGTGAACTCTACAGATAAGCTACAGTCCACAGAAACGATAGGCTGGGTCATCGTTGTGCTATCTGAGGGACCAGCTAAATTGCGTAACCAAAATATTGTACTTAGTGTAATGGCTGTGATGGCGGGCATTTTATTGTTTGCTTTTTGGTTTGCACGCGGACTTGCTAAGCAAATAACGATTCCCATCTCTGAAATAACCTCTGTGGTTGAAGCTTTTCAAAAAGGTAACTTTGATGCACGCGCTCGCGAATCACACACTGGCAAATTACATGCCCTAGCTAGTGGCATTAATCGAATGGCGCTGCGCATTAAAGTTTCTACCACTGACATGGAAACGCGCGTTAATAGCGCTACTCGAAGATTACAAGCAGCAATGCATCATTTAGAACAACAAAACGAAACGCTAGAATCTACACGAGAAAAGGAAATTGAAGCTAACCAAGCGAAAGATCAATTTTTAGCGCGCATGAGTCATGAATTGAGAACACCACTGACATCAGTATTAGGTTTCTCTAAAATATTACAAGAATCGAATATAACTGAAGATCAAGTTGAACCTATTCGTATCATCAACCATACCTCACAATTACTGCTGTCGATTGTCGATGATATTTTGGACTATTCTAAGCTGCAGAAAAATGCAATTAGCTTAGAGCGGATAGATTACAATTTAGAAACAGCCATCCTAGACATCCTTGAAATGCAAGCACCCATGGCACACTCCAAAGGATTAGAATTATCGCTAGTAAGCAGTAATGGCCGCTCATATGAAATCAAAGGTGACCCTACCCGCTTCAAGCAAATATTTTCTAATATCATATCAAATGCCATTAAGTTTACCGATTGTGGTTCTGTTGCGGTTAGTTTGGATATACAACACATTAGTAGCCATCAGTCTCTGATTATTATTAGTGTGACCGATACTGGTATTGGCATATCGGATGAGCAATTAAACAAACTCTTCCAAGCCTTTGTACAAGCTGACACCTCGATAACAAGACGTTTTGGTGGGTCGGGTTTAGGTTT
Source organism: Oceanospirillaceae bacterium (assembly GCA_036960485.1). Classification (GTDB taxonomy): domain Bacteria; phylum Pseudomonadota; class Gammaproteobacteria; order Pseudomonadales; family Balneatricaceae; genus Rs1. The sequence goes on from JBALXS010000034.1 coordinate 30,812, forward strand.
AGTAATCGCTAAGACTTTAACAACATTAATGGGTGGTAAACTAGAGATATACTCAAAACAAGGACGCGGCACGAATGTTACTTTACAGATACCCGCGTTGAGTAATACAGAACATACAGTCGCTGTAGAAAAACCTTTAAAAGCCACTAAACCCGTGCTTATCTACGACGAAAACCAGCACACTAGAAGATCAATAGCTTTAATGTTGGAGCGTCAAAAGTACAAATATCGCTCTCTGTCAGAATTTAACGAGTTGCTCGAGCTAATACCTAAATATGAGCATTTAATTATCGGCATCAAATCAACAGATTTAAAAAACACCCTTATTCACCAACTGCTACCGTTACTTAGCGATACCCACAAAACAGTTACATTTGCACTGCCTAATGGTCACCCTTTACCTGTGCTACCAAAATCTATTACTGTCATTAACAAACCTATACGACCTGAAACGCTAATACCCTCCAAAGAAAGCAGTAGCCACACGGTTGTCAGTACTAATAACAACGTTATATTGGATAATGAAATTTGCGCAGTAGTTGCTGAAGACAACGTATTCAATCAGATTTTAATTGGAAAAATACTGGAAAAGCATAATATAAAATCATACATAGCCTCTAATGGTAAAGAAGCACTGGAGCTTATTACTATACACCAACCAGATCTAGCTATTATTGATATCCACATGCCTGTAATGGATGGTTTTGAAACTACTAAATTTATACGCCAAAGCTCAGATATGCCAATCATCTCGTTAACGGCAAATATAATTGAGCAAGACCATCAAAAAATTATCGCCGCCGGCAGTAATTGTATTATTTTAAAACCGATTAACGATGTTGAACTGATTCATCAAATTCGACAATTAACCAAAGCATCTTTACAGAGAAAACCACAACTGTTAGCTGAGTCCGTAACAACTGCTGATAGCAAAAATTTAAAGAAAACGACCAACCTTGCAGATTACAATCTTGATCAGGCAATACTAAAGCAAGAATTAGAGCGACTTATATCACTTCTAGAAACCAACTTTCAACACCATGATATTCTACAGATGCGCAGTAATGCACATCAGTTAGTCGGTTTAGCAGGCCTCTATGAACTACCTGAAGTAGAGCTCACAACCATCGAACTACAAGACACACTTAAAGGTGGGGATACCCGTAGCACTTGGCGCTGCTTATCTAGATTAATACGTATTATTAAAAGTAGCTAACGAGCTAGACTCGTTATTTGATCTGTAGTAACCCAGTAAAACAGGTGTAATGTAAAATCTTTATAGAAATAACAAAATGGGGTTCAAAGCTATAAATAGAATTTGAATAGGCATTAAATATAAAATGCCTAGCCATTAATAATCTAACGTTAAAAACGTAGTGAAAGACAGCTTAACCCACCGTCGATTTTTTGAAACTCACTTACATCAACTTCAACTACTTCAAAACCAGCGCCTTCTATTAACGCTTTAGTTTTAGGAAAGCCTTTAGGAGTTAATACTTTTCCGTTGATCCAAACGCTATTCGCTGCATAAGCTTCTGCTGCATCTACTTCTAATATTTGATACTTAGCAAATTCAACTTTAGTTAAAAATTCACCACAAGCTAATAGCTTATCGTCTTCTAAATAACCTAAACCGGTTTTCAAATGCAGTACTTCACTCATAGTAACAATAGAGCCTGACATGCCATGCTTTTCTAATATATCGATCATCTGCTGCGCGCCTGCTGCATTTGTACGCTCAGATAAACCAATATAGTAATGCTGGCCAACCATCATAATGTCACCCGCTTCAACGGTACCAGGTGCTTGTATGCTCTCTACCTTGTCATAAAATGTGCTGACAACATCACGCATTTCATTTATTTCACCCTTTCTTGATGCAGCTCCAGGATTGGTGATAATTGCGCAGTGCGGCGTCATTAAAGCAGCATCTTCTACGAAGGTTGAATCGGGGAAGGCTTCGTCGGCATTTAGTTCAGTCACTTCTAAGCCACAATCTTTTAAAGCTTGCACATAGTTCGCATGCTGAACTAGTGCGTTGTCGTAATCAGGCACTCCTAAATCTGCACTAGTTATTCCAGAAACGACAGCTCTACAAGGCTTTTTTACGATTGCTTTACTAAACATAGATATCCCCAAATACGGTTTAAAAATAAGAATTACACCTGTGAATTAATTCATCGAAGGCGTTAATTAATCGATAATGCATCTTTGTTTAACGCTTTTCCAGCTTTATTTTACAATCGTACAACAATAGGCTGAATTTATCGCTTTATCAGAATAAAAGCTGCCGCTTTTAATTGTCACATCTAAAGCTTAGTGAAAGTATAAGCTGCTTATTCTTCTTTTATTAACCCCTGTATCGATAACACCGATTGCACTGAGCGCAAGCCTATTTCAGCGAGCTCTCCGTCTTCAAATAACTCCATCGCTAAACAGCCTTCTAACCAAAGGCCATCCAAAATTGCGTTCACCATGATGCCAAAATGCTCTAATTGTTTGGGGCTAACTTCTCGCTCTAGTTCAATGAAAACCAATTCAACTAGATCTTGGCAGCCCATGCGAAACTCTAAATAGGATTCATGATGGATTTTTGCCATGGCTGGTGTTGAGCGAGTTAAGCTAGTAAAAGATGCCCACAGCTGATGATAGCGGCTGTTCATCACACCTGGTTGTAAAGATGTCATAATAAAAAGACGTAGCTTTTCAATTGCAGAGTCTTCTAAATCATCCACGCCTTGGCGTGCTCCACTAAACATTTGCGCCATTGTTAGCCTATACGCGGCACAAATCAGCGCTTCTTTATCAGGAAAGTAATGCCTCACCAATCCTGGGGTTACTCCAGCTTCTTCAGCTATACGTCTGATACTCGCCCCACCAATGCCACCTCGCTCGATGCACAATTGCGTTGCTAAAATCAAATCCATGGTTCTTTTCTGTTCAGATTGCCTATTGAACGTTTTCCTAGATTGACTCATATTTTATTCTTCTTATGCTCTTTTAATTTCATTGAGAATTAACAGTTTAGTTGCTTGCACAAGCTATGCATAAAAACATGCTCGCTCAAGTTTTATATATTTTATCTTAACATGCTTGTTAATGGGCAAAGATACCGTAATAGACAGCATTCTTAAACAATAGCGCCACAAGCACTTATACATAATGAAAGCTTTGTACTGGTGACCCAAGAACATGCAAACTTATTTCATTAACCTCTCATGAAAATAACCTCCATAGTTTCAATATAAGCGCTATTTAGTGAATAACTCTATAATTGAGCACTGCTCACACCTGAACGTTCAATTGTTAATAAATCCCTTGCTTACTGTACGATCGTATAATAATATCGCATTCGCAACATACTTCACTATTTAGATATAGCCTATAAAAAGTACACAAGCACCTTGTTTTCATTGAAAATTAAGCTTGTTATTAATTCGCTATCACAGCAATAATCAGCCAGTAATACGCCTTTTAATTGCTCTATAGATAATGACCTGGTGGCAATCAAAGTTGATTAGAGAAGTACTCTCAGTAATTTTCTGTTTGTGAATACAAACAACTTAATAAAATAGGAGCTAAAATGACAATAAAAACAATCGCTGCAATATCAAGTTGCTTGGTGGCATTAACCGCTACATCTTTACAAGCTGATACGTTGAAAATTGGTATAGGCGCAGAACCTTATCCTCCTTTTTCTTCAGCTGATGCAGCCGGAAACTGGAAAGGCTGGGAAATTGATATTATTGGCGCGCTATGTAGTGAAGCGAAGCTTGATTGTAAAATAACCCCTGTTGCTTGGGATGGTTTAATAGCAGCACTTAACAGTAATAAAGTAGATGTCATCATGGCGTCTTTATCAATTACTCAAGATCGCGCTAAGCAAATTGATTTTACCAACAAGTATTACTCAACGCCTTCTGTCGTTGTTGGTGATAAGAACATTACTATGGATGCAACACCTGGCTCACTTAAGGGTAAGATTTTAGGTGTACAAATGGGTTCTATTCACCGTGCTTATGCACTTAAGCATTTCCCTGGCGCTGAGCTTAAAGAATACCAAACACAAGACGAAGCTAACCAAGATTTAGTGGCAGGTCGTATTGATGCTACCCAAGCGGATTCATTACCGATGGCTGATTTTATCGCTTCTGAATCAGGCACAAATTGCTGTGAAGTAAAAGGTGAAGTAGCACCTGATATTGCAGTATTTGGCCCAGGTATTGGAGCAGGCGTGCGTAAAAGCCAGCCCGAGCTAACAGCTAAGCTGAACGCTGCTATTGATACCATTCGAAGTAATGGTAAGTATGAAGAAATATCTAAGCGCTATTTCAACTTTGATATCTACGGCGGTTAATGCTGTGTGTTTGTTTTAGGGGTGCTACTTGTCGTTTCTTTCTGAAATAAGTAATAATTTAAGCTTACTCGCTTTCAGCCCTCCAGGCTGGGGCGGCGCACTCCTAAAAGGCCTGCTAAGCTCGCTACAAATAGCCTTAGGGGGCTATTCTTTGGGCCTACTAATTGGCATAGCTGGTGCTTGTACTAAATTATATGCAAGCCCACTGAGTCGCGATTTAATGGCCTGTTACACTACTGCTGTGCGTGCAATTCCCGAATTAGTTTTAATTCTATTACTCTACTATGCTGGCAGTGATTTAATTAATCAGTTGCTAGTTTTTTTAAGCTACCCAATGATTGAGATCAACGGCTTAACCGCTGGCATTATCGTAATAGGCATAGTACAAGGCGCTTATAGTACTGAGGTTATTCGTGGCGCAATTAGCACAGTGCCAATTGGGCAAATAGAAGCAGCGTTTGCTTTCGGCATGTCACCCTTTCAAGTATTTAGACGCATTACAATGCCCGCGATGCTAGTTCACGCGATTCCTGGTTTATCTAACTTATGGTTAATCGCCACTAAAGATACTGCTCTCTTAGCCGTAGTCGGCTTTAGTGAGCTAACCTTAATAACCAAGCAAGCAGCCGGCGGCACTAAACAGCACATGCTATTTTACTGCGCCGCAGCCGTACTGTATTTGTTAGTAACCCTAATTTCGAACTGGATTATTAGTAGAATAGATCATCGCGTTAGACGCGGTTATCTAAAAGGAGTGTAATTTGTACCAAAAACAAAAAGCCATTCCTTTATTTGCCCCCCACCGTATATTATTACTAATAGTAACCATAGCCATTATTATCGCGATGGCTGTAAATCTACGCTGGGATTGGATAGCCAATTACAGTGATAAAATTTGGCTAGGCCTTTGGCGTACTACTTGGCTATTAGCGTTAAGTGTTCTCTTTGGTTTTTTATTAGCCATGCCGATTGGTTTAGTGCAAGTGACAGGGCCAAAGCCTCTCGCTATTTTGGCTGGTAGTTTTTGTACTATTATTCGCGGAACACCGCTATTGCTACAACTTTGGTTGATATATTACGGTTTGGGCTCTATTTTCCCAACAATACCGAGTATCAGGCAATCTGAACTATGGCCTTATTTGCGCCAAGCATGGCCTTATGCATTATTAACTTTAAGCTTATCTTTTGCAGCTTACGAGGCAGAAGTTTTGCGCGGAGCTTTCGCGAGCGTTCCTAAAGGAGAGCTAGAAGCTGCCCGCGCTATTGGCATGAGTAGGTGGCAAACATTTCGCCGAATTTGGTTGCCAAGAGCTTTTTACAGAGCATTGCCCACGTTAGGCGGTGAAGTGATATTGCAGCTTAAAGCAACGCCTTTAGTGGCAACTATCACCATGATTGACATTTTCGCCGTGTTTTCTAAAGTGCGCCAAGATACATTTATCACTTATGAGCCTCTGTTGCTATTAGCACTTATTTATATGGTTATGGCTACACTGATAGGTATTGCATTTAAATATATTGAGCGTCGAAGACCTGTACTTTAGCTTATTAAAAACAGCAAGTATTAGTGATTTCACTGTAACGAGTTTCCAGCATTGGACTAAATAATTCTTGAATCAGCTAACTTTAAATAGTATTTATCTATCACTATTATTATTTTTTTAATCAACCTAAATATAAAAAAATTTAATTCGAAATACTAATATTTATTACAGACATCAACTCACTTTCTTTGTTACAAGCTATATACATAAACCTGATTGAGTACCCAAATTTTGGCTCTCAAATTGAGTGCAATCAATGATCAATGAATTAAAGATTGAAATATCCAAAGTAACCGCTGCTGATTTAGCTATTGTTGAACCCCTTTTCTATGCCTGTGATGCCTATCATTACCAACAACTAGCAGGTGAATTCAAAACGCCTGAGAAAATAGCTTCACAACGAACTCCTCAAAGCTTTACAAATTTACTAAGCAGTGGTAATTACGTCATGTTCATCGCCAAGATAAACCAGCAACCTTGTGGCGTTATCGCTGGCAAGATTATCGATCAAGAGTCATTTATACATAGCAGTAAAAAAATCGGCTATATAGATGAGATATCGGTGCTACCTTCTTTTCAAGGCAGAGGAATCGCACAAAAGTTAGTAGACAGTATTGAAGATTACTTTCAGACCTTTGATATAGATGAGGTGATGCTATCGGTATATCAATTTAATTCTGCCGCAATGGGTTTATACGATAAACTAGGCTATAGCAGTAAGTTAACAAAGATGAGTAAATCAATTCGTTAAATATACTGCTGTTATGACGAGGCAGTAATTAACCCTCTTTTTATAAATCGAAATGCAATAGCGCAGCGCCTCTGACACCACTAGCATCTCCAAACTCAGGTGCCAATATAGCAGGCACTTGGGCACGCTCAAACATATGTTGAGCAAGATACCCTGGTAGCTTTTCATATAAAGCCGCTACATTACTCATCCCGCCACCTAATACAATGGCATCAGTATCATAGCTTAGTTGGATTGTGGCTAAGCTTGAGCTTAAAATATCCACATACATTTCGAACACTTCTACAGCTAGAGCATCTTGTTTTCCAACAAGCACCATGATTTCCTGCCCGTTTAATGACTTGTTTCGGGCATCATTTTTAAGATGGCTTTCTAACTTGTAACGATACAAATTTTGTAAACCACTACCTGATACATATTGTTCAGCACATCCCCATAAACCGCAAGCGCAGCGCCAAACCGGTAACTTATACTTATCAACAACATAAGCATTAATACCTATATGCCCCCATTCGCCGGCGATGCCATGGGCGCCGGTCAACAAATGTCCTTTGGTTACTAAACCACCACCAGCACCTGTGCCAATGATTGCACCAAACACATGTTGATAACCTTTGCCACTACCGAGCACTGCTTCTGATAACACAAAACATTTACAATCGTTTTCGATGAGCACATTGCGCTTTAAAAGATGGGTTAAATCTTGATCCAGTAGCTTTCCCGTTACACAGGGAATATTAACACAAACAAAAGTACCATCACTTAGGTCACGTATACCCGGAAAACCAATCCCTACTGCTCCTTCACAATTTAAGGCATTATCAAACTCTAAAACTATTGTTTTTACGGCATTAAGAAACGCTTGGTAATCTTGTGTTGGCGTTACAATGCGCTGCTGTTTAATCAGCTTAAAACCCTGATCAAATGCCGCGAGTTCAATCTTTGTGCCGCCAATATCGATGCCGTAATACATTTAACAATCCTACTTTAACTTTGTGAGTGAATTAGATGGAGGGGAAGGGTAATAAAGCCTGTGTAAGAAAAACTTAAATTGCCTTTACCCAAGTATGTAGCTATTAGGCAACAACATGATATTTGGAAAAACTTCACAATCGCTTCCAAAGCAATTGCCTTAAATTAATCAACGATCACCAACTCAATACCGCACTCCAACACACCTAAGCGATAATTTTCTGGAATATTAGAATCAGTTATCAATACATCAATTTTATCTAAATTTATTATTTTATATAAACTAAGCTTTTTGAATTTGCTTGAATCAGTCACCACTATCACCTCTTCAGCAACCTCAGCCATAATTGAGTTAACACGCGCTTCATCGTCATTGTAGGTTGAGATGCCTTTATCTAAATGAAAACCATCAACGCCTAGAAATAACTTATCAAAATGAAATTCTTTGAGATTATTTTCAGCTTGTGCACCGCAAAAAGATTGGCTTTTATGACACAAATGCCCACCGGTCACCATCGAGGTAATCCCTTTAAAGGCTGATAGTTCGAGTAATACAGGCAAGCTGTTAGTCATTACATGCAGCGGGGAAATACCGCTTAATTGTTGGGCAATGCATTTTGTAGTGGTTCCAGAATCAAGAATAATAGATTCACCTGGCTGCACTAATTCAGCGGCCGCTTTTCCAAGTTTATGTTTAATATCCATATTGATCGATAATCGATCATCTGCTATATGCACTGCAGCAATAGGCTTACTTAACATAGCACCACCGTAGTGACGTACGAGTTCGCCTTTTGCTTCCAACAACCGAAGATCTGCTCTTGCGGTAACAGTAGATACCGCAAAATGATGCGCGATGCTCTCTACCGTAATAGAGCTGTGCTCAGCTAAATGCGCTAAGATGTATTCTCGACGTTGGCGGGTGTTCCTGATATTTTTTTTGGGCTGCTTCAATTTCCTGGACCAATTTTGTGTACTGAAAAACGCAACATTATATCAACTACTTAACCTAAGACCACTGTTAGCATCAAATACATGCACAGCCGCGGGCTTAATTCCTATATCGACGACTTGGCCTGGTTGATAATCAAGTCTTAAATCTGTTTTCGCGACAATCTGTTGGCCACACAAATGTCCATGTACGTATGATTCAGCACCCATCGCCTCGATAAACTTGACAGTGACTTTAGCATCACTTTCTTCTAGATCAAAAAATTCTGGGCGAATACCTAGTACTACTGCTGTTCCTTTAATTAATTTAGTTACATCTAACGGTAATGTTAGAGTACTACCTGCATCATCACTTAAGTCTGCTATCTCAAAACCATTATCACCCACCACCGCTTTAATAAAGGAAATAGCAGGTGCGCCTAAAAATCCTGCGACAAATAAATTGACGGGATTATCGTACAAATCAAGAGGCGTGCCTACTTGTTCAATAATCCCTGCGTTCATCACCACTATTCGATCTGCTAGGGTCATTGCTTCAACTTGATCGTGAGTCACATACACCGTCGTAGTTTTTAGCTTTAAGTGCAGCGCTTTCATTTCAGCACGCATTTGAATGCGCAGTTTTGCATCTAAGTTTGAAAGCGGCTCATCGAATAAAAACAATTTAGGCTCTCTTACTAATGCGCGCCCCATTGCAACTCTTTGACATTGTCCACCTGATAACTGTTTAGGCGTTCGCTGTAATAAAGGTGTTAGGTTTAAAACATCTGCTGCCCAATCAATCATTTTATCAATATGTGCCTGCTCTGACTTGCGAATTCTTAAGCCAAAGGCGATATTTTCATACACAGTTAAATGTGGATAAAGCGCATAGCTTTGAAACACCATTGAAAAGTCTCGCTGCTGCGAGGGTACATGATTAATTTCACTACCGTCTAAGGTCAAGCTACCCGCACTAATTTCTTCTAAGCCGGCAATCATGCGCAGTAATGTCGACTTACCACACCCTGAAGGCCCTATAAGTACTAAAAACTCACCTTCATTAATGCTCAAGTCAATCCCATGTAAAACTTCAACATTGCCATAACGCTTAACAAGCTGCTTTAACTGCAAAACTGACATAAATAACCTTTCGTTTTAAAATAAATGAAAGAAAAGATAACACAATAACAACAACAGTCAATATTTATTCACAATAAACTTGCGCAAAAGAAAGTTATATGATTATATTGGTGAAGAAAAATCCTTTACTTCCATTAAAAAAAACAAAACGAAAGTTTATAGGTGTAACAATGAAATATTTATCTACTTCTTTGAAGACATTAGCCGCAGGCATTTCTCTGGCGATACTTGGCACTTCCTTATCTCTATCGGCACAAGCTGCTGAAGAGGTTCGTTTTACCGTTGCCTATTACAGCGCTAAAACAGGTCCTTACTATGAAGCACTTGCGAAAGATTTTGAAAAAAGTAATCCCGATATAGATATTAAGATTGAAGTAGTTAACTGGGATGTACTCAACCAGAAACTAACCACTGATATCAGCTCGAATGTTAATGCTGATATGGCGATTATCGGTACGCGTTGGTTAGTTGATTATGTAGAACAAGATGTAGCAGAGCCATTAGACGGCTTAATCACCAAAGAAATGAAAGACCGTTTCGTTCCCGCTTTCTTAAACCCAGGTACTTTAAACAATAAAGTATATGGTTTACCTGTCGCGGCATCCGCTAGAGCCATGTATTACAATAAAGAGTTGTTTGAAAAAGCAGGCGCAAAAGTACCTACAACTTGGGATGAAGTAGCTGATAGTGCCGCTAAAATTGCTAAAGTTGAAAAAAGTTATGGATTCGGCCTACAAGGCAAAGAAGTAGAAACTGATGTTTATTTTTATTATGGCATGTGGAGCGAAGGTGGATCATTGCTTAAAGAGGATGGCAGCTCTAACTTAGCGAGTGCAGCCTCTGTTGCTAACGCTGAACGCTTACAAGACATGATTGATAAAGGTTTAACTCAACCCGGTGTTACTTCATACAACCGCGAGGATGTACAAAATTTATTTAAGCAAGGAAGAGTTGGCATGATGATTACCGCGCCTTTCTTGGTTAACCAACTTAAAGATGAAGCACCTGATATTAAGTATGGTATCGCCCCTATTCCAGGTGGTAAGAGCCGTGCAACATACGGGGTTACCGATTCAGTGGTTTTGTTTAAAAACTCTAAGCATAAACAAGCTGCCGTTAAATTTATGGATTTCATGTTTACCACTGAGCAACGTGCTACTTTCTCATCGGGTGAAGGTTTCTTGCCTGTCTTGAAATCTGTTTCGAAATTGCCTGCTTTTGCAGATAACGATGCTGTTAAAACGTTCGTTGATCTACTTCCGCAAGCACGTTTCGCACCCACTATTGCCGGTTGGTCAGAAGTTGCTGATATCACAAGTAATGCTGTACAAGCAATTTACGGTGGTGCTAAAGCCCAAGAAACACTTGATAAAGCACAAAAGCGTATCAACCGCGTTCTTGGGAAATAGTTTACTTAAACAGCCCTTTATCCGACCTCCAAGATAAGACAAAGCGTTAGTGTAGTAATGCGAAGCTATTAATTAGCTTCGCATATTTTCTAGAAAACCAAGGTAGGAAGAAGGAAATATTATCGACAACTGCAACACATCAAAATACGCAGTTAGCTTTAGTCATTTTTTATCAACGACACCAAACATTTTATATTCCAACGCTCTGTTGTTTAACAAACTATTGAGCATATTTAAAAACCCCTTGAGAGAATCTCGTAAAACGACTGCACTCAATAATACGGCGTTAAAAACCGGCTCAATATGCTCATTTATAACTATAAACTGTGCTATCCACCTGTTTTTTCTTTGTCTTATTATCGCTCGCTCCTTTTACAACACTCTCTTGAAACATTGATACACAATTAATGTGCTTTAAGCGCAATATGAACGGTCTTTATATGCATAAAAATATTCCACTTTACCTCATTCTCCCAAGTTTATTATTAGCGCTATTTGTAATTTCGTATCCGTTGTACGAGCTAATCAATTTATCTTTAAGTGATGTGAATCGCTTTGGTAAAATTCGCGGCTATATCGGGTTAGAGAACTTTCAATACATCTTAGAAGATCCGTTATTTATTGAGGCGAGCATCCGTACCGTGGTTTGGACCGTGGCCGTCGTGGGTGGCACCATTTTGTTTTCAGTGCCTATTGCGATCATTCTTAATACCGATTTTCACGGCCGTGGTATTGCCCGCACTATCTTAATGCTCCCTTGGGCTATTTCACTTCCCATGACAGCGATTGTTTGGCGCTGGAGCCTAAATGGTGAATTTGGCATGCTCAATGCCACGCTCATGAATTTAGGCTTATTAGATACCCCCATCGTTTGGCTAGCACAATCTGCAACTGCATTTCCGGTACAAATTGGTTTAGGTATTTTAGTTTCGATTCCTTTCACTATTACTATTTTTCTGGGTGGTTTATCTTCTATTCCGCAAGATTTATATGAAGCGGCGAAAATGGATGGTGCCAATTTCTATCAGCAGTTTAAGCGCATCACTTACCCGCTGTTACGTCCTTTCATCAATATGGCGATTGTTTTAAACGTTATCTATGTTTTTAACTCGTTCCCTATTATTTGGGTACTCACCCAAGGTGGCCCAAATAATGAAACGGACATTTTAGTGACATACCTTTACAAGCAAGCCTTTAACTTTGGTCACATTGGTGAAGCATCTGCTGTATCGATTGTGATGTTTTCGGTGCTGCTCGTTTTTACCTTGTTTTACGCGCGCATGGTGATGAAAAATGAACAATAATTTTACAGCCTTGAAGGCCGACAACAATGAATAATAAAACCAAGCGCAGCATCTATTGCTGGTTAGCTCTATCTCCTCTTATTTGTATTATTTTGTTCCCTTTTGCCGTGATGTTTTTCACGTCACTAAAACCTCGTGAGGAAGTGTTTCGCTTTCCACCCACTTGGTTACCTTCAGAATATGTTTGGCAAAACTATATAGATATGTGGCATGCCACTAAATTTGGCGACGCTTTATTGAACAGTTTATACGTGAGTATAAGCGCCACACTCATCACCTTACTCGTAGCTATTCCAGCAGCTTATGCATTGGCACGCTATCAGTTTGGCGCTAAAAATAGCTATCGGTTATTTTTGCTGGTCACGCAGATGCTCTCGCCAATCGTATTAGTAGTGGGCTTATTTCGCTTAGTGGTATGGCTGGGTTTGATCGACTCTGTTAACTCTTTAGTACTGATTTATGCAGGCTTTAATATCGCCTTTGCTATTTGGATGCTGCAAAACTATTTCCAAACAATACCCAAAGATTTAGAAGAATCTTCATGGATGGAAGGCGCTAGTTTCTTGCAGGGCTTAGTGAAAGTATTTCTACCGATGGCGGTGCCCGCCATTGCCGTGACTGCGATGTTTACTTTCATTAATGGTTGGAATGAGTTTGTACTCGCGTTAACCGTTTTACGTACTGAAGAAAATTATACGCTACCTATTCAGGTTTACTCTTTAGTCGGTGGTCGT
>JBALXS010000035.1:0-6395 GCA_036960485.1 Oceanospirillaceae bacterium
ACAAAATATACAGTTGAATAAGAAATAATCAAGCATAAAAAAGGTGCAAATATGCACCTTTTTTATGCGGCAAGCTACTTAACTCGCATGCCTGGTTTAGCACCGCTGTGTGGTTCTAAAATCCAAATGTCTTTTCCGCCAGGTCCAGCAGCTAATACCATTCCTTCAGAATCTCCAAATTTCATGGTTCTCGTGGCTAAATTAGCTACCATAATAGTATGCTTACCTATTAAATCTTCTGGGGCATAAGCAGATTTGATGCCGGCAAATACATTCCTGCTTTCATCGCCTAAGCTGAGCGTTAAACGTAATAGTTTATTAGCGCTTTTTACCTGTTCAGCGTTAACTATTTCTACAACACGTAAATCCACTTTAGCGAAATCAGCAAATTCAATCGTCTCGGCAATCGGTTCTAGTTGCAGCTCACTTTTACTTTCAAGTGCGGGGGCTGTTGCGATAGCCAATGCAGCTAAATTCTTTTTAGTTTCCTCGATGATGGAGTTGACTTTATCTTCTTCCACACGCTGCATCAAAGGTTTGAATTTATTGATTTTGTGATCAAGTAAAGGCTGTTGAATGTTTTCCCAATCGAAGTGTTCCAAGTTTAAAAAGGCTAACGCGTCTTTTGCAACATCTGGAAGTACTGGAGCTAAATATGAGCAGATTACTCTAAACATGTTAATGCCCATAGAGCAGCAATCTTGCACTGCTTGCTCGCTGCCTTCTTGTTTCGCTAGTACCCAAGGTTCAGCGGCGTCAATATACTGATTCGCTTGATCGGCAATATGCATTATTTCACGCATTGCTTTTGAATATTCGCGCGTCTCGTAAAACTCTGCTATTTCTGCTCTCTTGGCAACGGCTTCTTCAAATAGTGCCGGTTCAGATAATTGGGCAGAAAGCATTCCATCAAATTTCTTATAGATGAAGCCTGCACAACGAGAAGCAATATTAATAACCTTGTTAACTAAATCTGCATTAACGCGCAAACGGAAATCTTCTAGGTTTAAATCAATATCTTCGATGCCTGAACCGAGCTTAGCGGCAAAGTAATAGCGTAAATACTCTGGACGGAGATGATTTAAATACGTTTCAGCCATGATGAAAGTGCCGCGTGACTTCGACATTTTTTTACCACCAACGGTGACAAAACCGTGGCAAAAAACGCCACTAGGTTTGCGCAATCCAGCGCCTTCGAGCATGGCAGGCCAAAAGAGTGAGTGGAAATAGGCAATATCTTTACCGATAAAGTGATAGAGCTCAGTTTTAGATTCTTTATTCCAATACTCGTCGAAATCAGTGTCGTTTTTATCGCACCAATTTTTAAAGCTGGCCATGTAACCGACCGGTGCATCTAACCAAACGTAGAAATATTTACCAGGTGCATCTGGAATTTCAAAACCCCAGTAAGGTGCATCTCTAGAAATATCCCAATTTTGTAGCCCAGCTTCAAACCATTCATTGAGCTTATTCTTCATCTGCTCTTGTACGTGATTATCAACCCAATCTTTCAGGAAATCTTCAAAATCACCGAGCTTAAAGAAATAGTGCTCAGATTCTTTTTCAATTGGCTTGGCGCCAGAAATAGCAGAATAAGCATTTTTGAGTTCTACTGGGCTATAAGTAGCACCACAGCTTTCGCAGTTATCACCGTATTGATCCTTCGCATTACACTTTGGGCAATCACCTTTAACAAAACGATCTGGTAAAAACATTTCCTTTTCAGGATCGTAAGCTTGGGTAATACTCTTTTTAAGGATATGACCACTATCGCGCAGCTTAGTGTAAATCATTGCTGAAAAATCGCGATTTTCTTGTGAGTGAGTCGAGTAGAAATTATCAAAGCCAATTAAAAAGGCTTTAAAGTCCCGTTGATGCTCTTCACTAGTTTGGTCAATAAGTTGTTGTGGTGATATACCTAGCTGATCAGCTTTTAGCATGATGGGAGTGCCATGGGTATCATCTGCACAAACGTAGGTACAAACATGACCACGTTGTTTTTGAAAGCGTACCCAGATATCAGTTTGGATATATTCTAGTAAATGGCCTAAATGGATAGCTCCATTAGCATAAGGTAGAGCGCTTGTTACTAAAATTTTACGATTGTTATTTGACATAATGCTCGACTTAAAAGTTACAACACAAAAAGGGTAGTTTACGGTGAAAGTGCCAGTTAATGAACTAAATTTACCGAAAAACTAATTTTTTTTAAAACAACATCACGGATATCTTGGTTTTAAATTTTTTGCAATAGTGTAATATGATCTTCGCTGAAATTTCAGCACATACACACAAATGAAGTTTGAGATAAAACATGTCAATAAGCGTAGTGCAATATCTAAATGCCTTAAAGGAAGGAAAGGTAGATTTTGAAGACACAATGGCCGTGATAAGTGAACATTATTCTTTTACTCCTTGCTCTTTTAGAAACGGTAGTGGTGAGAAAATGTTGAAAAATGCAGTAGGGCAAAACGAGGGGTCATTAAAAATCTTTAGCTTTGCTTATTTAAATAGACTAGATGAAGAGCATACCTTGAGATGCTTTGGTCGTTTTTATAAAGATGTAATGGATACGCCTGATAGTAAGGATCACAAAAATATACGTGCTTTCATAAGGAGCGGTTGGGATGGTATTAAATTTTCTCGACAAGCTTTACAGCTCAAGTAAAGTAATTTAACAGGCTGCCCGCATATTGCTTAGATTTAAAAGGTTCCATCTAAGTGATATGCGGATATTTGTAAGCTTAAATTAAAGGTTTATCCTGCAGTAATAAAAAAAGCCTATTGTTTTAGTGTTGAGCTCTAAATGGGTGTAATGCGCCCTTTAGGTCTAGCTTACAATAGTAGCTATCTTCTTTGTGTTATTAATCATCAATGCAACGCTTGAAAATTGGTTAATCACACCCATAAACCCTGTTAGTTAAGTCCTCCTGAGGTTTAAATGTCACAACCCAATATAAACCCAAGTAGCTATGCATCGTTACTTCAGCTCAAGAAAAATGATATTTGTGAGCAGTTTTCTGCCTTTAATTTACCCCAAGTTGAGGTGTTTGAGTCTCCTGTAACCGCCTATCGCATGCGCGCCGAATTTAGAGTATGGCATGACGGTGATGCTATCGATTACGTTATGTTTACGCCTGGGAGCAATCACGAGCACACCAAAGTCACCGAATGCCCGATGGCAAGCGAGATAATTCAACAGCACATGTTTGAATTACTTGCCCTTATTAGAAAGCACAGTATATTACGGCAAAAACTGTTTCAAGTTGATTTTTTGAGTACACTAAGTGGCGAATTACTGATCAGTTTGCTATATCACAAAGCTATAGGCGAAGAGTGGCAAAGTGCTGCAGTTCTGTTGCAAGATGATTTACGTAAAGTATCAACTGCTGGGCAAAAAGTTGAGTTAATAGGGCGTGCTAGAAAAACCAAAATTGCATTAGGTCGTGATCACGTTGTTGAGAAAATGCAAATAGCAGGTACTGAGGTTGTATATCAGCAAGTCGAGAATAGCTTTACCCAACCCAATGCACAAGTTTGTCGGCATATGTTGCTCTGGGCACTGGATGTTACTAAAGGCCAAAAGGGTGATTTAGTCGAGCTCTACTGTGGAAATGGTAATTTTAGTATCCCTTTGGCACGAAATTTTAATGCGGTGGTTGCTACTGAAATTTCCAAGAGTTCGGTAAACTCAGCTCAATACAATATCAAAGCTAACAATGTTGATAACCTCACGATTTTGCGTATGTCTAGTGAAGAATTTTCCCAGGCATTACAAGGAACGCGTGAATTCAGACGCTTAAAAGAAAAGAATGTTGAGCTTGATAGTTATGATTTCAATACTGTATTAGTTGATCCTCCGCGTTCAGGCTTAGACAGTGAAACGATTCAGCAAGTGGCGAGCTATGAAAATATTATTTATGTTTCTTGTAATCCAGCGACTTTGCAATTGAATTTATTAACGCTTAGTGAAACTCACAAAGTGACCCGTTTTGCTATTTTTGATCAATTTCCCTATACCGATCATTTAGAAGTAGGGATGTTTTTAACTCGTAAATAGTCACGTTCGATTTGCCAATTAATCAGTTTTAAGGTATTACCATGAGCAATTTATCAGCAATAAAAGATGCACTTAGCCAATACAAAGATCCCTATCTTGATATCGATTTATTCAGTGCGGATATCGTAAGCTCTATTGAGCTAGTTAATGATTGTTTGCACTTGAATTTAATTTATCCTTATCCAAATCGTGGAAACCAACAACAAGTTAAAACTGACTTAGCAGCTTTGCTTAAAAGTGTGGGCGTTAGTGAGTTAAACCTAACCCAAGGCTTTGTGGTTCAGCCCGCGGTACAAAAAAGTCAAGTGGCGAGTTTATCGGCGATTAAAAATATACTCGCAGTATCTTCAGGCAAGGGCGGTGTTGGCAAATCCACAACTTCGGTTAACCTGGCGTTAGCGTTAGCGGCAGAAGGGGCTAAAGTAGGCATATTAGACGCTGATATTTACGGACCAAGCCAAGGTATGATGCTAGGTATTAAGCCGGGCACGCATCCACAGCCTGTAGGTAATGATAATATGTTACCGATAGCAGCACTCGGTGTGGTGTCGATGTCAATCGCCTATATGATTGATGAAACGACACCGATGGTTTGGCGCGGACCAATGGCCAGTGGCGCTATTTCACAGTTGGTCAATCAAACTCAGTGGGGCGAATTAGACTATCTAATCATAGATATGCCACCAGGTACTGGAGATATACAACTAACACTCTCTCAGAAGGTGCCTATGACGGCAGCGATAGTCGTCACCACACCACAAGACATTGCTTTACTGGATGCTAAACGTGGTATTGAGATGTTTAGAAAGGTTGATATTCCAGTACTGGGTGTCGTGGAAAATATGAGTGTGCACATCTGTTCTAATTGTGGCCATCAAGAACATATTTTTGGCGCAGGCGGTGGTGAAAGAATTGCTGCTGAGTACCAAAGTGAGTTGTTAGGGGCGTTGCCTTTAAATATGAAAATCAGAACACAAGTTGACTCAGGAATGCCATCAGTGAACGTAGAGCCTGAAGGTGAAGTGGCTTTAATATATAGAGATATAGCCAGAAAAACGGCTGCTAGATTACACACATTAAATCAGCAGGGAAACAAAGGGCCTTCATTGTCCATTGTTGAAGATTAAACACTAGATTTATTAAAAAATTATCTTTAATAAACGATCATTTTCTAACTGAGATCGATATAATACTCGAATTTTAGTATTTTGAAGGACACAAAGATGGGAATAAAAGCGGATCGCTGGATACGTAAAATGGCTGAGCAACACGACATGATTTCGCCATTTGCTGACAAGCAGATAAGAAATGTCGATGGAGAAGCGATTATTTCATACGGAACATCAAGTTATGGTTACGATGTGCGTTGCGCCAATGAATTTAAAATATTCACTAATATTAATTCTTCGATTGTCGATCCAAAGAATTTTGACCCGAAAAGTTTTGTCGATGTGCAATCTGATGTTTGTATTATACCGCCGAACTCATTTGCATTAGCGCGTACTGTTGAATACTTTAAAATCCCAAGGGATGTATTGACAGTTTGTTTAGGGAAAAGTACTTACGCTCGTTGTGGTATTATTGTAAATGTAACGCCTTTAGAGCCTGAGTGGGAAGGGCACGTTACTTTAGAATTTTCCAATACAACTCCATTGCCTGCCAAGATATATGCCAATGAAGGTGTTGCTCAAATGTTATTTCTGGGTGCTGATGAGATATGTGAAACATCTTATGCAGATCGAGGCGGTAAATATCAAGGTCAAACAGGTGTTGTAGTGCCTCGTACATAGTATTGATGGCTATTAGAAAATGAGTGTTAAATAGATAGTGTAATATGCGTGTATTGAATTTTTGCTAAGTATGCAATTGATGATTAGATATCTCTACATCATGTTGCTAGCGATCATAAGGTAACGTATAAACTGTTGAAATAACGGGATTTGCTGGTATAAATGAACATGTCGAATCGGTTTATAACACCATATTATTGAAAGCTATAATCATACCTTTTAGGGTGAATTATGCTGATATCTCGATTAATCAATTTTAAGACTAGCAAGTAAGATAAGTGAGATAGGATACACATGCCGCATCACGCAAAAGAAATAGAAGAATTCTGGCAGAAACTGGAAGCGACTATTGGGCAGGTCCTTGATAGCCGTGATGACAACCAGTTTGGTGCGGAGTTTCTATTAGGCGATTATAGAGATAAATTACAAATTATTGATGAGAATCTAACTTTTCATTTCGAGGCGGATGAAGAGGGGCCGATTGAAATGATTTTTGGCTGTGATGGCTATCCTGAGTCGATACATTCTGTATTGTCTTTAGTAGG
>JBALXS010000035.1:6495-42959 GCA_036960485.1 Oceanospirillaceae bacterium
TTTTTGGCTGTGATGGCTATCCTGAGTCGATACATTCTGTATTGTCTTTAGTAGGGGCTGCGCCGGATGTTAGCGGTATTACTTTCAAAGCATTTAATCATCGCTATGACCCCATTCCTAACTGCATAAATGTTGCAGGTGAAATGTGTGAAATTAGTGATTACTGGTTTGCGCTGCAAAGTAACGAAAAGAAATTACATTTAACTATTTATATGCCTTATGTGCCAGAAGCATTGGAAGAGGATCCAAGGATAGAAGCTGTCATGATATTCCTTGACGCTCTTATCGGAGAATATGAGTTGATGACAAAAATATGGGCGCTAGATTGGATAGAGCTACCGCAAGATCCAATCGATTATGCGCTCAAGCCTTTATCTGAATTAAGGGAATGCTTTGACCAGCTCAAGGGTGCTATAACCCCGATAGGTATTACTTTTCATTGATTAAATTCGATAATGTGATTACTTTCGCCATAAACAGTTGATTCTTGCAATCACTGATATAGATTAAGGAAAGGATTTTATGAGCCAGATTTTGACTGATATTCTGGAAAACTTACGTGTGGAATATGTGCGAATATTGCAGCACGAATCAGGTTTTCAGCCATTGTTAAGTGCAGAAAAGCTCTGCGCTGCTCAGTTGCAGATAAATACTGATCAGCTGGCTGATATAGTGACACAAGACCCTACATTGCTAGCGGCTAGAGCCGGAGTGTTGATCAAAAGCGCGCAAGAAGCAGATAACCCTTGCGCAGCTGTTATTATTGCAGTGAACATTCATAATGCTGCCATAGAGCTATTGTTAGATTCTGCTGTCTATCACGGTTGGCTTGCAGTGAATGCTGATGGTGAGATGCAAATTGAAGACGCAGAAATAGAAGCTATTGATTTAATAGAGATTAGCGATATTGATTACAGCCATTCGAAAGCTGCTACAGCCAATCTATCTAAACGTGAAATTAGTGCTTTGAGTCAATTGCTAAAAGGTGCTGAAGATGAGTATATGCAGCAGTTAGAGACTCAAGTATTTGATGCTTACTCACTGGCTATTCAAGTGGCTGGAGGGCATAGCGTCTTTACCCCTCAAGAGATTGCTCCTTTGGTGAGTGAAAACCCGCTATTATTGGCGTTACGTGCTGACGATTTAATCATAGATGATGTTTTTGAAAACGATCCACCAGCAGGTATTATTATTGGTAGTCATATTACACAGATGGTTATTGACCATTTGCTTGAGATAGCCACTGAAAAAGGGGCGCTCGCTTTTGATTCTCAAGGGCAGCTAATTTTACCTGATATTGAAAGTCAAGATCCTGTTATCCACTAAAATTAAAAGCTAGTTTTTGTGGCTAAATGAAAATTAAGTAGTCACAATTATTCGTTTTTTGCTCTTGAGGACGAGAGCAAGTCTTCTTGTGTTTTCAACGTACTTACTGTCGATCTGGCAATATTGATATTTAATTGGCTAAACGCGTGTAGTGCTGCAATAGCTATTTATAGGTAATAAATAATTAGCTTGGGCGCTGCATCCACTGTGTTAAATCAATGATATCAGCTTGCTCAACTTTACCGATCTCGAGTTTTAGCTTGAACAGCATTTTGATGTGATTAAGGCGTGCTGTTGCAAATTGATTTTGCGCACTAAAAAGTGCCTGTTCGGCTTGTAGTAAATCAACGATGTTTCGGGTGCCCACTTTGAAGCCTTCACTAATTGCATCAAGCGCGGCTCTGCTTGATATGATGCTCTGCTTTCTGGCTTTTATCGCTAGTATATTGGTTTGAATATCACGAATAAGTGTGCGAGTACGCTGTGTTAATGCACGAATATTATCTTGTTGCTGAGATTTTTCTATTTGCTGTGCAAGCAGAGCCTGGCGAACTTTGGATTTCAAGGCCCCTCCACTATACAGTGGCATGCTTAGTACTAATGAGACGGTGTTGTCAGTAACAAAGCCTGATTTGCTGTTATTGTTGCGGCCGTGCGAAGCTTGTAAGTTAACCGCAGGTTTTAAAGCAGAGTTGGCAATATTAATATCTTGCTGTGAAGATTCGATGCTACGCTTTCCAGCGAGAATGTTTAAATTGTTGGCGATAGCCTGGGTAATCCAGTGTTCTGGGTTGTTGGGGCTAAGTGGGGTGATTTTATAGTTGTTATCTAAACGATCGATGTTACTAATTTTAGTGTTGGTTAAGCGCTGTAGTACTTCTAAACTATTCTCGAGTTGTCCTTCGCTAATAATTAAATTAACCTTGGTGTTATCATAAGATGCTTGGGCTTCATGCACATCAGTAATGGCGATAACTCCTACTTCAAACTCTGCATTGACTCTGTCTAATCTTCTCTTTATAGCACGTTCTTGTGCTTTAGCGGTGCTTAGATCGCTTTTCGCAATCATCGCCTCTAGGTACGCATTAACAGTGCGTATGATTAAATCTTGCTGATTACGCTGAAGCAGTATCGTGGCTTGCTGCTCCAGTAATTTAACTTTCGAATAAGCTGACTTAAGAGCAGGGGAATATACAGGTTGATTCAAATTGACTACATAGCCCTTATCATGACTATTTTGGCTGTTCGATTGATCCTGCCAGCCTGCTTTTGCTTGCCCATCCAGCGTTGGCAATAAAGCTGCTTTAGCTTGGACTATGCTCTCTTTACTGCTTTGCAAACTTGCAGTGGCCTGTTGTAGTAATGGATCAGATTTCACTGCCATTTCGTATACTTCTTGCAAGGTGGTTCCATGAGTAGAAGCGCTGATAAGAAGGGTTAATATACTAACAGTAATGGCGGGTAGCTTGATCTGTCGAAAGTAGTTCATAGCGTGCTTATGTTCCATTTTAAATTAAAGACAATAAAGTACTTACTGTAAAGTTGCTATTTGATGGGTGCGTATACAGTTAAACAACTGAGTAACTATAACAAAGTGAAATCACATACAATATCTGCATTTTGTATGGTTAGGAAGTTGCAGTAATCACAAAGCTGAGGGCCTAAAATATGATGCAAAGCTAATAAATAATGTGAGCATTATAGTAATTAAAATCAGTAGCCTATGAATGATAATAATCCTTGATGTACGGTTTGATTTCTGTGGTTCTGTGGCTCATTGGTTTTACGCTAACGATAAGTATCATTTTACGTAAAAATATCGCATTGACCCTAACAGAAAACCACTAATCAATGAGTTAGAGAGTTTGCATTTTTTAACTGAGAGTAATCAATAATGATCATTCTGGCGCTAATAAGATGTATATGAGCGCTATAGATTTACTTTTGAAGTTTGCGCGTAAAGCATCAAGTGTTAATAAGATAAAGAGCAGTGGGGTTAAAGAGTGCTGTAGTGGGTTATTGAAATTGGATATTTCTGGCGTATAAGCGATATTCGTGAGCGATTCGAACTCGACTGGTTAACGTAATTTGGTATAACCAAATGCCGATAACCAATCGTACTCAAATGAGTTATGTCATGCTATTTCAGTTGGCAGTGTTAGCTAACTAAAGAGAAAAATTCAGCACGTGTAGCAGGGCTACCTCTAAAAGATCCAAGTAACATAGATGTTTTCATAGTGCTGTTTTGCTTTTCAACACCACGCATTTTCATGCACATGTGTTCAGCTTCAATAACCACACCAACACCTTCAGCATCTGTTACTTGCATGATCGCTTCTGCGATTTGCTTCGTCATGTTTTCTTGGATCTGTAAGCGTCTTGCAAACATATCAACAATGCGTGCTAACTTAGATAGGCCAATGACTTTACCTTGGGGGATATAGGCAACATGGGCCTTGCCAATAAATGGCAACATATGGTGTTCACACAAAGAGTAAAACTCAATGTTTGTTACAACAACCATTTCGCTATTATCTGAGGGGAAAAGCGCGTTATTAACAACAACATCTAACGACTGTGTATAGCCTTGAGTTAAATATGTCATGGCTTTGGCGGCACGAGCAGGAGTATCCAATAAGCCTTCACGGCCAAGATCTTCCCCAATACTCTCTATAATTTTGGCAAATGCTTTTTCCATTTTAACCAGTAACTCCGAGGCAAATAAATAAAGTCGCTAACTTACTGTAACTTATTAGCGAGGTAAAGTAGATTGTGCAATATTCTAGCGTTTGACGTTAAAGGTGTCTATGTTGGTCTGTTTTATCGCTTATTGTGCCATTAAAGAAAGGTCGCGCTTGTGTCCTGGCCCATTATTTTTTACGCCTTAATAAAACATAGAGTGCGCCAGCACCGCCATCTTTTGCTTGAGCCGAGCTAAATGCGAGTACCTGAGGTAGTTGTCTTAGCCAGTCATTAGTGTAAGATTTTAACAACGGTAATGATCCTGATTCGCTATAAGCTTTACCATGTATTATTAATACTATTTGACAGCCTTGATGGAAGCTGGCATGAATAAATTGGCTGAGCTGATTGCGGGCTTCATCAATGGTAAATCCATGTAAATCGATGCCTTGCTCCCAGGGCATATGTCCTTTTTGCAAGCGCTTGATAACTCTAAGCTGCACACCAGGTGCTGAGAAATGCAGGGCCTGGTCTGATTCAACAATGTTAACTGCTTCAGTGGATAGTCCATCGGCAACCAATGTTATGTTTTGCGTGGCTTGGTCTCGATGGTATTGCTTGTCCTTGTTTTTGCGAAGTTTCGTTTTATTGTGTGTTTTTAGTTTATCTTGGGTAATAGGAGTGACATCTTGCATCGCTTGGGCAAAAGTCTCTGGAGTTTTTTCTTGCTGATCTGGTTTTGCATCAAAAAGAGGGTTTTCGAAAGAAGGGGTATTAAAATCAGGCATGGTTAGTAAGTCAGCATCTAGTAAACTAAATCATAACTTTGCTACTTGTAATTAGCAAAATTTTTAGCTTAAAAATGTTCTTTTTGTAGTTAGATACTTGAATTGCTAGATAAAGCACGCTCAAACTTGTGTGAATTTAGTGGTTTTAATGGCTAGTTTCGATGATTGAAGGGTATAGGAAGTTAACGGGGATAGCTGCAGGGAGTTTCTTTTAAAAAAAGGGTAAGTTTGGTTTTAAATTTGTATCTAGGCTATTGGTTTACGTATAAATACGTAGGTGCAAAAGGTACAATGGCTTTTTTTTGAAAATAGACAGTAAAATGATTGATCGAACTCAACTTATGAACAATTTGCACAGCATTCGTGATTATATTCGCAGCTGTTATTCTCAAATGATGCAGCAGGAAGTTTTTTTAGGCCACGGCCATGTATCTGCATATGAAGAGGCGAGCCAGCTAGTGTTAGCTGCTGTCTATCTTCCATGGAATGCGCCAGCGCAAGTTTTAGATGCGCGCTTGCTAGATGCAGAAAAAGAGCGGGTACTCGATTTTATGCAGCGTCGTATTACGCAGCGTGAACCACTACCGTACATTATTAATCAGGCTTGGTTTATGCAAATGCCTTTTTATGTAGACACACGAGTGCTTATTCCGCGTTCACCTATTGCTCAGATGATTGAAAATCAATTTAGCCCGTTTATGGGTATGGGGCCTGTCGATAGAATTTTAGATTTATGCACGGGTTCTGGCTGCATTGGTATTGCTTGCGGTTATGCCTTTGAAGAAGCTATTGTTGATATAGCTGACATTAGTGAAAGTGCTTTAGAAGTCGCTAAAATCAATGTACAAAAACATGAAATGCAAGATCAAGTAAATATTATTGAAAGTGATCTTTTTGCAAATATTTCTGAAAAATATCAGCTTATTGTAAGTAACCCACCCTATGTAGATAAAAGCGATTTATCATCGATGCCTGCTGAGTATCAGCATGAGCCAGCACTTGCTTTAGGTAGTGGTGATGATGGCTTAGATTTATGTAAGAAAATTTTGGCACAAGCTTGCGATTACTTAACTGATGACGGCCTGTTAGTTGTTGAAGTGGGTAACAGTGAAGTACATTTGATGGAGCAATATCCACAAGTACCGCTTATTTGGGTAGAGCTAGAGGCGGGTGGTAATGGTGTTTTTGCTATCAGTGCTGCAGACTTAAAGCAATATCGAGAGTTTTTTCAATAATGGTTTGTGGTTTTTTCGTCGCGATTTTTAGATTGGATGTTTTGTAGAGGGTAAGAATAGATATGTCTGGTAATAGTTTTGGTAAGTTATTTACAGTAAGTTCGTTTGGCGAGAGTCATGGTCCCGCACTAGGTTGTATCATCGATGGTTGCCCTCCGGGGATTGAATTGTCTGTTGAAGATTTGCAGATTGATCTTGATCGTCGCAAACCTGGCACATCAAGACATACTACGCAGCGCCGTGAAGCCGATGAAGTAGAAATTCTTTCGGGTGTATTTGAAGGAAAAACAACAGGTACCTCAATAGGGCTGTTAATACGCAATACTGACCAGCGTTCTAAAGATTACGGCAATATAAAAGATACTTTTAGACCTGCACATGCTGATTATGTTTATACCCACAAGTATGGCTTTCGTGATTATCGGGGCGGTGGACGTGCATCAGCACGTGAAACGGCGATGCGTGTTGCGGCGGGCGCGGTTGCTAAGAAATTTTTAGCGAGCAAAGGTGTGCAAGTAAAAGGCTATTTATCGCAATTAGGGCCGATTAAAATTAACCCTGAGAATTTCTCATGGGATACCGTGGGTAACAATCCTTTCTTCTCTCCAGATGCTAGCGTAGTAGCAGAAATGGAAACCTATATGGATGCCTTGCGCAAAGAGGGTAATTCTATCGGTGCTAAAATTTCTGTACATGCGATGGGAATGCCGGTGGGCTTAGGTGAACCAATTTTTGATCGCATCGATGCCGAAATAGCACATGCTTTAATGAGTATTAATGCGGTTAAGGGGGTTGAAATTGGTGATGGTTTTGCGTGCATTGAGCAAAAAGGCACTGAGCATCGAGATGAAATAACCAAGAACGGATTTTTATCTAATCACTGTGGTGGGGTGCTTGGTGGTATCACTACTGGGCAAGATTTGATCGCGCATATTGCACTCAAGCCAACGTCAAGCTTGCGTCTACCTGGGCGTTCAGTGGATGCTAGCGGTGAGGAAGTTGAAGTGATAACTAAAGGTCGTCATGATCCTTGTGTAGGTATCAGAGCGACGCCTATCGCTGAGGCAATGTTGGCCATCGTGATAATGGACCATTTTTTACGAGATAGAGCACAAAACGCTGATGTGCAGCCAAGCTATACTATTCCGACTTAGTGTTGTTATGCAAATGAGCTGGTTAAGTATTTTAAAGTAATCTTAGAATATGACTGCTAGCTTTGCTATTTTCTAGAAGGTATAAGAAAGTTTTAGAAAAATTTTGAGTATTAGAAGCTTGAGTGCTAGAAAAAGGAGCGGTCAAAAACCTTTCTCTAGCCTTCTTTTGTTACGACCTAGCGTTCTATTTGAATCGTTCTAGGTTTCATCGCTTCGGGTATTTCACGTACTAAATATACGTGCAATAAGCCATTTTCCATATTTGCCTTAACCACTTTAACATGATCAGCTAATTGAAAACGCCTTTCAAAGTTGCGTGCGGCGATGCCTTGGTATAAATAATGTGGCGAATCATCGTTGGCGGCTTTTTCGCCACTGATAGTAACGCTGCTCTGTTCAGAATCGATGGTTAATTCTTCAAAACAAAAACCGGCAACAGCCATGGTGATGCGATATTCATTCTCGCTCAATAGCTCTACGTTATAAGGGGGAAAAGCGGGTTGTTCATTGCGGTTTGCGCTATCTATGATAGCAGCTAAGCGATCAAAACCGATAGCAGAACGGTATAGTGGGGTTAAATCTAAAGTTCTCATATTCATATCCTTTTAAGCAATATGTAGTAAATTCAGCACTTATCATGCAGATTTTAATAACACTTATCCTAAGACTAAGTGGTCGAGACATCGTGCCTCTGTTAGTGGCCTCTCATGAGCGCCACTAACTATAATATGAGGATTAAAAAATTAATTTCAATAGGCGCTTGTCAAAATAATTAAAAACTCTACGAAAAGCCGCTATAGGATCTCTTGATTGAATTTGTTAATATCATTTGTAATGTTTACATCAACTTGCGCAGAAGGGATTTTAAAATCATGTACTCTTAACCATTCCTCTTCTTGGGGTGTGCGCTCCCAGACAGTACCTGCATTATATTCTACTAATGGTTCTAGACTAGAGTCCATCTCGCACATCTTGTTAACAGGCACTGGCACCAAATTGGCAAGTTCATTGGCTAAGTATTCATCATCCTCATAGCCTGTATACATGCGCCAACCAGTGTCATTAAGATGCTCTGGTACAGTCTTATAGATGAAACGGATAGGTAGTTCTTCCTCAAAACATAGCTTTGAAACTAAAGCTAAGAAGCCGCTTTTAGTTTGGTTTGTTTCACTCACATTGTTCTCCTATTCGTAACATTGAAGTGGTTGATTTGGTTAGCGCATTAATAATTTTCGAGATAGTAGCAGATACTGTAAAGCTGTAAAGCTATTTGTGGAATATCACTTTTATGTGTAAGCAATATACACAGCTAAGTGTGTTTAGTGTCAGTAATGGTATAATAGCTCGCATTTTGTTAGGTATAAATAAGGGTTGTAAAAAAGATGGATTTATCAATATATTTTGCAGGTTTAGCATCGCTCATGGTGATTATTGATCCTATAGGTACGGCGCTTATTTTTCACTCTTTAGTGCCACCGGAGGATAAAAAATTTCGTTTGAAGATGGCTGTGAAATCAGTGAGTATTGCCACTGTATTACTGCTTATTTTTGGAATGTATGGTGAGCCATTTCTTAATTTAATAGGTATTAGTATTCACGCTTTTCGCATATCTGGAGGCATATTGTTGTTTTTCACAGCCTTCAATTTAATTACTAAAGAGACAGAGTTTGCAAAGGGTACTGAAAATAATGATATTTCAGTGTTCCCTATGGCGATACCGATGATGGCAGGCCCTGGATCTTTAACTTTAGCTATATTATTATTTTCGCAATCAGATCAAAGTGCTGCAGATTTAGCTGTTGCAGCGGCTATATTGACAATTACAGGCGCTACTTTTTGCTGCATGTTAGTGTCTAGGCACTTAAAGCGAGTTATAGGGCGTACAGGGGATGATATACTAAGGCGTTTTTTAGGAGTGATTTTGGCCGCGTTAGCTATTCAGTTTATCTATGATGGTATCGTGAACATTACTGGTAACTGATTATGTGGGCTTAAAGTAATGACTCAAAAGAGTAATAACAGCGCATCAGTGATGCGCTAATAAAATTTACGCTGATCAATATGGTATTTTATAGTGCCGTTTACATAAATCTTTTAAACACTTTATCTATTTGGGTAAGTTGTAATTTTCGAATTGGATCTCGAACGTGTTTAGGGTAATCGGCCATGCTTTCTAATTGATCACTGTGAGTGACCTTGTGAGTGAATTTCAAGACATCTGCAAGCTCAGCTTGCCATTTGTCAGCTAATAAACGCTGACTGTCTTTTAGCAATATTGCATTTTCCAAATCCAAGCTCCAAGCACGCGGGTTTAAGTTATTCCCCGTAAGTAAGTGATGCTGATTATCTGCAACAATGCCTTTTAAGTGAAAGCTATGACTTTCGTTTTTCCATAAATGTATATGAAGTAAGCCTTTATCAATATAAACCTGGTGACGTTTAATAAAACGCAGCAATAATATTTCATATATATAGGGGATAATGCCAATTTTGGAAAATTCTTGGCCTTCAGCGATGAAAAAATCGTTAGCGGTTTTATCTCCAATCACTATAGTAACTTTGACACCTCGGCTAAGTGCTTTTTTGAGATCTTTAGTTACAATTTTAGGAAGGTTGAAGTAGGGAGTAAATATTACTAGCGACTGGCGAGAGTATTTCAATAGATCTCGTATACAGTTATTTACTTTGTTGCCCCTAGCACCAAAGCCTACCATTGGTTTTACTTTTATAGAGCCCGCTTTATCATGATGAACTTGAATATTGTAATTAGAACTTTTGAGTAAAGATTTTTGTTTTTTTGCGTACTGCTTTTGCGCTTTTTTATCTAGGCGTTCAGCGGTATTTAGTAGTGGGGAAAAACCTGGTTGAATAATGTAACGATGCAAATAATCGACCATAGAGTCAGCAAGATCAGCGCATTTTAATACATGATAGCGATCAAAACGGCATTTTTCACCTTGGTGTAGATAGACATCATTAATACTCGCACCTGTGTAGATGACCGTACTATCAAATATAAGGCCTTTAAGGTGCAGTACTCCAAAGAGCTCTTGAGTTTTGACTAGTACGCCGTATAAATCAATTTTATGCTGATATTGCTCGTCAATCTTACGATAAAAATCTTGGTTGCCTAAGCATTTAGCATCACCTATCAAGCCGCGTTGTGCACGATGGGCATCTACAAAAATGCGAATATTTAAATCGGGGTTGATTTGTTTTGCATCGTAAAGAGCATGTAGTATTTCTTTACCTGCGTCATCTTCTTGTAAATAGAGTGCCGTGATATATATCCGCTGCTTGGCATGGCGAATGTGCTCTAGAATTGAGCGTTTGAATTCCTTGGCGCTGGGAATGACTTCAAAGTCTTCTGCGTTCAAAGAAATACGATAATTAGTGGCATGAGTAGTTGATTGCATTTAGTTCTTATAATCTAGTAAACAAGCCGAGAATATAGCATATTCGAATCTATATTAGCAGTATTTGAAGCGTGCTTTGATGCGCTTTTTGCTATATTAGGCGCAATATATGAAATGATTTTTAGCATTATATTTTTAATGACTTAGCTTTGTCCAAACGCTGGAAGTTTTGTTCATTCTATTTATGCAAAGCTAGTTATTTTGTCTAAATAAAATTTGAGTAGTTGAGTATTCGTATAGCATTCCTGGCGGTTTTATTTGCTCTTTGCTGTGTATAATTGTTTTTCATTTACTAAACTATGTGTCATTGATTTTGTTAAGGCGCTCATTGAGGTTTGGTTGATCGTGCCAAGCTGAAGTTGTGGCTTTACTGTATTAGGGCGTATTTAGTTATTTGGAATTTAATAAACTAATGTTCTATAAAGGGATAAGTTTTTTATGCTTAGAAGTTTGGTTGTATATGGATTAACGAAGAGGGATTTGGCTAAATATAGTAATCAGACACTCGCTAGTGCCTGTTACGCCTTTTGAAGAAATTGGGCTATTAGCAATTATGTTAGTACTGTGCTTGCAAGTTCCTTTGTAGGGTGTCGATAGGCTAAAGGAATTAAGTGAGATTAGAGGCTTTAGCAATGCCTTGTATTTTAGCAACAATTGCACGTAACCCGTTGCCTCTAGTAGGGCTAATATGCTGTTCTAAATCTAATAGTCGAAAGTATTGATCGATATCAAAAGATAAAATCTGGCTCGCCGTTTTATCATTATATGCAGCCATTATTAAAGCAAGGATGCCACGTACAATGATGGCGTCAGAATCAACAGTGAAGCTTAGTTTGTCGCCATTTGGCTGTACATCGATCCACACATTACTTTGGCATCCCTTTACAATACGCTCTTGGGTCTGTAGTTGTGCAGCCATTTTAGGCATATCTTCGCCTAAATCGATAATGTATTTATAACGTTCTTCCCAGTCGTCAAAAAATTCTAGATCTTCAATGATGTCAGAGGTGCTCGGCTGGGCCATAAAATTTTCCATTTGAATGATAATACTATCTTTTGCTTAAATGAGTTAAATAGGTTTAAGAGCAAAGGCGTAAAAACTTAAAAAAACAAACCAGTTTCTAGTTGTGCTTCTTCGCTCATCATATCTTTGTGCCAAGGGGGATCAAAAACTAATTCAACATTAACTTGCTCTACATTTGGTGCTTTGCCAACACGGTACTCAACATCGCTGACTAATATAGGGCCCATACCGC
The DNA here is from genome assembly GCA_036960485.1 of Oceanospirillaceae bacterium. Taxonomy (GTDB): domain Bacteria; phylum Pseudomonadota; class Gammaproteobacteria; order Pseudomonadales; family Balneatricaceae; genus Rs1. The sequence continues at coordinate 18,354 of JBALXS010000035.1, forward strand.
AACCTGGCGCCGTAAGTGTCATAGTAATATTGGCAGCTTTAGTTGTTTGATCTACATCAACTGCGTAAATCAGACCTAAATCAACCAGGTTAACCGGGATTTCGGGGTCAAAGACGCTTTTGATCGCTTCCCAGACTTGGGTAGGGTCAATGTTGTTAGTATTGTTTTCGCTAAAGGAGATGACTTCAGGTTGTCGACCTATTGCTCCAGCATCAGTGCCGTCAATGCGTAACATATTACCTTGCCAAGTAATCGTATAATTACCACCAAGATCTTGCTTTATATTGATAAATTGACCAGCTGGAATGCTGGTCATTTGGCCTGAAGGTACACGACGAGCAGGGCATTCACGCTGTGTAACGACCGTATTTTGTTGCATAATGTTTCTTCTTTGCAAAATAAGCTATTAATAATAGCGTAATCATAAGCTTATCTTAGTTGAAATCAAGGGATTGCTCGGTTTTTTAGATATCTACTGATAAATATCAATTAGCAGTTTTACTGGCTTTTTTTTTAATTTATCGCTTTATAGTTTTTGGTTGATAAAAGCAAATAATTAACAAATTAGACAGTAAAGCTTTCTCCACAACCACATTCAGCTATTACATTAGGGTTGTTGAATTTAATCACTCGGTTTACCCCTTCTAGCACATAGTCAATCTCAGTGCCTTGTGCTATTTGAGCAGCTTTTTCAGAAACAGCTAGATTAACATCATGATTGAGTGTTAATAGCTTATCGCCGTTTTCAGGCTGTGATACGTAATCTAAAACATAGGCATACCCAGTACAACCGCTCTTTTTGATGCTTAATCGGATCAGTTGCTCTGCATTGCTTTGCAAGTTTTTCGCGAAATGCTTAGTCGCTTTTTCGGTAACTGTAATATCAACACCTTTAGGATCAAAAGTTTCAATAGACATAAATTTCTCCTTGAGGTTAGGCTAGCATCATCTTGACTTTTTCAAGTGCGCTAAAGAGCTTTTCAACTTCTTCGCTGGTGTTATACATTGCAAAAGAAGCACGTGCAGTGCCGGGGACATTTAAGCGGTTCATTAAAGGTTCGGCGCAGTGGTGGCCAGTTCTTATTGCGATGCCTTGTCTGTCTAGGATAAAACCTATATCAGCTGGGTGTCCGCGATCCATTATAAAACTTAAAACGGGTACTTTCTCGCTAGCGTCGCCAATTATTTGCAAACCATCAAATGCTCTTGCCATTTGCGTTGCTTGATCTAATAGCGCGTTTTCATGCGCAAGAATTGCGGACACATCTAATTTCTGAAACCAGTTTACTGCCGCAGCAAAGCCGATTACATCAGCAATATTAGGTGTTCCAGCTTCTAATCGGTAAGGTAGGGTGTTCCATTTGGCGCTTTGATAAGTGACTTCTGCAATCATTTCGCCACCTGTTTGCCATACAGGCCAATCGTTCAGTAAGTTTTCCTTGCCCCATAATACGCCAAGGCCAGTAGGCCCGTAAAACTTGTGACTTGAAAAGACATAGAAATCACAACCAATATCTTGCACATCTACATGGCTATGGGCAATGCCTTGTGCTCCATCAATCAGCACTAATGCATTACCTTGGCTAAGATCTTTGATCTTAGAAGTAAGAGATTTGATGGGGTTTAAAGTACCCAAAGCATTAGATGCGTGTGGTATTGCCGCTAAGCGTGTCTTTGAATTAATCAGTGATAAATACTTTTCGAGAATTAATTCGCCTTTATCATTGATAGGGGCAACGACAAGTATGGCACCGCTGATTTTACAGGCTTGCTGCCAAGTAACTAAATTGGCGTGGTGCTCCATTTCAGTCACTAAAACTTCATCAGAAGTTTTCAATTGCTTGGCTAATCCATTGGCAACGATGTTGATCGATTCAGTTGTGCCCGATGTCCAAATGACTTCGCATCGTGTTTGGGCATTGATAAATTGCGCGATTGTATCACGTGCACCTTCATACTTTCGAGTGGCTTCATCAGCAAGTTGATGCGCGCCGCGATGCACGTTGGAGTTGTAGTTAGTATAAAAATCAACGATGGCATCAATAACCACTTGCGGCTTTTGGGTTGTCGCTGCATTGTCTAAATAAACCAGAGGCTTATTATGCACAGTGCGGTTTAGTATGGGAAACTCTCGGCGAATTTCTTGAACATCAAAAGCCATTGTTAGCGTATCTCCATAGCAGCAAAGCGAGCGCGTAGTTGAGGGCGTAGCCATTCAGCAACCGCGGCGTTATTCATTAAATCAACCAGTTCATTGATAAAGCCAAAACTGAGTAGAACCTGTGCATCAGTACGGCTAATACCTCTAGATTGAAGGTAGAACATAGCGCCTTCATCAATTTCAGCCATCGTAGCACCATGTGCACAACGCACATCATCAGCATAAATTTCGAGTTCTGGTTTAGTGTTGACCTGCGCATTTGGAGACATTAGTAAATTGCGATTATTCATCTCAGCTAAAATCTTTTGCGCATCGCGATGTATGTGGATACGGCCATTAAAAATTGCATTTGCATGATCCGCTACAATACAGCGCACATTTTGCTCACTGGTGCCGTTAGGCTGAGTATGTTCTATGCAGCTGTGAAGGTCGAAAATCTCTTTTCCATCAAGTAAATAAATAACGTTGAGCTTAGCATCGCTATTTTCGCCGGCATGGATGATGTCCATATCAACACGTGATAACTGGCTGCCAAAGCCAATCAAGTTGCTATTTAAATGAGCAGAGTGACCTAATTTAAAATGACAACCACCGACGCTGATCGCTTGTTGGCATTGCATAGCTAAGCGATAGTGCTCAAGAGTGGCTCCATCGCAAATTTGATATTCCGCGAAGCTAGTATTTAGGCAGAGTTCGTTGCCTTCAAGCTGTTCAATAACGCAAGCTCTAGCGTTTTTGCCAACACGCATTATGATACGTGTGTGCGATTGTGAGCCGCTATTAAAGCTTTGTACAATGCGAATAGGTTGATCTATAACAGCATCGGCGCTGACATCGATAATGCTGCCTTGAGTGGCTAAAGTATCGTTGATCAAGCCAAAAAAGTGACGATCAGGTTTGGTTTGTGTAAAGCTCTCTAGTGCCCAGTCATTATTGTCAGCAGTGTCTAATGATGTAATAGTCAGGCCTTCAGGGAACTGATTGGCTGAGGCTTGTGCGTCAAAAATGCCGTCAATAAACACTAAGTTAATAGCGTTTAAATTAGGGATATCAGAAGCAACTGTGGCAGGCGTGCTATCAGGGGTAAAGTTAGCTCGCTCTATCACGTTGATAGGGGTGTATTTCCATGCTTCTGTTTTGCGACTAGGCCAAGTAGTGTTTTTAAGCAGTTCAAGCGATGCAGCTCGCTTAGGCGATAACCAGTCGCTAACTGTTTCTGCTTGAGTAATCGTGTGTGCTAGCCAGCTGCTCATTAATCTTCATCCTGTGCAGTGCGATCATAAGATTCTAACCAAGCGTAACCTTGAGCTTCAAGTTCAAGGGCTAGTTCAGGGCCACCGCTTTTTACAATTTTTCCATCAGCTAAAACATGTACGTAATCTGGCTTAATGTAATCAAGCAAGCGCTGGTAATGAGTGATTACTAAAAAGGAACGTTGGCCGTCACGTTGGCTGTTGATACCTTCAGCTACAACTTTTAGTGCATCAATGTCCAGGCCTGAATCAGATTCATCTAGAATGCTTAGCTTAGGTTCTAATAAAATCATTTGCATGATTTCGTTACGTTTTTTCTCTCCGCCAGAAAAACCTTCGTTCACACCACGCTTGAGGAAACTAAGCGGTAAGTTTACCTGTTTGCAAGCGGCTTTTGCGCGCTTTAAAAACTCTGAAGAGGTGAGGGCTTCTAAATCACGTGCTTTACGTTGAGCATCCACAGAAGCTTTTAAGAATTCCATATTACTGACGCCAGGAATCTCTACAGGATACTGAAATGCCAAAAACAAACCTGCGCTGGCGCGTTCTTCAACTTCTAAATCTAATAGGTCTTTGCCATCTAAAAGAGCAGATCCTTGTGTTACTTGGTAGTTATCTCTGCCTGTAAGCGCGTAGCTCAAAGTGCTTTTACCGGCGCCATTAGGCCCCATAATGGCGTGAACTTCACCGGCGTTGATGGTTAAATTCAAGCCTTTAATAATGTTGTTTTCAGCTACGCTGGCGTGCAAGTTGTTAATTTTTAACATGTGTATTAATCCTAAACCGTTACCTGAGTTGGTGTGTTTGCTAAGTGTTTTAGCCTACAGAACCTTCAAGGCTTATCTCTAAAAGTTTGCCAGCTTCTACTGCAAACTCCATAGGTAGTTCTTTAAATACTTCTTTGCAGAAGCCGTTCACTATCATTGAAACTGCTTTTTCGGGGTCAAGTCCGCGCTGCCGACACAAGAACATTTGGTCGTCACTCACTTTGGAAGTGGTGGCTTCGTGTTCAACAATAGCAGTAGGGTTGCGACTTTCTACATAAGGAAAGGTGTGTGCTCCGCATTTGTCACCAATGAGCAATGAATCACATTGTGTGAAGTTTCGAGAACCGCTTGAACCTTTAGCCATGTGAACAAGGCCGCGGTAGCTATTATTGCTTTTACCCGCAGAGATGCCCTTGGAAATGATAGTAGATTTTGTGTTCTTACCAAGATGGATCATCTTAGTGCCAGTATCAGCTTGTTGAGCTCCGCGAGTAAGGGCTACGGAATAAAATTCACCTACACTGTTATCGCCTTTTAAAATACAGCTTGGGTATTTCCAAGTAACCGCAGAACCTGTTTCAACTTGCGTCCAAGAGATTTTGGCGTTGTCATGACAAATTCCTCTTTTGGTAACAAAGTTATAGATGCCACCTTTGCCATTTTCATCGCCTGGATACCAGTTCTGCACGGTAGAGTATTTAATCTCTGCGCCGTCTAAACAAACAAGCTCTACAACAGCAGCGTGAAGTTGATTCTCATCGCGTTGTGGTGCTGTGCAGCCTTCTAAGTAGCTAACGTGGCTGCCTTCATCGGCAATGATTAAAGTACGCTCGAATTGCCCAGTATTGAGTTCGTTTATTCTAAAGTATGTTGAAAGTTCCATAGGGCAACGAGTGCCTTTAGGAATATAAACAAATGATCCGTCAGTGAAAACAGCGCAATTTAGTGCGGCAAAGAAGTTATCTTTTTGGCTAACAACCGTACCTAAATACTTTTTAACAAGTTCAGGGTGTTCTCTAATAGCATCTGAAATAGGGCAAAAAATAACACCTTGCTCTTTAAGTTTTTCTCTAAACGTTGTAACAACCGATACAGAGTCAAAAACGACATCAACCGCGATGCCTGCTAGTTGCTGTTGTTCGATCAGCGGAATGCCTAATTTTTCATAGGTACGCAGCAGTTCTGGATCAACTTCATCGAGAGATTTTGGTCTTTCATCCATGCTTTTAGGCGCACTGTAATAAGAAATAGATTGGAAATCTATTTTCTCATAATCGACGTGAGCCCAATCGGGCTCAGGCATCTTTTGCCATAAAGCAAATGCCTTGAGGCGCCAGTCAAGCATCCATTGAGGTTCGTCTTTCATTTTCGAAATTCGACGTATAACAGATTCATCAACACCTGGGTCGAAAGTTCTTGATTCTACGTTTGAGACAAATCCAGCTTCGTATTCTCTGGAGAGAGCCTCATCTAATTGATCGGTCATTTGTCATTGCTCATTTAATAATACTAATTTCACTATCAACTTAGATAACGATTCTATTGATCGTTTGGGCTAATGCAGGTTAATAGATGGATATTTTGGGTTTTAGGTAGTCATTAATCAGTGCTAAATCTGTGAATTCATTCATACACTGCTTGGGCCGAAATTAAGGTTTTGGACATCATTCTGGCGTATTGCTATCAAATCAACGTCTTTTCTTTCGACAAGTTTTGCTAAACTAATACCGCTCAAAAACTGATGTATTTGATCACTTAAATCTGTCCATAGATGGTGTGTGAGACAAAAATCACCGTGTTGGCAATCACCGGTTCCACCGCAATTGGTTGCATCAATAGATTCATTTACAGCATCTATTATTTGAGCAACATTAATTTCATTAGTGTCTCTGTTGAGTTGGTAACCACCACCAGGTCCTCTGATGCTATTAACCAGTTGCCCTTTACGTAATTTAGAAAATAATTGTTCTAAATAAGAGAGCGAAATACCTTGTCTTTCAGATATACAAGAAAGGCTTATGGGGCCGTCAGTGGTATGTAATGCTAAATCTAGCATCGCAGTGACTGCATATCTTCCTTTGGTTGTTAGGCGCATCGGTTTTCCAGTGAGATTATCTAAGTGTGTAATTATGAATAAACCTAGTATTTTAGTCAAGTATAGGTTCTTCATTAATGCCACTTACTCAGGTTATTCGAGACAAACAGTTTTATTGACTAAGAATCATTATAAAAAGAGGGGTAAAAGCGTGGAATGCGAAAAGATATAGTGTTGTTCAAATAACTATATTATTGGTATTTGGTGCGGTTTTTATAAATTTTATTAGGGTAGATTTGTTTGCCTCGAGAGCCGTTATAACGAGCAAGTGCTTTGGTCATATCGCCTTGTTCTCGATCTAGATAGTGTTTTAGTATTGTGCAGCCGTAGCGGATGTTGGTGGCTATATCGATTAGATTATCCATAGGTCTGCCGATTTCGAGTTTCCAAAAGGGCATTATCTGCATTAAACCTTGTGCGCCAGCTGGGGAAAGCGCAAAGCGATTGAAATGGCTTTCAGTCTCTATTAGTCCCATTACTATATCGATAGGGAGTTGGTTAAGAGACGCTTGAGCGTGTACAGCTTTAAGGATTTCGATACGCTCAAGCTCATCGCGAACAAAGCTATCAATACGCCCAGACATGTCAACTAGCCATACTTCAGCATCAAAGCGGTCTTTGAAACTAGAAGCTTGCGCGATAGATTGCTTGAGTGCCTGGCGAAGAAGCGGGCTTATGTCTGATTGGCTTTGACCGCAAGCCTGAAGGCAGCATAAGCTCAATATAACGGGCACAACGGCCCGTTGTAGTGCTTGCAAAGTAATAGCTACTTATTTATTTGTGCAAGTAAATATTCACAAGCACCTTGTGAGCTTATATCTTGCTTTTCCGCATCAGTGCGCCCTTTGTATTCAAAAGTGCCGGCTTTGATGCCGCGATCAGATATTACAAGTCTGTGAGGCATGCCCATTAACTCCATATCTGCAAATTTTACGCCTGGGCGCTCTTTTCTGTCATCCAGAAAAACATCGACACCTGCTGATTGAAGCTGCTGATAAAGCTCGTCAGTTGTCTGTTGAACTTCTGCTGATTTGTCATAGTTTAAAGGAACCAGTGCCACTTGAAATGGTGCTAGGTTAGTAGGCCAAATAATGCCGCTATCATCGTAATTCTGTTCGATAGCAGCTGCCACCGCTCGGGTTATGCCTATGCCATAGCATCCCATGTGCATATGCTGAGATTTGCCGTTTTCATCTAGTACAGTTGCATTCATCGCTTGCGAGTATTTTAAGCCTAATTGGAATATGTGGCCAACTTCAATGCCGCGCTTGATAGACAAGGTGCCTTTACCACAAGGGCTTGGATCGCCTGCTTGAACATTACGTAAATCTGCAATCTCAGGGATAGGTAAATCTCTTTCCCAGTTAATGCCGAAGTAATGCTTATCGTCGATATTAGCGCCTGCGCTAAAGTCAGACATTAATGCAACACTTCTGTCGATAATAATAGGCATCTTTAAATCAATCGGGCCGAGAGAGCCTGCATTCGCCCCAATGTTTTTGAGCAGTGCTTCTTCGCTGGCAAACGCTAATGGGCTTTTTACACCATTGCATTTCTCAGCTTTTATTTCGTTTAAATCATGATCACCACGAACGATTAATGCGATGAGTTCTGAGTCGCTGCCTTCCTCTGCTTCTACAATCAACGTTTTAACTGTTTTGTTGATAGCCAGATCAAACTGCTCTACCAAAGCGGCAATTGTCTTGGCATTAGGAGTGTCTTTTATGTGTAGTTCTTGAGTTGCAGCAGCTCGTGCGTATGACGGGCTTAGTGCTTCCGCTGATTCTACATTTGCTGCGTAGTCGCTTTGATCAGAAAAGGCTATATCGTCTTCGCCAGACGATGCTAGTACATGAAATTCATGTGATCCAGAGCCGCCAATAGAGCCGTTATCTGCAATAACAGGTCGGTAATCTAAACCTAGACGATCAAATATTTTAACGTAAGCATCAAACATTGTCTGGTAGGTGTTTTTTAGAGAGTCTTCATTTACATGGAAAGAGTAAGCATCTTTCATGATGAACTCACGTGAACGCATTACGCCGAATCTTGGGCGGATTTCGTCGCGAAACTTAGTCTGTACTTGGTAAAAATTTACAGGTAGCTGTTTGTAGCTACGCAGTTCTTTTTTTACAATGTCAGTAATTACTTCTTCATGCGTAGGGCCTAAGCAAAATTCATTGCCGTGTCTATCGTTAATACGTAACAGTTCGGGGCCGTATTCTACCCATCTGCCTGACTCTTTCCAGATTTCAGCGGGCTGTACTGAAGGCATTAATACTTCCAGAGCGCCGGCTTTGTCCATTTCTTCACGCACAATTTTCTCAACTTTACGTACTACTTTTAAACCAAGTGGTAGCCAAGAGTATAAGCCTGAAGCAGATCTGCGGATCATGCCGGCTCTAAGCATTAATTGGTGGCTGATTACTTCAGCATCAGATGGGGTTTCTTTTAAAGTTGAAATGAGAAAATTGCTGGCGCGCATAGTGAATATAAGCCTTTAAAATAATAGGGTTTGGGTTCTTAATATCAATTAATTAGCGATACGATTGCCTAGCCATCATGAAATCAATAAAAGTAAGGTTTAAGTTTCATAGGGCGTTGTGCGGTTTAAAGATTGTAAGCTATTGCTGATTAAGTTTTACCGTGGTTGCATTTTATGAGGAGTCTGGTCATTGAACAAGAAAAGATAGGTAAAAAGCATAATTAAGTGCCAATTATCATCTCGTTTGGATAAACAAGAAAAATTTGCGAATGAAAAATTATGAGATTGAGTAAAATAACATGATGTATTGTTATCTTGTGGGGTGGGGAGCAAGTTGTGAGTCATGATTATCTTGGCATATCGCTGTGTATTTGATAAAGGTTGTTTAAGTAATAGCCAAGAAGTTAAAAGCTGGGAATAATAATTACTTATTTGTATTGAGTGCTGGATGTAACTAGCGGTGTTTTGCTGGTATTTGATATACTTGTTTGATCTTAAGAAACCGTTAGTGAGGAATGAATATGAGTACAGAAAATTATGATCCAAGGTTTGTTGAAGCAATGCGAAAATTAACAAAAATGTCTGAAGAAGAGCGATTATCTGAAGAGAATAAAAGTTTATTTGAACAGGCTATGAATTTTGCGCCTTTGGATATCCAGCCTCAATTATTTGCTATACGCAAAAAATATGATGAGATGCATTAATACTACTACTCTTTGATAAAAGCTTAAATTGAACTGGCAGATTAGGCTTTTTGTAGCATCTTATTTTCAGCTTCTCTTTCCCTATGATGTTTAATCAGTTTGAAGCAGTGCTGTTATTTTCTGATATTCATCAAAAAACGTATGGCAATTAAATTAAGTGGTTTGTGTAGAGTTGAAGGTTGGTTGCTAGTTTTGCAAGAGAAGAGCAGATATAAACATCCTCTAATATAGTATTAGAGGATGTAGATTTGCGAGATGGTGCAGTTGAAATATAGATAGCTTAAATAACAAGTCATTGCTTTAAGCTGAGAGGCGCTAAAAGCAAATATTTACTTTAGCGTTTATCCCGATAGTTCGTATTATCAGCGTGCACGATAAACGATGCGACCTTTATTTAAATCGTAAGGTGTTAATTCAACTTTTACCTTATCACCTGTAAGAATACGGATGTAGTTCTTACGCATTTTTCCGGATATGTGAGCCGTGACAACGTGACCGTTTTCTAACTCTACGCGGAACATAGTGTTAGGCAGCGTATCAATTACGGTGCCTTCCATTTCGATGCTTTCTTCTTTAGCCATTGATTACCTACCTGTGGAAAGTGCTGAATGGGCCAAGAACCCACTGCAGAGCGGCCAGTATTCTGCCAAAAAACACACACAATATCAAAGGAATTTATTGAACTTAAGTGAAAATAAGCAAATTAGCTGCAAAAGCGCCCTAGAAACCTTTAAAACAGCTTTAAATAAAATTAAGTGGGAGGATGTTTTTATTTTGCAGTGCTAAAAAATAACCGCAATAAGCTGTATTACATCGTTATTGAATAATGTATTTGCCAAGTTGTTAGTCTAAAAGCTAAGTTGCTTGTAGCCATTTTCCATTTATAAGTAGCTCCATAGGCCTAAAGTCTGTTTTGTATTTCATTTTTTGACAGTCCTGAACCCAGTAGCCTAAGTATAAGTAATTAAGGCCGCTTCTTTGAACTTCTAAAATTTGCCAGAGTATTGCAAAGGTGCCTAAGCTTCTTTTTGTTAAGCTAGGATCAAAAAAAGTATAAACAGCTGACAGCGATTTTTCTAAAGTATCAATATTGGCTATAGCGATTAGCTCTCCCATAGGAAGTCTAAATTCTAAGAAGCTGCTGTTTTGTTTAGAGTCAACCAAGAAACTTTTGAACTGTTCTTCAGAAGGCGGATGCATGTCCCCATCTTGATGGCGTGTATTAATGTACTTTTCGTAAAGGGCGTAGTATTCATCTGTGAATTGGGCGGATACTTTAGTAACAGTAATATCTTTGTTTTTGTTAAATACTCTACGTTGCGAATTAGACATTTTAAAATCATTGCCCGCGACTCTTATAGAGATACAAGATTGACAATCATCGCAGTGTGGGCGATAGATATGTGTGCCGCTGCGTCTAAATCCGAGTTCAGATAGCTGGGTATAAACGATTTGATCAATATCTGTTTTTGGATCGATGAAAAGTGTTTTAGCCTTTAATTCAGAAATGTAGCTGCAATCGTGTTCAGGGGTTGCGTAAAACTGTAGTTCAGTCAATTGCGTCATACGAATCTACTATAATTATTAATTTAAGGGGTGTTTTAAGCTTAAGTTTTAATTATAGCAGGGGTTGGTTTAAAGCACATCGTATTGGTGTGCTATCTCTTGGCAGTTTGAGTTTTAAAGAAAATGAGTGGCTTAGCTAAAAGAGCTGTAAAGTATGTTCTAGCCGCCGGTCTGTAATGTTAAAAATGCAGGATTGAGAGAATAAATGTTTGGTTAGCTCTGGAGTTGGCAGGTGCAGAGTAGCTGCATCAACATATATCTTCAGCCAATATAGATAAATCCCAGTATCCATTGGGAGCCAGTGTGGAGCTCTTGTCTTGATCTGCTAAGTAACTGAGGAAGTCTTTTCTTTCAATTTCAATCGCTCCTAAGCTCTGCAGATGCGGGCTGTGGACTTGGCAATCTATCACTTTAAAATGCCAGCTTCTAAGTTGATTAACTAAAAAGCAAAAAGCGATTTTCGAGCAATTGTTCTGTTTGCTGAACATCGATTCCCCGAAAAAAACATTACCTAAAGCAATGCCATATAACCCACCAACGAGTTCATTTTGATCCCAAACTTCTACGCTATGAGCAACGCCCATGTGATGTAGTTGCAAGTAAGCAGCTTGAATGTCATCGGTTATCCATGTTCCCTCCTGATCCTTACGAGAGAGTGAGCACTGCTGTATCACTTGGCTAAACGCTTTATCAAAACTGACTGAGAAGTGCTTTTTCTTGAGCGTTTTTTTCAAGCTCTTGGAAATATGCAGCTGATCTATAGGTAATACGCATCTTGGCGCAGGGCTCCACCACAGTATAGGGTCAGGATCGCTATACCAGGGAAAAATGCCTTTCTTGTAGGCGGCTATTAAACGTTTTGGGGATAGATCACCGCCAGCTGCGAGCAAGCCATTAGGCTCGCTTAAGGCGCTAGAAACAGTGGGGAAATCATGATTATGCTCTGACAACCAAGGGATCATAGTAAATTCATCTTATGCTATTATAATTGATTGCAGAGCTTGCTTGATAGCAGGTTTTATAAGCGTGCATTGCATTTGCTTTTATAAGTTTTTTAAAACTTCTTCAGCGCTGGTTTTATCAAGACCAGATTCATCAACGGCTAAATAAGTGACAATGCCATTGTCGATAACTAAAGCGAAGCGTTTAGATCTAATTCCCATATGGAATTTACTGGCATCCAGCTCCAAGCCCAAAGCTTTAGCGAAGGTTGCGTTGCCATCGCCAAGCATCGCTATGTTCTCAGCATTTGCACTTAAGCCCCATGCATTCATAACGAAAGCGTCATTAACAGAGACGCATGCAACAGTATCTACTCCAGCTTCAATGAATTTGTCATAGTGAACAACAAAACCAGGTAAGTGAGCTGCGCTACACGTTGGAGTGAAAGCACCGGGAACTGCGAAAAGTACTACTTTTTTATCTTTGAACTCAACTGCTGTCTCAAAAGATTTAGGGCCGTTTTCGCTCATGATCTTTAATGTAGCTTCAGGGATATTATCGCCAATATTAATCATCTTATATTCTCTCGTTGTTTTCTGTTTATAGTATGTCATCTAAGTATTTTTCGGCATCCAATGCAGCCATGCACCCGAAACCAGCAGAAGTAACAGCTTGTCTATATATATGATCACTCACATCGCCTGCTGCAAATACGCCCGGGATGCTTGTTTGAGTTGCTTTTCCATTGAGTCCGGATTGGATAGTTAAATATCCATCTTTCATATCCAGTTGGTCATTAAATAATTCTGTGTTTGGCTTATGACCGATAGCAATAAAGACGCCGGTTAAATCGATCTCTGTAGATGCTTCATTCAGTGTGCTTTTTATACGTATGCCGGTAACGCCCATTTCATCACCTAGTACTTCATCTAGCTGGTGATCCCATAATATAGTGATGTTGCCGTTCTTTTCGCGTTCAAATAGCTTATCTTGAAGGATCTTTTCTGCCTTTAAACTATCTCTGCGATGTATTAAAACAACCTCTTTTGCGATATTCGACAAATAAAGCGCTTCTTCTACGGCTGTGTTGCCACCACCTATAACCGCAACCTTTTGTCCTTTGTAGAAAAAGCCATCACAAGTTGCGCATGCGCTAACACCTTTGCCCATAAACGCTTCCTCAGACTCCATGCCAAGATATTGTGCAGATGCACCTGTGCAAATTATTAAAGCGTCACAAGTGTAAGTACCCATGTCTCCGGTAAGCGTAAAAGGTTTTTGGGTTAATTCTGCCTTATTTATATGATCGAATATTACTTGAGTTTCAAATCTCTCAGCATGTTGTTGCATGCGTTGCATTAATTCAGGGCCTTGAACACCGTTTACATCACCTGGCCAATTATCAACATCGGTGGTGGTGGTTAATTGTCCACCCGCTTGCATGCCGGTTATAACAACAGGATTGAGGTTAGCTCTAGCGGCATAGATAGCAGCAGTATAGCCAGCGGGTCCTGAGCCAAGTATGACTAGTTTATGGTGTTGTACTTCATTCATGTTCATGTTCCTAAAGAGAGTTTGGTTAATATGCAATAGGCTTGGGAGTTGCAAATATTGCTGAGCTGAATAGGTAGATTACAAGCTATTGTGCAATAGTAAGTTTTATCACTCGTCTTGGCATTTGTTTTTTGCATTTATGTGGCTAAAAAACAGTGTTCTGTTAAATAAAGATAAAACGAGGGTATTGTGACTAAAGGCTTAAAGGTGAGGTTTTAATAAAAATGAGCATCCAAAGCATGGGGTGTAATAACTCTAGATGCTCATTTATGATTTTTATGGATTCTATTTTAATCCGTGGGAACCATCGTATGTGCTTTTTTGTGCTTCTTTCCAGTGTAGAAGGTTTTTGCTTTGAGTGCTGAATACTTCAACTTTAAGAGGGTAGCAAGGCGTTTCATCGTCTGAATGGCTACTACCACAATCGCCGCCCGGGCAAGCAGAGAGAACGCCGAGTAAATCTATTTCTGCAAAAAATTCGATAAAATCACCGGGTCTTACAGGGCTCGCTTTCATAAAGTATTGGTGAGTATCTTTAGTGAAGCCTGTACACATGAATACATTCATTACGTCGTGTACGTAAGGTTCTGCCTCTTTAGTGGGTACGTTAAGGTGTGTGGCCAAAGCGCGCGTTAAATTTGAATGGCAGCAATAATGATAATCGGCTTGCTTTAACATGTGGTTAGTATAAGGGTCGCATCGTGTGCCAATAACATCGTGAACGCTCGCGCCATCATCATCCCATCCATACCAATCTAGAGTGTCATGGGTAATGGTTGCTATTGCTCTTAAATTAGGTAAGTTTGACCAAAGTCTGTCTCCAGTCGTTAGATGGCTGGCTTGCAATTGGCGGGTTTTCCCACTAAAAAAACGCTCTTCAATATCATTAGCATTAAATAAATTGAGATCACCCACTTGAGATCCTTCAACGCTGCTGATCCTGAAAAAATGACCTTTTGGTACTTTAAAGCTAGCTGCATCGCGCGGCGGTATAATTATTTCATCAATTTTAGTAAGTTGTGCGCGAGCTTGTTGGTAAAACTGATGATCGTAACTGGGTAGTTGGTCAACTTCATAGCAAATGGTTACTTCAGCTTGTTTTCTGCTTTCGGCATCGCTTGGTGGGGTATATTCACTGTACTTTGACATGTAAGACCTTTTTGATATTGTTCTTATGAGTTTGTTTTTAATATTCTAAATTAAGCTAATTATCATTTATATATAAAGTTAATGGTGCCAAAAGTAAACGTAATAGCATGCATTGTGTGTTGAAAAATAGCAAAAAGTACAACATAGCAGAAAGCAGGAAATAGAAAAGAGTTGAAATAGAAAAGAGTTGAAATAGAGGAAAAGCAAAATTGTAATAACTTTGCATGGTTTTTTTGTAGCTTAAACCATATTAGCGACTATCCATACTATTCCGTATAGTTTTGGGTAAGTAGCTGTTGCAGTAATAAATCATTGTGAATATCTTTGATTCCAGGGCTCGTAATAGCTCTGTCAATCATGCGTCCATCTCCATATAAATACCAATGATCTGCGCTTGGAGGCAATAATTCATCCAGGCTGTCATCTTCGTGCAAAACATCCTCAAGTTTTAAAATGGTCCTGTCTTGCTTGCCTGCAAATAAAATATCATTATTGTTGGGGTCATTGCTCAATTGAATATTAGAGTCAATTAAGGCGCTGATATCCTCAGGGTCCAGTAGTAAAGCTAAAATATCTAAGTTTTGTGGCTGATGTTCATTAATGCTGCCAACAGAAAGATGATCTAGGCACGCTATAATTTGCTGTTCAGGGGACAGGCTAATGCTGCCGTTTAAATCCAAAATAGCATTAAGCACCAAGCCCTGCTCAGGACCTTGGCTGACAATAGAGGCTTGCTTAGTTTTTTTGGCGACTTGTTTAAATAAAGGAAAAGTTAAGTCATCATTTAAAATAGAATTATCCATAAGGGTAGTATAGTAAAGAAGGTAGTGGTTGATCAATACACAACAGCATTAAGACTTTTCAATGATGGAGATGAGATTTAGGAATAAAAACCGTCCACTAAAATGCCCAAAACCACCTATCTAGGATTACTGGCAACATATTACTTGTATCTGGTGGAGTGGGTGAGTTACATTGTGGGCTAAATTTAAGGTGCCGCTTTAGCTAGTGGATAATCGGGAAGTATGGTGTATATCCCAGCGCTGCCCCCGCAACGGTAATGAGCTTGATGCAAATTAAACTCTAGCCCGGAACCGGCCTTATTTCTTGTTTTTAAGAAAGCACGGTGGGTGCTTGTTTTGGATTTGTTTATGTCAAATATATACGCTGACTTTCCGTTCAGTGCGGTTCAAGGTCAACAACAGTTTAAGAAAGCTCTGATTCTAGCAGCCATTAATCCAACAATTGGTGGAGTGCTAGTCAGTGGGCCGCGCGGAAGCGCAAAATCCACTCTCTCCCGAGCGCTTGCAAGTATACTTCCCTCGATTAACTCACAAATAATCCCCTTTATTACTTTACCTTTAGCAACTAGTTTAGAAATGCTAACAGGTACTTTAGATATAGAGCAGGTTCTGCAAAAACAGCAATTAAATTTTTCGCCAGGGCTATTAAGTAAAGTCGATGGTGGAATATTGTATGTGGATGAAGTTAATTTACTTGCAGATCATTTAACTGACCAGCTATTAGATGTAGCAGCCAGTGGTGTTAACCGAGTAGAACGAGATGGAATTAGCCATCAGCACAGTAGTAAATTTTCATTAATAGGTACCATGAACCCTGATGAGGGAGAGTTGCGAGAGCAATTAAAAGACCGCTTTGGTCTTATGGTGGTGCTTAATAACCAGCTGAGTATTGAACAGCGCGTTGCGATTGTTAAAAGCCGTGAAGCGTTTGAAAGTGATCCTCAGCAGTTTCTTGCCAAATATCAACAGCAGCAGCAGCAATTGAGCGAGCAAATTATTAGTGCGCGTCAGCAGTTAGCAAACATAGGTTGTACTGATGAATTACGCATAGATATTGCGCAGCGCTGCCAAAATGCCGCAGTAGATGGGCTGCGTGCTGATATTGTCATGTATCGTGCGGCTCTAGCGCATGCGGCTTGGCGGGGGGTAGCGCAGCTATCAACAATGGATATTGACGCTGTTGAAGAGCTCGTTTTAGTGCATAGACGCAAACAAGGTTCTCCAAAGAGCAGTAACCACGATTCAGATGTTAATGATGACAGTAACGATAATAATGGCAGCAATGATGATCAGGCAGGTAATAACCCCCAAGATCCTAATGAACAGAATACTGAGCTAGATAGCTCAAATAAGCCCACTAGCAGCCCTCCTAACAATCCATTTTCTCGGCCTAAACCTCCTGGCAAAAAGCAAACTGCTAAAGAGACTCCTGCGAAAAATCAATCAACAGCTTCTGGATGTAATAACCCAGATGCTGGGGGAGATAAAGCAGCGGATAGTGATTGGGGTAGCATGTCAGGCGGGCAAAAAAGTGAAATCACCAATACGCTAAACACCCAGCTGAGTGGCGATCTGGCAAGTTTGTTCTCTCAACTAGATTTATCAAACGTGAAAAGTGCAAAAAGCGCACTTAATATCAGCGCAGCTAAAACCGCTGGAAATACACATTCCTCTTTGCAAAGCAGTGATCTCACTACTAATAAGAAAGAGCTCACTACAAATCAGTCAATTAATTGGTTTGCTACGATGCTCAAAAGTGTTCATCAATGGCCTGTGCTAAATATTCATTATCGTGTAGCACAAAAACGCGCTAGTGTTTTACATTTAATATTACTTGATACATCAGCATCCACTTTAGTAAATCAATTATCTGCAAGGGCAAAAGGCTGTGTTTTGTCAATTTCCAAACAAGCCTACCTGCAGCGCGAAGCACTACAAATATTAGGTTTTGGCAATAGCTGTGTACAAGATGTTTTAGCTAAAGTGCGGGCGCCTAAAGAACTTGCAGATACCTTGCATAATATTGATGTTGCAGGTGGTACACCACTGCGCAAGGTGCTAGAACAAGCTAGAAGTATTTTAAAACGCACTCAAAAAGATACATCAGTGCGTTGTTACCTCATTACCGACGGACGCTCTAAAGCACAAGTAATAGATATGAATCTCAATGTCCCGACCGTTTTAATTGATACAGAAAATAGTACAGTTCGGCGAGGTCGTGGCAAAGATATTGCTGAGCAGTTAGGTGCTTCCTATTACCATTTGTTACAGAGTTAACAGAATAAGGATTAATATTATGAAAACACATCAAGAGAAAATGGTAGCCAAGAAATCGGTTATCGATAAACGTATTGCTAAAGCGACACAAGAGCGCGGCGTGTTGATTTTATTGAAAGGTCCGGGTAAAGGTAAAAGTAGCTCGGCACTAGGGACTATGGCACGCAGTGTTGGACACGGGAAGCGCTGTGCGGTGATACAATTTATAAAAGGGCGATTGGAGACAGGTGAGTTTAAGTTTTTTAAAGATCACCCGCAAATTGATTGGCATGTAATGGGCCATGGTTTTACTTGGGAAACACAAGATAAAAGCCAAGATATAGCAGCGGCACAGCAGGCATGGGAATTAGCTTCCAAGCTTTTGGCTGATGATAGTTATGACATGCTGGTGTTTGATGAAATGAGTTATATGTTTAAATATGATTACCTGCCACTAGCCCCTGTTATAGAAGCGCTGCAAAATAGACCCAAAATGCAGTCAGTGATGATCACCGGGCGAATGATGCCAACTGGGCTGGAAGAAATAGCTGATACCATCAGTTTGATCAAAGATGAAAAGCACGCGTTTCGCCAAGGTGTTAAAGCGCAGGCGGGGATAGAATATTAAAATGACGGATTTAAGCATCAAAAATAGTGTTACTTGCGCAGCACTGTTTATAGCAGCACCTGCCTCAGGGCAAGGAAAAACCACAGTAACAGCAGCTTTGGCAAGATGGTTCACCCTACAAGGGAAAAAGGTCAGCGTTTTTAAAACAGGGCCCGATTACCTTGATCCGCAAATTTTAGCACAAGCTTCAAACGCTCCAACCGCGCAGCTAGATTTATGGATGGCAGGCGAGCAATACTGCAAACAAATGTTATTTGAAGCCGCGAAAAGCGCTGATCTAATTTTGATTGAAGGGGCGATGGGTTTGTTTGATGGTGAACCCTCAAGTGCTGATTTAGCGGCAAAATTTGGCATTCCTATTGCCATCGTTATGGATGTAAAAGGCATGGCGCAAACCGCAGCGGCGGTTGCTTTAGGTCTCGCTAATTTCCGCGATGATTATCAGTGTGCTGGTTTAATTGCCAATAACTGCAGTAGTGAGCGACATGCGCAATTAATTCGCGAAGCACTATCTGACAAGTTACCGCTACTTGCCTGTCTTGCAAAAGAGCCTGATGTAGCGCTGCCAGAGCGTCATTTAGGATTAGTGCAAGCCAGTGAAGTAACACAAGAATTAGAAGAGCGCTTTGAAAATGGTTGCAAGTGGTTAGAACAAGGCGTGCAAAGAGCCGCAACGTGCAACGCTTTATTAGAATTACCTGCTACCGTGGTTTTTGAAGCTGCGGATGCTGCACCTGTCACGAAAAAGCTACTGTTAGGAAAAACCATAGCAGTGGCAAAAGATCAGGCTTTTAGCTTTATTTATCAAGCGAATATAGAGATATTGGAAAAGCTTGGCGCACAATTGTGCTATTTTTCACCCCTTCACGATCAAAAAATTCCAGATGCAGATGCACTGTGGCTACCAGGTGGTTACCCTGAGCTACATTGTAAGGGCCTGTCAGAAAATGAAGCGATGAAACTACAAATTCAGCAATTTCAGCAGCAGCAAAAGCCTATTCTAGCTGAGTGTGGAGGCTTCTTGTATTGCTTGACAGGCCTTACAGATTTAGAAGGGGTTTACTTCCCGATGGCTGGCATTATGCAAGGTGAAGGAGGAATGCGCGGTAAGCGTGGTTGTCAAGGAATGCAAACCGCGGTATTACCTGAAGGGGAAGTGCGTGGCCATGCACATCATAGATCACGCAGCAGCGGCACTACCCCTGAGATTGGTTTCGGACGTAGGCAAAGACATCCAGCTCCCGGTGAAGGCATCTATCGTGCAGGGAATTTAACTGCCAGTTATTTGCACCTGTTTTTTGCGTCAAACCCAGAAACTATCGCAAAAATATTTAACGGTGAATTGGCTGAACCCGATTACGAATACCTTAGCAAATGGCAGCAAGGTGCTTAATGGCCGATTGCTAGCAGCTACTATTAAAGCAAAAGAAATATCAAAAACACTAGGAAATTAGTAAATGTGGCAAGAGAGCAGTGAAACAGTAGTGCCTTTGCGCAGTGGTTTAACCACTGGAAGCTGCGCCACTGCCTGCTGCGTGGCTGCTTGTCAGGTGTTGTTCGCTAAACAGTACCCAAAAAGTGTTGAAATCACGCTACCGCGAGGCAAAATTGTCACGCTAGATATTGTCGATTATCAGTTGTTAAAAGCTGATTGCCAGCTGTCAGATGATGCTCAGCAATTATCGCAAGGTGTACGCGTAGCAACTATCAAAGATGCCGGTGATGATCCAGATGCAACGCATGGTGCAACATTATTTGTACAATTGCGCTTAACCTCAGCGGCCGGCATTACCTTTAAAGCTGCAAGTGGTGTGGGCACTGTTACAAAAACCGGTTTATTATTGGATGTTGGTGAACCGGCAATTAACCCGGTACCGCGAAAAATGATGACAGAACACTTAGAAAATTATGCTAAAACGCATCAATATCAAGGCGGTTTTGAAGTATCTGTTGGCGTGGTTAACGGTGAGCAAATTGCTGAAAAAACCATGAATGGTCGCTTAGGTATTCTCGGTGGATTATCCATTTTAGGCACCACCGGCATCGTGCGACCATACTCATGTGCTGCGTACATTGCCTCTATTCGCCAAGGCGTCGATGTAGCTGCTAGTAATAATATTAGTCATATAGCGGCATCAACTGGCAGTAGCTCTGAAGCGGCGATTAAAACATACTATCAGCTGGCTGATACTGCGTTGATCGAAATGGGCGATTTTGTAGGTGCACTACTTAAACATTTGAAGAAAGGGCAAGTTAGCAAGCTCAGCATTTGTGGCGGCTTTGGAAAAATGACCAAGCTGGCGCAGGGCGAATTAGATTTAAACAGTCGTAAAAGCAGTATCGATTTTGAGTTTTTAGCCGATTGTGCACGTCAGTTACAAGTACAGGTTAATGCTGAACAACGTGTAGCTAATCAGCACTTAGATTTAGCAAAACAAGATCAACAGCAGCTACTAGTTGAAATATTAGCCGCTAACACCAGTATAGAAGTATTACAAAAATGCTCTGCTGCAGGCCTAGAGCTAGCAAATATGATTTGTAAGCTAGCGCAGTTTCAAGCGCAAAAAATAGTGGCAAGCGATGTTGAAGTAGAAGTTTTTGCTATTAACCGTCAAGGAAAAATGATCGCTAGTTTTCCTGAACACTTAACTGTAAGCAGCTCACAAGAGAAGTCATCTTGATGAAATTATTAGTTTTGGGTGGCACCAGTGATGCTCGTATAATCACTTCGGCATTGTTAGAAAATGCTATTTTTGAAAATGAAAACTCACTTGACATAACCTATTCAGTGGCGGGGTTAGTTAGAAAACCAAATTTAAACTGCACCGTTATTAGTGGTGGCTTCAGTAAGTTAGGTGGATTAACTGATTATTTGCGTCAACAAAAAATTGATGCGGTGCTTGATGCTACACACCCATATGCTATCAAGATGAGTGAACAAGCGAGCAGCAGTTGCCAGCAATTGGCTAAACCTTACTGGCGTTTTGTAAGGCCTGCATGGCAACCAACACTTGTTGATAATTGGCAAGAGTTTAGTTCTTGGCCGCAATTACTTGAATGCTGCACTAGATACCAAAAGCCCTTTATAAGTACTGGGCAATTAAGCCAAGCGCAGTTAGATACTTTAGCTGCGCAGTGCCCACAAGTTGTGTATCGCACCGCAGCGCTACCCAGAGCAGATATAGCTGAAAATATACAATGGGTTAAAGCCATCGGTCCATTTAACCTACAAGATGAATTGGCTCTACTGGCCGATTTACAAGTGGATGCAATAGTCTCTAAAAACGCCGGCGGTGAGGCAACTTACGCCAAATTAGCAGCGGCCAGAATATTGCAAATAGATGTGCTACTGCTGGCAAGGCCACAAGTAATACCTGTACAGGAAAGCGCTGACAAAGATTGCCAATTTGATAAGATAAATAACTTACTTGATCATGTATTAAAATGCGTTGCGCATTTTAATGATAAAACCCAGAAAGATAAAATTAAGAAAGCCGAAATGAGAATTATCAGTGACTTATAACTACATAAAAAACCCGCAACACATTGAAGCAGAAAGCTTTAAACAAATACGTGAGCTAACACAATTAACAGGTTTAAGTATCGAGCAGCAACAGGTTGTGATGCGAATAGTGCACAGCGTCGGCATTCCGGGTATTGCAGAGCAAGTACGTTTTAGTGATAACGCATGCCAAGCAGGTATTAAAGCATTACGCGCTCAATGTCATATTTTGTGTGATGTAGAGATGGTTAAACAAGGCTTAACTAAACGCATGCTACAAAAAGAACCGCTGTGTTTTTTGAACGACCCTGTAGTGGCGGCTAGTGCTAAGAAAGTCGGTGAAACGCGCACTATGGCAGCATTGCAGCATTGGCAAGAATATCTAGAGGGCAGTGTGGTGGTAATCGGTAATGCGCCAACCGCTTTGTTTAGACTGTTGGAAATGATTGAGCGAACTCAAGTAAAGCCTGCGTTAATCATTGGCATGCCGGTCGGCTTTGTCGGTGCCGCTGAGTCAAAGCAAGCGCTGTGGGATGAGCATCGCAAGCTAGATATAGAATGTATTACGCTGTTAGGACGTGAAGGTGGTAGTGCGGTAACCGCGGCTACTTGTAATGCTTTACTGCGTTGTATTGAAGGCGAAATTTATTAAACAGCACAGTTAATCGTCGTTGTTGATATAGATTACCTATATAGGTTGGTAATCTAGTTGCTAAAAAATTGAAAAAAACATCGTTTTGGATTTAATATGTTATGCAAGATATAAAAATTTCGATTGTCGGTTTAGGGGCCTGCGAATCAGCTCAACTCAGCGATAGTGCAATGTCAATATTGCTCGGTGCTGAAATGGTATTGGGCTCAAAAAGGCAATTGAAAGTAGTAGAACATTTATCAAAAGAGCATCAGATCAAGCCACTACTGCCTAAGTTGGATGTGTTAAAAACAGTGCTTGAGCAATACTACAATCAAGGCGTACGCAAAATAGTGGTGCTCGCGTCTGGAGATCCGTTGTATTACGGAATTGGCAGTTGGTTTGGCCGTAATTTTAGTGCAGAAAAATTAGCGTTTTATCCAGCTGTGTCCAGTATTCAAGAGGCATGTCATCGATTAGGTCTGTCTTTACAAAATGTTACAGTGCTGAGCTTGCACGGCAGGCCGGTGGGGAAGTTACGTAGCAAACTGCGTGAACATCAAACCTTAGTTATTTTAACGGATGCACAAAGCACACCTAAAATACTCGCTAATGAATTAGTAGAAGCTGGTTATTACGAAGCGAAAATTACGGTGTGTGAAGCGATAGGTTATCGCTATGAAGAAATCGAAACCTTCCCAGTGAAAGCGTTATTACGTAACCCTAAAGAATTTGATCCGCTGCATATCTCTGTTATCGAAACAGGAGAATCAGTGAAGCCGTTGCCGCTATTTCCAGGTTTTGCCAACCATCACTTCATTACCGACGGCGATCAGGGCAAAAATATGATCACCAAAGTAGAAGTGCGTTTGTGCATATTATCTTTATTGCAGCCACAAGCTGGAGATGTTATTTACGATATTGGTGCAGGTTGCGGCAGTGTTGGTATAGAGCTGGGTTACTGGTGTGAAGAAGCGAAAGTTTTTGCGATCGAAAAAAACCCACAACGCTTTGAATGCTTACAACAAAATCAAAAGAAATTCGGCTTAGTAACTAATTTGCATCCAATACAAGGTAGTGCGCCGGGTATTTTAGCTAAACTGCCGAAACCCAATAAAATCTTTATTGGTGGTAGTGATGGCATGCTACCGCAACTTTTAGAGCGTCTTTGGACACAATTGGACGTTGGTGGGCAAATAGTGGCGAGCGCAGTGTTAGAAAATACCAAACACCATTTGGTCGATTTTTTAAATACTCGTAATATACGCGGCGATGCAAAAGTGAGCACGCAGCAAGTAGCGGTGAGCCATGGTGATTATTTAGCGGGGCAGCTGGTGTATCGCCAAGCATTACCGGTCAGTGTTTTTAGTTTTATTAAAAAAAGTGAAGTGCCCGTGATAAACCTTAATAACCAACGCATCCAGCAAAATTCGTCAGATACAACGGCATCTGACGAAAACGATTTACAACCACAAGATAGGGATTACTAACATGGCAACTTTATACGGCGTGGGCGTTGGCCCAGGTGATCCATTATTGCTCACTTTAAAAGCGTGCCAGTTGATAGCAAATAGCCCAGTGGTTAGCTATTTAGCAAATGAGCAAGGTGAATCTCAAGCGAGGCACATTGCCAGAGAAGCTTTTGCACAAGTGACTAAAGAGCAATTACATATTGCGCTGCCGATGCCGATGAGCACAGATCGCTCAGGTGCGAATGCCGCTTATGATGTAGGAGCGAAAGAAATAGCAGCGCAATTAGCACAAGGCCATGATGTGGTGTTTTTGTGTGAAGGTGATCCATTATTTTTTGGCTCATTTAGCTACATTATGCAACGTTTACAAGATCAGCATGAAATTGAAGTAGTGCCAGGTGTATCCTCTGTGCACGCCGCTGCCGCTGCATTACAGTTGCCGCTTACCTTGCAGCGAGAGTCTTTTGCCGTTATCAGTGGCAGGCATACTGACCAGCAAATTCGCAGCGCTTTACTAGAGCACGATTCACTGGTTATTATGAAAGCAGGTCTTGCAAGGCAGCGTATTCTAGCGCTGTTAGCCCAAACAGGGCGAACCGAGCAAGCTAACTATTTAGAGTATATCTCCCGCGATAATC
>JBALXS010000254.1:0-3258 GCA_036960485.1 Oceanospirillaceae bacterium
CCTTACCATTGTTCATGTCGTTTGGCGTAACAGGTGTTCCCACGTATACCCATTCGCGATATCCAGTAGGGCGCGTGAGCTCTCCGTTTGTAATCGTGAAAGCTTCATCAGCATGTGCCGAAGAAATGGGTGCAACCTGAAGTATCGCACCAGTTAATAAAGCGGCGCCTATTGAAATTAAATTATTCTTGTCTATCATGGTTCTCATCCTTTTAGTTAGTTGAGCTCTTCCGCGTGCGAATAAAAAATATCGTTCATCTGAGGTATATTATAAGGATTAGCTGATTAAACACGGGGTCCTAGATGATCAAAGAAGTATCCAATCGAATCAAAAGTGATGATAAAGGCCTAAGTGTTTTAGACGATATTTTAAATACACTTAGATTTCATGGGAGTATCTTTTTCCGTTCGGAATTGGCATCGCCTTGGGGTATGTCCTTAGATAAATTAAATAGTCCAAGATTTCATATTTCTCTGAAAGGAGATTTCGTTGTTGGTGTAGAAAACTCTCAGAAAGTAGTTGCAATAAATGAGATGGATATTGTCATGTTGCCCCATGGTGATATTCATTGGATTGCGGATAAGCAAGACAGTGAGCGGATTAGCAGTAGTTTAGCCGGCAAAGCCTGCGAATTAGGAAACCCTAGATTTCAACAGGGAACAATTACCAATAAAGTCATATGTGGTTTATTACAATTTGACGATAAAATGTTCCACCCGATATTAAGCTCACTACCTTCGATTCTGCACTTTTCAAACTTTGATGATAACGATCCTATTTGGATGACAGTGAAACTACTAGAAGTCGAGACAAGCAAAACTAAGGGAAATATAAATTTAATAGCAGACAGGTTAACAGAAGTGCTATTTTTGCAATTGATGCATAAATTTATTGAAGAGACTGTTGAGCTTTCAGGGTTTTTAGCGAGTCTACGTGACCAGCGAATGTACAAAGTATTGGAGCTTATTCATCAACAGCCTCAATTTTCTTGGACTTTGGAATCACTGGGTGACCGTGTAGGGATGTCACGTGCAACCTTAACGAGACAATTTAAGCTAGCACTTGGAATGCCGCCTATGACCTACATTAGTCAATGGCGTATGATGAAAACCTATAACTTACTTAAGCATTCAAGTCGGTCAGCGGAATATATTGCTGAGTCAGTAGGATTTTCAAGTTCTCGCTCATTAAATAAAGCCTTTCAAAAGCAGTTTGGATTGACTCTAAAAGAAATGCGTCTCAATTTAAGTGAAGCTTAAAACCAGTTGTCATCAACTCATTGATAAAACATGGATAAAAACTAGAAAAACCATTAAAAAGAGGTGAGGTGGGAGGCACCCCGTTTAAATGGTAACGAGACCTCTACCATCTAATTATTTAGCTTTCATTTTGGCTTTTAAATCAGCAAAAGGATTGTAAGTCGCAGCCTTTATTTCTAAACTGCTAGTACTACCATAATGATAATGGTTTGCGAACTTTGTGTGCTCTTCATCATCAAAATACACACACAACAACACCCAATTACGTCCATCACCGGGGTTGTTGCTATGGTCATGGTCAATATGATGTACCGTTAATTCAAATAGATTCTTTCGATTAAATTCTCGCGATCACGCACAACAAGATAGCGGGCACCAATCAGTGATCGCTAATGAATTCAGCCAACTAATGACCGACTTAATATTTACGGGTGAAGACGTGGATGCAGTGCTTGGGCAAGCAAACAGTTTATCGAATCGTGCAGAATATATTTATGAGCTACTCGGTGAAGATGTATTAAATGACGAACACGCTATTGTGCTTCAAAAAGCACAAACTGCTGTAAAGGCAATAGAGGCATGTTTTGAAGAATCAATTAAAACGAATGCTATTAAAGAAGCGGATCTATTCGATAGAAATTATGTACCAATACCCAATACCGACCCGCTTAAACACAGCACTCGATTTGATGCATTTACCGATAAAGTATTACCCAATATTCAAGAGCCAATTCTTAAAGAAAGCTGTATTTTGTATGCAGGTGCAGTCGATAATAACGGTTATTTTCCCACTCATAACAAATGCTTTTCACAACCGCTAACGGGAAATTACGATACCGACATTGTTAAAAATAGAACTAAACGCATCTTTGACGACCCAACAGGTTCAAGATGTGGCAATCACGACAAAAACTTTTTAATCCAAACCTACAAACGCGATACCGGTGAAATTGTTCACGATTTATCGGTGCCTATTTATCTCAAAGGCAAACAATGGGGCGGATTTCGCATAGGCTATAAATCCACGCATTAATTACCTTAATTCATCTGGCCTACCAACTAAAATGCCGAGGTCGCACGGCGGCGATAAAGCATGTTTGCTTGCCCAAATCTCTCTTAACTCTATAGGGTACCCCAAACACATCGTGTCTGGGGCCCACTATTTTATTCAGCCGTCGAGCGTATAATATATTCCGGTTTTATTTCGGATGTTGGATAGATCTCAGAGAACATTTTTGATCTACCTCCCTGCTGTATAATACGCATATGGGTTCGGTTTAAATCTCGAGGTTGTTTTACACCACATGAGTGTGCAATTAATCCAACACTATAAACAAGTTTTTCTGCAAAATTAGCAACGCGCTCAGCTTTATTTTTAGGAACTAATCCTCGCTGTAATTTTTTATTGTGAGTAGTAATGCCAGTTGGGCAGGTATTTTTATGACATTGCAACGCTTGTATGCAGCCTAGCGCAAACATAAACCCTCTTGCAGATGTAATAAAGTCGGCGCCTGCACTCAAAGACCAAGCCGCTATTCCTGGCGTAATTAGTTTACCAGAGGCAATGATTTTTATACGGTCACGCAAGCCATAGCTAGTGATAATATCAATTACCTCGGGCAAGCTTTCTTTAATATTTAGACCCACATAATCCATTAACGCCTGAGGCGCTGCGCCAGTTCCACCATTAGCACTATCGAGAGTGATAAAGTCAGGGCTTTGAGCAATGCCACGTTCATGGATTTTTCTACACAGCTCATGAAAGAATCCAAAGCTGCCTACCACTGTCTTAAATCCTGTAGGTTTACCTGCAACATCGCGCACTCTATTGATCATATCTAGCAGATCATCAACCGATTTAATTTCTACATGCCCGTTGGGACTTATTGAGTCTTCACCCACATTAATACCGCGTATTTTTGCAATTTCTTCAGTGACTTTCCCTCCAGGCAAGATGCCGCCTTTCCCTGGCTTCGCTCCTTGGCTCATTTTAATTTC
>JBALXS010000036.1:0-42284 GCA_036960485.1 Oceanospirillaceae bacterium
TTACATGGCGTATTGATAATAAATCAGAGGTGCCTGATTCAGTTGCTTTTGAAATACCATCTAAAACACCGCCGTACTTACCAATACTCTTGTATGGCACTACCACTAATGGTTCTTTAGGAATACGATCAAGCACCGCAAGTAACGCAGGGTTACCACCGATTTTAGCATTCAACGCTTTAGCCATTGGGTTTACTGCAAATTCTAATTTACAGTTTTTTGCACTTTCGTATTCAGTTTTTTCGAACAGGTGTGGATACTTACCACCGGCATCGGCACCCGTTAGCGCTGGGCATGCAGCCATAACACTAGATGCCATCATCATAGAGGCACTAGCAATTAACAGTTTTTTCATCGTCAAATTCCTATTATTGTTATTGAGAATTAACAGCAAACAAGTAAACCTTATCTACCGCTTGAACCTATTCACCATGTAAAAGAGTTTTGTAGTAAAGTGCTATAGCCACTGTGCGTACTATCGATAGTAGCCTCTCGAAAACAGCGCTCTACAATGCTTCACCTACAAGTACCTATTGCGGGGTAACTCTTTTGCTGATTAACACAGCCTATGTGAATCTTTCAGTAAAGTAAAAGTTGTGACGCTTTCATTGCAATCGTTTATGGCTGTATTTGTTATGTATTGCGGATATATCTAACAAGCGCCAGAAATTGCTAAATGTAGCGGTTGCGCTTAAACAGTCACTAAACGCACCCTTTAGCCACAAAGCACATACATTGTGTGCAAGATTAATTGTTATATTTAGCCATACTCTGACGCGCTCTATGTCTAATTTTACCATTCGACAGTAATCAAAATACTATGAGAGTTCAAGCTATATTTAATTAAAGATTATATTATAAATATAATCATAACTTTTGATTATAGTTATAACTAATAACAGCCACTTGCTAACACTAGCAGCTTAAAGGTATTTGTTTTTTACTTGCCATCATTGCTAAAAACTATCAATCCAATGAATTTAATTCAATATTCTAATGGAGCAATAGTTTGTTACTCTTTAGGTGCTACCTAACAACAGCATCTAATTCCAGCAATTCATGCAAAAAGAGGACTATCCGATGAAAAAAAAGCTAACGACAGCAGCAGGATGCCCAGTATCTGATAATCAAAATGTACTAACCGCAGGGCCTAAAGGACCGATGTTATTACAGGACGCGTGGTTTTTAGAGAAACTTGCGCATTTTAACCGCGAAGTTATCCCTGAGCGCAGAATGCACGCAAAGGGTTCTGGAGCTTATGGAACATTCACTGTTACTCATGATATTACACAGTACTGTAAAGCAGATATCTTTGCTGAAATAGGTAAAAAAACAGAGTTATTTGCCCGTTTTACAACGGTTGCCGGTGAGCGCGGAGCAGCGGATGCAGAACGTGATATACGTGGCTTCGCGCTAAAATTTTACACGCAACAAGGTAATTGGGACATGGTAGGTAACAATACACCAGTGTTCTTTTTACGCGATCCTCTTAAGTTTCCCGATCTTAACCACGCGGTTAAGCGTGATCCACGCACCAATATGCGCAGTGCGCAAAACAATTGGGATTTTTGGACATCTCTTCCTGAAGCACTGCATCAAATCACCATCGTTATGAGTGATAGAGGTATTCCGGCAAGTTATCGACAGATGCACGGCTTTGGCAGCCACACATTTAGCTTAATCAACGCTAGCAATGAAAGGGTTTGGGTTAAATTTCATTTTAAATCGAATCAGGGAATCGAAAATTTAACCAATCAACAAGCTGAAACGTTGATTGGCAAAGACCGCGAAAGCCATCACGCTGATTTGTATGCTGCGATTGAAACCAAAAACAACCCTTCATGGACATTCAAAATACAAGTTATGAACGAAGTGCAGGCCCAAGAATCAGCTTTCAATCCTTTTGATCTTACTAAAATTTGGCCGCAAGGCGATTTCCCGCTTATTGAAGTAGGTCAGATTGAGCTGAATCGCAACCCGCAAAACTTCTTTGCAGAGGTAGAACAATCAGCTTTTAATCCAGCTAACGTTGTACCTGGCATCAGCTTTTCGCCAGACAAAATGTTACAAGGGCGCTTGTTTGCCTATGGTGATGCACAGCGTTACCGCCTTGGTGTTAATCATCAGCATATTCCGGTGAATGCACCACGCTGCCCGGTGCATAGCTATCATAGAGATGGAGCAATGCGCACCGATAATAACTTTGGCAGCACAATTGGCTATGAGCCAAACTCTAAAAATGAATGGCAAGAGCAGCCAGAGTTTGCTGAACCCGCACTTTCGATATCGGGCGCTGCTGATCATTGGGATCATCGCGAAGATAAGGACTACTTTTCTCAATCCGGTGACCTGTTTAGATTAATGAGCACGGCGCAACAAACCGCGTTATTCAATAATACAGCTGATTCACTAGGCGGCGTGACCCTTGATGTTCAAATGCGCCATGTTGAACATTGCACACAAGCTGATTCTGCATACGGAGCAGGTGTTGCTAAAGCTTTAGGGCTTTAATGCTTTAATGCACCAACTTACACTATGTATCTATTTATAATATTTACATAGTGTATTTCAATCTTGATAACTGTGTCAGAAACAGCCGGTACAAAACATCGACACTGGCTAATAACTATCCTGCAAAGTACAATTGAGCTCTAATTTAATCTGCTTAATTACGCTGATTTTTACCGTTAACAAGGAAGTTAAAATGCCCACTCTTTCTTCATGCTCTTTTATAGCACCCATAAAACCTTTAGGCCTTTTTTTAGTAGTGACTGTTTTATTGACAGGCTGCCTAGACATCCCTACAAAAAGTTACAGCAATAGCTTGTTTTCAGGTGAAACATTTGAATCTTGCCTTATTAATGGTGGCACGGTACAAGAAAGCTACCCAAGAAGCTGCGCTTTAAACGGGCGATTTTATACCGAGGATATCAGCCCTGCAGATGAATTTGAAAAGACTATATTAGTTTTCGAAGTGAGCCCTCAAACGATATCTTGCCAAGGGCTTCAATCTGCACAGCTGCAATGCTTAATTGTTAACGGCGAGTATTTTTATGACGATATACTAGGATTTATTCACCAACCTGGTAAAGCTGCAACCATTGAAGTAGAACGCTCACAAATTTGCGACCCTAGCCTAATCAACTCATGTCCTCAAGATATTGGCATTTATCAGTATCGCTGGTTGAGAAATATCCCTAAAAGCTAAGGCAATGAAAGTAACCATTTCATACAAATGCCAACACTACAGATCGTTTGCGATGAACGTTTACAC
This sequence comes from Oceanospirillaceae bacterium, assembly GCA_036960485.1. Lineage (GTDB taxonomy): Bacteria > Pseudomonadota > Gammaproteobacteria > Pseudomonadales > Balneatricaceae > Rs1. Next base: position 3,275 of record JBALXS010000036.1, read on the forward strand.
CCTTTGATCTAGCTGGTAATTATGCGTTGTATATCATCAGCGGATTTTGGTTTACTAAAATAATAACCCTGAAAATAATTACATCGATATTGGGCAAGTAACATCTGTTGTTGCTCTGTTTCCACACCTTCTGCGATCACCTTTATTTTCAAACTTTTTGCCATATTAATAATCGCTTCAACCAGTAATTGATCGTTTTCGTTGTTAGTAATTTCGTTAATAAATGAGCGATCAATTTTAAGTACGTTAACTGGAAAACGTTTTAAATAACCAAGCGAAGAATAACCGGTACCAAAGTCATCCAGTGATATAGAAAGGCCCTGTTCCCGCAAGCTTTGCAAAGTTGAGAAAATATAACTATCGCTATCTTCAATAAACAAACTTTCAGTAATTTCAAGGTTCAGATTCTTAGATATAACCCCTGTTTCTTGGATAATATTTTTGAGTATATTAGCGAACTCTCGGTCTTTAATTTGCAGTGTCGACACGTTGATACTCATTTTCATGTCAGCTTTAATCGATTCATTCCAAGCGGCTAATTGTTGGCAAGCCGTGCGTAAAATCCACTCACCTATCGGTAAAATAAGTCCCGACTCTTCTGCTATTGGAATAAACTTATCGGGTGCAATTCGCCCTTGTGAAGGATGATTCCAGCGCACCAATGCTTCAACGCCATAGATAGTACTATTTTCACTTTCTATGATTGGCTGGTATTCTAGATACAGTTCTTGATTAGCAATAGCGCTTCTAAGCTGTGTTTCCAATGCCAGTGATTCATGCACTGCAATATTCATTTCATCTTCAAAGAAGCAATAAGTGTTTTTCCCCTGCTGTTTGGCTTTATACATAGATATGTCAGCGCAGCGAATCAGGGTAGGTATATCTAAACCATCTTCAGGGTAGATCGAAATCCCCATACTACCTGAGACATGTAGCGTCTCAGTTAAAGTTTCGATCGGCGTTGACAGGCAAAGCATCAGTTTATCGACCACTTTTTGTAACTGGTAGCTTTGATCAACTCCTTCTAGCAGGATAATAAATTCATCTCCACCAAACCTAGACACGGTATCTGTTGCGCGAATGCTATCACGCAAACGCGCTGCCAGTTCAACTAATAGCTCATCCCCTACTGGATGACCCAATGTGTCGTTTATCTTCTTGAAGTTATCAATATCAATAAATAAAGTCGCAAACTTAGAATTATTTCTACGAGCACGTGCTAGCGTATGCTCAGCGCGCTCATCGAATAAATGACGGTTTGGCAGCTGGGTAAGCGAATCATAATTGGCTTGCAAATAAATGGTTTTTTCGTTTTCCTTGCGCTCACTAATATCCGCAATAATAATGATATAGCGGTAAATAAGCGCTTGTTTCTTCAAGCTAATAATCGAAACTTCTTTTGGTGTTTTCTGGTAATCTGCATTTACTGTGTAGACTTCTCCATGCCATTTACCCGTAGCCTCGATGCTAGTATTTATATTGTGGAGAAGCTCTTCAGGAATCTTGTTTGCATCAAAAACACTAGGTATTTTGCCAATGATAATTCCTGACATAATGCCTGTAATCACTGTAAATGCCGGGTTAGTAGAGATTGCTTGTCTATCTTTATTACAGATAACAACCCCCTCATTACAATGCTCGTAGAAGATGGCTGCATTTTGCAATTGATCTTCAGCTTCTATTCGCTGTTGGATTTCACGCTTGAGCTCCAAGTTAGTTTGCTGGAGCCATTCTTTACTTTCAGAAACTGATTCCTCAAGCTGTCGCTTCTCATTTGCTAACTTCCCACTACTGGTTGTTAACTGGTAAATAGAGCGTAAAAAAACAAGAACTAGCAATAAAGCACACAACAGTAGTAAATCGAAATAGCGATGACTTTTTTTCATTGACGCACTCTGTCTCTCCATATAGTACCGATAACTGTCATTTAGTAATTGGAGGTGAGGTGATGCAAAAATCTGCGTCAAATTCAGGTCAGTGCTCATTTTTCCTTTAAGCAGAATCGCCAAGTGTTTTGCTAAAACATCAAAGGTAGCGGCGAATGGGGGATCAGCTTCTGCTAAGTCCTGTTGTATGGTTTTTATTCGCGCATTGATGTTTGCTGCGTTTTGAGGATTATCATCAATCAGAAATTGCAGTATTTCATAGTTTAAGAGATTTAGTTTTTCCTTTGCGGCTTGCTCAGGCAGTTTGTTAATCAGCTCGCGACTAAGATGAGTTGAGTATATTAAGGAGTTTTTGGTAAAAGCAAAGTTACGTTTATAACGATCTATCTGGGAAATGACCTTATCATAACTATATTGGTATTTAACCAGCAGAGTAGTGAACTCTTTGTAATCACTTTTAAATAGAACTGAAGTCTCTTTTTTTAAATTGGCGAGGGTTGATCGCTGCTGAGAAACTAGTTTAGCAATATTATCAAAATTTTTAATTTTATTGGCTTGTAGCTTCAGTAAATCCTTTTCAATACTAGAGTGGATGAAATTAAGCGATCTAAAACCAGCTTGCCTTTTTATATTATGCATCTGGTCTTCATTTTTTTTGTATTCGACAAAAAACAACAAGCATATAACAGCAACAAGCAATCCAAAGATGATGGCGATGGATGATTTCACAACGCTTCCCCCAGATAAGTGCCGCTCAGCGTTTTCAAAAAAGCACTAATTTTAGTGGTTTCAGCCGCCGATATTTCTCGCCCTAATTGATAATCAGCCATTAGTTTGATGGCATCTTCTAGCGTTTTGACAGTGCCGTCATGAAAATAGGGAGCTGTTTGTGCGACATTACGTAACGAGGGAACTTTGAATACATGCCTATCATTTTCATCACCCGTTACCCCAAAGCGACCTAAATCAACATCAGCATTGGATTTATAATCTTTAAATAACCCAATTTTCTGGAATAAATTACCACCAATGTTGATACCTTGATGACAAGAAATACAGCCTAGTGAAGAAAACAATTGATAACCTTCTTCCTCCTGCGCTGTTAGGGCGTTGGTATCACCTCTTAAATATTGATCAAAGCGAGAATTAGGCGTGATAAGTGATCTTTCAAAGGTTGCAATTGCATCCTTTACAGATTTTTTATTAATTACATCTTCGTAAATCAAGGCAAAAGCTTTAACATATTCAGGATCTTGTTTAAGTTTATCTAAAACACTTAACCAATCGCTACCCATGACTGAAGGACTCAATATTACAGCCTCAATTTGTTGCTCTAGTGTATTAAACTTTCCATCCCAAAGCTGCGTAAAATTAAAAGCGCTGTTAAAGAGAGTGGGCGAATTGCGGGTACTCAGCTGATTATTAATGCCTACAACCTTGGCAGTTCTGATCGTGCCACCTGTAGCCAGGTTATGACAACTTGCGCAAGAGACACTATTATCTCCAGATAAACGAGGATCGTAGAACAGCAGTTTGCCTAGTAGTACTTTATCTGGATTTAGTGAGATGTTAAACGGAATAGGCGCAATAGCAACTGCGGCGCTAATATCATATTTAATCTCAGGTGCGCCTAATACGCTAGCATGTTCAGGTTCATCAAAAAAATTCAAAGCGAAAAACATTGCAACGCAAAGTATTACTAGTCCAAAAAAAACAGTTATATTTTTCAAAATAAACAGTTATCGCTATATAGTTAAAGTTGTTTTTCTAACAACACAATATCGTAAAAACGGAAGTGGGTCTATGATTCGCCCTTATGAATAAAGGGCTGTATAACAATCAACAAAATTAAATATCTTTACAGGGCCTCCAACCGCATCTGTTTGTGCATTGGCTTGAGTGTTGTGAAATGTTCAATCTAATAGTAGAAAAGCAAGCTTATGCAAAGTCATGATTATTCTAGCTGCGCTTGCCACATTTGATAGTATCTACCTCCTCGCTGCAACAAACTTGAATGAGTACCTCGCTCTAAAATCTCACCTTGTTCAAGTACTACAATTTGGTCGGCATCTACGACGGTTGATAATCGATGAGCAATGATAATTACCGTGCGATCACGCCCCATCTGCTGCAAACTGAGTTGGATATCGCGCTCAGTTTGAGTATCAAGTGCTGAGGTTGCTTCATCGAGCAATAAAATAGGTGCATTTTTTAAAATTGTACGCGCAATCCCAACACGCTGCTTTTCGCCACCTGATAACTTCAAGCCTCGCTCGCCTACTTTAGTGCCATAGCCATCTGGTAATTGCATAATAAAGTCATGCACTTTTGCAGCTTTTGCAGCCTCTTCAATTTCTGCTACAGTAGCTTTGAGGTTACCGTAGCTAATGTTGTAATAAATGCTATCGTTGAATAACACAGTATCTTGTGGCACAACGCCAATTTGCTGCTGCAAGCTTTGTTGCGTTACATCTCGTACATCTTGGCCATCAATTAATAGTGCACCTTGATTAATATCGTAAAAGCGGAACAATAAACGCCCTATCGTCGATTTTCCTGATCCAGATGAGCCTACAATCGCAACACATTGTCCGCCTTTTATCTGCAAATTCACGCCTTTTAAAATTGGCCTAGCGACTTCATATGCAAAACTAACATTACGCAATTCTATTTGTGCGTCACTGATACTGATTGGCTGTGCATCTTTTTTATCTGAAACTTCAGCTGGCTGTTCCAATAAACCAAACATCTCTGCCATATCAATTAATGATTGCCTGATTTCTCGATAAACAAACCCCAGCAACCCTAGAGGCTGCATCACTTGCATCATATAGGCATTCACCATTACAAAACCACCAACTGTCAAGGCACCGCTAGCCACATCTCTTGCCGCTAAAATAAGCGCACCCACTAAACCTGTATTTATGATGAGTGCTTGGCCAAAATTGAGTAAGGCTAGTGATCGAATTGTTTTAATCGCTGCTTTTTCATAACCTTGCATTGATTCGTCGTAGCGGCGTGTTTCAATCTTTTGAGCATTGAAATATCTAACGGTTTCAAAATTTAGCAGACTATCGATAGCTTTTTGATTGGCATCGCGATCTTTATCATTCATCTCTTTGCGTATTTTCAAACGCCACTGTGTCACTGTTGTGGTAAACCACACGTAACTTACCACCGTGACACCAATAACTAACAAATACCAAGCGTCAAACAGTGCCACTAAAACAAACGAAATCATCAATAATTCAAGGATCAGCGGGCCGATGTTAAACAGCATAAAACGCAGCAAAAACTCAACGCCTTTTACGCCTCTTTCTATAATTCGACTTAAGCCCCCTGTTTTACGCGAAATGTGATATCGCATTGATAACTGATGGATATGTGTCATCGTTTCAAGAGATAAAGTACGTAGCGCACCTTGGCCAACACTGGCAAAAATCACATCGCGCAACTGCTGAAACAGCACATTCATCAATCTTGATAAACCATAGGCAACAGTCAATCCTACTGTCCCTAAAAGTAACATCCAAGTGGTGTCTTGCTCAGGTGCTGCTGAAGTTATAACAGAAGTTGCTAATGGATTAGAAACAGCGAGTGCATCTACAGCTGATTTGTAAAAAAATGGCGTAGCGACTGCGATCACCTTTGCCAACATCAAAACACTCATCGAAAGCACTACACGCACCTTTGCTGAGCGATTATCTTTAGGCCAAAAGTAAGGCAATACTCTTTGGATTATTTGCCAAGGCGAAGCATCTTCATTGTGAGCACCCAACTTTTCACTGGCAGACTGTTTGTTTTCTTTAAAGGTAGTTTTTTCTGTAGAGCTTTTCATTATTAATCACTATATGTACATGTGTGAGATAAATTCAGCGACAAACCAATTATATTAAAGTTTGGATTCAATCGTTTACTATAACTTTTCGCGCCTGCGATAGATAAGCAAATACCTCCCGAACTTCTGTCCTTCCTTTTTAAAATGAGCGAACTACATTTAAGCTTCACGAACCAGCTTTTATTCATAAGCAAGTGTGCATAAACAAATATTCTTAAAAGTGTTTTTATAATGAATATAAACTAGTTAATAAGCTTAGTTCTACCTGTAATGTTAACTGTTGGCGTCATATTTATTAAGCTTGTGGTAAATATTCATATTTCAGTGCACTATACAATCTTAAGGTGATTGCATAGAAAATAATAAGTAAGTTGGCAGCAATGCGGAAAGTTTATTTATTAGTGAATAAGTTTTTAGAGGGATCGACTATGAATACAAATTTTGTTTTATCTTTTTCAGCCCATGACAAGCCCGGTATTGTGGAATTAGTGTCTAATACCGTTTCAAGCAATGGTGGCAACTGGTTAGAGTCTGCAATGTCACACTTAGCAGGGCGCTTTGTAGGCATTGTGGTTATCGATGTTAAATCAACTGATAGCCAGCAGTTATCTACAGCGGTTAATCTACTGAGTGAACAAGGTTTAACAATTTCTTTTGAACCGATGAATGACCTAGAGTCAGATGCTACAGATGAAACCTTGTATCAATCTCTAGATATTGAGCTAACAGGCCATGATAGAGCCGGCATCGTTGCTGAAATATCAGCGGTTTTAGCCAAGTATAATGCCAATGTAGAAGATTTAAGCACTGAGTTAGTCTCTGGTTCAATGTCTGCTGAATTGTTATTCAAAGCAGATATACACGTGAGTGTTAAACAAGGCTCTGATCTTGATGACTTACAAGAAGCGATTGAAGCGATCGCCGATGACTTGATGGTTGATATTCATTTAAATAGTTAGCATTTATCACCTTAGGAGTGTGAATTTGATTGAAATCAGCAGTCATGATTGCAACGAAACCTCCTAATACGATTGGTATGACTACATTGGGCAATTTACACTGTTAAATTGCTCAAGCTATAACCCTTTATATAAATACCGCTTATCGTTAATTATTTACTGTACTTACTCCAAGGGTTCTCCAAAAATTCTAAATACAATGCTTCAACTTTATCTCTAGCCCAAGGCGTACGACGTAAAAATTTCAAGCTCGATTTAATACTAGGATCACTGTTAAAACAGTTAATATTAATACGAGCGCCTAATCCTTCCCATCCATAAGCTTCTTCCAGCTCTTGCAATATATCCGCAAGCTTTTTGCCATGTAATGGATTTTTTTCTTGTGTGTTCTCAGTCATATTTATCCGACTATTCTCTTGGGTTATACTATTCTTTAACAATTAAAGCCTTAGAGTTTAGCAGCATAATATAAATAATTATGCTGCTAATTATTTGCGTTAGCTGCTAGCGCTTTGCCAACATTTGTTCGCCGCGAATAACTGCAGCTCTCACTTGATTTGGTGCCGTGCCGCCAATGTGATCTCTAGCGGCAACTGAACCTTCTAACGTTAGCACATCAAATACATCCGCTTTAATATCTGCTGAAAATACTTGCAGCTCTTCTAGGCTCATTTCTGCTAAATCCTTATGTTGTTCAATACCATAAGCGACTGATTTACCAACCACTTCATGTGCATCACGAAAAGGCATACCGCTGCGCGTTAGGTAATCGGCTAAATCGGTTGCTGTTGAAAAACCACGTAAAGCAGCTTCACGCATTTTGTCTTTTTTAGATTCTAATGCTGGCACCATATCGGCATATGCGCGCAAGCAACCTTTGATCGTATCAATCGTGTCGAACAACGGCTCTTTATCTTCTTGGTTATCTTTGTTGTAAGCTAGCGGTTGTGATTTCATCAGTGTTAATAAAGACATTAAATGCCCGTATACACGCCCACTTTTACCACGTACTAATTCAGGAACATCTGGGTTCTTCTTTTGCGGCATGATAGATGATCCAGTACAGAATCTATCTGGCAAGTTAACAAAATCAAACTGTGATGATGCCCACAATACCAACTCTTCTGACATGCGCGTTAAGTGCATGGCTAAGATGCTTGATGTTGCACAAAACTCAATCGCGAAATCACGATCAGATACGGCATCTAAAGAGTTTTCTGCAGGGCGATCAAAACCTAAAAGATCACTAGTGATATGGCGATCAATTGGGTAAGTAGTACCTGCTAAAGCCGCAGCACCTAAAGGTGAAATATTTACTCTTTTACGGGTATCAATATAGCGCTCATAATCGCGACTTAGCATTTCAAACCAAGCTAATAAGTGATGGCCAAAAGTCACCGGTTGCGCTGTTTGCAAGTGAGTGAAGCCTGGCATGATCGTATCAGCTTCACTTTTAGCTAAACCTAACAAACCCTGCTGTAAGCGCGTAATTTCAAGTAAGATGTTATCGATCTCATCACGCACGTATAGGCGGATATCAGTGGCTACTTGATCGTTACGTGAACGTCCAGTGTGCAGCTTCTTACCTGTTAGGCCAATTTTTTTAGTTAGCGCAGCTTCGATATTCATGTGAATATCTTCTAACTCAACTGACCATGGAAAATTGCCACTTTCAATTTCTGTTTGAATTTGCGCTAAACCTGTTTCAATGTCAGTACATTCAGCTTGGGTCAACACACCCGCTTGGGTCAACATTTTGGCGTGTGCTATGGATCCTTCAATATCTTGGCGATACATACGTTGATCAAAGTTAATAGAAGCGGTAAAACGAGCCACAAACGCATCTGTTGGTTCACTAAAACGGCCGCCCCACTGCTGGTTAGTCTCTGTACTCATTATATGTTTTCCTTATAAAATAGATGTATCGCAAAATTTGCCGAGATTATAGCAGTTTTGATCCGCAAATATGCGTTTGGCGTGCTACAATTTTGCCAATTTTTATTGCGACTTAAACTTTACTGATAAAATGCGTTAAGCTTTTTTTTCAGTAATTTGTGACTATGTCTGCAGTGAGTGACTCTATTTAATATGAGCGCGTTAAAATGCTGCCACTACTACTTTTGGAATTCATCTATGCCACAACAAATTGTTCGTATCGCCACCCGTGAAAGTAAATTAGCACTTTGGCAAGCAGAGTATGTTAAAGCCGAACTTGAGCACCATCACCCTGGCATTATTGTTGAGCTATTGGGCATGACCACAAAAGGCGATATATGGCTAGATTCACCGCTATCTAAAATAGGGGGTAAAGGATTATTTGTTAAAGAGCTTGAAGTTGCCATGTTAGAAAACCGTGCCGATATCGCCGTACATTCTATGAAAGATGTGCCAATGGAATTTCCAGAAGGACTCGGGCTAACCGTTATTTGCCCGCGCGAGGATCCAACGGATGCTTTCGTTTCCAATAATTACAAAAGCCTTGCCAATTTACCTCAAGGCGCAGTAGTTGGAACATCTTCGCTACGCAGACAAGCACTGATCAGCGAGCACCGCCCAGATCTCATCATTAAGGATCTGCGTGGTAACGTGCAAACCCGATTGCGCAAGCTAGATGAAGGCATGTACGATGCCATTATTCTCGCAAGTGCCGGTTTAATGCGCCTAGAACTAGAAGAACGCATTCGCTTTAGATTACCAATTGACATGTGCCTTCCCGCCGGCGGTCAAGGCGCTGTAGGTATTGAATGCCGCCTTGATGATAAAGCAACTCTTGAATTATTAAAGCCGCTACATCACATTTCTAGTGCTTATTGTGTGCTAGCTGAGCGCGCTATGAACAAGCGTTTAGAAGGTGGCTGTCAGGTCCCTATTGCTTGCCATGCAATTCTTAATGATGATCACAGCCAATTGTACTTACGCGGTTTGGTTGCCAAACCTGATGGCACCACTGTATTGCGCGATGAAATATCAGGCAGCGTGAAAGATGCAGAGAAAATGGGTATTGAACTAGCTGAACGTTTATTAGAAGCAGGTGCTGCTGAGATCCTTGCCGCTGTTTATGCGCAAAGCTAAACTATGATGATGAATGAAAAACCGCTGTCTGGGCAGAGTATATTAGTTACTAGACCTGAACATAAACAGGTTAATCTAACAAAACTTTTGCAACAACAAGGTGCGCAGGTAAATAGCCTTGCTACTTTAGCTATTGCGCCTATTCTTCAAGATCATGCTGATTACGGGCGGCTAAAGCAGCATATATTAGATCTAGATATATTTGATATCATCATTTGCGTCAGTGCAAATGCAGCACGTTTTGCCGGTGAATTAATCGATCAATACTGGCCACAACTCCCAGTGCGAATAAAGTGGTACGCTATTGGTGATGCTAGTGCGGCAGCTCTAGCTAAGTTTGATATTAAAGCAGAAGTTGCAAAGGACCAACAAAACAAAGGGCATGATTCTGAAGCTTTATTAGCACACCCTGAGCTACAAGATGTTGCAGCTAAAAAAGTACTTATTTTAAAGGGAACCAGTGGCCGCGAATTATTGTCACAAACTTTACACCAACGTAAGGCGCTTATTAGTGAAGCCAACCTTTATAATAGATTGATACCTGTTTATACTGACCAACAGATAAAAAACACCTTATATAATTCAAGTTTATCCGCTATTCTCATCACTAGTGGAGAAGCTTTGTGTAACTTAATGACAATCGCTCGTGGTAGTGTGCAACAATTTGATCACAAATCGTTATTAAATACTTTATTGATTGTCCCTAGTACTCGTGTAGCACAATTAGCATCTACACAGGGATACCACCGTATCAAAGTAGCAACAGCGGCAGACGATAACGCCATGCTAGCAGCGCTACTTTCAGTTAAAGGCCTGGAAGCTGACAATGAAAAAAAGAACTAAAATAATCGCAGAGAACAAACAGAGCTCTGATATAGAGAAGCCAACATCACACGGTGCTAGCGATGTAAGCACTGCAAACAACACATTACAGACAAGTACTGCTGATAAAGCAGACAAGCTTGAAACGGTAACTGCTGCTAGTGATTCTTCAAAAGTTGATGTAACCAAAAAAGATCCAGCAAGCGAAAAGCCCGCCAATGAAACACAGCCTAAAGTTGCTAGAGAAGCTGTTGCTTCTGCAAAATCTGAAACTAGTACTGCAGCCAAAAGCAACGCTGCAGCGGCTAAAAATGGCGCTAAAGAAACCGTGCATACTGCTCAAAAAAGCACTGCAAAGGCAGAATCCAAAACCTCTGCTAAAGCCCCACCAAAAAGCACTGATAGCAATAACGACGACAAGCCTGCCAATACAACAGGCAAATTAGCATTAGTTATTTCTATTATAGCGCTGGGCTTAGTTGGTTTTCAGTACTATCAAGCACAGCAAAGTGCTAGTGAAGAATCAGCTGCCGCTACTGCCAGTATCAGTAATTTAAAGCAAGAACTGAATGCCAATGTACAAACAGCTGTTAAAACGGCTAATCAAGTTAAAACACAAGCAGATGCAACCCTTAGCAAAGCGAATGCCGCTATCGCTGAAGTTAGCCAAAACTTGCAGCTGCTAAAAGCCGCTGAAGCACAGAAATCAAGCGATATAGATGCTTTGCAAAACCGCTTAACTAAAAGCATTCAGCAAGTTGAATCTTCAAGCGTTAAGCAAAACTCTCGCAAAAACTGGTTACTCGCTGAAGTTGAATATTTACTGCGCTTAGCCAATCAGCGTGTATTGATGGAAAACACCCCTATCGGCGCTCTTGCACTATTAAAGTCAGCAGATCAAATCTTGCAACAAACTGACGATGTTTCTATTTTCTCTGTACGCAAAGCACTGGCAGCCGATATGGCAGCTTTAGCCGCTGTGCCGCATATTGATCAAGAAGGCATGTACTTAAGAATCGACGCACTGAGTGCACAAATTAACCAACTTAAACTAGTGCCCATCACCGATAAAAAGCATTTACCTAAAATTATCGATGACGTTGCCACTGATGCAGTTAAAGATGCACAAGCACCAGAGAGCAGTTTCGCCAAAGCTTGGAACAAAGCTAGCGCAAAACTAGAGAAGCTCGTTGTAATCAGCTATCGTGACAGCGCGATAGAGCCTTTGTTATCACCAGCTGCGCAAGCGGGACTGCTGCAAAACTTACACATTTTATTCGAGCAAACCCAACTGGCACTGTTGCAACGTAAACAAGCACCTTACCAACGCAGCATCGAAAAAGCTGAACTTATCATCACCACCTACTTTCAAGTGAAAGACGGCACTACTCAAGCTTTATTAACCGGTTTAAAAGAGCTTAAAAGTGAACAAATTAGCGTCGATTTACCAAGCATTGCCGGATCTTTAAATACTTTAAAGGCATACTTGAAGCAAGGTGCTGACGTTAAATCAGGAGCGCAAGGCTAATGAAACGTGTTCTGATTTTATTATTTATAGTATTAGCAGCTGGCGCTTTTATTGGCGAGAAAATGGTACAAGATCCAGGCTATGTATTGATTTCATATCAAAACACTACCCTGGAAACCAGCATTTGGGTGCTAGTATTGCTGGCGTTTTTCGCTTTCTTGGTAGCCCATTGGGTACTAAATTTGTTCTTTGGTCTCGGCCTCTCTGGCAGATCTTTTGGCTTATGGAATTCAAAACGCTCTTCACGTAGCGCTCAAAAACGTACTTTTAAAGGCTTAGTCGCTCTTTCTGAAGGTAACTGGTGGAATGCACAGCGTTTATTATCACAAGCTGCACCGCAAGCTGCACAACCGTTAGTTAACTATTTAGGTGCTGCTAAAGCTGCTCACGAGCAAGGCAACCAAGAAAGTACTGATACTTTCTTTGCAAAAGCTCGCGAAATAGCGCCGTCAGCTGAAGTAAGCATTGGTTTACAAGAAGCCGAAGTTTTTATTGATAGAGGCAACAGCCAGCAGGCTTTTGTTATTCTCAAGCGTTTACATAGCTTAGCGCCAAAGCATACCAGTGTTTTACGTGAGCTGGCTGAGCTACATGAAGATCAAAAAGATTGGGATGGCTTAATAGCACTATTACCTAAGCTACGTAAGAATAAGGTGTTATCAAGTAAGCAGCTCGCAGCGATTGAAACACAATGTTATGCACAAATGCTTACCTCAGTAGTTGAAAAGCTACCGATTGAAAGCAGTGAAGATTCTAGGCTAAAAGCTCTAACCAAAGGTTGGAAAGCACTACCCGGCAACCTCAACCAAACGCCACAGATGATCGCAACTTATGCCCGTGCACTGTTAGCGGCAGGATCCCCTGATAACGCTGAAAAGTTTTTACGTAGCCACATTAAGCGCAGCTGGGATAACGAGCTTATTGAGCTTTATGGTACGATCAAAACCGTTGAACCAATTAGGCAGTATAACTTAGTTTTAAGCTGGCTAAAGAAGCAACCGCAACATGCTACTTTGCTACTTTGTGCTGCACGATTGGCGATGCTTAGTGAAAAGTGGACAGATGCAATAACGCATTTTGAAGCGAACATTAAGCTTCAACCAAGTGTTGTTGCATATCGCAGTTTAGCAAGATTGCTTGAAAGCCAAGGTCAGCACAATAAAGCGCTAGAAATGAGCCAGATGGCACTAGAACTAACAGAAGATAACTCTCCAGAAATTTCGTTGCCAGCACCCGTTAAATTAGCTAAACACGAAGCAGCTAATGAAACTGACGATCTTGCAGAGCAAGTGCAAGCTCAGCCTCAAACGGCTAATAGCTAAAAAAGGCCAATTAGCACTCTTACACGAGTGCTTATAACAGCTTTTAGTATTATTAAAAAGCGGCAGCAAACCTGCCGCTTTTTTGTGCGTAACGGATTAAACTAGTATCTATTTATATTCTCTATTCACATTTTCAAACTATAGCTTCAAAAAATAACAAGGAAAACTAAGTGCCAAATTTTCTCGCTAAACAATTACAAATTTTACCTGTTGGTATTGTTGGTCTCGCTTTTGGTGTCTGCAGCTTGGGTTGGAATTTTGAAATTTTTTATCCACTTAATGGTTACTTACAAACGCTAACAACATCAACAGCACTATTAATTGTCTGCTTGGTGGTTCTTAAACTATTTTTACTGCCAAAAAGTTTTTACCAATTACAGCTAGATCCAGCTATAGGGCCTATTTTACCCACTGTCGCCATGACATTAATGGTAGCTAGCACTTGCTTTAGCCCACTGTTTTCTTTAGTTGTTTGGAGCATAGGGTTAGTACTGCATTTAATAATATTGGGCTGTTTTATTATTAGCCGGGTGACTAATTTTCAATTAGCACAAGTATCACCTACTTGGTTCATTCCGACTATTGGCATTGTGATTGCACCTCTCACTGCGCCCTTTGTTTCTCTTTCGTCAACGCCACCCGCTATTAACCTGTTAAGTTGCGCCATTTTAGTTTTTGCTATATTGGCTTATTTCTCGCTACTTCTGGTTGTTGTTTACAGATTACGAACTCTGCCTTCATTAAATAGTGCGTCTAAACCAGCTCTTGCACTGTTTTCAGCACCACCAAATATTTGTTTAGCAGGATATTTAGCACTCAGCCCACAGCCTAATGTGGTATTCACCACTTTTATGATTTGTTTAGCCATCACCATGACTTGCTTTAGTTACTACACAATTATCAAACAAAAAGGCGACGCTTTTGTTCCAACTATTGGCGCTTTCACCTTCCCTTTAATTATTGGCGCCGCCGCAATGAGAGTGACCGCTGAATGGATACAAAACTCCACTGGAGTGTTTCAGTTTTTACATGCAGTGTTTTCAAGCTTAGCGCAAATGCAATTTCTCATCGCTACTCTCATCACTGTATGGATATGTTATCGCTATCTGATGTTCCTCAAAAACGCTGCTGTGCTAGCCGATAAATAACCATTTCACGACAACCAAGGATTAATACTTATGAGTTTGCCTCTCTATCAGGTCAATGCCTTTAGTGAACAGTCATTTGACGGTAACCCTGCTGCTATCTGTATTTTAGATGAGGCTAAATCGACTCAGTGGATGCAATCTGTTGCCGCTCAAATGAACCTTTCTGAAACCGCTTTTTTAGAATCAAAAAGTGATCGTTATTCACTGCGTTGGTTCACTCCCACCAAAGAGGTAGATATGTGTGGGCACGCTACATTGGCAAGTGCTCACTGCTTATGGGAGCAAGGATATGTTGATGAATCAGAAAGTATTTTATTTGATACCATCGGTGGAGAACTAACAGCCAGTTTGCGACAAGGGTTAATTGAACTTAACTTCCCTAGCAATTGCGCGACAGCCGTTGATAAACCTGAAGAGCTGGTCGCCCTGCTTGGAATAGAGCCTATTTTTTGCGGAAAATTTGGTGAGAAGTACTTGTTTGAAGTTCAAACTTCTCAAGAGCTACTTGCGCTTAATCCAGATTTTGGCGCACTAAAGTTACTTCCAGAACGCGGTGTAGCTATTACTTGTAAAGCAGATCAAGGCAGCGAGTATGATTTTTTATCACGCTACTTTGCACCTTGGGTTGGCATAAACGAAGATCCTGTCAATGGCTCTTCACATTGTGCATTAGCTCCGTACTGGGCAGCACGTATCGAAGATAGAGCACTCGTAGCTTATCAAGCTTCTCAAAGAGGAGGTAAACTAATAGTTAAAGTGGCTGGAGATAGAGTAAAAATTTCGGGTACTGCTAGAACGATATTGATAGGGCAGTTATTAGCTTAATTTGGATACTTAAAGTGCTATAAAAGAAGACTTACAGTTTAATCGTCAAAACTGTTGTATTGAGTTTAAAAAGAATTCATCGTTACCTCCTTCTTTCTTCAAGCATTTCGCTATTTAAAAGAAAGAGCTACAATGTCCACTATAAATTAAAACTACGCTAATTTATCTTTAACTAAACCGATTCTTTAACTCTTGAAGTTTCGCGTTTTTGTTGAACTTCCAACATTTTTACCACTTCTAGCAGCTCATCCCCTTTCTCTAACATAGCATCACGCTCTGCTAGAACTTCTGATTCCAACAAACCAACCGATTGCAATACTTTAATATCGAGGGTTTCTATCGGGCCATCGGAGAAACCAACCTGGCGCAATGCTCTGCTTGCCAAATTCACCAGCTGTGCATGCTCATTCGCTTCACTATGCAAAGGGTTATTTAAATATCTAACACCAACACACACCTCTTGAGGTAGTGTCCAACACTCAAATAACCAAGCTGCAATCTGCTCCCTCGTGACATTAAGTACGTGACGCTCAGTTTGCTCTACACTCATATGTGGATTTACTTCCAAATAACGCGATAATAAAGCAAAGTGAGGGGGAAACAGGTGAGCTAATGCAGCATAACCAAAGTTATGCACCAACCCAGTTAAATACACCAAACCTGGTTTAGGAGGGGCTTCTACCTGCATTTTTTTGCATAACCTCTCGGCAAGCGTAGCAG
Source organism: Oceanospirillaceae bacterium (assembly GCA_036960485.1). Taxonomy (GTDB): domain Bacteria; phylum Pseudomonadota; class Gammaproteobacteria; order Pseudomonadales; family Balneatricaceae; genus Rs1. The sequence goes on from JBALXS010000036.1 coordinate 19,395, forward strand.
TATAAATAGCTTGTATCCAATAAGGAGTATGACCTCTAGGCGCTTCATCGGGAATCATTAACGTTTTACCCATTGAAACAGCTAACGCTAAATTCACCACTAAATCAAAACCTAGTACTCTGATAACAGCGTCATCTATCGATTGAAGTTCACCAGGGGTGGCATAATAAGGGGAAGCAGCCCAACTCATTACTTGTGCAGCAAGCGAGGGATCTACTTTTACTATCGGTACCAGTCGATCAACGCCAGCTAGAGGGTCAGCACGCAACTCGGTAATTTTTTTTGCAGTAGGAGGCAAGCTCGGCAATCCTAAGGTATCTTCCATGCGCTGTTTGATACGTAGTGCTGTGAAGCGCTCAACCGCTTTAATGATGACTTCTTCATCACTACCTTGTGGCTGTTGCTCCAGTATCTCTTCAGGACTAACCCCCACTGAAATGATAGAAGCAGATCCAGCCAACCATTTTCTAGGCAAATCGAATGCTAAACCTGAATGTGGCTCTAACACAGACAGCGTAGTCATATCGATACAAGATTTATCTATATAAACAGGCAGTGAAAACAACTTTCGCTGCCCTTCTTTGGTAGCTAATGCATCTTGGTTAAAGAATTTTACAATGTTTTCAGCACGTACTGGCTGTAAATGGCGTGATGATTCACGCCACAACACAACCAAATTTAATAGGTGCGATGCAGGCAATAAAACTAAAACTTTACCTTCACTATCATGCAATAAGGCAATACGGACAGTATCATTACTTTCAGGGACGTTATCCAATCTGTGGACTCCAACTGCCAATTGACTCACCTCTCTGCGAATATAGGCATAATTCAAAAAATCGATATACACGAATTGCTAGCGTCTGAATAAGGTGCCTGTTTGATGAATAGCACTTAACTAAGATTCTATGTATACGTACCTTGTGTACAATATTAATTTATAGAGCATTTTTGGTGATCATCTTAGTAAGTTAGCTGTACTATCCACAAACTTACTTTTTCTATATCTACTTTTCACAACACTTAGCACTAACAATATCCGAGCTGCGTAGCCATAGCTTATAAAAATACTACTATAGCAATTTAAAGTGTTCTTGAGAAACGTTTAACTGCTGGTAACTATTACTCTTTTATAAATAAACGGTTATTTTAAACGCTTTAAAGAACACTGACTCTTATACTCTAGAGACTCTACTAACAGTACGCAAAGCTCGCAGTTTTTTAATCGTTCTTGCTAGATGAATACGCCCTTTTACACCCAACTCCATGCCAACGGAATAAAGCATTCCCTCTTTTTCACCTAAATCCATTTTCAAGATATTGGCACCGTTAGCCGCTGCTGTGGTGGCTAAATGAGCAATAATACCGCGTTCAGAGGCCACCTCTAATCGCAAGCTAACACTAAACTCTTCTTCTAACCCGTCTGCCCATTCTAAGAAAATACACTTTTCAGGATCGTCTTTGATAGTGCGTATATTTTTGCAATTAATACGATGTACGACAAAGCCACGTCCACTACTTGTGTAGCCTACAATGCTATCCCCAGGAATCGGCTGACAACATTTAGCATATTGAACAACCACTCCTTCTGTACCTTCAATCGCTAAGGATTTTTGGGCCAATTTATTATCATTAACATCTTCATCAGGCTTTAACTTTCGAGCCACAACATAAGACATTAAATTGCCAACACCAATTTCTTGCAGCATTTCATCTACTGAATTTAAATTCGATTCCGCTAAGAAATCATCCATTTTCTGGCTATCAACTTCATCAGCATTAATACCAAACTGACTCAAGAATTGATTTAGTAAACGCTTGCCCATTAGCACCGATTCATCGCGTTCTTGGTTTTTCAAGAAATGCCTAATACTTGAACGCGCTTTACCTGTTACCACAAAATTTAGCCATGCCATATTGGGCTTAGCACTTGGTGTTCTGATAATCTCCACCGTTTGACCGCTTTCTAGCGGCTCAGACAATGGTACTAAACGCCTATTTACACGACAAGAAATACAAGAGTTACCGACATCTGTATGAATAGCATAAGCAAAGTCAACCGCTGTAGCACCCGGTGGCAGCTCGTAAATTCGCCCCTTGGGAGTAAACACGTACACTTCATCAGGAAATAAATCTTTTTTAACATTGTCGATAAACTCCATAGAGTCACCAGCACGCTTTTGCATTTCCAGTAAATCAAGTACCCATTTACGTGCACGCGTAAATGAGCTTATCGCAATATCTGTATCGCCATTACCTTTGTAGTAACTGTGCTCCGCAATACCTTGCATGGCCACTGCATCCATTTCTTTAGTGCGAATTTGTACTTCGATAGTAATGTCTTTAGCGCCAAAAAGCTCTGTATGCAACGATTGGTAGCCATTACCTTTTGGTATAGCAATGTAATCTTTAAAGCGCCCATGAACAGGCTTATAAAGGTTGTGCACAGAACCAAGCACCCGATAACATTCATCGACTGATTCAGTAACAATACGAAAAGCAAACACATCCATAATATCTACGAATTGCTTGCGCTGGGATTTCATTTTTAGATAGATGCTATACAAATGTTTTTCGCGGCCAAAAACAATACAGTTCAATCCTTCTTGCTCTAACCTTGCTTGAATTGAAGACTCAATACTGGTAATTAAATCTTTGCGCTGGCCACGTGCATTAATAACCGCGTGGCGAATACGTCGTGCGCGCATTGGATAATACGAGAAAAAAGAGAGTTCTTGTAGTTCAATTTGGATATTGCGCATGCCTAAACGTGCAGCAATAGGAGCATAAATATCTAATGTTTCTTTAGCGATACGCCGGCGCTTGTGCGCTGGCATCGAACCTAAAGTACGCATATTGTGAAGGCGATCGGCAAGTTTAACTAAAATAACGCGAATATCTTCAGCCATTGCCATGACCATTTTCTGAAAATTCTCGGCCTGAGCTTCAGCTTTTGTTTCGACCTCTAGATGAGTTAACTTAGAAACACCTTCAACAATAGTGGCAACTGCGGAACCAAATTGGCCTTCAATTCCAGCAAAATCAACGTCAGTGTCTTCTATTACATCATGCAGCATGGCCGCCATCAAACTTTGATGGTCCATATGCATAGTCGCGAGAATACTAGAAACAGCTAGGGGATGAGTAACATAAGGTTCGCCAGATTTACGCCATTGCCCTTCATGAGCTTGCTCTGCATAAAAATAAGCGCGACGCACTTGATGAACCATGTTTTGGTCCAAATAATCAACGAGTCGATCAGAAAGTGAGTCGATATTGGGCATTATTTAACCTGCATTCTAATTCTATTAAGATTTACAGTAATAATGCCCCATATTAAGGCGTTAGGATAGCTCCTATGCACCAATATCGTTAAGAATTGAGCTGTCTACGTGGCCTTCTGCAATTTCACGTAACGCGATTACAGTTTCTTTATCGTTTTCTTTATCTACGAAAGGCTCTTTTCCACCTGTAGCTAATTGGCGTGCACGCTTAGCTGCAACCATTACTAACTCAAAACGATTCTCTACATTTTCTAAGCAATCTTCAACGGTGACACGAGCCATGGGGTAAACCTCAATTTTAAATAATTAGTATCAACGATACGTAAACGGACGCGCAATAATACAGAAATATTGATTAAAACTCAATCTATTCGTGCGACTTACCGATCAATCCTGCAAGAATTTTTTCATTACGCGTTTGCTGCGGCAATAGTCTTAAACGCTGCGCTTTAAATATAGTTAATAATTCACTCAACGCAATTTCAAACTCATCATTAAAAACTAGAAAATCAAACTCTGGATAATGCTCAATCTCGCCTACCGAATTTTCCATACGATGATCAACCACTGATTGCTCATCAGTGCCACGACCTTGCAACCTAGCACGAAGCTCCTGCTGTGATGGAGGTAATATGAAAATTGAAACAGCATCTGCCACTAGCTCTCTTACTTGTTGCGCACCTTGCCAATCAATTTCTAAGATGACATCAGTGCCCGCTGCTAACTTGGCATCTACCCATGTTTTTGAAGTTCCGTATTTATTGGTAAAAACGTCTGCGTGTTCTAAGTAAACATTATCTTGAATTTGCTGATCAAAGATTGCCATATCAACAAAATTATAGTCAACACCATCAACTTCGCCTTCACGCATTGCACGCGTAGTATCAGATACTGATACTTGCACCTGTGAATCTTGTGCTAATAGCGCTTTTACTAAGCTAGTTTTACCAGCGCCAGAAGGTGCTGAAATAATGTACAAAGTGCCTGTCGCTGTCATGCTTCAAATCCAGTTATTAATATAGCACTGTAATATAGCAAAAATTACGCTTTGATACAGCTTGAGCGCTAGCAAAATAGCTAAAGCTTACCACTTAAAGGCAATGCTGCTGCTTGAACTGTACTGTGCGACAAAATCACCACATGCTGATAACTAAAACCTATACCTAGTATCAGTGTTATGTATAGCTTTAACCTTCTGATAAATATAGAAAATTAATTTTTCAAGCTATTGTGATTCGATTCTATTGCAGCCACTAGATGGTTACACACAGCAATGCTAATATAAGACGCAAATTCAACCAAAAGCAGTATTGAAATTCAGCGATAAAAGCAGCGTAAATACCATAGCTTTACTCGCTAACACCAAAACAAGGATAACAAAATGCAAACTATACATTGGATAGGTACTGGCCTCTCAGCCATCCCAGGATTAAGACGTTTAATCGAATTAGATTACCAAGTGGTTGTTTACAATCGCTCTGTTGAAAAAGCAAAATTAGCAGTTGGTGATCTCACTGATAAAATCGTTGCATTTGAATTAGCAAGTTTCGCAAGTTGCGTTTGCACTAACGACATTGTTGTTTCTATGTTACCTGGTGACTTCCATGTGCCTTTAGCCCAGCTGTGCCTTGATAACCATGCACACTTCGTTTCTAGCTCTTATATTTCTGAGCAGATGCTAGCGCTAAATGAAAAAGCGCAAGAAGAGAACCTTTGCCTAGTTAATGAAGTTGGCCTAGACCCAGGCCTAGATCACAGCATGGCGCATGCTTTGATTGAAGAATATCGCAGTTCAGATGCTTTTGATAAGCAAAGCAGCCACTCATTCACTAGTTATTGTGGCGGCCTAAGTGAAGTGCCCAACGATTTCTGCTACAAGTTTAGCTGGTCACCTGCCGGCGTTTTAAAAGCGCTTAAAAACACTTCAGTTAGCATCTTAGATGGCGAAACATACACAGTCACCCAACCTTGGAATGCAGTGGATAACTTGCCATTGAACATGACATGGGGAAGTGAAACTTTTGAAGTCTATCCAAATCGCGATTCAATCCCTTTCATCAAGCAATATCAAATGGATGACGGCTGGAAGATTAAACAATTTGTCCGTGGCACACTACGCTACCAGGGCTGGAAAGATGCTTGGCAGCCAATCTTCAGAAAGATTGAAGAAGGCATTAACGATGAGCAAATCACCGCACTTAGTGACGAGCTATGGAAAGACAATGCGATTGTTGAAGGCGAGGCAGATCGTGTTGTCTTAGCGGTGACCCTTAAAGCTGAAAAAGATGGAGAAGTTGTTTGGCATCAGACCTACGCTTTAGATGCGATAGGTAATGCACAAGGTTCTGCAATGGCCAAGCTTGTTTCTATTCCAGTGAGCTTAGCGGTTGAAGCTGTTATCAATAAAGAGATCGAAGCTGGCGTCAGCGCTGCTCCTGACAAGCCTGAGCTTGTGGCTCGCTGGTTAAAAATGGCTAACAGCACTACAGAAAACTTTGCATTGGTTGATCACTTAAGTTAATAGCTTTACCCAGTTGACTCGCTCTATAAAAATGCACTTTTTTCGTTAAGTAAAAAGTGCATTTTTCATTGGGTACTGCGCTAAACAATACTAGCCTATATAGCCACTATTTACGCTATTTTTGCTATTTTTGCTAGATACAGCTTATGTAGCGCAACCACTTCAGCTCTGTCTTGTATTTTGAATTTCTTCTTAACATTTGCCCAATGAAAATGACTAGTGCTTTTAGATAAATCCCAAGCATGCATAAAATCAACCACCCTCCCTTTAGCAAGTACTTCAATTAACTGTCGCTCTGTGTTAGTTAAATTTGGATTTTCCCAAAGACAGCATACTGACTCACTCAAACTCTTTATAATTAGTTATCGAGCCGCTTTATCCACACCTATTTGATCTTCCGCTTTTTCGATCAAAGTTAAACAAGAACTTAAATCATTCTCGCTCAGTTCAATTTTTTCTTCAAAGCTAGTCCCTGACATCACTTTAAAACCTTGCATCGCTTTAGGGTATTTTTTCTTGAGCTTTTTATTAAGAATAATTAATTCATCGCGATCCAGTTTGGATGAGATATACCGATATCAAGCACGACAGTATCACTAATTTTCTGCAGCTCTAACCCACTGCCAAAAGGGAGTTGCAGTGATCTCGTTGTATGTCACATACTTTGAGAGAGCGTTGGGTTTGTTGGGGTGGCGAAGCCTTTCAAATTTAGTCCATGGATCAAACTGAATATAGTGCATAATATAGCTGCCAATCTCTTGATCACTAAAGCCATATAGCAACGGGCTGCTAAGATCACTTTCAACATCTTTTGGAATTACTAATTCTGCACTTGTTCTATCACGCAGTGTAATAATACCTTTTTTAGCGCCTGTTATTTCACAAAACAGCTGCCACACTTCTTGCCAAAATTCTATATTCTCAATGGTTTTGTAAATTGCTTATTGTAATTTAGCTAAATCTTTCATAGATCTTCTTTAAAGGCTTGGTGAGAAAAATTAGTTATTAATCAGTCCCACCTTAAAAGCTATTAGCGCTGCACTATCATAGCTCCATAATCTTGACTTGCGGTATCAGGATAATAATTCGATATTTCCCAAAGTAGCTGAAAACCATTTTTTTGGTAAAGCCTTAACTCAGGGTCACGCGAGTACCCACCAAAACTTTGTTCTAGATATTGTTTTATATCTCCTTTATTTTCTAGTTGCCAGCGATTAAAGCCTGGCAGCCTAGACCCTAGGCATAAAACACTGCAGCGCTTACTTTTAATGAATATATTATAATAGTGTTGGATTATAGCAGCTCCAACCGAGTATTTTGCACCTTCTGGTAAAGCAGACATACTTACACCATAAGCAATACTCCCACCATCTAAATGCGTTTGCTTAATGGTGCCATTATCTGTTTGTGCTGCCCATGACTTATTCGAGATCTGATTAACCAGTTGCGAAGAGGCGTAACCTATTAACTTACCCGTTTTTATTTCAGCGACAATACTCCCTTCAGGAAAAATTTCCATTCGCTCACGAATCTGATTGAAAGTCGCTGCGCTATCTCCCCACGCTGTTTTTTCTATCGCATTTACTTTCTCAATATCTTGCTCTGTCATCGTTCTAATAATCATAGCTCACTCCATTCAAGTTGAAGCGACTACTTTGACAAAGAACCACAACACAAGCATGTACCTAAAAGTGTATTAAAAGTGCATTAACTGCTTGGAGCATAAGTATTACCAGGAGCGTTAAGTATTCCAAGAGTAACCTTAAAGCCGTTGAACTCACCTCTATAACTTAAAAAAATACTGGAAATACTATGGCTAAACAACCTAAAAAACTCGGAATAATTCAATGCCCTCCACCTGAAAACCATCAACAGATGACGCCCAGTGAGCTGTTAAAAGCGCTAATGATTGCAGGAGATTGGGATGGTAATGGACTTACCGAAATCATTTCTAATGATACCTCAAAAGGTATTAGCTTAGATGGGATTAAACGCTGGATGCACAACAACACTATCCCCAAAGGTGAAAATAGAGATGCATTGAACAGAGCCATTTTTAACTATTGTAAAGATGCAGCTAGTGTCGATCCTCAACAGTGGCAAAATGCACTTTATCAATCTTGGATTCGCTATAGCGCCTCTGTCAAAAATATAAGTAAAACAATCTGTCAGCGAATTCTCAATGATGTTCAATATACTCATCTTCCCCCGCTATTTGTTGTCGACCCCCTTAGAAAAATCAGCACCGATTACGTAGAACTACAACTGCTCTGTGACGCTACAGCAAGCGAATCAAAGTTCGCTAAACTACATCTCCCGATTTCATTACTAGATAAAAAAGGCAGGCGATCCTACTTAATTTTAGGCGCACCAGGAAGTGGAAAATCCAGTTTATTACGCAGCATTGCACTAGATATTGCCAGTGATAAGTGGCAATCAGCAAAAGTACCTCTGCTGGTCATTGCCAGTGAATATTTGCAGGCAAAAAACAGCCAACCTCATTTGGATTTAATCACTTTTGCATTGCGAGATTTCTTTCTAATGACACAAACATCACCGAATATTAACCATCATTTAAAGCAATCTGTGATGCAGGAAAAACTGATACTACTCATCGATGGTATCGATGAAGTTGCCATAGATGTGCTCGCTATCAATGCGCTGTACACCGAGCTTAGGTTTTTGAGAAATAGCGTCAGCTGGATAGTGGTGGCGCGTCCCGCTGGCTTGATGGGCACTTTGTACGAATCCAATCGTTACTCGATTGCGCAGCTGAACAATTCATCTATCGAAAATTTCATAGACCTCTGGGGAGCTAAACATAATTTAGATGACAATTTAAAACACCAAATTCTTAAATCACCCAGTATTTCACAATTGGCTAGAAATCCTTTTTTTTTAACTTTATTTTGTGCCGCTCACGAAAGCATTGCCGCAGGCTTTATTGCTAACACACCCATTGCTACTCGAGAGTACATTTTTGATGGTATCAAATTACATGCTCAAAAAAACACCCTAGACAAAAAGGTGCTCTCTCTGGAAATCGTCGAAAAATTACAACAATTTAGTTATCAAATGCAACATAATGCACAAGATTCAGCGCTGTCTTTTGATGAGCTTACATGGTGGGAATTTACCTCAAATAATCAAGTACATAATGACACAGAAGATTTTTTTAAGAAAATTTTACCCGCCCGCCTCATTACCACCAGTAACCACTGTCTGCACCACTATCACTTTTTAGATATTGGTATCCAGCAGCAAATAATTGCGCACTCCATGTTAACCCGTCCTATCGCCGATATGTTAAAAAAACGTTTTAGTGAAAAATGGCGTCCTGCCTTTATATTCTATGGCGCTTTATTACATTACCGAGATCGTCTAAATGAATTTCAGATGATGGTAAACACCCTACACAATGAGCGGGAAATAAACCATACTTCAACTATTCTACTAGCAGGAATTTTTGCAAATTTGGGTATTAATAACACCCAGCGCTGGGTTAACAGCGACATTCGCAGTTTACTATATAATCAACTATGGACTGTAAACCAAGCTTCTTGCACTGTTTTAAAAACATTAGTAAAGCTTGATCACCAATGGTTAGAACAAAAGCTTAATAGCAATATAGAAAGTGCCATACAAGATACTATTAATGAATGCTCATCACCTAGCGCAGATAATACCAGCTACCGCTTAATGACAGCAGGTCAAGAGGCCCTATCAGCATATAAAAAATTAAGCTCTTTAAATACTTTAACTAGCTATCGTTTTATTGCCGCTGCTTTTTGGGGGGATAATACAGAAAAATCGTTGCTAGCTGCGGGGTCTTACGCTGAGATAATCATTCCCTCACAAAGACACACTATTATTGCTTTAAGTAAGAAAGATAATTTACCACTGCCCACCTGCTACAAAATACTTGCCTTTGTCTCGGCAAATCCCTGCTTAGAGTTCATACCTTTCCTACAAAAACTTAGCAACGATTTCATTAATCAAGACGCTGTTATTTTTAAAAAAATTTGTGATGTTTTAATCGATTTAGGCGGGCCAGCTGTGGTGCCTGTTTTTGAACATTTACTGCTCCACCAGTCTAAGACACTAGCAGCTGACCCAAGTGCATTTGACACGCTATTATCTGCCATAGAAACACTCTCTTTCGAGTATATACAGCGACTATTATCTGAAAAAAACATCCAGCCTTATATTCCTGACTGGCGACAGAGAATTACCAGTACAATGTTGATAATCACCTTTAACGAACCGGCTATTAGCAAAGCGATCGAAGAGAGTGAAAACCTGCGATATTTAATCGCAGCCATTGCTATAGCGGCTAACAAGAAACGTCATTTTAGTGCACAGTTAATGCTTTTAATTGTGCAAAAAATATCCCTGGGATTTAACATATTCTCTTTTGAACTGATAAAAGATTTAGCCACCATCGAGCTAATACGTATAAAATCAGGTAGGTCCACGAGTTTATCTACAGTGCTTTTTAAATTCGCCAAACATTTATGTTACTTGCTCTCTCAACCTCTCACACTGCAGCAGCTTCAGCACTTTTGCTGTTTATTACGCTGCGCTCTCAAACCACTTATTTACGCTCTCTGGCCCTCTTTGCGCGCATTAATCTTAAAAACTCTTTCGACCTCTCAGAACAGCAGCTTACTAGAAGTCGTCATAAATGCGGCTGGAAAATTCTATGAGAATACCGCGGACAGGGTAATTTTAGTGAAGTTAGAGGCGGTTTTATTTAGTGGTGATATCACCTTGCGCAGCGCTGCGGCACTAGCCATCGGACGCATCGATTTTGCAACACTAAACCGACTACAAAGTGCAGAAAATGCACAACATGTATTAGCCTCTCTCGCCGCACAGCGAGGCTATTTAGTGTTCAAAAACTTTTGGACCGATAAGTGGGGTAAATGCACAGATTGGCAGCACCCACCAATTGCTATCTTCTATGTATACGACGAAGCAGCAACTCCAAATATCACTAGTATATTTGCCCATGAGATGAGTCGATATGGATTTTATGTCAGTAAAAACATTTGTGAGTGCGAGCTTTTTTTATTGTTCAATCCGACGACGATACCTGCTAGACAACAAGCACAGCTTATCTGTCGCCAAAACAAACTGACCAGGAGTGTTTTTCATATACCTAAAAATATGCCGAGTACACTAGCCATTATTTTAGCTCAAAATCTGGCACAAAGCTTGAGTGCAATCTCAGCCCCAAAACGCTCAAACAGCACTTTTAGTACACTTTTGCTGCCCTGACAAACAGCGACTTATCCCTAATGATTAGCACTTTAATCATTAGGTAATCATCATGACTTTCTCTATTCAAGGCTATCCATTTGACTACACTACCAACAGCAAATTTTCACCTATCTATAAACAACAGATTAAACAGCGCACTTTAATCATCCCCGGTGGTGGCTGTGTTTATTATAGAGCGAACAAGGGAGACGTTTGCCCATTTTGTGCCTTCCCTCCCTTCTCTCGCTACGTTATAAAAGGAGATAATCACGATGACTATTTTGAATCGTGGGCACTCACTGCTGATATTTACCAAAAGATGTATCTTGCAGCACTACAAGATACACAGCCTTTCGACAAGCTCGCAGTATTTAATGGTGGTAGCTTCTTCCCTAGCTCTGAATTACCTAGCCAGTTCCAACACTTTGTCTATGAAGATGTAGCCAAAAAGTCGAATATCAAACAGCTAATGGTAGAAGCTTACCCCAGTTTCATTTCAGAAAAAAAATTGCAGCAAGCGCAAGAAAAACTTGCTGCAACTGATTTAATGATCGGTATTGGCTTTGAAAGTTTGGATGGAACAGTTCGTAATCAATACCTTAAAAAGCGCATCGACTTAGCACTATTTGAAACTAAAGTAAAAATGATGCAAAAACTAGGGGTTCAAGTATTTATTTATGCTTTTTTAAAGGCTCCTCAATTAACCGAGAGGCAGGCCTTAAATGAGACCTTAGCAACGCTTGAGTACCTACATCAGCTTGGGGTTGATGAGATAGCTCTCTCTTGTGCTTTTGTGCCGCCAGGTACTCAACTAGAAGCTCTCTTTCACGCAGGAGAGTTTCGACCACCTTGGCTCTGGAGCATTATCGAAATTATTGAAACGGCTCAAAAAAATGGCTGGCCACTCTCTGTTGGCGGTTTTGATGACACTCCTCCTCCTATTGCCACACCGAGTAACTGCGCTAAGTGCGACACGAAAGTTTTACAAGCAATTGATGAACATCGATTAAACAATACAACCCAAGGCTTAGCTGCGCTCGACTGTGAATGTAAGCGTTCTTGGTTTTCTCAAGTAAACACCACTAAGGTGCAATTTGAAAACCAAGCAGATATAGATTATCAATTGATATCATCCAATTAAGTAATGAGATTGCTGAGTGACGTATTCAATAATTTGGAACTGATACTGCTGAATATAAGCTTTTTACAGTGTCTACTAACCCTACTTAACGTTCCTCAAATCCGATCAAATTAAGGAAGCACATTTCGAGGCCTAGCCTACTATTATTGCAAGCTCTATTTAAGAATAGCCTGTGAAGAGTAATGCTATCCATAACAAAAACACGCGCTTATTAGAGATACATTAAGCGCATTTCACATCATCAGAATCTAAGACCTTACAGCATAGTTTTTTGTTAATGCTTTATATCGCGCTTCGCGAAATGAAGTCGAGTATAAACGAAACCATTTGCGATAGGTCAAGTGGGTTTTATCCAATAACTGCTATTGAGCCCCAAATTAAAAAGTAGTTTTCTACTCTTTGTATACCCCCTTAGCTTTGCTTACTCCATCTATAATCCACAGTAATCAATGCTGAGCTTTCAAAGTTAGTCATTACTTAATATTCCCTAAAACAGAGCATCTTTTTACCTATAATTTTTAATTTTCAAAAATAGTTAATTTTTATGCGTTTTTAGCTAAAAAAAAGGCAAAAACCTGTAACTAGTTGCAGTAGGAATGATCTTAAATCTCTGATTAAATTAATAGAAGAGTTCAAGTAACTTTCTAATGGATGAATGACGCTGTCTTTAGCATTAATAACCACGCATTTTTATTAATGATCAACTTCATTCCACTCTCTATTAAAGCTTGAGTATTTCCAGGTACTAGCAAGTAATGTATTACTCATGAATGGCTAACTTGAACAAATGCCTGATCATTTCAGGATGTAATTTTATGAACTAAACTATGTAATGTGGCAGCATCATGACTAACTCTAAACACAGTAAAGAAATATGTGAAGGTATAGATGCCTATCAACTTATCGAAGAGAAAGAACAGTTATTAACTTTTTTGGCAACTTGGAAAGAAAATAACCTCACTGACCAACAAGCAGTTGAACAGCTACAAGTATTAACGGCAAAAGCCACACAAGCTCCTACTGCACAAGCTTCGCATAAGTTGCAAATGGAACTCTTAGATTATGCAGACCATATAGCCTGAAGAGTTTATCGTTGATAATAAGCCTAACCATGTGCAGAAATTTAATGCGTTACATCAAACCAACGGCTTCCCCTAAAACGGTAGCTTTATTGCAAGCTACTGCAGTTAAATTAGACTTCGCTTGCCAAGCATTTAAAAAATTAACCAGCGGTCGGCCAACTACTTACACATGCAGCTTAAGTTGCAGATATTTAGCCAAGGTTGCGATAGCAGCGATTCAATGGTACTAGCATAAAACTGCTCGATAAAAATTGTGGGTGGTGAAGAAAACTGTCAATAGCGCGAAGCCATCATCAGCATGATAAACACTACTGGAATTCCCTCTAAGGCTGCTTAAAGGCACATTAGAAACAACCTGTAACAAATACCCGCCTGCCAGCGCTACGCTCCGTAAAGCAAGCACAAAACTACTGAACTAAATACTTGGTAATGTCCACTGTATCAATTTGCTGCACCGGTAAATGCTTATCGGCATAATTTTGATACACACCAGTGGTTAAAAATATATCAAACAAAACCGGGTCGATATGCTGATCACGTTTCAGTTGATACATTATATCTAGTGCTTCACTAAGAGATTTCGCTCGCTTATACGGCCTATCTCTAGCTGTGAGCGCTTCAAAAATATCCGCAATCGCCATGATCCTAGTAGATACCGACAACTCATCTCGCCTTAACTTGTTTGGGTACCCAGTGCCATCCATCTTTTCATGATGCCCTGCTGCAATTTCAAGCACATTATTTAAATTACTGGGGAATTTCAACCTCGTTAGCATCATAATTGTTTGAGTAATATGTTCATTAATCACATGCCGCTCTTCTTTATTTAAAGTGCCTTGAGCCACACTTAAATTGTACAGCTCACCATGATTGTATTGCGCCCTTGGTGCTGTCATTTTAAAACCCCATTGATCGCTCTCCGCCTCGCTTGCTTCAGGTGAACGTTCAATAATGTGGTCGACTCTATCCGCTAATAAGTATTCAGTAGCGGGCAACACTGGCTCTGCAATGCGCATTTTACGATCTAACTCCTGCAAAGAAACACCTTTTCTATCGTCTAATGTACGCTGCCAGGTTATTTCAGATAACTGCTGTAATCTAGCGACCTGCTGCTGCGAAATAGATTCACGACCTATATTACACTGTGCAACAAACGAAAAATCATTATCGATCTGCGTTAATTTACCTTCCAGCTCTACAGCCAATTGTGCTGCATCCCCTTTGGCTTGCAGTGCTTTAAAGTAATCAATTTGCGCGTCTCTTTTTAGCAATTCAAAGCGCATTCTAATCTCGTGAATTCGATCGTAAATAGTTTCTAGCTTTGTTGCCTTATCCACCACATACTCAGGAGTGGTAATTTTTCCGCAATCGTGCAACCAAGAAGCGATATCTAACTCTTCAAACTGTTCAGCGCTTAATTGATAATCCGCAAATTCACCGTCGGTTTGTTCGCTCACTTGTTCTGCTAGCATACGAGTAATGACCGGAACCCTTGAACAATGCCCCGCTGTATGGTGTGATTTTGCATCTATCGCACCGGCTATCAATTTAATAAAAGATGCCAGTAGATCTTTCTGTGCTTTTAAGGAGTGTTTGCTTTCAATAGAAACGGCGGCAAAGCCAGATAAACTTTGCATAAAACCAATATGATCAGCGTTATCAACTCGTTCGGTTTGATCATTTTCACTATCGTTAATGACACACAACACACCAGTTGTTTCCCCAGCTCTGTTATTGAGCGGTAAAGTGAGTAGCTGAAGCTCATCTGTTGATAAAGCATTAAATAGTGGTAGCAAGCTCTGAACACTAGGCCCTTCGCTACGCAATAAGCTACACACTGTGGGTCGCTTCTTATTTAAAGCACTCACAATAAAACTGCTTTTATCGCTCACCGCTTGATCACTTAAACAAATAGCTGCTGCATCACCTTGCGCTAAGTTAATACACATCGGTGTAAAATGCGTTCCCGCTTCGTTGTGCAAATAGAGCACTACAGCATCCGCATTGTTAAGGTCCAATGTTTGACGCGTGATAGTCGCTAATAATGAGTCTAAGTTTTTCTCGCTGGCCAAGGCATTAAGCATCTCTAAAAAATGACTAATAGTACGCTTCATTTGCGCCATATCTTTGGTTAGTGTATCAATTTCAGTAATGGAAGAAGCGCTGTTTTCTTGTGCTGAAAAATCAAATTGGCGTATTTTTCGGGATTGTTGGGTGAGCCGCCGCAACGGCGCTGTCATTTTGAAGGCGCTATAAATGATGATAGGTAGCGTCGCTAGCATCAGCAAGATAGCAATGACACTCGATTGCCAACGTATTTGATCAGCTTTCACAAACAGCTCTTTGTCAGGTGCCAAGAACACCATATACATTTTAAAATCATTACTGACACTAAAAGGCTTAATGGCTCCCCCCCAATTTTCACCTTCATATTCAAAGCCAAGCTGTTGCTCTTTGGGTGTCAGCTTTGCAAAATTTGCTGACAGCACCGGACTATTTAAATCACCAACTTCAATACTATGTGAGTCAATTAAGCGAGAAACACCAATGAATTTATCAGGTTTGTGATAACCCAAAATTTGGCCTTGTTCATCGAGTAGCATCAACTCTGCAGATGATACGTTACGATTCTCTTTTAATACTGCTGATATATCATGCAGCGAAATATCTGCAACCACAACATTTCCAATAGACCTCTGCGACTCCAAGGCAATACTAGTACCAAACTCCTTTAAAAAGAAATATAAATAGGGGGCGGTAATGATGACTTTAGCAGTGGTGATGGCTTTTTTATACCAAGCTCTATCTCGAGGGTCATATGTAACGTTGTTCAATACACTGCGAGTTATTTCTACTAAATCTTTATCTAAAAAAATTCTTTCGCGCTGCCTACTACCTTTCTCATCGGTAGTGATATTGTCAATAATATATTGGCTATCACTAGGCGCCGAGAACTGCTTGTGAATTCTGGCAGTGTATGCGGCGCGCATAATAAAAAAATCGCCATTCGCATAGCCTACAGAGTAACCACCAATCGCCTTGTTAGTTTTTAATGCTTTGCTTAATAAAGGGCCGTATTTTAGTCTTTCGTTTAAAGTACCAGCATTTACTAGTTCGGTCTCTGCAAGTAACTCGACATTATTGATTGCTAAATCGTATTTTGATTTTAAATTTGCATACACTTTATAAGTGGTCTTTTCATACAAAAAGGTTAAGCCCTCTTGTATTAACTCAGTGTTTTTTTGATAGTTAAACCATATTTGCCCTACTCCTAGAAAAAGGGTCAATAAGATAAATAATATCGATGCATGTAAATATAAAGGTAGCTTAAAAGTAACCCCGTCACGTTTTAGAGCAGTTAGTTGCATGAACAAGCCTTACATCAAAGTAACCTAATAATTACCGAGGAGGATAAGTTATATTTAATAGCTAATAAGCCATCGCTGAGCATGAATTCAGTAGAAAAACTGGATTAAAACTCACAACACCAAACTATTACGTATAAAGCGCTATTTTTACGTAAAAATCACCGTAGTATACGCTAACATATAACATTACAAAAGGTAAGGTTAAATAATTAATAGAACTATATTTTTACCTGCAATGAGTAACTATAAACAAGCTAGCCACCGCTGTAGTTAACAGTAAATACGAATACGATATCAACTGGGTAAGAGGTTTGGATCAGGCTAAAGAGAACACTTATAGCCTGATCGCTCTAAAGAAGTTTAGGTTGCCATTTTAAACTTGTTAACATTTAGAGAGAGCTTTTGTGATAACTCTGTCATTTGCTCCGATGTGCTGCTGATTTTCACTATGCTATTTTTGTTTTCAATAGAACGCTGCTGTATAGAATTCAAGTTGATATTAATTTCATGCACAGCAGAGGTCTGCTGCTCTGTCGATACCGCGTTTTGAGCATTGAGATCATTCACTGTTTCAACTTGTTCGATGATCAAATTAAACTGCTCTAATATAGCTGCAACACTCTCATTGGTACCATCAGCAGCTGCTTCACTTAAGACCATTGATTCCACTGCTTCCTTGCTACCTTTTTGCAAAGATAAGATCATTTCTTCAATTTGTAATGTTGATTGTTGAGTTTTTTGCGCAAGTGTTCTCACTTCATCTGCAACCACCGCAAAACCCCGACCTTGATCTCCTGCCCTCGCCGCTTCTATTGCCGCGTTTAAAGCCAACAAATTAGTTTGCCCTGCTATGCCTTTTATGACATCAAGGATAGTACTTATATCATTACTATTAGTTTCTACCAGGCGAATAGTCTGCTGTGTTGTATTCAGGTTATCTATCAAGGACGACATATTAGCAGTTGCAGTACTTAAGCGCTGACTGCCGTTTTGTGCAGTAGAATTAGCCTCATTTGACTTAACGGCGGCTGTAGAACAATTGCTGGCAACTTCTTCGACTGTGGCACCCATTTCATGCATAGCAGCAGCAACTGTATCCGTTTCTTGCTGACCTAGCTCCACATCATTTACCACCGAAGAAGATACATCACTCAATGAGCTAGCAGCTTCTTGTAATGAATCGCTGGCATGCTGCATATCACTGATCATACCGCGAAAGTGATTTACCGTATTATTAAATAATACAGTGAGTTTACCTAAATCATCTTGGCTGCGTGGTGTAAGGCGAACATCTAAATTAGATTTTTCTCCTAGCTCAATCATCCCCTGTGACAGCTCTGTTAATTGCCTAGCAATTAAACGCTGTGTAAAAGTGCTCAATAGAACAGTCAGCATTAATAGCATAAAAGCACTAATTGATAACCAGATGAAACTACTAATCTCCTCTTTTTCCTTTTGTTGCACATAACTAATCAGCGATTGCGCGATATAATCTTCTGCTTCTTTAAGTAGGTTAATACGTGCAGTCGCTTGTTCAAACCAATAACTTGCGTCAATATCAAATCCTTTGCTCTTTTGTGTCGCTATATCACGAATACGCAATACTTCAGAAATTGCCTTGCCAGTCAGTTTATTTTTAACATAGGCGCGATTTTCAGCGGTTGAAAAGTCATTAAATAATGAGATAAAGCGACTTTGCTCAACAGCCAAAGAAATATATGTTATTTTCTGCTGCACAGTTACTGAATTTTTAGCCAATACGCCACTTATTAGCGCTCTTTCTATCCCTGCACGCTCTTTACCTTGCAAGAAATAATAGTATGCTGATGCGTATCTTGAAATATCTTTATTAGACACAGCTTTGGCTAGATTAGCGGTAATTGATAACATGGCACCATTTTGCTTAGTATAATACCCAAGCGCCTCTTTGCTACCAATCGTTAAGTTATCAATTGATCGACGAATTTTAGATAAGTTATTCAGGCTCTGGTTTATGCCGTAAAAAATATTAATTAATTCTTTCGAATTAATATCTTGCTTATTTTGGTCGGTATTTTTTAAGAAGGTTGCTTTCACTTTATCTGTCGCTTGGCGCTGCCTATTTAGCTCACTAGCAAACTTGTTACCTTTACTGTTTAAAAAGATGGCCGAAGCACCTCTTTCTTTTTGCAACTCATGTACCAACATACTTGAGGTAGCAGATAAATTTAACATTACCTCGGCTACTTTCATATTTTCAGTGGCAACCCAACTTTTGAACAGAGTCGCTGTAATAAAACCGATGGCTAAAATCAAAGGGAAGAAAACGATGAGTAAAAGTTTATATTTAATTGATAGGTCGTAAAAAAAATTCATTTATTGGCCTCAAATCCGTTGAGTCATTTTGTTCAATTAACTCTTAATAAAGCTATATCTAAGCTAATTCATCCTTAAAATATCAAGAATAAATATATATAAAATATGACTAAAGGAGGTAATAAGAAAGTTATGTGTTAATAACTAGCTAGATTATAGTTAAAAAGTAGAAGTTAAGTAATTTATCTTAATACTTATTGCGATAGATCATTTTTTACTGTTGATTACAATTAGTTATTTGTTACGAAAAGCACAGTAATTAATGACTTTTGTAATATAAAGCTGGTTTGACTTTATAAAAATAAACATGCAATCGAATTTATAAAATATTAACTGTTAACTATTAACTGCCTTAACAAGCCAAAATGTTAGCTATATTAGATAGATGAATATTTATTTATATATGCTCTATAACATGTGATTACATATTATAGTGAATGTGGCGTTTTTATTAATGGATAATAAAACAATTAGTATACACACAAGAACTTCCTCCCCTTATAAAAACACTAATATCTAATTTTACTGTGGAGTAAAAAAAATAGCGGTATTAATTATTTTCGTATTTATTATGGCTAACGTAGATCCTTTTGCCAGTGCTATATTGAGTTCGATCTCAGGGTTAAATTAATAACTCTAAGTAACCTTGTAGTTCAAGCTATCAAATAGGTATTATTTTATAACAACAGCGGCTCGCACCTTCTAAGATATGTTCCGATCTAACTACCGAAGCGGCACCTGTAAAACAGGCTTGAAAGTTTTCCAGTTCGGTTTTGCAAAATCCTTGGCAAGCTTTAGCGGCTGTGCAAATAGGACAATGATCTTCTATTAGTAAAAAGCCTTCATCAATGGCGATTACTTTTGCCATGTAGCCTTCTTCTGTGCGTATTTGCGCTAAACGTGCCACTTTATCTGCTAACGTTAAACCTTTCAATTGATCGAGATACATTACTAAGCTTTGCTCTGAGCGCGCCTGAATAATTTGATCTAACCCTTGTTGACCAAAACTCACTTCCACCAGCTTAATCAAATCAACCGTTAAATTGGCGTGTCGATCAGTGTATTGAGCATGCCCGCTAGCGGTTAGTCCCCAAACAGAGATCGGGCGGCCACGACTTTGCTTCAGCAAAGAATTTTTGACCCAACCTTTTTCCAACAGCTTATTCAGATGCTGACCTGCTCCCATACTTGTCATATTCAAATCTTGTGCCAGCGACCTAGCACTCATTTCGCCTTTGGTTTTGATCAAGTACAAAATGCGCTCAGCACTGTCTTGTACCTTTAACTTAGGCTGAGGTTTTTTTTGGGCTGTATGATCTTGCGAAATTGCTGTTGTTTTCAAATTCATTGGTAAATTCGCTTTTAAATTAACTTCTAAGTTATTTCGGCTGGCCTAGCTTTCAATAAGTGCAGTATATAGTGCAGTTATATTTAGTAAAGTAAAAGCTTTACAAATACAGATAACGAGCTTAATCTATTTAGTAAAGCAAATGCTTTACTAATTTAATTTTAATGATCGGAGCACTTATGTATTTAGAGCACGCCAACATAACCGTTGCTAGTATTGATGAAGCGACAGCCTTTCTCGCCATAGCATTCCCTGAATTCAAAATACGCGGTGAAGGCAAAACTGCAACGACGCGCTGGTTACACTTTGGTACTCAGCAATCTTATATAGCGCTACAACAGAACCATCAAGTCACACCAGCTCAGGATGAGATATACAAGCATGATGGCATTAATCACTTAGGTTTTGTGGTGGATGATTTAGCAGAAGTGGTGAGTAATTTAACTAAGGCTGGCTATCAAATAGACCCGAACTCGAGTGATCATCAATATCGCAAGCGCGCCTACTTTTATGACGGCAATCAAATTGAGTGGGAGTTTATTGAATACTTAAGTGATCAAGATGAACTTAGAAATCAATATTAGGAAGGCTTTGATTGCGAGACCGCTTCGAGCTGCATTTATGGGTATCATCTGTCTAACACGAGCTCTTTTACTCATTCAAATGAGCATACTTTAATTTGATAAGATTTAGCGCTACCAGATGCTAGGCGTTCAGATAAACAAAGGAATAAATATGCGCAATTATTTACAAAACTTAGAGTGGGCACCGCAATTTTCGCAAGGCTTAAGCAACCATTTACCGATGGTAGTACAAGCGCTGCAAACGATGCAGGCAAGCGATACGCAAATTCTCAACTATATTGAACACGCATCTTCTAAACTAGAGCAATTGCCTTCTGTTGTTGGGCTTTTACAACTCAAGGATTGGCATGAAGTGTGTGAGCTTAAAGGACAATATATTCATTACATGGCGCTACATCACTATTTTGCAGCACAGATTAACAACGATCTTAATAACCCACTCATTGCGCAGTATATCCAAGATTTAGCACCGGGAATCAGTAGTGGCGCTTTTCACCCCTTTATACGCCTAGGCCACGCATTGGCAGGTAACAATGTTCTTGAGGTTGTCAGTGCCTTTGCTTATTGGATTTATGCTTATAGCGAACTCACTTGGCCTGATAACCCGTTACAAGCTAGCCCATCGTTAGATATTACTATCAGCTCACTGTTAAACGCGGTTGATTGGCCCACAGGTCGCCTAGGCATTGAGGTGGTTACTTCTGACATGCGACAAGTACGCGAACAATGTAGCTTTCATCAGTTGAGCTTTAAACCTGATGCAAAAAACATTGATTTTGCAGAAATGGAACTCAGCGCGCTTAATCTATATTTAGCTTGTGATGACTTTACAGTGTTACACGCTGTAACAGCCACTTACAGTACTAGAATTGTTAAAGAGCAATATCCGCAAATTGATAATTTATTACTCTATCTTTGGCAAGGGGTGGTTACTGCTTACTTATCAAAAGGCATCACCGCTTTGCATCAGCAAAACACATTGAAAACCTTAAACACGCTAACTTGTTATAGCCGCGAGCAAGTTCGCTATTTTGCTTGCTGTTCACTGGATGATCACAGTATTAAACTGGCGGCAGTATGTTTGCGGATGCACAAAGTTACTGGCAATGACAATTACTTACTGGCGATAACTCGTAAGTTGAAAAATGATCACAGTACAGCAATGGAGTAGCTTTTAATCTTAAGCAGCGACGAGTATTTCCCAACATTAAGCCGTTTAGAGCAATCCCAAATGCGTAACCTATAGTCTTTATTTGCTATACTGCTCATCATTTCAACGATATAACAGGTTTCCAGTGAGTAAAGCAGAGATAGATAATGACAATTTGCGTATCGGCCAACAAATTAGAGATTTGCGCAAAGCAAAAGGGGTTACTCTTGCAGATATGGCACAGCGTATCAATCGCTCACTTGGTTACGTAAGCCAAGTAGAACGGGGCGTTTCTGCACTGCCTATTCCTGTATTGAAATCGATCAGTGAAGTCTTAGGAGTGAATATCAGCTGGTTTTTCCACTCAGATGCGCATACTCCCTTTGAAGAGCTTAACTATATAGTGCGCAGCAACAATAGACGCCGCTTAGAGTTTACCGGCACCGGTATTGTGGAAGAACTATTGACCCCACACTTAAGCAGCCAGTTACAGATGATTCTCACCACACTCTCCCCTGGCGCAGAAAGTATCGAGCCTAGAGTAAGAAACGCTGAAGAAGCGGGGTTTATTCAATCAGGTACTTTGCATTTAAGTGTTGATGAGCAAAAGTTTGTACTGCATGCCGGTGATAGTTTTTCTCTTGAAGCACAGGGCGCGCACCGTGTGCACAATCCATCTAAGACTGAAGATACCGTTATTATTTGGACACTAGTAGGTGCTAGCTATTAGAGCGAGTAGCGAGTAGCGAGTAGCGAGTAGCGAGTAGCGAGTAGCGAGTAGCGAGTAGCGAAAAT
>JBALXS010000037.1:0-40474 GCA_036960485.1 Oceanospirillaceae bacterium
ATAACCGTGCACTATTATACAACTCCCCAGCGCTTTACTTTTTTATTAGTAATGCGGAAAAACAGTTTCATCGCGCTCTGTAGAGAACTTATCTATTGCTAACATTGCTGTCCGGTTAAAAAATGTAAGCCCTCTAACTCAATGAGTTAGTGAACAACAAAAATTAAACCGGACACTAATGTATTGCTAAATAATAATCTACAATTATGCCTGCACAGGCGTAAAAGTTTCAATAAACTAACCAAGCTGGATCTAGAGGTGTTTGCCTATTATTTTATGACAAAGTTGCGCGAAAATTCCGAGGATTAAAACACATCGACCTATCCTATAATTCTTGTGTGGAATATTTTCCTTAGTTAAGCAATGATATAGCCTAGATTTGTGCATCATCACTCATTGCTGCTCGATTAAAAAATGTAAGGACTCTAACTCATTGATTTATTGTTTTCTGCGATAGTTGAATCGACATCTTTCAGTGAAATGATACCCTTCATAGCGTAAAATCAATAAGCTAGAGAACAACAAAAATTAAACCAGACACCAATAATTATCACTCTTTATTTTTAAGCTAGGTTCGTATTTTATGAGATTTATCGCAAGCTACATTTTCTGTTTTTTTATGATAGCACTACCTATTTTTGCCTCTGCCAATCTCGCAATAGACACCGCCCAACGCCAGCTAGAATTATTAGACCCTAAATTAGAAAACAACAGGGAGTTGCGGGATATATATTTACAAATTATTGATACTCACTCGCAAATTAACGAAACCCAACAACAAGTTAATGATTTTAAAATCAGCTTACAAACCCTGCCTCGCGCTATATCGCAACTCAAAATACAGTTAAGCAAAGAGCAGCCGAATAAAGATAGCGACAAAGCAGATCAAGTTCAGCTCGCTAAACTTGCAAAAACAACTAAGAAAATGCCCTTAGCAGCCTTAGAACTTGAGCTCACGCAGTTACAGTCAACCCAATTAGAGCTACAGCAAAATCGCGATAAAATCGAAAATAAAATCAGCACTGACAATGAAAAACCGGTTGAGCTGCGTAAATTTCTAGCAGAACTAAAACAACAGCCCATCTCGTTAGATGCGACTGGTCACACTAAGGTCCAACTGCAATTGGATGAAGCATTTTTTTCGCTTAAGAACTTAAGAGTTCAATCGATCAACCTCGAATTATTAGTGATTCCGCTAAACAATAAGTACAACCGCTTAAAACTCAGCTGGACCGATACTGAACTGCTGACTTTAGGCCAAACAATCCGCTATTACCAAGATAAAGTTCAGCGCTTACGCCAATCAGCCACAGATAAGTTATTAAAGGATGCTGTGCCTGCAAACACCAATAAAGATAACCCTGAGCCAATCAGTAAGTTAATTGAACAGAACAACGATTTAAGTAATCAGTTACGTGCCAGTGTTGCCAATGCCGCCAGCGCAGTTGAACGGTTACGCATACTAGAGCAACAATTCACTTTAATTTTGCAAAGCTATAAAATTATTCAACAGCAACTCGCGCTCAGTGAAAACAGCTTTGGTATTGAATTAAGAAACTTTAGCCAACGCTTTTCAACTGTGAAACTTAGCGGCGACAGCCGCGCTGAAATTACGCGAATCAAACTGTTAAACATTGAACTCAACCAATTGAAGTTAGATATGGCGATCAACAAACCAGTGACAACTTCTTGGGATGAAGAATCACTGGATGATTTACAATCTTTACAAAATACCAGTTTAAATTTGATCAGCAATTTACATACAGCATACGCAAGAGAGCTAGATGAGCTGTCTAAAACACTCACGCTTGAAACACAAATAGATGAGCAATTTAAGCAGGGCGAAAAACTGCTTACTGAGTATTTAATCTGGCTGCCAAGTGTACCTAACGTCGATAGTAATTGGTTAATGCAAATAAGTAGCAGCACTAAAACTCAGCTACAACAAGCCTTACAAGCAATTAACCAAATAACACTAAAACCTACAGAGCAGTGGTTGCGCTGGGCAGTCATATTCATATTAGTTTCTTTGGTTGCGCTATTTTTACTGCGCTATCAACACCAACATGAAAAAATGTGGTCACAGCAAATTGGCAATGTAGTTCGCGACCGTTTCAGTCGCAGTTTAAAGTTACTCTTTTTGGCACCTGTAATTAGCTTACCTATTCCATTAATACTCTATATTTTATTAAATCATGTGCTGGCCATCCAAGATCAGAACATCCAAAATATCAACAATCTACTATGCTTTTCAGTGTGGTTTTATCTCAGTTTCTTCTTTTGGTTAAAACGCCCTTATGGCCTGTTCATTAGCCACTTAGATATACCCGAAGACTTTTGCATTAAGCTTAAAAAGCTGTTAATCCCGATGTACTTTCTCGGTGTACCTATGGCTTGGTTACTATTGTATTTTGATAGCATCCCATCACTTGAGTTGCATTCAGGTTTAGGCCGCTTAGTATTCATCGCTTTAACCATCCTTGCTGGTGCGTTTTGGGGAGCACTTTGGAAAGTATCTCCACGCGGTAATTTAATCGCCAACGAAATCAGTTGGTGGCAACAACCTAAATTGTGGTTAGTGACACTAGTAGCTATTCACGTGGCTTTGGTTGGGGCCGCTCTTTTCGGCTACCTATTTACCAGCTCTATTGTGATGTTTATTTTGCTGGCTATCACCTTGATCTTCTACACAGTTTTCTCGATTTACCGCTTAGGTGTACGTTGGTTACTCATAGCAGAACGTAGAATCACTTTCGCTAAAGCCCGCGCCAGGCGCGTAGAAATACTCGCTGCCCGTGAAAAGAATGAAGAAGTGCCTGTGTTAGAAGAAAACTATTTAGGGGTGAAATCAGTCTCTGAACAGGCTTCTGTATTGCTCAAAGCCCTTTCATTTAGCTTACTCTTTTTTGCTTTGTGGTTTTTGGTGAAAAATTTCTTACCTTCCTTAGACATACTCGATAACGTGATTCTTTGGAGTAACGATATCACTACAGCAAGCGGCATTAGCTCAGAGAGCATCAGTTTGCGCAGTGTTATTACCAGCGCCTTTATCATTGGCTTAACGATACTCGCCGCCTACAATTTACCGGGCTTGCTAGAGCTATTGGTACTGCGTCATATCAATTTAACTCCGGGCACTTCTTATGCAATAACCACGATTACCCGCTATTTACTCATTATTGCCACAGTCATGGCAGGTGCTAGTCAAATAGGCGTTGAATGGGCAAAACTACAGTGGTTAGTGGCTGCAATGGGGGTTGGTTTAGGTTTTGGCTTACAAGAAATTGTCGCCAACTTCGTTTCTGGTATCATCATTTTATTTGAAAAGCCGGTACGTATTGGCGATACCATCACGATTGGCGGAGTGACCGGCAAAGTGACTAAAATTAAAATTCGCGCCACAACCATCGCAGACTGGGATAGAAAAGAAGTTATCATCCCCAATAAAACCTTTGTGACTGATCAACTGATTAACTGGTCGCTTTCGGATGCAATTACCCGAGTAGTTGTGCATGTAGGGGTGGCGCACGGTTCAGATACTGAATTGGTGCACAGGCTTATTCTACAGGCGGCGAATTCAAATTACAGAGTATTACAAAGCCCGGCACCGGAAGTATTTTTCACCACTTTTGGCAATAGCACCTTGGATTTTGAATTGCGCTTCTTTGTAGATAGTTTAAGTGATAGAAATTTAGCCATCCATGAAATTAATCAGCAAATTAACCAAGCATTCAAACAGCAAAGTGTCAGCATTGCCTTTCCTCAATTAGATGTACACTTACATCGCAATAAAAACTAAGTTTGGCACCAAAGATTACTTACAGCATAGTCCAACGATGTAACACTAGTTTATTTGTGCACAACATAGGCTATTCTCATACTAAAGAGCATGGCATTGACTCTTCAAATAGAGCTTGAATCAATTACTGTATTCGAGCTTTTATAGGAAGGTTTAAAAGCATTAAGTTAAAAATGGAAATTATTTTCATATTTGCTATTATCAATGTTGTTATAGCCATTCATTACTAATAACTATCATTTAGGGTGTCCAGATGAGTCACAAAACTGCCGTTGGCAATCTACAAGTATCTACCGAATTATTAAATTTCATCAATGAAGAAGCGCTACCTGGAACAGGTATAAACGCCGCTGCGTTTTGGTCTAAAACAGATCAAATGATTCATGATTTGATGCCTAAAAATGCTGCACTGCTAGAAAAACGAGAATCAATTCAGAGCCAAATTGATCAGTGGCATATAAGTAATCGAGATGCGGGTTTTGATTTCAAAAGCTATAAATCCTTCTTGAAAGAAATTGGTTACTTACAAGCTGAAGGCGAAGACTTCGCAATTACTTCAGCAAATGTTGATAGTGAAATGGCTAGCATGGCTGGCCCGCAGTTAGTAGTGCCAGTGATGAATGCACGTTTTGCTATCAACGCTGCCAATGCGCGTTGGGGTAGCTTATACGATGCACTTTATGGATCAGACATTATAGATGATGAAGATGGCAGCGCGGCAGGTTCACAATACAATGCATTGCGCGGTGATAAAACCATTAGCTATGCTAGAGACTTTCTCGACCAAGCAATTCCATTAGCCAAAGGCAGCCACAAAGATGCTATTAACTACAGCATTGTTGACAAAAAGCTAAAAGTTGAGCTTAAGAGTGGTGAAACAACTTTAGCTAATCCTGAAAAGCTAGTGGGCTACAATGGCGAGCTTGATGCGCCTAGCGCGCTATTATTTTGCAACAACGGTTTACATTTTGAAGTGCAAATTGATGCGAATCACTTCATCGGAAAAACCGATGCGGCGAGTATTAAAGATGTATTAGTAGAATCTGCGCTTTCAACCATCATGGATTGCGAAGACTCGGTTGCCGCTGTTGATGGTAGTGACAAAGTGGTTATCTATCGTAACTGGTTGGGCCTTATGCAAGGCAACTTGTCAGAAGAAATAACCAAAGGTGGCAAAACCTTTACCCGTACCATGAACCCAGATCGTGTTTATAACGATTTAAACGCTAAGCCTTTGACCCTTAAAGGGCGCAGTTTGCTTTTCGTACGTAATGTTGGTCACTTGATGACTAACCCAGCTATTTTGAACAAAGATGGCAACGAAGTACCTGAAGGTATGATGGATGCGATTTTCACTGCATTGATGGCCATTCATGATTTAAATGGTTCAGGTCAATACCAGAACTCTACTACCGGCTCAATGTATATCGTTAAGCCTAAAATGCACGGCCCTGAAGAAGTTGTCTTTGCCGATGAACTGTTTTCACGGGTAGAAGATATTTTATCACTTGAACGCTACACTTTAAAAATGGGCATCATGGATGAAGAGCGTCGTACCACTGTTAATCTTAAAGAATGTATTCGCGCTGCCAAAGAGCGTGTTGCTTTTATCAACACTGGTTTCTTAGATAGAACCGGCGATGAAATTCATACTTCGATGGAAGCGGGCCCTATGATTCGTAAGAATGATATGAAGAGCCAAAAGTGGATTGCGGCCTATGAAGACTGGAACGTAGACACTGGTTTATTGTGCGGTTTATCTGGTAGAGCACAAATTGGCAAAGGTATGTGGGCTATTCCTGATCAAATGGCAAACATGATGAAAACTAAAATTGGCCACCCGTTATCAGGCGCCAATACTGCATGGGTTCCATCTCCTACTGCCGCTACTTTACACGCTTTGCACTACCATACAGTTGACGTTTTTGCTGAGCAGCAAAAAATCAAATTACGCCCTAGAGCCAATGTAGATGACATTTTAGACATCCCTGTTGCTATTAATCCAAACTGGAGCGCTGAAGATATTCAACATGAGCTAGACAACAACTGCCAGAGCTTATTAGGCTATGTTGTGCGCTGGGTTGATGCAGGCATTGGTTGTTCAAAAGTACCTGATATTAACAATGTTGGCCTAATGGAAGATAGAGCAACGCTACGTATCTCTTCACAGCATATGACTAACTGGCTGCATCACGATGTTTGTTCCAAAGATCAAGTATTAGCAACTTTGAAGAAAATGGCTAAAGTTGTAGATCAGCAAAACAGCAACGATAGTGGTTATCAAGCGATGGCTGAAGACTTTGACGCCAGCATTGCTTTTGCAGCCGCTTGTGAATTGGTTTTTGCAGGCTGTGTACAACCTAGTGGTTACACAGAACCTGTTTTACATAGAAGCCGCTTAGCGGTTAAAGCTAAACAGTTAAACTAGTTTTTGCGAAACCATTGCAAACGTAATTAATTACGTTTGCAATACTAAATTCGATTAAAAACTCTTAAAGGGCACTGTGGTAAACAAAGTCACAGTACTCCTTATCTTTTACTATATTATTTTTGAACTCTTCAAAATCAAGCTTCTTCCCGACTTTCAATATTCGAGAATCTGTTATCATTTAATCACCAAGTGCAAAGCGATGTGAGCTTCAACTATATATTTAAACATCATACTTGCGTCTCTTTTAGAAGACATTTATAGATAGTTTATTATGTGCCGTTTTATATTTTTTTTAAAAAATTCCCTTGACTCGCTCTTATCTATTTAAATTAATTAGCTTTATTTTTTTATGCCAAAAGTAACCTCAAACTACAAACTTGATCTAAACTAGTAACAGTAAGCTAAACCCTTTTATCCTTTATATTCCATAGCTAGCGAACAATTAAACATTTAAGCAGCTATTATTTAGCTAGTTTTTTGAGTTTCTCTAAAACACTACTTTACCCAACTGGCTTTTGTGGCTGCTAATAAAGTAAAACGAGAGCTAGATTTAAGCAATGAGTACAAATCTTTCTTCTAAAAAGTATCGAGGGCAATGAGTATACAATGCGATAATTTAGCCACCGCTGTGTGGATATATGACATAGATAATTTTTGTATCCACTGGGCTAATACTGCTGCTTTAAAACTGTGGGAAGCCACTTCATTAGCAGAGCTGTGCGCTAGAGATTTCAAGCCGGGCACTTCAGATGCCGTGCAAAAAACCTTGCTAGGCTACCAAGAGTCCTTCAAAAAACAACAAGTGCTATCAATGTATTGGCATTTTACTCCTAAAGATATTCCAAAGCAGGCCTTTTGCCTGTTTTCTGGATACTCATTCAAAGATGGCCGTATTGGTTTATCTTGCGAGGCAATTTCAGCAACACTGATTACCGATAGTATGCCCCGTAACACTAGTATGATGCTGTCTACCTATGACACCAACGGGAATTTCATTAGCGCAAACCCACCTTTTGTAGAAATGATGGGCGCTGAAATATCGCATTTAAAGCAAGTGCTACCTGCAGGATGTGATTTTGAAAATGTGATTAATACTTTAATACGCGAGCAACAGCTAAACGTTGATAAATTATTGACGACTGACAATGGCGAGCTATGGTTTAATTTACAAATATCTTTATCGGATGCGAAACTCGGTGATAGAGAAATACTTATTCAACAGCTCAATATCAACGAAAGAAAACTAGAGCAAATCTACTTAACCCAACAAGCCTACACTGACCCTTTAACCGGTTTATTAAATAGACGCGGCCTTACTCAACAACTAGAAAAAAGAATAGACGATGAAACTGAGTTTTTTATTTATTATATCGACCTAGACAGTTTCAAAATGACTAACGATTCAATGGGCCACGCAGTAGGTGATTTAGTATTAAGAGCATTAGCTAAACGCTTAAAGAGCAAAACCTTCAATAAAGCAATTGCCTGTCGCTTTGGTGGAGATGAGTTCATATTAATCGTCAACAAAGATAACACAAACCAAACACAAATGAGCATCGCTGATAAACTACTCAAGCTTACTAATCAGCCTTATATTGATAGTGTAGGCAACCCTATTTTAGTTTCTGCTAGTGTCGGTAGCGCGCACTTCCCTAAAGACGGTACTGATCTTAATAAGCTATTGCTCAGAGCCGATGCAGCGATGTACGTCGCTAAATCTCAGGGGAAAAAGCGCGGTATTCGCTACACCAACGGGATGGAAGACAGCCTGCAAAGAAGTAGTTTAGTGGCTAGGCATTTATATTTGGCCATAGAGCATTCAGAGTTTGAACTACACTATCAGCCCGTTATCGATACTTCAAATCAACAAATTCATTCATTTGAAGCAATATTACACTGGAATAATGCAGCATTAGGATTCGTGCCGACACAAGAGGTAATGCAAGTCGCTGAAAGCATCGGCATCATAGCGGAAATTGGCAATTGGGTGATTAATCAAGCCTTGAGCGATTTAACCCCATTACGACAAGCGACATACTCTCAAGCGCTTATTAATATTAATATTCATGATTTACACTTCAAAGAAATTCAGTTACATGATTATTTGCAACAAATATTGAAAAAGTACCATCTGCAAGCGAATGACCTTTTGCTGGCAATGCCAGAAACGACCTTATTGCAGGATCTTAAGCAACAGTGCTTTGCTGCTTCTTTAGCAAAAAAAGGCTTTAATTTAGCCATTGCCGAATTTGGAACAGGCATATCAAGTTTAGCTTTTTTACCGCAAATGGCGATCAATACCATTAAAATTGATCGTTGTTTCACTGCAAACTTTGAGCAAAATCCAACTATATTGATGAGCCTGCAACAGCTACTCAAATCATTAGATTTAACCATCGTGATTGAAGGTGTTTTAAACGAACAGCAATCAGAGCAGCTACATTTGATAGGCATTAACCTGCAACAAGGTTTCATTCTTGCCGAACCTAAACCACTGAGTTTCTACATAGAACAAGCCAGTACTGACAGGCAGGCGGACGGGTAAAACTAAGACATCAAGCGAGACTCCAATGAGCTTACCTACGGTAAAAACAAGCAATAATAGCTTTAACTTCCATGATTAAGGTATTTGGAAATTGCCGATAATCAAAATAAGGGCTATATAGCAATAGCATGCCTTGTTGATTAGTTTTATAAAAAACGCGCTTACAACTGCTTTGGCGCATATTACTTAGTGCATCGTCACCAACACTAAAACGCTGCCAACATTGTTTGCCACTAAAAATATGCACTGCTGCTTGCGCACTTATCTGTGAAGTGAAATTAATCTGCTCTTCTTGCTGAAGCAGCTGTGTATCTCGATACACTTTCCAATCGTCCTCACTGCACAGCTTGGCAAATATGGTAAATATTTTTCGCCAGTGATTGCCGTTTTTCCCGATCAATTCAGGTACATTCGCTAGATTATCCTCTAAAACAAGCGGCTGATTATCGATATAAAGCACGGTTTTTGGCTGCATAACGCCTAGGCTTGCAACACTTTGTGGTTGTGTATTCAAAATGACTCCAATAATTATTATCAACAAGCACAATATAATTATGCTTTTGTGAATATCAACAGGCTACTTCTGTTAAAATGCGCCATTCTTCAGATTGAAAAATCAATATTTCATGCCAACTAGGGTAGCAACATGAACATAACGTGCTTTACCGACCTTCCTCTAAGTGATGACACACTTGCAGACTTATCACATCTAGGCTATGTCAAGCCAACCCCAATACAAGCGCAGGCACTTCCTGTTGTGCTAGCTGGTAATGATATTCAAGCCAAAGCAGAAACCGGTAGCGGTAAAACAGCTGCTTTTGGTATTGCTATTATCGAGAAAATTGATCTAAGCTTAAAAAAGCCTCAAGCGCTTATCATTGCTCCAACAAGAGAGTTATGTAATCAAATTACCAGTGCGATGCGTACCTTTGGCCGCTCAAAAGCCAACCTGCGCGTAGTTACTTTATGCGGCGGTACTGCAAAGCATCCACAACGTGACAGCCTAAAACAAGGTGTGCATATCATTGTTGGTACACCTGGTCGTCTTATTGATCATTTGCAAGGCGAACATCTAGATTTAAGCGCCATGCAAATCGTGGTGCTAGATGAAGCAGATCGTATGCTAGATATGGGTTTTGCCCCGCAAATTGGTGACATAGTAGGTCATTTTCCTGATTCTCACCAAACATTACTTTTTTCAGCGACCTTCAATCAGCAAGCTAGAGAGCTGGCTAACGCCATTACAGATGATGCGGTATACATTGAAGTAGAAGCGGAGCAGACGACTGAAAACCTCAAGCAGAAGCTTTGTCGTTGTACCACGGAAAACAGAGACCAAACTATCCACAACTTGTTAATTCAATCTCAGTTTGAATCTTGCATCATTTTTTGTAATACCAAAAAAGTTTGTCATCAATTGCGTATTTATTTACGAAATATGGGCCATGCAGCGCTAACGTTGCACGGTGACTTAGAACAAAATGAGCGTGAAGATATATTAGTACAATTTTCCCAAAACAGCGCCACCATCTTAATTGCTACTGATGTAGCGGCCAGAGGCTTGGATATTGAAGCGGTTCCGGGAATTATTAACTATGACGTACCGACAGATCCTGCCACGTACACACACCGTATAGGCCGAACAGCTCGTGCAGGTAAGACAGGCGTTGCTATCACATTATGCTCTAACCAAGAAAGCCATCGCTGGGAACGCATTCTAGAACTGCAAGAAGCAGTTGTTGACCCTATTCTTAGCAAAGATGCATTAGGTAAACCACCGTTATTCGCCCCTTTCAAAACTATCTGTATTTTAGGTGGCAGAAAGCAAAAACTAAGACCCGGTGATTTATTAGGTGCACTGACCAAAGATGATAACTTGAGCCGTGAGCAAATTGGCAAAATAGATGTGATGCAAACCGTCAGTTACGTTGCAATAACCAATTCATACGCCAAGCAAGCGCTAAGTCAATTACAAAGTGGCCGCATTAAAGGCAAGAAATATCGTGCGAAAATTTTAAACTAATTAGTGCTCATCTTGAAACAGGGCCGTCACGAGAGCGGCTCAATGATTCAAGATACGTACTACTAGATATGGGCGTTTGGTTATTCCAAACAACTCTATCTAATGGTGAGTAGATCGTGTCAGTGGGACGTTCGCAGTAGACATTCGTTTCTGGATGGACGCTAATTAAGCCGGTTATATTGATAAAGAGCAGGGTAGTTGATGCAGGTTTACAGCATCATCCTCCCTGCGCATTAATTAAATGCTCTATATATCAGTTAACAAGCTAGTAATAAATCGAGGTTGAAATATTGTTGCTATTATAGGTATTTCAAATGTTGTTAAGCGTACTAATCCGCTTTAAATAACCATTCATTTCTTGGTTTTTTCACTGTAAAAACTATCTTCGTAATACATGCCTTTTATATCTAGCTTTTTCTCAGCCCACCGATTAAAACGGCTCCAGATAAAAAATGCAGGCGTCATTCCCAAACCTATTCCCAGCATTAAACCAGTGCCTTTATATTCTAGCGGCATCAACTCAGTCATATAATCAAAAAACTGAAAATGCTGTAACACGTAATACCACAAGACAAGAAAGGCAAAAGCAAGGGCTGTCGCTAGATGGTGTTTTAAATTTTTACTCAATGTACTTCCTACCAAAACAGTTGTAAAAATAGCTATTATTATCTATTAGCGAGTCGTAAGCAAAAACTTACAACAAAGGCGCTGCAAATTCACCTTTATGTTATTAATAAATCAGCAGCCACAGAATGTTTTTCCAATAGGCGAACTCGAAAACCACCCCTAAAACCAGAAAAGACAACACTAATACAGGTCCAACAGCATACATCGTTTCTATCAAGCTTTGCGTAAACAAACGCCTTTTAATACGTTTTAAAATGGTGCCTTTATTCAGTAATGCTGTCGGTTGCATAGCCTATTCTCCTTATTAGCTAGTTTGTAAATACCTTATCCAAGCAGCTAGTAATTGTTGAAAATCCTCTAAACCACAGCTAGCCACCAAACCAGATTCAGACACATGAAAATCTTGCTCATCTTCTGCGTATTCATCGCTACTAAATTCGTAATCATCCTGCTCACTTGTAAGCTCATCAGCCTGTTCTATCACCGCGTTAGCTTTCACTATTGCTTGGTCTCGCGTTAGCTCTAGGAAAAACTCTCGTCCTTCACATTCATATTGCCATTGGCTGCCTACTAACAGCTGCTCCACTGCCAGTGCTACTTTTGCCAATTGCGTATGGCTGTGCTTACTCGACATTTCAATATTGAGCCAGTGAGCAAAAGCTTCGCCCTCCATATTCAAACGAGCGACTGGTTGGCCGATATCATTTCGAGTAAAGCTATATTCCACTGAACGCCCCTAATGACGAACAACGAGTATAAATTTCCGCTATTTGCGCAAGATATTGCTGATCTGTTGCATCAAATCGCGCAGTAATAGGGCTATCAATATCTAACACCGCAATCACTTTATCATTACACAATAGCGGCAACACTATTTCAGAGTTAGAAGCCGCATCACAGGCGATATGCCCAGCAAATTGATGAACATCATCAATACGTTGAATGCTACCCGTAGCTGCAGCTGTACCGCACACTCCTTTACCTAAGGGAATGCGTACACAGGCGACCTGCCCTTGAAATGGACCTAATACTAGCTGCTCATCTTTAACAAAGTAGAAGCCAGCCCAATTAAGTTGTTCTAGATTGTTAAATAGCAAAGCACTTAAATTGGCAGCATTAGCGATATAATCTGTTTCACCGCTCAATAACGCTTCAGCTTGCTTAACCAGTAGTTGGTAGCTTTCTTCTTTTTGCTGTTCTTTATACGAGTGTTTTTGCTGCACTGTGGTATCCATTGACGCTTGCTCTGTTTATTTAATAGAAATGAATTGGGCGGAGCCTAAATCATCAGAGGGTTAATTCCCAGCCCTTTGAGACGAATTTTAGTAACAACGACCCCCGTTTCACACGATGAAGTCGAACGAAGTGAGAAGGCTTGCCCCGTGGATGTTTATTGCAAATCACGGCCATTCGCTGACGCTTATTTAAGATCATTTATTTCAGTGGTTGTACGGTATCTTTTTGAAGTGACATAACCTTCCATAGAACCAATTTTCTCATCCAACTTACGTAATCTATCGCGAATATCTTGTAACCGATTACTCGCAGATTTACTGTAGTTAAACACTTTATTACTACGCGATTGATGTTGGGTATTTGCCGATCGGTAATCATCCGCTCTACTTGTTGTCGTCGTTTCTTCACGCTTGGCAATCATAAAAATAGCGACAATATAAGCAATGATGCCGAATTGAAAGGTGAATATAACCAAGCTGATGCAAACTAATCTAGCTACCCATATTGGCACATCAAAGTAATCAGCAAACCCCGCACAAACGCCGGCGATTTTACCGTCTCTGCTATTGCGATACAAATTACGTTGGTAGCCATTTTCTTTTTTTGGTCTATTCGGATCTTTATTTCTATTTCTACAGCTCATAACTTTCCCCTTCGCTATATTAGCCGTCTAATTTGGCAATCTGTTTTCACATGCTATTAATGGCTTTGGTTGCGCCATCCTTCGTGTTGATCATCCAAAATAGCTTCTAAATTGTTGATACGCTCAGACAGCTTGTCGATAGTTTGCACAGTGTCATCTATTACATCTTGATCTTGTGCTGACAATCCTTGTTTCTCTTTGCTTTTGCTCCAGTAGTGCAGAACCAGCCATAGTGGTGCCACTATGACTAGAAAAACCACTAGCGGTACAAAGATAAATATCGTTCCTGACATACTACCTCCTACTATTTGTTTTTAATTTTAGATTTAAGCTCTGCCAATTCTCGTTCGATTTCGTCATCAATGGCTAAATCAGCAATTTCTTCTGCTAAAGAGTGATTAGAACGTCCCATGTCATAAGACTCTACTTCTGCTTCAATCTCTTCTAAACGCTGCTCGTATTGCTCAAACTTATCAAATGCTTTGTTCAATGTTTCCCGGTTAGTACGCTTGCGAACTTCTAAACGTGAGCGCCCTGTTTGCTCTCTTACTAATAGCTCTTTTTGCTTGGCACGCGCCGCATCTAACTTAGATTGTAACTGGCCTATTTCAGCGCTTAATAAGGCAATTTGTTCATCAATGAAAGATAACTCAGCTTCGCCCGCTTCAACCGCTTCTTGTGCACGGCGCTTTTCAATCAGCGCGCTTTTCGCTAAATCTTCGCGACCTTTACTGATCGCCAGTTCTGTTTTGCCTAACCAATTATACGCATCCGCTTGTAATGCTTTTACACGGCGTTGCAGTTCTTTTTTATCGGCAATTATTTTTGCCGATGTCGTGCGCACTTCTACTAAAGTATCTTCCATTTCTTGAATCATCAAGCGAATCATCTTTTTAGGATCTTCAGCGCGATCCAAAATTGCAGTTATATTGGCATTTACGATATCTTGAAAACGTGAAAATATACCCATGATGTGATCCTTCCTTTAATTATCTGTATTTTGCTAAGTGTTTTAGGATGCTCTTTTTAACGACCCTGAGCACTGTGTTTGATAATACCTATAGCGATTACCGTGCCAATTTTTAAATAATCACTAAACCACTGTTATCTATGATTTATTTATATATGGTTCTTTTATCTTCAATCATAATTATTAATATTTAAACTAAATAATAGTCAAATAAACTTATTTATGGTTTTATTAACGACATCAACAACCACTCTTAGACAAATTAGCAATATAACAGTGCAATTAATAAACTTTCGTGGATTTGAGCGTCAATGGAAAAGCAAACAATAATAGGTGAGTCTTCTTTACTCGCTCAATCACTAGAGCATTTAAGCTTAGTTGCTCCACTTAATAAGCCAGTATTAATTATTGGTGAGCGCGGCACCGGTAAGGAGCTGATTGCTGAGCGCTTACACTTTCTATCTAAGCGCTGGGAAAAGCCATTTCTCAAACTCAATTGCGCAGCTTTAAGTGAAAGCTTATTAGAATCCACTTTATTTGGCCATGAAGCAGGTGCATTCACAGGCGCAATGAAAACCCATAAAGGCTATTTTGAGCGCGCTAGCGAAGGCACTTTATTTTTAGATGAACTTGGCACTACCTCAACACGCGTACAAGAAAAGCTATTAAGAGTAATAGAGTATGGCGAGTTTGAACGCGTAGGCGGCCAGCAGACTATGCAAGCAGATGTACGCATTGTAACGGCCACTAACGCAGATTTAATTGAGTTAGCACAGCAAGGTAAATTCAGAGCAGATCTGCTTGATAGGCTCGCTTTCGATGTTATCAATCTACCACCGCTGCGTTTGCGTACCGACGATATCCTTATCCTAGCCGAGCATTTTGCGATGTCAATAAGTAGAGAATTAGGCCGAAAAGTGTTCATGGGTTTTAGTATTAACGCGACCAAAGCATTACAGCAGCATCACTGGCCAGGAAATATTCGCGAGCTTAAAAATGTTGTGCAGCGCAGTGTATATCGCCAGCAAATTCCCGACGCTTTAATAGAAGATATTATAATAAACCCATTTGCCACTTTATGGCCTAGCCAACCTCTGGGTAAAGCTGATCCCACAAGCAGTGAATTAGCAAATCATAGCGGTGTAGAAAGCCAACCTCAATCAGCAGACGAACATGCCATATCCCCACTAGATTTAAAGCAACAAGTGCAAAATTTTGAGTGTAAGTTGATAAAAGATAGTTTGCACAAGCACCATTATCAACAGAAAAATACCGCAACAGCTTTAGGCATTACCTACCACCAGCTGCGTGCTTATTTAAGAAAGTATCCTCAGCTACAACACAATAAAAGTTAGCGATAAAAGTTATCGTAACTGCCTGTTTGAGTATGTATTTTACAGGCTAAAATGATAATAAAATAATTGCCGCTTTATCGGCGCGCACTTGCCGCCAATTTATCTGTGTACTATTGTCATTACTTTTTTGTATACTAATCATACAAACTGCATTGAGTATAATAATTAGATTCCTTCATATTTATAATAACTATTTGATTTAATTATCTTAATAATATCTTCATGCCACTTGGCCTTTATCAGACTCTACTTGGCCTACATATTGCTGACAAGTTTGTATCTAATATATTTGTAGGTACAAAATGAGCCTTTCACTTCCTCTTGATTTGACAATAAAACCTCAGCAAAGTGATTATATAATCGGTTTAGCTGAATTAATGACGCGCGTTTTTAAAGGCGAAGACTTATCAGATATTGCCAGCGCGTTAATGGCAAGAGCTCAACTTGATGACGCTAATGCATTGTTTGATCTTTCAATACTTTTGCAGCTACAAGGCAATAAAGAAACGGCTTTAGCCCTGCAACAAGAAGCGCTTAGCCAGCAGCAATTATTCACCTTGAACCCTACTAAAAATAGCTCAACGTTAAAGCTGTTATCTATTTGCACCACCGGGGATTTAATGACTAACACTCCGTTAGAATTTATAGCCGACGGAGCGGGGTTTCATATGCAAACCCTCTACATTGCCGATCATTTACCGCTGCCTAAAAAAGTACCAGAACACGATATTGCAATTGTAGCGATTAGCGAACTTGATAGAAATTTGGATTGCTTGCCGCGCGTAGAGCATTTTATTTCCCAATTGGATTCTGTTGTATTAAATACTCCAGCGAATATTGCCCAATTGTCACGCGATTTAGTCAGCCAAAATTTACAGAACTTAGCGGGCATCGAAGTACCGATAACCGCCAGAGCTAGCTATGAGCAATTACGCCGCGAAACGCTGTCTGAAATTGCAGCTAGCTTAGGGGCAACAATCAACTACCCTATTATAATTCGCCCTATAGATTCGCATGCTGGTAATCAATTAGAAAAAGTTGACTGCCAATTGGCATTAATGAATTACCTAACTGCTAACCCCAATCCAGAATTTTTTATCGCACCTTTCGTTGATTATCGAAGCGCTGATGGTTTGTACAAAAAATACCGAATCATGGTGATCGGTGGTAAACCTTTCATTGCTCACATGGCTATTTCTGAACATTGGATGATCCACTATTTAAATGCAGGTATGATTGAGAACGCAGAAAAACGTTTTGCAGAAGCTCAAGCAATGGGCCACTTCGAGCAAGGCTTTGCGCTTAAGCATCAAACAGCATTCGCCACTTTGGCAGATGAAATTGGTTTAGAATATTTTGGTATAGACTGTGCAGAAACCCAAGATGGAAAACTACTCATTTTTGAAGCTTGTGCATCTTTGAACGTGCACGCTATGGATTGCGAAAAAACTTTCCCTTACAAAAAAGTGCAAATGCAGAAACTGTTTGATGCCTTCTTACAAATGCTAGAAGATAAGAAATAGAAGTTGCGAGTTGCGAGTTGCGAGTTGCGAAATTATGAATAAATAACGATGCATGCTGCAACGTTATTTATGCAAGCTTTAACTAAAAAATACGCTATGGCTTTAAAGCTATTTTTTTGTTCTTTCTATCTGGGTAACAAGTACTACAAATTTCACACTCTAAACCAAAACAGCTGCGTGCTTGGCAGTGTTCACGCGCGTAGTAGATGATTTGCAAATGAATGTCGATCCAGCGCTCTTTTGGAAATAACTTTTTCAAATCAATTTCAGTTTGCTGTACGTTTTTCCCCTTAGTTAATCCCCAACGCTGCGCTAACCGGTGAATATGGGTATCTACTGCAAATGCTGGATAGCCAAAAGCCTGGCTCATAACTACCGATGCCGTTTTATGTCCAACACCCGGTAGTTTTTCTAAATCAGTAAAATTATCGGGTACTTGCCCACCATGCTGCTCAATTAACATAGTGGATAATACACTAATCGCTTTTGATTTCTGTGGAGATAATCCACAGGGCCTAATAATTGCTTTGATATCTTCTACAGCAACTTTTGCCATTGCAGCAGGGGTTTTTGCTAATTCAAATAATGCAGGAGTGACGGTATTTACGCGCGCATCAGTGCACTGCGCAGAAAGTAATACTGCAATCAACAGAGAAAATGAATCAGTATGATCTAAAGGAATAGGAGGCGATGGATATAATTCTTGTAAGCGTTGATCTATATACGCGGCGCGTTCTTTTTTAAGCATATGGTGCCCGGTAACTGAAAATAGTTTAGCGCAGTATACCTAAAAACTAGCTAAGTAGAGCAGGTAAATGTTTAGACACTAAACACTGCAAACACATACTTATGGTTATGGTTATGGTTAAACACAATAATTTGCTTACTCTACAAAAAAATAAATCATATCGTTATTGCCATGTTCATCAACCACACTAAGTTGAAAGCGCCCGGTGCGTTTAATCACAATATGTAATGCATTATCAGTCGCTTTTGATCCTAAATATTTACCATTCAAATACCAGTGTCTTAAACCTTTCCCTCCCTGAGCTTGTAGCTGCAAATCTAGCTCTTTAGAGCTGCCTTGTGATTGACTTTTGAATTGAGATTGATAAAAGCTTTGATCTGCAATTGAAGTGATGCGAATCTTCCAAGGCTCTGTTGATAGTTGTGGACAATTTTCACTTGGATCACCAAGCAAAGCTGCTCGGCGAAATTTAGCCGCTATCCAAGGCTCAAGATTAACCGGCCAAAGCGCTACTTGCGCTTTCACTAAAGTATCATTATCGCAACTAGGATCCACTCGCTTGCCAAGCTTGTTGCGCCACAATGTTTTGAGTTGAATCTGCTCAGATATGGTTGGTGCTATCGTTTTATCTAGCACCCAGGCAGATTTTTTTTGCTGGCAATTCATTCCTGCATTTTCAGCCTCTGTAATACTGGTACCCAATGGCCAGCATATTTGCATGCTAGTTACTGATGCTGGCATTTCTAGCACTTTACTGCGCGATAACGCTCTGGATACTTTAAACAGTAACGGCGCAGCGGCACTGCGCCCAGATAAACCCGGAGATGAACTTGCATCAGGGCGACCAACCCACACTCCTATCGTCCATTTTTTAGTTACCCCCATTGACCATGCCTCACGATAGCCATAGCTAGTGCCAGTTTTCCATGCTAGTTGCCACTGATTATCAAGCCTGTCACTATTGCTGTTTTTTTGTGGATTAATCGCCAGCATTTTCCAGGTAATCCAAGCAGCTCCGGGGCTCAGTAGGTAACGTTCTATTATTGGCTGATCGGCTGTAAGCCTGGGCCGTATCGTAATCCCATTTCGACCTAGTGCTGAATACGCGGTAACTAGTTGCTCTAACTTTGTACCAACACCGCCTAGTATCATCGATATATTCGGTTTTTGGGCTCCTGGTCCATATAACTTTAACCCAGCTGACTGTAACTTCCCGGCAAAGTAAGCAGGCTTTAGCTGCTCTAGCACTTGTACCGCTGGGATGTTTAAAGAGCGTTGTAGCGCTTGCGTCACGCTAACAGGGCCGTTAAAGCCGCCACTAAAGTTGCGTGGACGGTAAGCTTTTTGATAACGCGGTGCGTCTTGTAATAACGATTGTGAATGAATAAGTCCCCTGTCTAAGGCTAATCCATACAAAAAAGGCTTTAAGGTTGACCCAGGTGAGCGCACTGCTTGGATCATATCAACATGACCAAAGCGTTGATTATTCAAAAACTGAGCAGAGCCGATGTAACTGCGCACTGCTGCTGTTTTATTATCCATCACCATCACCGCGACAGAAACGCCCTCGGCTAATGTACGGCTATAATCACTAATTAATACCTCTAGCTGCCGCTGCATTTCAATATCGATCAAAGTGGAGATTTTCTCACAATCAACACATTGCTTTTTTAAGCGCCTAGCTAGTAAAGGGGCCAGCATTGGTGTGTTCCGAGCAAGCGAAAAAATTGGCTCAACCAAGGCATCTTGTACCCGCTGTGCCGGCCAAATACCAAGTTGCTGCATACGCATCAATACTTTATTGCGAGCCGCCCGTGCCGCTTGTGGATGCCGATCTGGGCGCCATCTACTAGGTGCTTGAGGTAATACTGCCAATAGCGCCGCTTCGGCATCGCTAAGTTGAGCAAGAGGTTTATCGAAATAGCTAACACTCGCGGCTTGCACACCGATCAGCGTGCCGCCAAAAGGTGCTAAATTAAGATATAGATTGAGAATTTGAGGTTTACTTAAGTGCCATTCAAGCTGCAAAGCACGCAGTATCTGTTGTAACTTACCTTTAATACTGCGCGAATGCGGCGTTAATAACCGGGCGACTTGCATGGTAAGTGTAGACCCACCCGATACAACTTTATTCGCCCAAAAATTTTGCCATGTGGCGCGCAGCATCGAAAAAGGATTAACCCCAAAATGATAATAAAACCAGCGATCTTCATAACCTAGTAACAATTCTAGATAATGCTTAGGGGCTTGGCTGTTTTCAATCGGGTAACGCCATTGCTGCTGCTCATTACTAAAAGCACGTAATACTTCACCATTGCTGGCAAGTACCACTGTGCTAGAAGACTGTTGCGTTTTCATAGGGTAGTAATAATCTAATAGTGCCAAACAAGCCATCATACAAAGACAGCTTATAATCGCTAACTTACCCGTTTTTTTACTCAGTATCATTACAGCTTATATTCAAGTTTTTATCTTGGTAATACCGTTAATTTACCCGCACTTGAACCTTGATGGCGCAACTCAGGACGATACATATCTTCACCAAAGGTTGCAGGCACTGTGTAGGTGCCAGGTGATACTGCACGTACTAAATAATACACACGTACAAGGCGCTTTCTTGGTAAGTCAATCGCCATCACAAACCGATCATCACGATATTCTTGATACGCAACATTGAGCTCGTACATTATTTCAGAGATCTTTTCGCCATTAATCTGCAAGCTATCTTGATCATAGCTATCTGCTAGATTTTGGTTTTCAATCTCTAGCCCTGCTGGCAGCAAATCAACTAATAAAGCATGGCGCATACGCTTATCTGCCCTAACAGATAGCTCGACTATTAATTTATCGCCACTGGTTAATTGCTTAGCGCTAAACTCTTTCCCGTCAAGATCATAATAACGACGTTCGATCTGCAAAGCATTATCGATAGCAGCAGGCGCTGTTTTTTCATAGCCTGATGAGCGCAAATTGAGATAGGCATTTTCTTTTGCTAAATTAGTGACCTTAATTGCTTGTTTTAATGCATCACTGCTTAGTTGTAGCTGCAAATAGCTAATGGTTTTGGTCTCTTTTTTTGCATCAATTTCGAGCGCTAACTGCAATTGATTAGCGGTGGCTGTTTTTAGCGTTTTACCTAATAAAAACAACGCGTTTCGCTCTTGAGTACTCAACCAGTTCTTGTTTTTTAAGCGCGCAGTTAATTCCAGTAATAGCGGATGCCACTGCTCACTACTTGCATTAGTTTCTAATAACCAAAAGCTGGATAGCGCTAGATCTCTGACGGCACTGGCGTAATAAATCGCGTGTTCATTGGTTTTATCAATGTTCACTAGCCTTACAACAGCTTCTTCAATGGCCTTGTTGGCGCGCGTTTTATCCCCTGCCGATTGAAGTGCTAGCCCCAACTGCAACAATGACATAGGTGTTTCTTTGCCGCTTCTGTTCTCAAACATGCGACGCAAAATGGATAGCGGCGCTTGCTTGTAACGTGCCAACACTTGCCCTGCATAAGCGCGAATCGCAAACTTAGTGGTTTGATTTACATCCTCATAATAACTGCTTATCTTGTTAGGACTGCGTAAATAGATTTTGATTCTTTGTAGCGCCTTTTGTAAATTTGCCTGCGGTACTTGATAGCCTAAATCCTGAGCACGCAGTAAAAAATCAACCACATACACACTCAGCCAATGCTCTTCAGGGCTCTGCTGTGACCAAAGGCCAAAACCACCGCTACCTCGTTGCATGGTTTGTAAACGTTGAATAGCCAAATCGATCGCTTTCGTGCGCGCTTTTAAATCGCTACCTTTAATTCCCAAATCTGCTAACAGCATATCGTTGACGTAGAGCTGTGGAAAAACGCCACTTGTGGTTTGCTCTAAGCAGCCATAAGGATAAGCTTTGAGTGCATTAAAATGGCTGGCGATATCCAGCGGTGGCTGATTCGACACATTCAACTGTCCACTCAAACTACTCGTTAAATAGTTATCCATCTCTTTGCCTGTTAATACAAAGCTTTCATTGGTTGATAACAGCGCTTGCATGAGCTGGTCGGTTTTAGGCCAGCTCGGAGCGATGGACAACTGCC
Source organism: Oceanospirillaceae bacterium (assembly GCA_036960485.1). Classification (GTDB taxonomy): domain Bacteria; phylum Pseudomonadota; class Gammaproteobacteria; order Pseudomonadales; family Balneatricaceae; genus Rs1. The sequence goes on from JBALXS010000037.1 coordinate 21,988, forward strand.
AATGTCGCTCTTGTGTCGGTATCTGATCCGAACCCTCAAGGGCGATATTTGCAACACTTAAATCGATTTCAACTGAGCGATAATTAGCACTGGCCACAATCGGGAAATACAGTATCTTCTTGCTAGATTTATTTAATTTCACACTAAGCTGTTGATGCTGCTTATCACCATTATCAGCACTGCTAAAGCTAAGCCCATCACCGAGTGATAGTTGCACCGCTAATGTTTGATCAAGCGCGGTTAAATTATTTAAATCTAATGCGAGTTGCGATTTATCCCCTGCGCGTAATAAGCGTGGTTTGGTTAATTGCGCCACAATAGGTGCTGCTACTGTTAACTCTTTTTCGGCGCTCCCAAAGCTTTGCTCAGAAAAGGCCACTGCCATTAATCGCAGCCGGCCATTAAAATTGGGGATATCCATTACCACAAAAGCTTTGCCATCAACACCGACCTCAACCACACCTGAAAATAACGAGACTATTTGCACATCAGGATCTGCTTCGCCGTTTTGTACAGCATCGCTATCGCCACCAAACTTTAACTGCGCTAGCACACCGTCTTCTGCATTGATCAAATCACTGTAGCTATCACGTGCACTTACACCGTATGCACGTTGCTGAAAAAACCCGCTAAACGGATCAGGTGATGTAAAACGTGAAATATTTAAAATACCCACATCTACAGCCGCCACTGTCACTTGCACAGACCCAGGTACTTGGTCGCCATTACTGCCAACAACGGTTAATGGAACACGCAGTTGTGTATTAGGTAGTATTTTTTCAGGTGTGTTTATCTGTACTTGTAACTTGCGTGACTCTCTATCTAAACGCAGTGGAATAACCCCCATCATGCGCCTTGGTAGCTTTTCTTCGCGCTCTGCGCCCGGTTGAATCAGTAATACTGACACATATAAATTGTGTGTGTCCCACAGCTTATCTATTTTAAAAGTTGCAGTGCCACCAGCTGCCGGGATATCTATTATTTGGCGATGTAGCTGTTTATCGGATTCTACTAATAAGTAACCTCGCCCAGCGGCAGGTGCTTTAATTTCTACTTCTACAGTATCGCCGTTTTTATAGCTTTGCTGATTCAACGCTAAACCAATACGATCAGGGCGCCCTGCCATCACCGTTTCATCGGCGCTCCAACCCGCTCTAAATTTATAACCTGTGACGATATTCGTAACTGGGTTTAGCACCTCAAGACGATAGTGTCCCCATTCTACTGGCAGTGAAATATTAGCAACGCCATCTGCTTTTATATCAATATTGCGCGTGCTTACAGTGAAATGGCGCTCAGTATAATCTGCAGTCCAGCCTTCACTTTCGGTATATAGCCAATGATAGTTACGTTTCTCACGTATCAGCTTTACCCGCAATCCTTGTGCCGCTAATTTTTTATCGCCATCACTCAATACAATTGCAAAATTTGCACTACCATCATAGGGCGCGGTATCTTCTGCAAATAAAGGTCTTATCCCCACGAGTTCAGTAGCAGGTAAAGCCACACTGCTGATTGACTGATTAACGGGCCTGCCACCGCTATCTAAAAGGCTGGTGTATAACTTTAAATGCACCGGTGTATTGGCTTTGTGCCAATGGTTTTGCGCATCAATACTTAAGTTACCATTCGCATCTAGTTTCTTATCATCTAACGATATTCGACTACTCACATTACTTAGCTGTGGATTGGCAAAATAATATTCTTCAAACGCCTTAAAAGGATGCTGCGCTAAACGCGTCACTAATTCACTTTGCAATACATTGTCAACAGCTGGGGCGCCATATAAATAGCTCCCGTTAACCGCTACTTTAAAGCGCTGCTGATTATCAATAAACGGCTCTGCTTTTAGTGAAAGTGCCATTCGCTGTGGCAAAAAATCTTCAACTTGTAAGTTATACTGGCTTTCTTCCTGCCCTGCTATTTGTGCAGTAACAGACCACTGCCCAGTGGCTGCATCTTTTGGTAATAACCAATCGCTAGCATAATAACCTAGAGCGCTAGCTCGGATACGTTGCTCACTTGCAACTCGCCCATTGGGTTGTTTTAACTGAAAAGTAAGCACTTGTGGCGGCAGCATCTTCCCATCACTATCACGTAATAAAGCACTGATATTTAAAGACTCACCCGGTCTATATAAATCACGTTCACTGTAAATAAATAGCTGTTGCGCGGTATTGGTAATGCCTGTCACTGGCAATTCAGAAAGATCTAATTGCGGCCCAAATAAACGAACAATAGATGTATGTCCTTGTTGTCGCGCTATTAATAAGTCTGATTTTTCAATCTCAGCTTGGGTAAAGCTCGCATTGCCATCTACTGTTGTTTGTTGTTGCGCTATCACTTTGCCTTGCGTGTTTAGTAGCTGTAAAGTGACGTCTGCCTGAGCTTGAGCAGTCGCTAAACTATTAACTTGTACTTCTGCGTTATCAGCATATAAACGCACGTGGATACCTAAATCACTAATCGCAAACCAAGTAGAAGGGTAAGAATATTTATACTCACCGGCTTTGCGCATTATGGCTAAATACACACCTTGCTGCTGTAAAGGCGCGATATCTTTAACCGGTAAATAACTAGTAGCGGTTTGATTGCGCTTGAGTTTTAAATCAAACCGAGCGGTATAAACTAGCTCAAGCCGGTCAATGAAAGACTCTATTTGCCAAAACTCTTGCTGCCCACGACGGGTATTATTAGTTAGAAATGAAACGAGAAGCGCTTGGGGAATACGATAAAAATCAACATCAACCTCCCCTGCATTAACAGAGATAACTGGCAATCCATCGGTGAGTGAATCAGCCAGTAAATTACCACTACCGGCAAAACCTAACATAGGCGTTATGGCAGCAACGTTTATCTTAGTCGATTGACCTTTTGCCAATAACTGCCAATTAACCAGCGGCAAACCTTGTTTAACATGCACGATATAGCTTTGTTCGGGCTCAATATTGGTAAAATAAAGTGTTTTACCCTTTTCATCTAATATCCAGCTGCCAGTAACGCGCTCGCCCGCTATCGTTTCAATAGTTAGCCATTGATCTAAATTAACGTCATTTTTTAACGCTGTAGAAAAAGTAATTGCTGCTGCTATTCGCCCTGCAATACTTTGCACGCTAATATCAAGCACACGGCTCTGTTCGCTATTAGTCACGCCAGCGACTGCCGAGTTATGTGTAAGGTTTGCAATTGAAAATAATGCGTAAATAAAAATAGTCGTTACGAGCTTCATAAGATGTTCATCCCTGTTCAACAATATTAACTGTGTAATGAAAGCTTTAGCATTATTTATGATACTCCATCTGCAAACCACTTACTGCAACGGCTTAGGTCGCTGAGCAATATATTTACATATGAACACCTCCATCAATGCTAATTGCAGCTAACTTAAGCTCTGCACCGATAGATTAAAACACCCAACTAAAACCCAATACTCATGGTATTTTTTATAGTATTCAAGTTTTAATCCTAAAAAATAGCTACTCATTAAAAAGCAGAACATAGTGAACAAGTATAGAGCGCAATCAACAGCTCACAGTGGGCTTGAATGACGCGTATCTATACGCAATTTACAATGGTGAATTGCGAGAAAAATAAATCTAACGTTCTTGCATTTTATCGCGCATACGCAGGTATTTATAGGTCATACTTGCCACTATCGGCCCAAGTACTCCACCGTTCCAATCGCACCCAAAAGGCGCAAACTGCTGATAGTCATCATTTTGTTCACATATAGCTTGTGCCACTAATGTTCCGCATATGGTGCCGGTGTTTAATCCGTGTCCGCCAAAAGATGAACATAGCCACTGGCCTTTGGTTTGTTGCTGCACGATAGGCATTTTATGTCCAGCATAGGCCATTAATCCTGACCAAGAACGAGCAATTTTTACGTCAGCCAATTCAGGGTAAACAGAGGTTAGATCTTCTGTGAGCATTTTCGATAAACGCTGCTCATTTGTTTGGTTATTGGTGGTGATACGTGACCCCCACAGTAGTTTATCCCCTTCAACTAAGCGGTAGTAATCCGCGGCCCGTCTGTCATCTTTAATGCTGTAATCTTTACTAATTAATTGCTTAGCTAAATCGCCTAACGGTTCAGTAACTATCATATAAGTGGCAATCGGTAAAAACGAGCGCTTTAGTGCCGGTGCTTCTTCACCTGTATAACCGCCGCCACAGAACACCACTTGATCACACACAAGTTGCGCATCACTGGTTTGCACTTTATGCCTATCGCCATCGCTGGTTACTTTTGTAACGGCTGACTTTTCAAAAATCAATCCACCTAGCTGCTCGATTTGCGCAGCCAACCCTAAACAGTAGTTTAGAGGATGAAAATGAAATTCTTCTGAACTAAATAGGCCTTCAAAATAGCGTGTTGTTCTGCATATATCCCTAACGTCAGCGACTTCTAGCAGCTGTAAATCATATTGGTATTTATCCGCCATGGTGCGCTGTTTACTTAATAACTTTTCACGTTGTGGATAACGCCCTGCTTGTAGCCCACCATATTTTACATCGCAATTTTGCAGCTGATACTGGCTAATATTTTGCTTAATAATATCACCACCTTTGCGTGATAGTTCATACAGCGCTTTGGTTTTGCTTAAACCTAACTTCGCCTCAAGCGCATCATTACCTTGTGCCCAACCCGGTGAAACTAACCCACCGTTACGCCCTGATGCACCCCAAGCCACTGCTTCACTTTCAAGAATAGCGACGCTTTTACCTTGCTTGAGCAATTCAAGAGCGCAACTTAAGCCGGCTATTCCCGCTCCCACAATACACACTTCAATGGACATATCTTGTGTTAGCTTCGCCCTTACTGGAGCGGTAATGGCCGTGCTTGCATAGTATGTATTGGGATACTTCATTGATTACCTATCTTGATTATCTGTATTGATGAACGAAAAAGTTATTAAGCGCTGTAAAGTGCTGCCGTATTATAGCTAATTCTCTTATACTAGCCCTGAGTTAACCCTCGGTAATAATATAAAATTCCTTGTGGGGATATCGATTTTAGCTATAAGGTACAAACATCGTTTTAACCTAAAAAAAGCTATAATGAGAGTTCACAATATATGAGCGGCTATTTATAGCACCTTTTTAATACTGGTCAATACTGGAGTTACCTAAAGTTGGATTTTAGATCATTACGCTATTTCGTCGCTGTATTTGAAGAACAAAGCTTTAGTGCAGCGGCGAAACGTTGCTTTGTGGCACAGCCTTCTATTTCAGGTGCGGTGCAGCAATTAGAAGCGGAATTAGAATGCGCACTATTTGTGCGACATTCCAAAGGCATCACACCGACCACAGAAGGCACACAACTTTATCCTAAAGCTTGCCAAGTGCTGGCTGATATTTCTCAGATAAAGCAGCAGTTTCAAGAAACGCCGGAACAACTATCTTTTAAATTAGCGCTATTGCCTTTTTTATCGGGCAAGCGCGTCTCTAAACTGATCAAACAGCTAATGCGTTCACTACCCAACCTGGATCTCACATTAGTTGATATTAACGGCGAGGCAGATGCACGTATTATCTCGCAAACAGTGCTACAAAAAGATGAAGTTTTCCACAAGCTATGGGTAGACCGATACGTGTTAGCAACGCCAATTGATCATCCAATTGCCACTAATTCCCATGTGAATTTAGCGCAGCTCAATAACTGTGCTTTTATTAGCCGCTCGCCTTGCGACATTATTGATTCTTGGGAATTTGCCATCGCTAAACGCGGCTTAAATTTGAAGGTCAAAGCGATCGTTAAAACCGAAGAGTACGCATTGGATTTAGTCGCTGCAGGTTTAGGAGTGTCTATCGTTCCTTTACATTCTTTGGATGGGCGTGCTGATTTAAGCTTTTGTGAAATTAGCGATTTGCAACTAGAGCGCGTAGTCGGCTTGGCTTACACCAAAAATACCGCGGTTGCGCCTAGCTTATTAGCGGCGATTACTAATATTGAAAAACAAAAGAAATAAGCAGCTAAATTCAGGGAACCTCATTTGTTTTTTCTACTGGCCATCATCTCTACTTTCGCCTATTCACTGCAAAGCAGTTTATTAGTCAAGCAAGCTCGCTCTATGGATCGCTTGTCTTTAGCTTTTTATCGCATGCTAGCGCTGAGTTTCATTCTAGCACCAATGCTCCTTGGCGTAGAGCAGGCAGATTATCAACAACTACCCGGATTAATACCGCTACTGCTGCTGTCAGGCATTTGTGGCGGCACTTATGTGTGGGCACAGTTTTACGCAGTGCAGTTTATTCCGTTAGGCGTCGCCACTAGCTTAAACCAAAGCGTGCGCACCTTAGCCGCCTTTTTATTAGGTTATGTATTACTTGCTGAATCTTTAGTGTCGATACAAATAGTGTTGATTACTATTATTTTATTAGGCGGTGCTATCGTAGCTAGCAGTAGAAATAAGATGCAGCATTTACATAATGATACGCGCCGCGGCGTTATCACTTCGTTAGTTGCCGGCTTGTTAGGTGCCACTAGCTTTTTCATCCTCAGTTTTGCTACCAAACAAGCTAATCCTTTTATGATTGGTTACTTCTGGGAGTTTAGTATTTTACTCGGTACCGGCGTTATTTTGATACTCAGGCGTTTATCGGGAAAGCGCGGCTTACATGCGGTTACGGTAAAAGAGTTTAAAGGCATCGCCTTCGCCAGCAGCCCGACCTTATTAGGTACTGCTGGTGCTGCATTAGCACTACAAAGTGGTTCCCTTGCGGTGTTTATGTCAATCGCCTCATTGTCAGTAATATTCACTGCTATTTTTGGCAGAGTTTTATACAAAGAAAAATTACGCACCTTGCAATGGCTGGGCATTTTTCTCAGCTTATTGGGTGTGGTGGGATTAAAGCTATATTCTTAGGCCATTACTCTTAACGCATTAAAGTATTAGTGATTGAAATCATTGATAAACAGTAAGTAGAGGACTTAAAAATCTGTAGGCCTTTCCGATTTGATTGTTGCAAGTTCTCCAGCTAAATGAATTATTAGCATAAAGTTTATTACTTATATTAATCATGCTCAAAATAGATCAGTCAATCTAACTTTTAGATTTCATTGTCGCGTTAAATCTAACTAATGTCGCAAAAATATCATACTATAGCGCCACTTATCTTTAGTGTATATTTTCTGCTGTTTTTATAATCAAGTCGCATACCAATACTGTCCTATTTATGGATGATCTACTCGCAAACAAAATAATAATAACAGGTTAATTATGTTAACCGTTTGAGCATTCAAAAAGGATCTTTTGTGGAAACACTGGCGTTTATCATTGAGAGTTGGAGCTTAATTACCAGCTTAACACTTGAGCATATAGCTTTGGTTGGAGTGGCCGTTGGTTTAGCAATTATCACCGGCGTACCGATTGGGATCGCGATCACCCAAAATGAATCAGTTGCCGCGGTGGTGCTCTATGTAGCTTCTATCATTATCACTGTACCTTCTATCGCTCTGTTTGGCTTAATGATCCCGGTGTTATCTTTATTCGGACATGGTATCGGTTATGTACCGGCGGTGATTGCAGTATTACTTTACTCGCAGCTGCCCATTATTCGCAACACTTACACCGCTATTAACAATGTTGATCCAGCACTACGTGAAGCAGCACGCGGCTTAGGTATGACACCTATACAGCGTTTAAAAATGGTAGAAATCCCATTGGCTATTCCAGTTATTATGGCAGGTGTGCGTACTGCAGTGGTGATGAACATTGGCGTTATGGCGATTGCCGCTTACATTGGCGCTGGTGGTTTAGGCACTTTAATTAGCCGTGGTATTACTCAAACGGACTCACGCCAATTAATAGCAGGTGCGATAGCCGTTAGCCTCTTGGCCATCATTGCTGACTATGCTCTGCTTTATTGCCAACGACGCCTTACACCTAAAGGCTTGTGAAGCCGATAAGCACATCAAGTTATGTTATATAAATTCTAGCTAACAAGGTTATTCCAGCCTTTTTAGGGGTCCTAATTTAAAGAGAGTTTGCCGTGATTCGATTAGAGAACTTAACCAAAACATTTGAAACCCCTGAAGGCATTATCACCGCCGCTGACAATATCAATATGACGGTAGGTAAAGGCGAAATTTGTGTCTTATTAGGCCCATCAGGCTGTGGTAAAACCACCACCTTGAAGATGCTGAATCGTATTGTGCCGCCGACTTCAGGAAAAGTATTTATCGACGGCGAAGATACTAGCACCTTAAACACCATCGATTTACGCCGCAATATAGGTTATGTAATCCAGCAAATCGGACTGTTTCCAAATATGACGATTGCCGAAAATATCAGCGTTGTTCCAAAGCTTTTAGGCTGGGATAAAACTCGTTACACCGCACGTGCCGAAGAGCTACTGGCAATGGTTGCACTAGAACCTAAAACATTCATGCGTCGCTTTCCTCGCGAGCTATCAGGCGGTCAGCAACAGCGCATTGGTGTGATACGAGCTTTAGCTGCTGACCCTGAGGTAATGTTGATGGATGAGCCCTTTGGCGCAATTGACCCGATTAACCGTGCGGTTATTCAAGATGAGTTTTTAAAAATGCAGCAGACACTGCAAAAAACTATTCTATTTGTCAGTCATGATATCGATGAAGCTATTAAAATGGCCGATAAGATTGCCATCTTTGACGAAGGTAAATTAATACAATTTGATTCACCTGATAACTTATTAGCTCACCCTTGCAATAAATTCGTAGAGAACTTTGTCGGCTCTGATCGTACTCTTAAGCGCCTTAGACTAGCCAAAGTCTCTGAAGTAATGACACCTGCACCCACACCTGTAAAACGTGATGATGATTTACAGCACGCCCTGAAAATAATGCATGAGCGTGATTATATTGCGGTCACTCTCGTCGATGAGTTTGGCAGGCCAATCGGCACCATTAACCGTGATCTCGCAGGATCTAAACGAGGCCGCTGTGGTGATCATTTTTATGGTTTACGCGCCATCGCTAACGTAAATGATGATTTGCGTAGCGTCGCCTCTTCAATGTTTAGCAACGATACTACTTGGATGCCTTGCGTCGATGATGACGGGGTATTTCGCGGCGAAATATCCCAGCGCGGAGTCACTCACTATCTGGGAGCGACTTATCGCCGTCAAGAGCGCGACAACACACTGAACCGGGAAACTTAGTATGCAAAAATCTAAGTCCAAATATGCATGGATCGCCGGCATGATGCTGATGTTTGTGCTCGGTGTGTGGAGCCAAAACAGTGGGCTGATAGAAGGTTTTTTCTATTACTCTGAAGATATTATCTATCTCAGCAAGCAGCATATGCAGCTGTCTGCTATTTCCGGCGGCATCGCGATATTAATCGCAATTCCTTTAGGTATCATGTTGAGCCGACCAAGATTTCGCCCTATCGCTGAATCGATGATGCAGCTATTAAACATTGGCACAACGGTACCTACCTTGGCCATTTTAGCACTATCGATGAGCTTTCTCGGCATAGGTTCAACCCCCGCCATTTTTGCCTTATGTATCGCCACCTTATTACCAATAGTACGTAATACCTATGTGGGTTTATTAAGCGTTCCAGAGCACCTTATTGAAGCGGCTAATGGCATGGGTATGTCGAGCATGCAGATTTTATTGCGCGTAGAAATACCCAATGCTTTGTACGTTATGTTTGCTGGTATTCGCACCGCACTCACCATCAATGTTGGCACGGTACCGCTGGCGTTTTTAATTGGTGGTGGCGGCTTAGGTGAGTTGATTTTTACCGGCATCGATTTAGATGAAATGCCAATGCTACTCGCCGGCGCCATACCTACTTCTCTGTTAGCCGTTAGCGTCGATATTAGCGTCGGTTTACTGGCTTTTCTGCTAGTTCCTAGAGGCGTTAACCCATTACGTTACAAACAATAATCAAACCACGTTAAGTCAACGTTTGGCTTGGCGGTAATAATACCTATAAAAATATATAAGGATAAGTTCGATGAAAATAACAACATTACTTAAAACTTTTGCCGCAGCTTGCTTGTTAGCGAGTGCCGCTCAAGCCTCTGCTGAATCATTAGTAGTTGGCGGTAAAAACTTTACTGAGCAACAGCTATTAACCTCAATGACCAGCCAGTATTTAACCGCAAAAGGTGTCGACGTTGATACACGCTCTGGTATGGGTACCGCTGTACTACGTAAAGCTCAAGTGAATGGTCAGGTTGATCTTTATTGGGAATACACTGGTACTGCGTTGATCAACTTTAACAAAATTAAAGAGCCAATGAGCTTAGAAGAAGGCTATCAAAAAGTAAAAACTCTCGATGCTAAAATTGGCTTAATTTGGCTGAATGCTTCCAAAGTTAATAATACTTATGCACTAGCGATGCGCAGTGAAGAAGCGAAAGAAAAAGGCATTGTCACTCTAAGCGATTTGAGTAAAGCGGTAAATGCAGGTGATGATTTGTTACTGGCCTGTAATGCCGAATTTGCAGCGCGCGCTGATGGACTTAAACCATTACAAAAAGCTTATGGCTTTAAGTTTTCACGTGAACAGATTAAGCGCATGGACACTGGCTTAACTTATTTGGCGCTTAAAGAAAAACAAGTAAACGTTTCTTTAGTTTTCGCAACAGATGGTCGTATTCCTGCGTTTGATTTTGTCGTCTTGAAAGATGATAAAAACTACTTCCCTGTTTATGCTTTAACACCCGTCATTCGCGATGAAGCACTTAAAGCAAACCCAGCTTTAGAAGCGTTGATGAATGATCTTTCTAGCCGTTTGAACGATAAGAACATGGCCGAACTTAACGCAAAAGTAGACGTATCTAAGCAAACAATTGAAGCGGTTGCTAAAGGCTTCTTACAAGAGCAAGGTTTGATCTAAGCTTGCACTGATCGTTATTTTTTAAAACAACGCCTAGCTTAGCTGGGCGTTTTTCTAACTGCACGTTGCTGTTAAACTCGCTGACCTTAGTAGCATTTAAGCATATTAATTAAACCCGGAAATATCTATGTCTTCAACACTTCCACTATCTTCATTACGTGTCGCTGTCGCTCAAATTGGGGTCACTTTAGCTGATATCGATGCCAATATCGTTACTCATGAAGCCTACATCAGTAAAGCACGTGCACAAAATGTCGAGCTGCTAGTATTTCCAGAACTGTCTCTCACCGGCTATCAAGTTGGTAGGCTAACTCCACAGTTGGCGATGTCTCTAGATGACCCACGTGTGCAACGCTTAGCCGCGGCTAGCCAAGATATCATTGTTGTATGTGGTTTAATCGAAATGGCTGCTGCAGGTGAGTATTACAACTCAGTACTTTGGTTATGTAATGGCCAAGTACTCGCTTGTCATCGCAAACTTAATCTACCGACTTATGGTGCTTTAGAAGAGGGTAAAGTGTTTCATGCCGGCAAACAGCTTAGCTTGGTCGAGCTAAAAAAACACTGGCCGAGTTCAGCGTTAATTTGCGCCGATATGTGGAATCCAGGTTTACTTTTTAGCACTATGTTACAGCGCCCTAACATATTAATCGCACCGATTAATTCAGGAGAAGGTGTGGTCAGCGATGAGTTTTCTAACCCGCATAACTGGCAACTAAACTTGGCTTATACTGCCATGACATACGGTGTTTTTGTCGCAATGGCTAATCGTTGTGATACTGAATTAGAAGTACGCTTTTGGGGCGGTAGTCGCATTCTTGGCCCACGGGGGGAAGTGCTCGCACAGGCGGGTGAAAACGTGCAGCTAATCACTGCTGATATTGAAGTGGAAGCCATTAGCCAAGCACGTTTTGATTTGCCGACTATGCGCGATGCACAGCCAGCATTAATCAAAAAGCTACTCGCTAGCTTCTAACTTTCTAACTTTTAGAATATCCAAAAATATCATTCTTATTGCTAGATTCACCTGTCACTTTTTCTTCAATATCCCAATGCTCTACGATTTTACCGGCATCATTAAAGCGAAATATATCCATATAGCCGGTGCCTAAATCACCTTTTACATCTAAATTTGTTTGGCGAGAGTGTATTAATACCATATCTCCCATAGCGATGGTTTTTGCGATATCAGTCTTTAAATGCACTTTGTTCTTAGCAAGTTCGCTAAGATAACCAACCAATGGCCCAGCACCATCAGCAACATACGGATTGTGTTGTATGTATTCATCAGCTACATATTTTTTAATGGCAGAGGTGTCTGATGGATTATTAAAAGTAGCTAAAATAGCCAATGCGCGCTGGGTGTTTTGCTCTGTATCTTGCTTTGAATAGATATCAGCATTTGGCCCTTCAAACATTGTATTCAAGTTAGCTGACTTTTCAGGTGCTTGCTGATAATGATCCCAATGTTCAACTAACTTACCACCTGCTACGCGCCAAACATCAACATAGACATACGTTTCACCACTAGAAGTGGTCCACGCAGAGTGAATAGCCACATAATCGCCTTCGGCAATTGTGCGTAATATCTCAATTTTTACGCCAGGGTCATTAGTAAGTTCGCCTGCTACTGCAGATAATAGTTTTGCAGGGCCATCTCCATAAGCGGGAGCATGCTGTAAATAGGTGTCACCGATGTAGCGTGAAAAGTTATTTAAATTTCGATATAACAACACATCTTCATAAAAGCCTTCAGCGATTTTAATCGACTTTTGAGTTTGCGCATCAATTGTTTTAATCGATGCGAATGATACATTTGATAGCACTAAGCTAACGCCGATTGCAACGGCCATTAAATGACGTTTAAATAACATAAATATCTCCATAATTACTGTATTAGCCTGTGGATTTAACGCTAATCTACTGCGAAAATTTACTTTTTCTCGCAACATCGGCCAAGCCCGAAAGGCTACAAGGTTAAGAACGCTCTGCTTATGATTAATTAACCAGAGATGCGCTAAGTATGAAGGTTTGATTTGAATGAATAAATACGATGTGTTAAATATAAGGTATGAATGATTTCGATTATACCGTGTTAGACGGCCGCCTGTTACGCATGTTCATCACTGTTTACGATACCCTCTCGGTAACTAAAGCAGCAGCTGAACTCGACCTTACACAATCAACCGTTAGCCACGGTTTAAACCGCTTACGCAAGATTGTCAAAGATGATTTATTTGTGCAATCAGGACGCGGTATTATAGCCACACCTAAAGCTGATGATTTAATTAGTCAGGCACGTGTCATCGTAGCTGGTATGCAACTATTTGTTACACCTGACATTTACGATCCCGCAACTGATACCAAAAAATTCACCATTGCTGCAAATGATTACGAAATAGCGACGATCATTAAGCCTTTTTTAAAAGAATTCAGGCAACAAGCACCTCACTCTTCTTTACACATTGCTAGGCCTCACTCGCAAGGTGAGTGGGCTAATTTACTGCGCTCAGGGCAAGTTGATTTAGTATTAGCGCCAGCGTTAGAATCTAATGAAGCGGATTTATTTCAAACTAAAATCTTATCGGATCATGAAGTGTGTTTTTATGATGCTAACCACCAGCAAGCACCTAAAACAATAGAAGAATATTGCAATGTGCCCCATGCCATTGTGGCTTTTAACGACATTCATCAAACTGACATAGACAATGCATTAAAGCTAACAGGGTTTGAGCGGCATGTTGTTACCAGTGCACCAAATTTTTCCGCACTAGCTGCTATGATTGAAGGGACTGATATTGTAGCAACCATGCCGGCGCGATTAGAAAATTCGGTTTTCAAAGGCTTCTCCAACACTGAGCTTCCCTTTGATCATCCAAATTTTGATATTGTGAAAATTTGGCATGCTAAAAACAATTTATCTAAACGTCATAAATGGCTCAAAGAGCTACTGACTTGTAACGACTAGCCTGCAATTATCAGCTCAAGCTTTTGTGCTCATGATTGCTTCATTCAATATGTTCAGTAGCTGCCGGTAATCTCTAACAATGATGTCTGCTTGGGCATCTTCTAGTATTGCTGATGAAAACGTGGTTGTAATTGCAACAACGACACAACCCGCTTTTTTAGCGGCACGCACACCACTTGGGCTATCTTCGATAACTAAGCATTGCGCAGGTTTGAGCCCGCATAAAGCAATCGCTTTATTATAAGGATCCGGATGGGGTTTGTGGCGCACTGTATCTTCACAAGACACAATGTAATCGAAAGTGTCGCTGGTAAAAAAATTATCGATAATGTGACGAACATCGATTAAGACAGATGAGGTAACAATGGCGGTATAATCGCACTGTTGCTTAGAAAAATTCAATACCTCCTGTATACCATTAATCAATGTTAGTTGATCAATATGCTCACGATATAATTGATATTTTATCGCGAGCATTTGCTTTGCAGACATTGCATGTGTCGGGGCTAGTTCTGCTACTACATAATTGAAGAAGTCCAGATCAGGGCGGCCTTGAAACTCAGCAAAGATGTCTTTTGAGTAAGCAACGCCTAAATTATCTAACGCTTTTTGTTTCATCTCCGCGTGCAGTATTTCAGAATCAACAATAACGCCGTCGAAGTCGAATAAACAAGCTTTGATCTGTTTCAATAAAAAGCTGTTCTTTTCAAGCTCTGTTACCTTTTCTATCATTGCCTATATCCTTTATTGAAGCACTGAATTACGGTATAAAATACTAGTGTTCCATTGGTAATTTAATTACAATTTTTAACTCAAATTAAATAATCGAATCACCTTACTACATTTACTAATTAAAGAGCACACTCTAAATACTTCATGAAACTCATAGATATCTCTGCCGCCGTTGTTGAGCCAGCTACCATCACTTTTGTCGATGTGCGCCAGCGCTTTAATTTTAAACGGATTGCCATTGGACGCTGGGTGACGCAGCCCGAACAGTGTAAAGCTGCCAGCGCATTTTATAATGCATTGGTGGATTTAATGATGGCGCTACAATGCCCAGAAACAGTGATCTCATTACGTGGAAGTTTATCTTTCCAATACGGAATTGGCGGGCGTCCAGGGGTTGCGGCTCACTATGATCCTAGCCAACGCTGCTTTGCGTTAGCTAAAAATGCGGGACCCGGTAGCATTGCTCATGAATGGTTTCATGCCTTTGATCACTATTTGGCAGATAAAGTATTTAGCGATATTACGCAAGTATCTGCCACTAGCATGTTTGCTTCTAATGCTTGGTTAAGCGATGCCACGCCTATTCCTCATTCGCTTAACGATAAGCTTTATCAATGTTTTAAAAGCATCATGCTCAGCGCAGATGGAAAGCAGCCCAGTGCCCTTTTTAAAGTAAGCTCACAAATCGATCGAAAACTTAATAGTAATTACTATGCCAGACCT
Organism: Oceanospirillaceae bacterium; assembly: GCA_036960485.1. Classification (GTDB taxonomy): domain Bacteria; phylum Pseudomonadota; class Gammaproteobacteria; order Pseudomonadales; family Balneatricaceae; genus Rs1. Next base: position 37,249 of record JBALXS010000037.1, read on the forward strand.
GAAGAAATGTGCGCGCGCGCCTTTGAAGCTTTTATCGCAGATAGCATCCCTAACAATGCCTTTTTAGTCACGGGCACACTCACTAGTGAAGAAGCTAAACTAGGGCTTTACCCGCAACGCGAGCAACGCCAATTGATCAATCATGCGTTTAACGATTACTTTAGTTTGCTCGGATTAGCGCTGTCCTAATAACTCGGCACCTTATGTTCAATGCAGTTATCCTCAACGTACAACCTTATCTAACCATTGCTGGCGCTCATTCACGCATTCTCCTGTCAGCACAAAACCAAGTAACTGGCCTTGCTCATCAACGAATAACCCGCGCATGCTTGACACTCCTTCACTGGTATTAGATTCTATTTTCCAGCTTCCCTGTGCGAATTGCTCAGGTAATGGCGACAATAATGTTATGGCAAAAGCGGGTGTTTTCACGATGACTGGCATCAATGGATATTGCGCCATCGTCGGCTTGCCTATCAAGCAATTCGCTAACGCTTGAATACTGTGATTAATCGGCGCTATAAACGGCTGCAACCGCCCTTGTATTTGTGCACAATCACCAAGAGCGTAAATATCTTGTACATTAGTGCGTAAACCACCGTTAACGATAATTGCTGAATCGCAAGCCACCCCAGCACTCTTTGCAAGTTCGGTACGTGCTTTTAAACCGACAGCTGATAATACGATATCTGTTTTAAGCTGCTTTCCATCTGCTAGCCTTAATAAGTACCCTTGTTGCTCTGCCAGTTTGTCGATAGTTTCAACGCTATTCGCTAGCTGCCAAGCAACGCCTAATGCACTTAGTTTCTGCTGTAATTGCTGACCAATCTCTTGAGGTAATAAGCGATTCATTGCCCAATCGGCTAAACCTATTACTACCACTTGATAACCTTTACCGGCTAGGTCATTAGCAAATTCACAACCTATTAGCCCGCTGCCAATAATAGTTACATGTGTCTTTTTACGAGTTGCTTCTAGGCTGTTTTGCGCCTTGTCAGTTTTATCGAGTAATTGCCTGAATTGCCGATAATCACGCAAATCATTAACACTCAGCACTTCACTGGCGCCTGTACCTGCAAAGCCCAAACGTATCGGCGCTGCTCCTTGTGCCAGCACTAATTTAGCATATTTCACAACACCCATTGCGCTGTGCACTAAATGCTGCTGTTGATCAATACCCTGTACTTGGCAGTTTGCGTATATTCTGATGCTAAGGCGCTGCTCTACTTCCATCAGCGTTTCGAGGATTAGATGATCGGCTTCTTTATCCCGCGCCAATGCATTGGAAAGCGCAGGCTTAGAATAATGATCACCATTATCGTTACTAAACATAATGATAGGCTGCTCAGGGTTGCGTTCACGCAGCGCTTTTGCCAAGCCGTACCCTGCATAACCAGTACCCACAATCACTATCGGTAATAGCTCTGTATTTACTGGGTTAGCGACGATGTTCTTTAAATCGTTTTGATTAACAGATGCCTGCACAGATGCTGCAACGGATTCTGTGATTTCCAACATTTCGAAATCCGCTTTGCCAACACCACAGTCAGGACATACCCAATCATCGGGAATATCTTCCCATCGAGTGCCAGCTGCAATGCCATCACTAGGTGAGCCCTTAGCTTCATCGTAAATCCAACCGCAAATAATACAGAGCCACTTCTTCATACACATCTCTTCTCAAAATATTAAACACTGCTCAGTTTTTAGCTTTTATTTTTTCTTTTATCTTGTAGCTCGCAACTCGTAGCTTCTAACTTCTAACTTACACCCGAATCGCCACATTCTTAGTTTGTACATAGCTATATAGTGCTTCTTGTCCTTTCTCACGCCCATAGCCCGATTGCCCAACACCACCAAAAGGTGTTTCTATGCCACCTGCGTACCATTCATTAACAAATATTTGCCCGGCTTTCAGCGCTCTACTGGCGCGCATTGCACGACTCAAATCTTGCGTAAACACTCCTGCAACTAGGCCGAATTCAGTGCCATTAGCCAGCACCCACGCTTCTTCTTCGCTATCAAAAGCACTGATGGCAACTACTGGACCGAATACTTCTTCATTAAATATTGCCATCTCAGCGCTGACATCTGCAAACACGGTAGGCTCTACAAAATAGCCTTGTGTCACACTCAGCTGTTGCGTTTGGGGGTCAATTAACTCGGTGATTGCTTTACCGCCTGTCACTAAGGTTGCGCCTTCACTGAGCGCTTTGTCGCAACAGCTGAGTACTCTTTGCTGTTGAACATCACTGGCTAGCGGCGTTAGCTGTGCATTTTGCATACCTGTTCCTGCTTGCAAACTTTTTGCTAAAGCTGTTACACGCTCGACTACTTGTGGATAAATATCGCGGTGCACTAAAATGCGCGACATCGCCGAGCACACTTGCCCGGCATTAAAAAAGATTCCCCATTGCACACTATCTAAAAACTGCTCTAAATTAGCATCAGCAAACACCACTGCGGCAGATTTTCCGCCTAGCTCCATCACACAAGGTACTGCTCTATCGGCTGCAGATCTTAAAATGCTTTTGCCAGTTGCCACCGATCCTGTGAACACAATATGGTTTACATCGCAGTGAGCCACTAACGCTGCACCTGCTTCATGGCCAATGCCGTTGATCATATTCACAGCGCCTTTTGGCACACCTGCACGCTGACAGGCAGTCATTAGCCATGTCATTGCTAACGGTGTCAGCTCAGGCGATTTAATTACCACTGCATTGCCTGCCGCTAAAGCCGGCGCTAGTGAGCGCGCGCAGATATCCACAGGGAAATTCCAAGGAACTATCTGTGCACAAACGCCTAACGGTTCGTAATAAGTGAAATCGACATAATCTTCACCTAATGGGATTGAAGTGCCTTCGATCTTATCAGCCATACCGGCGTAGTATTCAAAGTAGCGCGCTGCAATTAAAAACTCATCCCTTGCATCGCTTAAGGTTTTACCGTTTTCTTGCACTAGCAAAGGCGCTGCTTGATCAGCAATATTGCGAATTTCAATAGCGATTTTTAGCAACCATTGTGCACGTACTGCAGGTCTACATTTTGTTAATACGCCTGATTCAACACAATTTTTAGCAGCCATTACCGCTTTATCCACATCACTGCTATTTGCACAGCTGATGCTGGCAAATACTTGATCTGTTGCAGGATCTTTCACTAGCGTATGCTGTTGTGAATCTTGCCACTGCCCATCAATAAAATTTAGCCAGTGGTTGTTTAA
>JBALXS010000255.1:0-3068 GCA_036960485.1 Oceanospirillaceae bacterium
GAATGGAGAAAAGAGCGCGGCATACTCATGTTCGAAGATTGCGCTCTATCACTGTTGAGTAAGGATAATATGGACCAAGCTGTTGGTACATTCGGTGATGCCGCAGCTTTTAGCTTCCATAAATACTTACCCGTGCCAGAAGCCGGAGCGTTGACATGGAAAACTGATTGGCAGAAGCCGTCTTTTAATTCATGTCCGAATGCTCTCCAAACGGCTAGGCAATCAGCCTCGCTTATCAAGAATTGGGTAAAAAGACTTAATCCGTTGAAGCCGATGAAAAACTCGTCCAATCGTACTGAAGGTCGGGTGGATGTTATTGAGGAGCTTCCTAAGCACTACTATTTTGACACATGGCGTATAGAAAAGACGTGCTCGAACTTGGCAAAAAATATGGTGCAAAATACAGATTGGGATTTAGTAGCATTTAAGCGAAGGGAAAATTATTTATTGCTAGTACAGCTTTTAAAATCAAGTGGTTTTTTACCACTTTATCCTGATCTTCCCAGTGGAGTGGTTCCGCTGAATTGTCCGATACTAGTGCCTAACAGAGATCGGGTGGTCGATAGGCTTGCAGAAGAAGGTATTGTAAGTACTTGTTGGTGGTCAACCGGGCACAAAAATGTGAATTGGGAGAACTTTCCGAATGCGAGAATGCTGAAACAAAATTTATTGCCATTACCAGTACATCATTTGTTAGGTGCTAATGACTTGGAGCGTATTGTGAAGAAACTCGAAGTTGTTACTTGAGTGCTGATGTTATCGAGCTGCCGATGTCTGATTGCGTTTCAGAGGGGAGTTTTTACTTGGTATAGTAGACACGCCTACAAGTGTTCCTAAAAGGATATTGCTAAATATAAGGGGCGGCCCAAAAAGTCCAACAGACATGCTGGTAAAATCTAAGGCAAGAAGGATAGCTGCAAGACTGAAAAGGCGACCTTTCTGTGCTGGGTCGAGTGTCATTCTCCAAGCTCGAATACTCCGCTTTATAGCTATTACATGGGAGCCAATATAGAAAAACATTGCCAGTACCCCGCCATACACACCAACTATTAGAAAATGGTTGACTATGTCTACGTGCAAACGACCATCGATAAGAGCACCCCAGTGGTTCGGAAAATCACCCCCCACACCAACCAGCCAAAAATCTTGAATTTGGCTAACCGCCACTTCAAGTAAACGCGTCCTATACCACGCAGTTTCGGAGCTTAGCGATAAGTAATCAACAAGATTATAGAAATGTCTATTAGATGCAAGTTCTAGAAAAATCGCAGCACAAAGAACAAGCCATAGCGATGGTTTTATAAATTTTGTCCTGTTCGCATAAATACTGAAAAATATGAAAGCGAAAAGACCCATCCAAGGACCACTAGACATAGAGGATAGAGCAGCGATAACAGCAAAAATTGCTGCTATTTTTGCGAGAGTTTTATTTTTTCTCCCAAAACGTAGGGCCCACAAAAAACCCACAACAAGGGCCATCGAAAGGCCGAAATATATATGAATTCCAGTACTTGCTTTGGCTCTTAATAGGCCCAATCTATACTCATCTTCTTTTACGAACCAAGCTTGACTGCCATAGGAGACCAGCTTGTTATAGGGTGAATAGTCCGTCGTTGCTTCCACCGCGCCGGCAACACACATTATTACTGAAATGAATATGAGTGGGAGAAGCATACTTTGAAAATCATCGGCAGATTGTATCGCCAATCTGGCAGCAAAGAACATCAATACGGTATCTAATCCGCGGCCAATTTGCTCGGCGATTCCGCTAAATTCCGCCCCCGCAAAAGTGCTGGCTATGATGATCCAGAGCCAACCACACGTCACAAAAGCGTCAATTTTTCCAAGTTGTAATTTACGGTGGCGGCCGCCAATGATGAAGCGCATTATTAACATTAATGCGACCAAACGAGGCGCAGACATCTGGATTGGTCCCATAGGTATTCTTAAATATTCGGGCCATATGAGTGTGCAAACGATGACCAATGCGAGAGCAGCTCCAGGTTTAGCTCTCAACGCGAGTCCACAAAATATCAAACCAACTAAAAGAGTAATAGCTGTCATTTTTGGTTGCTTTTTGCTTTTTGTCCATTTTGGATGGGCATTCGTTTGGTTAAGCGTTTTGTAAATACTCTTTTTGCCGTGCCATAGATCGACTGGGCTTTCTCTTTTAGCGTTAATTCACTCATCCAAAAATCAAAGGTTTCAAAGCCGATGAAATTTGGAACACCAGCTCCGAATAACCGAAGTATTAAAAGACGCCCCCATAACGCTCCGCGCGCATTAAGCAAGTTGGGCTGAGACCGAGGCAACAAGGAATTATCCATAGTATCAAGTTGAATATACCCCGCTTTAACAGCGTCTAGAATGAATTTTTGCCCTCTCTCAGTTCGAGCTATTATGAGTGACTTTCCAAGTTCTTCTGTTGACGTTTCTTTGTACCATGGGTCACCAACGGATATATCTGCAAATTCACCTGTATGATCTGGGCAGATGTAGCATCGCCACTGACGGTATTTTTGAAGATAACCCCAAGAATCAGCGTAGGATAGGGAAGCTTCAGAAACTTCTGAATTGTCATCAGAATATGTCACTTGCCAATTCCCAGGCCAACCTTGTCCCCTATATTTTAAAGCGACGACGTTAGCCAGTTTCGAGACTCCGACTTTTTTCATCAGGTTTTTCGTCGCTTTTGTAGACGGGGTCCCAGCGCAGAAAAAACCTATTGTAATTCCTATCTTTTCATCAAGAATAACATTAGTTTGTCTGTGCTTATATATTGCGGCTACATCACAGGGCTTTCCAATAAAAACACTTTTCCCTTCTTCTGCCGTCACTAGGTCTAATCCTTCACAGGGGCTGGCAGGTGAATAACGCGATCCCATTGTATTTTGGAGGTCGTTAAGCGTCTTACTATAAACTGTCTCGTTTAGGAACGGAGTTTCCTTTTGAGACGATGTATGCAAAATGCCGGAATATTCATTTGAACTAATTGCGTAGGCGGATAAGGCAGTTATAGCTCCCCCGCTAGAACCACCAAACCGTGTTCCTGGATCTACCGCACTTCC
>JBALXS010000256.1:0-3055 GCA_036960485.1 Oceanospirillaceae bacterium
TAGTGCTCTGGCTGACACAATCACACTGGGGGCTCTTGTAGAAGTAGTTGGATTTGTAGACTCTAACGGTACGGATATTATCACTGGATTCACTAGTACAACTGATGATCTTGCATTTGGTGGAATCACTGACATCACAGGTGCTGCTGGTGCAGCAGTTACTTCTGGTGCTTTTACCGCTGTTTCAACTAATACTGTTGATAACGACATACAGATTATTAGTGATGGTGCTGATGCATTGACTGCTGCTGGTACTGAAGTCATTCTAGATTACACTAACTTGACTGACGTGGCTGCATATTTGGCAGAAGGCTTTACCTCAGCTACTGATGGTGACACCGTTGTATTTGTCATCAATGACTTGGTTGGAGATAAATCATATGCATACTTCTACAACGAAGATGTCACAAATAGCACTGCGGTCACCGCGGGTGACTTAGCTTTAATAGGTATCATTACTGAAACTAACGGGGTAGCGCTTGTATCAGGCGATTCAGCCTAAATAGAACATACTGAACTTTTTTGCGAAGTTCGATCAATAGTGAAAAAAGCCCCTATTCATACTAGGGGCTTTTTTTAGAATTTTCTTAGATCGTAAAAACTATATTCCTCAATTATCGACCACAGACAGGCTGCGGAGAACACATTCCCCTAAGGCACTTTTTAAGACCTGTAGTGAGTAACTCAAAATAGGAAGCACTTTATGTCTGACTGGACTTCCGGCTATCGCGCCGACATCAACTACCTTTATGAATATTATCCAGAATTCAATCCAAATCGAATTCGCCTCGCCCTCCTAAAGGCTGGGTTGCAATTTCCTGAGGTGAAAACTGCTTGTGAACTCGGGTTCGGTCAAGGCCTCGGTCTTTGCATAAATGACATAGGTTCCGACGTGGAATGGTATGGGACAGACTTTAATCCTAGTCAGGCGAGTTTTGCGATAGAGTTGGCGAAAGAGTTTAAAGACAAACAAACTTACTTTGACGATTCATTTGAAGAGTTTTGTTCGCGCGATGACCTTCCCGACTTTGATTTCATTGCCCTTCACGGCATTTGGACATGGATTTCTGACGAAAACCGCCACATCATTATCGACTTTATTCGCCGTAAACTACGCCCGGGTGGTGTCGTCTATTGGCATGCCCCGACTATTCTAGACACCTGATAGCGTTATAATTAACGCAAATGAAAGGTGCTAAACATGAGTGGAAAACGTTATCCAGAAGAATTTAAAATTAAGGCGGTTATTCTAGGGCATTCTGATCATCGTACTACTGAAAGGTACGCACATTTGGCGACCAGTACGCTGATTACTGCCAGTGATGTGGCCAGTGATTATTTTAAAGAAATAACGGGTGGTGACTAGGCTCCAATGGCCATAGTTGTCGATCAGTAATCTGGGCGCTGACGTTATCAAAGATAATTTGCCCTTCGACTATTAGACAATTCTGCTACGGAGAGTTTAAATGGGGTGGACTCCTGTGTAAATTTCGTGCGTTGCCTTCGTATAGTAAATACTATACGTTATTTGAATTCTACACAAGGATATAGACCATGACCAAAGTGCAGGCAAATTACCGTATTGACGTAGAGGTTAAAGAACAAGCTTATCAAGTGCTTGATCAGATTGGCATTCGGCCCACTGATGCTGTTAATATGCTTATGCATCATATTGCTATGTTTAAAGAGCTGCCTTTTAGACCAAGTGTGCCAAATGCGGAGACCGTGAAGGTTTTTGATGAAACAGATGCCGGTAAAGGGTTAAATCGGCATGATAATGTTGATGCTATCTTCGATGCCCTCGATTAGATGTATGCTCCATCTGGCTATATACACCTTGATTTCTGTCACTTCTTATAACGGTTAGAAATTGATCTCAATCGCATCTAAGACATGACGTTATATAACGTTAATTCCTTAACCGAAACGGTTTTTATTCTGTCAATTAACCTTCCGTCCCTTCAAAGGCAAATGGGTTTAGAAATTGTCGATGCCAGAAGAGTTTTCGGTCGATTTCGTTTAATTTGGCTTCGTCGCAGACTGTGGTCCAGTTGTCTTCGATAATTGACTTTTGGTATGCGATGCTAGCTTTGGCTTCTTCTTGGGAAAGTTTGAAATGATGCGCAGCTTCAAGGCAAACCGAGAGCTTACTAAAGCGGTTGGTTCCTACTAGTATCATGGCTTGAGTAGCTTCACCTCCTGTGCGCCCTTGGGGACATATATCGTAAGCAGGAGTAAGGGTAAGAGCTTTACCATCCCAAAAAGCGGCATGATTTCTGGCGTGATCATCGGTGTTGCCACATAGTATATTGAAGACCATACGTGCATAAAGTTCTTTAAGAGTTTTCTTTGGCTCTGTGAAGCGGAGGCGAACGATTTCTGCAAGTTTTTCATAACTCGCATACTTAGCCATCATTTCATCAAGCTCTAATATGGTGAGTGCAGATATGATGGCCTTACGGTGCCAGTCGTTATTGGCTGGGATGCGGTCAAATCGCTCGATTAGCAGGACATCTTTATGTGCGGCTTCCACCATTTTTACAGGTGCAACATTCAATCCTGCAAGGTCGGCTAATCGCATGGCAATAAATTCAGCTTTAACAACGCTATAGCTGTCATTGCTGGCTGAGAATTTTGCAATGTACTTTTTGCCACCATCTTGAATAAGGGCTTTAGGGCGTGCGCCGCCGATAGAGCTGCCATGAAAAAGGGCCTGATCTAATTCTGAAGAGAGGGGAATGCCTTTTTCTACACGCTCCGCGGAGTTCATTAGTTCTTCAAGTGATGCAGATTTGGATTGTCTGGCTATGTACTCAGTGGGAGATGCTTGGAAATCCAGTGCGCCAATGCGGTCAGAGCCTGATTGCATTAAGAAGGTGAGCAAGCTTAATTCTGGTTCGTGCGCCACTATTGCCTTTGAACTCATCATTCGATTGATGATAACGCGTTGTCCCCATGCGTCAGGTGCGCCGTCTCGTATGGAACTTGGTGCGGCAAGACCATTTAGAAGAGGCAGGGTGCCAGATTGCAACGGCAGCTCTGGATGGTAAATAGG
>JBALXS010000257.1:0-3030 GCA_036960485.1 Oceanospirillaceae bacterium
CTGATGTTTGCTTAATGCCAAAATCACCTCGTCTGCTAATGTTTGCTGGCTACGCAGCCCCAAATTAAATCCATGTGCTGTCACAGGATGCATGCCAACCGCAGCATCACCAATTACGGCAAAGCGTTGGCTAATAAAGCGCTTAGCGTGAACGCCGACTAAGGGGTACAGATGGCGAATGCCAGTTAATTGCATGTCACCTAACTGGCCTTTTAAGCGTTGCGCAATATCGCTGGCAAACTGTTCATTAGATAAACGCTGTATCGATTCGGCTTCATCACTGCTCACTGTTACCACGATTGAAGATTTATTGCCCTGCATCGGTAATATCGCCAGTGTGCGGCCATAGTGGAAACATTCTAAGGCGGTTTGGTGATGAGGGAGGCTGTGTGTCATGCGACAGACAATCGCGCTGCGCGAAAAATCATTCATGCTCGCGGCGATGCCCATTTTGCGGCGAGTTTGCGAGAAGCGGCTGTCAGCTGAAATCAATAAGTTGCATTCAATGCGTTCATCAGCTAACTGCACCCAAGCATGGCTTTCGCAGCTGGCTAAATCTTCTACTTGGCTGTCACAGCGTAAAGTGACATTTTTTAAAGCTGTAACTGCTTGGTAAAGTGCTTGACGGATAATGTGGTTAGGTACTAAATAACCAAGTGCTTCTAAATCTGCTTGGTCATTATCAAAGCTTAAGCTGTAGGATGAATCACCATCGAAAACTTTCGCGGCACAAATAGGTGCGATATCTGCTTCGCTTATATGTTGCCAAGCGCCTAGGTCTTGCATAATTTTAAGGGATGCATGCGTGAGGGCAATCTCTCTGCCATCTTCAATAGGGGTTTGAATACTGTTTAATGGAGCGCTATCTAATAGTAATACTTGTAAATTAGTATCTTTTAAAGAGCAAGCGAAGCTCAGGCCAGCAGGGCCGGCGCCTATAATCACAACATCGTATTTCATTATTTTCAACCTCAAATTGGCAAAGCAATAGTTGCGCTATGCTACGCTCAATTGATACTTAAAAATCAGACATACATCAAGAATCTATCAATCAATGCTTATCCGGTTTTCAGGGTTCAATATAGATTACTTATTGAGTAACTTGTGGGCATAAGCTAGCTTATAAATATTTAGCCGCGATTTATAAAATTTCTTAACGTTAGGCAATCGCAGTAGTGTTTTGGGTAGCGAGGTAATGGTATTTAATGAATGGCTAGAACAGCGAGGACACAGTTGTGGCATTTATATTAAACTTAATAAATTAGACTTATGTGAGTAATAAGCGTTTACTAGATAGAACGATATAAAGTTAATTTCATTATATGGTTGGGAATAATCTGCTATAGCTTTTCAGTTATTAACATGGCGATAACGTGTACCAGATCAATTGATAGTTGAGAATGGACTGTAGCTAAAAATGGTTAAAAAGGAGTTTAAAATGTTATTTTTTAAAGTCGTTTTTTTACGTTTTTTGGTCAGTTTAGTATTGTTATTGAGCAGTCATGCTTGGGCGCAGAAAGTGTCTATGGTAACCACTCAGTGGGAGCCCTTTTATTCTTCAAATCTCCCTGCAGAAGGAGTTATAACAGAGATAGCTAAAGCTGCTTTCCAAAGAGAAAATCATCGCGCGAGTGTCAGTTGGTATCCATGGATGAGAGCTTTAAAAATAGCTGCTTATGGGGGAGCTGATGTTGTAATGGGCGCGTATTATTCTGAAGAGCGCAATGAAAAATTTTATTATAGTGATCCCATTTTTTCAATTGATGTTGGCTTGATTGCTTTAAAGAGCCTTGGGTTAGTAAACTATGAAAAACTAGAAAAACTAAGGTCCTATAAAATTGGCGTTATGCGGGGGTGGGTGTATACGAAAGAGTTTGATCAAACTGATTATCTTGATAAAAATCTTCTTATTAATCAAATAGCTGGGGTTAGGATGTTACTTGCGAAGCGCGTAGATATTGTCGCCGCTTCTATTCCTGTCTTTCTGCATGAAATAAATCTTTTAAAACCTGAATTAGCTGCTGAGATAGTGGTGTTGAAACCTATATTAGAGAGTAAACCGCTGTATCTAATGTTTAACAGAGTTGACGCAGGTAACGTAAAATTGCTCGCAGATTTTAATAGTGGATTAGCTAAAATCCGTGCCGATGGCACCTTCGCTAGAATACTGACTAAACACGGCTTTAAAAATTACAATAAGTGAGTCACAAAGCTACTGATAATCAACAGATTATAAAAGCGAATTGCTTTGAAAGTTACTGTGCTTACTTATTTCGGAATTTAGTGAACAATCGCTCTAGGTTCCGCTGCACCCCGACAGCCCACATCAATGTAAAAGTTTGCCCAGCAGGTTGTCGAATAAGCTCATCATTTGATAGCTCTGCTTTCGCACTGGTGACAAATAAACGTTCGAAATTATGATCACCAAATGCGGGACACGTTGTGTGTACCGTTGGTGCGCTAGTTTCTTGCAAGAATCCATCATTCGATCTAGTGATAGGGTTATCGGCTTCTAGATCACAAATAAACTGCTGCTCAAGAGTGTGTAAATTAAACTTGAACAGTGCACTGGCAATGAATAAATGACTTTCATTTATTCCGCCATTGCTGCGTTTGAGCGTCATTCAAACTTTTGCAAAACAATCTTTTAGCTAAAATATCAAACCAATAAAGCTGTTGATTAAGTGGGTGCCACAACGAACCTTCACTTAACTCGCAAGGGGAGTTATCGAAAATTTGCTGAAAAGTCCTTTTTTATTTGAATTGTAGGTTAAAAATCAGTTTTACACTTATAAGCAGACTCGTAACTCAAACGCCAACAGCTGCATCGTACGCTGCAACCATTTGTTGTGCGGTTTTTTGCACTTGAGCCGCTGTGTAGCCTGGTTTATAAAGCGCTGAACCTATGCCAAAGCCTTGAACACCAGCCTTCAGCCAATCGCCGAAGTTGCTGGCACTAGCGCCACCTACTGCGAAAAGCGGAGTTGTTTTAGGTAACACAACAGACATGGCAGCCACACCTGATGGGCC
>JBALXS010000038.1:0-39073 GCA_036960485.1 Oceanospirillaceae bacterium
TGCCTGTTGGTGGAGTGGGATAGCCCGTCCAGCGCGGATCATCGACCAGTTCATTTTCAGCTCGCCACTGTTTTTGGTTAAAAGGTGGGTTGGCCATGATGTAATCGGCTTTTAAATCAGGATGCTGATCTTTAAAAAAGCTGTCACCGGCTACATCGCCTAAGTTGGCGGAGATACCGCGTACCGCTAAGTTCATCTTCGCAAGTTTGTAGGTGGTATTGGTATATTCTTGACCATAAATTGAGATGTTTTTTTGATTGCCATTGTGCGAGTTGATAAACTTCAGTGATTGCACAAACATCCCACCTGAACCACAGCAAGGGTCGTAGATTTTACCTGCGAAAGGCTCGATCATATCGGCGATCAAAGTCACGATTGATTTAGGGGTATAGAACTCACCACCACCTTTTCCCTCAGTGGCGGCAAATTTACCTAGAAAGTACTCGTAGACACGACCAACGATATCTTCTTCGCTTTTATGAGACTCTTTAGCGCCATCTGTTTTAGAGTAAGTATCGATATTGTTAATGGTATCAATCAATGCCGACAGTTTGCTGCTGTCCAAACCTAAACGTGAAAAATAATTATCAGGTAATGCACCCGCTAGGGCTTTATTGTTTTTCTCAACGGAGTGTAAGGCGCTATCAATTTTTACCGCGATATCGTCTTGTTTGGCGTTGATTTGGATAAATGACCAACGCGCTACTTCGGGTAAGTAAAATACGTTATCCATGGTGTAAAAATCCACCATGTCGATGTATTGCGCACCGTGCTCTGTTTCGATGGCGTTTTTACGTACTTCAAACTTATCACTGATAAATTTAAGGAAGATCAGGCTTAATACAATATGCTTGTATTCCGATGATTCTACACTGCCGCGCAACTTGTTAGCGCTGTCCCAGAGTGCTTCTTCAAAACCTAGTTCTTTTACAGTCGTCTTTTTAGCCGTTGCCATGAGTATATTTATCCAGTTAATTTGTTGTAATCAGGTGTAATCGACAAGCTATCAATTCCCTGTATTTAATTTTTTAAAAAAAGTTAACATTGCTACTAGTCAATTTGAATTCTAATGAGAACCTACACTTCACTACCGAATTAATGGAGTCGGAGAAAACCTTTGGCAAAACCTTTGAGACAGGCTCTTTTAATCACCACTAATTGGCTAAAAAACAGCTGATCCCACTAGTTTTATCTAATAATGCTGTTAATAATATTGCTCTGCATTATTAATAAACTATTGCTCAATCGCAATCTAACTATTGAGAGATTAATATCACCCTGCTTCCCTACTAATACTGATCATATTTCTTAGAATTCCCCTTACCTTATACCTTAACCCGCCGGATACTTAGCCGCATTCTTAACAATCTTTTGCTCAACAGCTTCTAAAATATTTACATCAAGCTGCGTTGCTAGGCAGATTAAGTAGGTCTGTACAGCTGCTATTTCATCAACCAATAATGGGAACTGCGCTGATGTAAGGTTTTGAGATTGTGCCTCTGCCAGACACTGGAAGCATTCAACAAACCTTAAGCTTCTATCTCATTCATAATAATCCCTAAACTCACATTCAAACACTCGACTCATTCTACATTAAATCAATAGCTTATAAACCAGAAGTTAAAGTGTTTTTTTGATAAAAACGTAGAAACAACAGCCACAAAAAAGTGCAGAACATGCTCTCGAGGTTAGATCTGTTTTAGCCAAAAGGAGAAACCTTACCGACCCCTGACAAAATGGTAGTGGTTCGACATGAACGTTGCTTAGCAGGACAGTATTTTCATCTTTAACTTCAATCCCTTGTTTCATTGCTTCTCGGATTCAAATATACAGCGATCATCTACCGCAATGACTACACATTAAAAACGAATTCCCGTAAAATCCATGACCCCTATCCCACTGTAATTAAAGATTTCATTTTATGAACGCAACCGTTAAAAGCCAACATACCCCGATGATGCAGCAATATTTTAAAATTAAAGCTGAGCATCCTGATCAAATCGTTTTTTACCGGATGGGTGATTTTTATGAGATGTTCTTTGACGACGCTAAACGCGCATCACAGTTATTAGGTATATCCCTTACCGCGCGCGGTAAAGCAGGTGGTGAACCTATTCCAATGGCGGGTTTCCCTTATCACTCTGCTGAGACGTATATTGGTAAAATAGTACGTGCGGGAGAATCAGTGGTGATTTGCGAGCAAGTGGGGGATCCTGCCACCAGCAAAGGCCCAGTTGCACGCGAAGTAGTGCGTATTGTGACGCCAGGCACCTTAAGCGATGAAGCGTTTTTAGATGAAAACAGCGATAACTTACTTATTGCCATCAACCAGCAGCAACAGCACTTTGGTTTAGCCGTAGTTGATATCAGCACCGGCTATTTTAGCCTACAAGAAGTGGAAGGTAGCGATGCTTTATTAGGCGAGCTTGAACGTTTAAAGCCTAAAGAAGTATTGTTTAATGAAGACAGTGAATTGTCAGGTTTATTGCAACACTGCCCAGGGCTGCGCTCTCAAGCACCTTGGAACTTTGAAGAAGAATCTGCTCGACGCGCGCTATGCCAGCAATTTAACACCCAAGATTTACAAGGCTTTGGCTGTGATAAAATGTCATTGGCGATTAGCGCTGGCGGCGCTCTTTTACAATATGCGAAAGATACCCAGCGCTCAGCGCTACCCCATGTACAACGTATTAAAGTAGAACAGCGTAGCGATACTGTTATTATTGATGCCGCGACACGTAAAAATTTGGAGCTAGATCAAAACCTTTCTGGGGGTCGTGAAAACACCTTAGTCAGTGTTATCGATAATACCAGCACCGCAATGGGTTCACGTATGCTGCGCCGTTGGATTAATCAGCCACTGCGCAATTTAAATGTGCTAAATCAACGCCAAGAAGCGACCCACTGGTTATTATTTGATTATCGCTTTGAAAAAATCGCCCAAGACTTAAAGCAAATTGGTGATGTAGAGCGAATACTATCGCGCGTAGCACTAAGATCAGCTAGACCTAGAGATTTAGAGCGCTTAAGAGATAGCCTTAACATATTACCGAATATTCAAACACAGCTCGCTATCGAGCCTGCGACGCGTATTGCAAAGCTGGCCACTGCAATCAGTGAATATCCCGTTATGAGTTCTCTATTACAACTGGCGATTATCGACAACCCACCGGTGGTTGTTCGCGATGGTGGTGTCATTGCAGCAGGCTTTGATGCCGAGTTGGATGAGTTACGTGGCATCAGCGAAAACGCTGGCGCTTACCTGTTAAAGCTCGAAGAAAAAGAGCGCGCACGCACCGGCATTCCCACTTTAAAAGTGGGCTACAATCGCGTTCACGGCTACTTTATTGAAATCAGTAAAGCACAGGCACTATCTACTACCGTACCGACTGAATATGTTAGACGCCAGACCTTAAAAAATGCTGAACGCTTTATAACAGAAGAGCTGAAAGCGTTTGAAGATAAGGCGCTTTCAGCCAAGAGCCGCGCCCTATCCCGAGAAAAAGCTCTCTATGACCAGCTATTAGAAGATATTGCAGCGCAACTTAATCAATTACAAGACACTGCCGCAGCACTTTCTGAGTTAGATACTCTTGCCAACTTTGCAGAGCGCGCCGATACATTATCATTTAACGCACCTGTGCTCACTAATGAGCCGGGTATTTCCATTAGCGCAGGGCGTCATCCTGTGGTTGAAAAAGTATCAGATGCTCCTTTTATCGCCAACGATTTAGAGCTAAATGAGCAGCGACGTATGCTGATTATCACCGGCCCGAATATGGGCGGTAAATCGACGTATATGCGCCAAGCTGCATTGATTACACTACTAGCGCATATTGGCTCATTTGTACCGGCACAAAGCGCTAACATCGGCTTAGTCGATCGAATATTCACCCGCATGGGCTCTTCAGATGATTTGGCAGGCGGGCGTTCTACTTTCATGGTGGAAATGACTGAAACAGCAAATATTTTGAATAACGCCACGCAAAGAAGCTTAGTATTAATGGATGAAGTGGGCCGTGGTACCAGCACCTTTGATGGCCTATCGCTCGCTTGGGCCTGTGCTGAACATATCGCCAAAAAAGTAAACGCTTTTACTTTATTTGCCACGCATTATTTCGAGCTAACAGTGTTACCTGAGCAAATAGCCAAAGTTAAAAATGTGCATTTGACTGCATTGGAACACAAAGATAATATCGTGTTTATGCATGAAGTAAAAGAGGGAGCCGCTAACCAAAGCTATGGTTTACAAGTGGCTAAACTTGCCGGTATTCCACTGCATGTCATTAGCGATGCACGCGGGAAATTACAGCAGCTTGAGCAAGAATCCACTCAATTAGATATACACGGAAGTGCCAATACAGGTAACCCAATGCAAAGCGATATGTTTGCGCCACAAACAAGCGCACCGCATGCTGCGGTTACCGCTCTTGCTGATATTAACCCTGATGAGCTAACACCTAGAGAAGCATTAGATGCGCTGTATGCGTTGAAACAGATAAGTGAAAGTTAGCGGTTATCCATAAAATTTGCGCTACTAGTGTGCCTTCCACCTTCACCAGTTTTTAGAACGCTCTATGGCTTTGTTGAAAGTTGCCATATAACTGTTATTTGTTGATAGAGGCTGATAACGGATTCCCTGCCTGCTATTTACGCATTGAATAGCAGCGGGATCTCTTCCTTTTTTGGCTAACATTGCAGTGCCCAAAGCTGTCAGCTCTGCACTGGTTGGTACACACACTTCGCGCTGTAATACATTGGCTAAGAACTGGCAAAAATATGGGTTAGCGCTCATCCCACCATCGATAGAAATCGCACGGTTAAGCTGGGTAAATTCAGCCATTGCTTGCAGCACTTCACAAGCTCGTAAAGCAATCCCTTCTAGGATCGCTTGCACCATATCAAGCGGGCTGGTAGCTAGTGATAACCCAATCCAAAGTCCTGCTGCGCTGCGATCCCAATGCGGGCAAGCAAGGCCGGTTAATGCAGGCACAAAAACTAAATTGCGCTCAATTGCCGGTGGCGCATTAAACTGATTTATTTGCGAGAACTCGCTAAACAAGCCTAATGATTTTGCCCAATTTAGCGCTGAGCTTGCACAGTGCACTCCCCCATCTAATGCATAAATAGGTGCTTGCCCTGCAAATTGCCACGCAACGGTGGGCAACAAACCTTGTTGTGGCGCTCTAAAAACTTGCTCGCCAGTAATAGTCATAGCAAAAGCACCGGTGCCGAAAGTAATTTTAGCATCCCCTTGCGCTTTGCAATGATGCCCAAACAGCGACGCTTGTTGATCTACTATACTGGCGGTTATTGGCACTCTTTTGCTTTTGTGCGTTTTATGGTTTTTGTGTGAGCTAGCAGCTTTCTCCGTTTTACTATCTTGCTTACCAGTAATTTCAACACTACCAAAGTCCCCTGTTGATGCAGTAATTTTTGGTAATGCTTGTATAGGCACACCAAATAGCTCACATAGCTGCAGATCCCACTGACCGCTATCAATATTCATTAACGAGGTTCTGGAAGCAGTGGTGATATCCGTGACAAAATGACCGGTTAAGCTATCTAAGAAAAAAGCATCGGTGGTGCCTAAGCGTAAATTACCTTGCTGTAATAACATCTTCGCAGCTGGCACATTTTGCATTATCCAAGCCAGTTTAGACGCTGAGAAATACGAATCTAACGGTAGCCCGGTTTTATCTTTAACTAATGCTTCGTAGCCTTGTTGTTTTAAACTTTCTATTGCAGGCTCGGTGCGATTATCTTGCCAAACGATGATAGGACATATAGCTGCTTTGGTTTGTGCATGCCAAGCAAGGCAGCTTTCACCTTGGTTAGCCAAACCAATGGCGCTAAAATCATAGTCAATATCTAAGCAGCTACGCAAATTCTCAATCAGTGTTTCAGGATCGTGTTCGACCCAGCCTGATTGTGGATAATATTGTTTATGCTCAATGCTTTTAACAACTTTAGTTTCACCACTGGCCGTTAATAGCATTGCTCTGGTGCTGGTGGTTCCTTGATCAATGGCTAATATTGTCATCTATTTTTTTCCGATGCTGTGCTAATGTTGCTCCGTAAAATAAATTTCGAGCGGATCCTGATGATTAATTTTCGCTAGAATGTCATTGTTGGCATTTAAACAATTAAGAGGAATTAAAATGCGTCTCTCGGGTAGAAAACTCGCATGGCGAGACCACAACACTTGCTTGTTCTGGCGCACACTGAGCTCTCCTGTCACTGCTGTTTGCATGCGTAATTGAAAATGTGTGTGTGATTTTTCGAGTATAGAAAAGCTAATACACTGCGGCGTAATATATTTAATTTGCGCGCTTTTCAGTAACACTTGCAACGGTTTCAATGGCGTTTGCTCACTTATTTGCGACAAGCTCTGCTTTATTATAACTGCTTGTGCCATTCCTTCACGCCAGCACCATCCTGCTGTTTCTACTGGATGAGTAACATTGCCAGTTGCAAAATATGCAGGGTCTGAGCATTGCCCATATTGATCAATAATAGGGCCTGCTACATTGTGATCTATTGCTAAATGCCCCATACGCATCAGGCTAGATTCAGGGGTAAACTGGCCGCTAAAAAGCACGCCATCGCACTCTATTTTTTGTATTTGGCCTTGGCTGTTTGCCACTTTCACTGCGCTAACGCGCTCTTTGCCGATAATTTCGAGCAGTTTAGTTTCTTTAAGTAGTGGTATGCCGAACAGCTTAGGCAACAGTGCACTAACAGCATAAGCGCTAATGCGTGAATTCATCTCCAACATTGCAACCGGTTTAATCGCGGCACTGCGACAGGTTAATAATGCGGAAAAAGAAACTAATTCGCTACCCACTATGACTGGCTTTTTAAAGGGAACAGAGCCTTTTAAATAAACCATAGATTGCAGAGCACCAGTGGTGGTAATTCCCAAAGGGCGCTCGCCTGAAATTAAGCGCGGAGCACGCGGTGTTTCTCTAACACCAGTACTAAGCACCACGCGCTTAGCACTGATTTCAGTAATACCTTCGTTTGTGGTTATCGTTAATCTGCCCTTTTGGTGTAACTCAACCACGCTACAATTAACAAAAATTTGAACGCCAACGTCTAGTGCCTTTTGCACTAGAGCTGCTGCATAAGCAGGCCCTAGCATTAGCTTTTTAAACTCTCTTAACCCAAAAGGAGAGTGCCCGCAATGGCGAACAACCCCGCCTGCTTGCGGCTCGCGCTCTAGTATTATGACTGATTCAACACCGAGCAGTTTCAGCTGTGTCGCGGCTGCCAAACCCGCTGGGCCGCCACCAATCACGATCACATCACTGTATTCAGGCGGAAGACAATTAAGCATTATTCAACTCTTCGGCAAACCCTTCTTTATTCTCTGGTGGCAGATTAACGTTGATCGCTTCTTTAAAATGTTTGGCAGTAATCTCGCTTAAGTTAGCAGTACAGTAAAACCCTTGGCAACGCCCCATAGTCACCCGTGTTCTGCGCTTTAAAGCATTTAAACTCGCTGCTGCTAATGGCCCTGTTAGTGCTTGTTCAATTTCACGGCGGGTGACTAATTCACAATGGCAAATGATGCCGCCATTATCCACTTTTTGCCAATCCCTGATGCTCGCTTCTGCGATTTGATTTACTTTAGGCCAGATATACTGCTCTACCGCTAAATGCTTATTGCCCATATTGTTATAAAGTTCAAATACATATTTGGCGATACCTAATGCACCACTTAAACCAGTAGAGCGAATACCGCCAACACTGATGTAGTTTTGCGCTGTAAATGGCTGAATACAATAATCCTGAAACTGCGTGGCAGGACGTATTCCAGCATAAGTGGCGGTTATAGGAATGTTAGCCAGTGCTGGTAAAATCTGTTCGCCCTTTATACGCAGTTTATTCAGTGATGCTCTATCAACACAGCTGTCTTCTCTGCTTTGCTGTTCATCAGCGGTGGGCCCTACCAGTAGATTACCGAATATTGTGCGGCAAACCACAACCCCTTTAGTGACTTTGGTAGGCACTGGTAAAATGATGGTTTTCAAGAACTTGCTAGCAGCTTTATCATAGACTAGAAACTGGCCCTTGCGTGGTTTTATCGTAAACGTCGCTTTTTTTATGAGCGCTTCATCTATTTTATCGCCATAAAGCCCTGCGCAGTTAATGACAGTGTTGGCGCTAAATGTCCCTTTACTGGTGACTAACTGCCATTGATTTGCTTCAAACACTCCTGATAAAACATCAGTATTTCGAGAAACACCCGCGCCGTGTGCTAGCGCTTGTAATAGATAGCTGTAGGGTGTAGTCCATGGATCGATTACATGTTCACCTGCTACGAAAATCGCGCCGGTATAAGAATTCGCTAAATGAGGCTCTTTTGCTGCAATTTGTTTAGTGCTTAAGCGCTTAATATCTGTAACGCCGTTCTTAATAGATTTTTCCATTAAACCATCAAGAGTAGCTGCTTGCTCATCATTCCAAGCCACCACCATGGCGCCAGTATGTAATAGAGGTAAATTTAATTGCTCTCTAATTTCTATAAATTCTTGATAGCCTGCTGTAACACATTGATGTTCAATACTATTGGCAACTTCATCAAAACCGGTATGCAAAATAGCACTATTTCCCTTACTAGCTCCCTCTAGAATATCTGCTGACTTTTCTAGCAACAGTACTTTAGCACCTTGTAATGCAAAACGGCGCGTCATTGCACAACCGACAACACCCGCACCAATGACGATAACATCATAATGTTCGCGTTTTGAATCACTGGCGTTATGGGTATGCTGCGCACTACTTTGTGTTTTCATAAAGGGCTGCTTTCAGAAGGATCTGCTGTTATAAATAATAAAGGCGATCGAGCACGGTAACTAAACGGTTATCATGCATGTTTAATGTAAAGATAGCCGGAACAAACTACGTTCCGGCGGTGATTTCGACTAGCGGTATGGATACCCTGCTTTTTCCATAACAGCGGCATAATCTTTATAAGCTTGGACTACTTTGCCAGCACGTGGGCTTGTTTTACCTATTTCATCCCAAAACACGCCAGAATCAGCAATTACTTGTTGCCACTCATTATCTGGAATTGAAGTTAATTCTAACTTCTCACCTTCTACACGTAGCTTAGCTTCTCCTCCCCAATACCAAACATTTCGATAGTAATGAGATTGATCAATGGTCGACATAAACAGCTGTTGTAGATGTGGTGGCACTTTTGCCCAGCTTTCTTTGTTAGCAAAGTAAGATCCACACCATGCACCGGTAATAGAGTTACTTAGTGCATATTTACAGATATCTGCCCAGCCAACTTCATAGGCTTCTGTAAAGCCACACCATGCAACGCCATCTAGCTCGCCTGTTTGCAGTGCAACTTCAACATCATCCCATGGCACAGTCACTGGAATTAAACCGTACTGTGATAAAAATTTACCTGCGGTAGGTACACCAAATACGCGCTTACCTTTTAAATCAGCAAGTGAGCGAATAGGCTCTTTAGTGAAGATATGCAATGGATCCCAAGCACCGGCAGATAGCCATTTAACGTTGCGTACTTCGCTATATGCTTCATCCCAAATTTCGTTTAAGCCGTAATAGGCAAAGAGCGAAGGGATATCGAGGCTGAAACGTGAGCTAAAGGGAAAATAGCCGCCAAATACCGAGATATCAACGGGCGATGCCATGGTTGCGTCATCTGATTGCACAGCATCTATAGTGCCATTTTGCATAGCACGAAATAATTCAGAGGTAGGAACTAACTGATCGGCATAATACAACTCAATTTCCATTTCACCATGCGCCGCTCTGTTAAACGCTTCGATTTGCGGCTTTATCACATGCGCACCTAAAGGTGCACCTGAGTAAGTTTGCAAGCGCCATTTTATCGGCGCTGTTTTAGCAATCGCAGGCGCTCCTATAATGGTACCCGCAACTGCTGCTGCGCCAATGGCACCGCGCTGCATAAATTTGCGCCGATCCGCGAGTATTTTTTCAGAGGGTGAAGTAACCTTTGTATCATCAGTCATAATTTGTACTCTCTATTATTGTTGGAGATGTGTACGGTCAATGTGACCAGGATCAATTCGTGCTCAGTTAATAGCCACGAAAGGTATGTGGCAGCCAAAGTGCTAGCTGTGGAAAAATCATCACTAGTGCTATCGTCAATGCCATCATGGCGACGAAAGGCCAGATCGATCTATAGATATCAGCCAAACCAATTTCTTTGGGAGCCAGTGCCCGCATCAAAAATAGGTTATAGCCAAAAGGTGGAGTTATATAAGCTATCTGACAGGTCATGGTGTACAGCACACCAAACCAAATCAAATCAAAGCCGAGAATTTTTACTAGTGGTATATACAGCGGTGCAACGATTACCAGCATCGCTGTGTCATCTAAAAACATGCCCATGATGATGAAGCTAATTTGCATCATGATGATTACTTGCCAAGGCGTTAACTCCCAGTTAGTAATGAACAATGATTCAATTGCGCGTACCGCACCTAAGCCATCAAATACCGCACCAAAAGCAAGTGCTGCCAGTATTAACCATAGAAACATACAAGAGATGGCTAAGGTTTTACGCGCTGTTTCGTGGATCATTTTTAGGTTAATTCTGCGTTTAAAAGCAGCGGCTAATGTAGCTGTTGTAGCGCCTACCGCGGCACTTTCAACTAAACTGGTAATACCCATAACAAAAAGGCCTGTCATGGTAAAGAAGATGAAGAATGGAATAATACCTGCGCGCAATAATGCCAATTTTTCAGACATCGGCATATTCAGCTCTTCATCTGAAACGATGGGCGCAAGGGCTGGATTAAGTCGGCAACGTATTACCACGTAAGCAATAAACATAGCGGCCATTAATAGCGCAGGGATTATCCCAGCTAACCATAATTGGCTAACAGGCTGGCGAGCGATCATGCCATATAACACCATAACAACACTTGGCGGAACCAGTATTCCCAAGGATGAGCCCCCTTGCACCACACCGGTAATTAGCACTTTGTCGTAACCTCTGCGCAGCATTTCAGGTAATGCAATAGTTGCACCAATCGCCATACCCGCAACTGACAAACCGTTCATAGCAGAAATAATCACCATCATGGCAATGGTACCTATCGCCAAACCACCGCGGCGTTTACCAAACCACACATGCAACATGCGATATAAATCTTCGGCGATGCCTGATTCCGATAACACATAGCCCATGTAAATAAATAACGGCAAGGTTAGCATCGGGAACCAGTTAAATAACTTGAAGGTTTGGCTAAACGGCATTTCGACACCGCCAGGTCCGTACAGCAATAGTGCGGAGCCCGCTGCTACAAAACCAATCGCAGCAAACACTCGCTGTCCTGAAACTAATAAAACCATCATGGATGAAAACATGAGGATTGCGATCATTTCATAACTCATGTTGTTTTCTTCCCACGCAGATCAGAGATGTGTTTTATTATTTTTGAAATCGTTTGTAGAATCATCAAGAAAATACAGCTAACCATTAATATCTTGATGGGAATCATGGAAGGATTCCACATAGAGAAACGTTTTTCGTTGGTCTCAATGGCGTACTCTAAACTAGAGATAGAGCCGATAAGCATGACGATCAAGTAAAAAAGCAGGCAGCCAATGGTTGCGACATCAACCCAATCTTTATTACGTTTAGGCAGCTTGCCGTAAAATAAGTCCATGCGTACATGATCTTCATTTTTAATAGTCATCGCCCCGCCCATAAAATAATATGCTGCAAGGGTGAATTGCGCAGCCTCTATTCCCCAATGCAAAGGAATATTAATAACATTACGGGTGACGGCATCTATTAATAAAATCGCAACCATAAGAAATATCAGATACATAGCAACTAACCCGACGTAGTCGGACATCTTATCGACAATGCGCATATACATATTTAGGTATTTTTGCATTTACTCTTTCCTCTATTTTTATAGTAATTTTTATAAGGCTTTATACGTTTAGTGCAATTGGATACCGAATTGATCTAAGGCTGATATAAAACGCGCTGCTGGTATTTCGTCACAAACAAATGCATGTAATTGATCTAGCTTGCAGACTCGGTAAGCAGCTTTACAATTTAGCTTTGAAGAATCGGCAACAATGATGATCTTGTTAGCACAGTTGATCATCGCTATCGCTATTTGTGCTTCGTCGCAATTTGCATCTGTAACGCCTACATCTACATCAATCGCAGTGGCGCACAACACTGCATAATCAACCTGAAAGCCATTAATTTGCTCAATCGTTACGGGGCCGGTTGTCTCATGATTATCTTGTGCATACTTTCCAC
This sequence comes from Oceanospirillaceae bacterium, assembly GCA_036960485.1. Classification (GTDB taxonomy): domain Bacteria; phylum Pseudomonadota; class Gammaproteobacteria; order Pseudomonadales; family Balneatricaceae; genus Rs1. The sequence continues at coordinate 12,296 of JBALXS010000038.1, forward strand.
CTAACAAGTAGACCACTGAATCATTTGTCGATTGACCCAGCACTTGTGCGATGTGTAACGAATTCGTGATCACCGTTAAGCGCTCAACTTCTAGCAGTTTATGCGCACAAATAAGGGTGGTAGATCCTGTATCTAAGAAAACAGTTGAACCAGGTTCAATAATATTCGCTAATTTTCGAGCTATTATTTTTTTTGCATCAACACTGTCAAACATACGCTCGGCAAAGCTGCTTTCAGCGTGTTGCGGAACACGTTTTGCACCACCGTATATTTTTCTCAATACCCCTGCATCCGCCAAGTTACATAGGTCTCGGCGAATTGTTTCAGGTGAAACCTTAAAGTTACGGGCAAAGTTTTCAACTGTCTCTTGCCCTTTTTCGACAATAATATCGAGTATTTGTGATTGGCGCTGTTTTGCTTTAAAACCCATACAAACACCCAAGTCCTTGTGAAACAAGACTAAGTTATACCTGACTATACATATAAAAACTAGCACGTTTTTTGTACTATTGGTCAAAATTGCTACAAATTATTGACTAAACGGGCGTTTTTCAAACAACAAGGCGCTGTGTTTTATAAATATTGCGGATATTGAAAATGAATGAATGTTAGTATTTTTTCTTTTATTTGCGCACTGTTTCGGGCCTTTCCAGCTGAATTAGCCTATAGCTGCGAATTAAAATAGAAAAAATTTTTGAGTAGATAATCAAATATCTAGAGCGAAGAAATGAAGGTGTTTGATGATGATTAAGATAGGAGAATAAAATTTAGAGATGAGTACTTTAAAATAAAATAAAGCTCAAGTTTTACTGAGTAAAATGGGAATAGCGGTATAGAAAACAGCATAACCGTGTACTTATCGAAGCATTTCAACGGCTAGCTGTAGCATTACACTATCAAGGATTAGTTATCGCTAACGCACAGTATATTCATAGCATTAAATTCACAATAATTTTTCAGTGACATGCTCACCGAAGCCGCTACCGGCTTCTAAATAGAAATTATAAGTACTATCGACACCTAAATCCTCAAGCTCTTTTTGTTGATCAGGGTACCCTGCTATTGCCGATACGGAACCTTTGAATCCAGAAGCTTTTAACTGCTCTAGCGCTAATACATTTTGAATATGCTTAGGCATTGCCAACATAATCATTTGCACATTGGAATGGTTAATTCTAAACCAAAAATTTGGATCTGTGGCATCAGCCATTATGACAATGCACCCTCGCTCACGATGATAATTAATACTTTCTTGGCTTATATCTACCCCCGTAACCAGCCCCGGATGATGCTGTTCCATTGAATCGTAAGCACCTGCGCCGACACGTCCCATACCAAATATTAAGATTTTTGCCTCTCTTAAATGTACCGGTCTTTCAAGATATAGATATTTTTTAGTTTGCAACTTTAAGAAATATTTTTCATATTTAACATAAACTTGGTTGGAAACAGTATTCAACGCTGACGCTAGAATAAAGGTCAAGGATACAGCAACGCCAACCACGGCTAGCCACTCGCCTGAAATCCAGGCACTGGTAGAAGCTAAAGCACATACAATAAGACCAAATTCGCTGTAATTAGCCAAGGTAAAGGAGTTCAATAATGAAGTACGTGCACGTACCCTAAATAAATTTGTTAGCAGGTGATACAGTAAAACTTTTAAAGGAAGTAAAATAACCAAGATAACTGCTGCAAATATAACCTCGATTGAAAACTCTGCATTTAAGCCAATCGTTAGAAAAAATCCGACTAACATCAAATCTTTAAATTGGATTAGTGATTTTGCTAATTCTTTAGCTTTTTTGTGTGGCGCAAATAACATACCGATAATAAGTGCACCTAAATCCCCTTTTAAGCCTGCAAATTCAAATAGTTGATATCCAACCATGAGCGCAAAGAAAAAGCCAAACAGCGGCATTAATTCACCATGTTTGGATCTGTCGAGCATTTTATACAGCAATGGTCTTAGTAGCGGCAATACTACAAGAATTGCCAGCGCCCAGATATTAGGAATTTTGCCGGTGCTTATCGCTAAAAACACCACTGCAAACACATCTTGCATCACCAAAATTCCAATGGACAGTTTTCCGTGAAAACTTGCCATTTCGCCACGTTCTTCAAGGACTTTAACAGCAAACACCGTGCTGGAAAAACTTAAAGCAAATCCAATTAAGAGCGATGTTTCAAAATTTAGATCTAAAAAAAGTGGCAGTGAAAAACGCCCAAGTAATAACATTAAAAAAGAGAATAGCATGGTACATAATAATATATGCAGCGAAGCTGGAGCCCACACATAAAGCTTAGTTAGGCTTTTAACTTGCAGCTTTAAACCAATTGAAAAAAGCAATAATGTGACACCCATTGAAGAAAGGCTTTCCAACAATTCGGTAGATTGATAACCAAAAGCATGCAGCAAAAAACCTGCCAGTAAAAAACCTATTAACGGTGGTAAGCGCAGCTGGAAAATGACAAAACCGCAAGCAAAAGCACTACAAAAATAAATCAACTCTAACATAATTCAAAACTAGCTCTTATAATATATTCAGGATAACTTTATATTATTCATAAAGTTACATTAAAATTCAATAGTTAAAGTGTAACATCTTACATGACAAGCTATCTAGCTTTTTTCCATCCAGCTTGTTTAGCTTCAAATTCACTCTTAAAACAACGCTCACCTGTGCGTGTATTAATACTAACTAGCTTATACTGCGGATGCCCTTGCATAAAATACCATTTCTTTAAGCTCTTTTTAGAGATATTCCCTTTAACCACACAGCCAGCTGTACGAGAATTAAGCTGCTTACCTTTGGCTTCATTTTTTGATTTAGTCTTTAATGTTTGTTGGCGGCTACTACTGTTTTTACGAGAATTGGCAGGACAAGTCATAGAGCGAAAATTCTGATCATAGCAAACTTGCCATTCACGGCTGTTACTTGCGTATTGCAGAGCACCTTGAACTAGTTGAGGATTATTGTGATACCACCATTGCAGGGATGCCTTAGTGTTAGCTAACTGCTTAGAAGGTAAAATTAATTGATCATGTAATTGCTTTGCTTTGCCTAAATAGCCTTGTGGGGTTCTAAGAATTGGCGTTGGCATACAGGTTCCATGATTTTCATATTCATGTTGTAACAGCCACACACTTGGTGTCATGCATAAGTACTTAGCTAACACCTTACGCGGTATTTTCTCTTGATCGCCAGCACAAGCTCTAGGATATCCTTGTTTTTTATTGAGAGAACCCTGTGGCCATAACCCATGTAAAATGTAGCCAAAGCTTGCGTTACTATTACATTGCAAATAGTTCTTTGAACCTGAACTCTTACTCGCACTACTTACTTTAGCGCAATGGTTGGCAGCCCAGCTATATGAAAGTACGTAATATTGCGAAGGTATATTGCTGATACTTCTATCATTGATTCTTTGATTATATTGAGAAAAACTGTCTTTATCATCAACACATGAATTTGCAAAATTTAAAGAAGAAAACAAGCTCAGGTATAACAAATTAATTCCAATAAATATTATCTTTTGCATCTTCTGTCCTCCATTTAATTAAGCTCATTTGTAACAAAAACATCTATCAATGCTGCCATCTTTTTAGACCCATTTAAACAGTAGCTTAACTTTGAGTTCATAAACTAACGCAACACATTTAAAATAGACATAACTCTCGATTATTTTTTACAACATTATCTTGAAATAATAGTTATCGACTCATTTGATATACGCTTTAACTGATCTGCTTTTTTTGTGTAAACCAACAGTCTATATCCAATATTTTCTAATTTATGGCGTTATAGTAATAATTGGACGTTACTTTAAACACAAAATTGGATCTTTAATCATTAGACGTTTGCATATAATGTTTCCCAAGAAATGAATTTTAGGAGATATGAATGAAGCCCTCAGCGTTTAACTTCCAACCATCTTTAAGCGGGTCAATCATAAAAATTCGCCCTTTAGTTGAAGACGACTACTCGGCAATGCAACAATGTGCTGCAGATAAAGAAATTTGGCTTGGCCACCCTGCAAGGGATCGATATAAAGAAGAAATATTTAGCCCAATGTTTGCCCAATCAATTGCTTCAAAAGCTTGTGTGGTGGTTTGTGAATTGAGCACTGATAAGCCTATTGGATGGTCTAGGTATTATGTTGCTGATGATGGGCCAGATGATATATCGATAGGATTTACTTTCTTAGAGAAAAAATTCTGGGGAGGCAATATTAATAAACAGCTAAAAACTATAATGCTAAATCACGCATTTAAATCGTTTCAACGTGTATGGTTCCATATAGACCCTAATAATATCCGTTCACAAAAAGCCACTCTAAAGCTGGGTGCTACTTTAAAAAGTGAGGGCTTAGTGTTACTGGCAGGGAAAAAGGGGGTATGGCAAAGTTACACCATTGATAAAGAGTGTTGGCTTGGCTTATAGTAAACAACTCCTCACGTTACCGAAATAGCTTAGACTTAGTTATTTTAGGCATAAAAAAACCGCACTAGGCGGTTTTTTTAACACTATTTATAAACAGTGTTTAGTCTTCAGCTATATCTTTCATAGAAAGTTTGATACGGCCGCGAACGTCCACATCAAGTACTTTAACTTTAACCATTTGATCCATCTTAATGTAATCAGTTACTTTCTCAACACGCTTGTTGTCGATTTGTGAAATGTGAACCAATCCATCTTTGCCAGGTAAAATGTTTACAAAAGCACCAAACTCTTCTAAACGAACTACTTTACCTTCATAGATTTTGCCAATTTCAGCTTCAGCAGTAATACCTAATACGATATCTGTAGCTTTTTGTGCTGCAGCTTTATCACCAGCATAGATACGTACAGTACCATCGTCATCTAGATCAATCATCGCGCCTGTTTGTTCTGTAATTGAACGGATAGTTGCGCCGCCTTTACCAATTACATCACGAATCTTTTCAGGGTTGATTTTGATTATAGTCATTGCTGGTGCGTTATCAGGAAGCTCTGGACGAGCGTAACCAATTACTTTAGCCATTTCTTTCAAGATATGTACACGTGCTTCAAGCGCTTGCTCAAGTGCAATGTCCATGATCTCTTCAGTAATACCTGTAATTTTGATATCCATTTGCAGTGCAGTGATACCTTGTTCAGTACCTGCTACTTTAAAGTCCATGTCGCCTAAGTGATCTTCATCACCTAAAATATCAGTTAAAACTGCGAATTTTTCGCCTTCTTTAACAAGACCCATCGCGATACCAGCGATCGGTGCTTTCAATGGAACACCTGCATCCATCATTGCTAAAGATGCACCACATACTGATGCCATTGAGCTTGAACCGTTAGATTCAGTGATTTCAGATACAATACGGATTGTATAAGGGAAATCATCTTGAGAAGGTAGCATTGCTGCAACAGAACGGCGTGCTAGACGACCGTGGCCGATCTCACGACGGTTTGTTGAACCCATACGCCCAGCTTCACCTACTGAGTAAGGAGGGAAGTTGTAGTGCAACATGAACGGGTCTTTACGCTCGCCTTCGATAGCATCGATAAGCTGTTGATCACGTGAAGTACCTAAAGTACAAGTTACCACTGCTTGAGTTTCACCACGTGTGAATAATGAAGAACCGTGGGTGCCAGAAAGCACATCAACTTCAACATTGATACCACGCACAGTTTTGCTGTCACGGCCATCAATACGGCTTTCGCCATTTACAATACGCTGGCGTACTGTAGATTTTTCAAGTGAACTTACAACACCAGATACTTCTTTGCTTGAAGGTTGACCTTCTTCGCCAGAAAGTGCTGCAACTGCTTGTGTACGCAATTCAGATAACAAACCTTGACGCTCAAGCTTGTCAGCAGTTTGGTAAGCTGTTGCGATACCAGCACCAACTAAATCAGTCACTTGCGCAACTAATGCTTCGTTTACAACAGCAGGGCTCCAATCCCATGCAGGCTTGCCCGCTTCTGCTTTTAATTCAGCAATAGCATCGATACAGCCTTGGAATTCGCCGTGAGCGAATAATACAGCGCCTAACATTTCATCTTCACTAAGTTCTTTAGCTTCAGATTCAACCATTAGTACAGCATCTTTAGTACCGGCAACAACCATGTCTAGTTCAGATGTAGCTAGCTGCTCATAAGTTGGGTTTAAGATATAACCTTGATCTTCAGTAAAACCAACACGCGCACAACCAATAGGCCCTTGGAAAGGAATACCAGAGATAGAAAGTGCCGCAGAAACACCAATCATCGCAGCGATATCTGGATCGTTGATTTTATCAGCAGACATAACTGTACAAATAACTTGAACTTCGTTCATATAGCCTTTAGGAAATAAAGGTCTAATAGGACGGTCAATCAAGCGTGATGTAAGAGTTTCTTTTTCAGATGGACGCGCTTCGCGCTTGAAGAAACCACCTGGGATTTTACCCACTGAGTAATACTTTTCTTGGTAGTGAACTGATAGAGGGAAAAAATCTTGTCCTTCTCTAACAGATTTAGCACCTACAACAGTACAAAGTACTTGAACGCCTTCGATTGTAACTAATACTGCGCCTGTCGCTTGACGTGCAATACGTCCTGTTTCTAAAGTAACTTCTTGGTTACCTAATTTAAACTTTTTAATTATCGCTTCCACGATATATCCTCTTTTTAATAAATATAATGCTAAATGAGGAAAGAATAAGTAAATCTAAATTTGCCGGTACTCGTTTATTCTCTAGCTAAGCAATAACAGGGCTTAGGTAAAAGATAAATGAGTACAGGCTGTATTTACTTAAATTTCTCTATTTAACGATTAAGCCGTTAATGGTGCGGCTTTAGTGATTTCTCTTTACGCAATTAGGAGTAATTATAAACGCCCTAAATAAAGAAGGCCGTGCAAGCACGGCCCAGAACACTGTCTTAGCGACGTAGTCCTAAACGCTTGATCAGATCAAGGTAACTATCTACCTTTGTCTTCTTCAAGTAATCAAGTAATTTACGACGCTGGTTTACCATACGGATTAGACCGCGACGTGAATGGTGATCATGAATGTGAGACTTGAAATGTCCCTGTAGAGCTAGGATGTTTGCAGTTAATAGTGCTACTTGAACTTCAGAAGAACCTGTATCACCTTCACCACGACCATAGTCTGCAACGATTTGCGCTTTCTCAACAGCTGATAATGCCATTTTTAATACTCCAACTTAATATGCAGATAACTCAATTTTTGTTGATATTATCTTGTTAAGGTCACGAATTACCAAGCATATTTTTAGTAACCCGCCAAATACCGTGCGTATTCTACCACCGTCATGAGACCTTGTCATTTTTTTAAACACAATGTTACAAGGCTGCTAATTAATGGTGCTAGCAATCTGTTGGGCTTGGCTGATGGTAGCGAGAAAAAGTAGATTTGAGATAGGTTTGTGGATCTTTTGAGGCAAATAGTGAATCTATATTAACGAAAATGAACGTTAAATTTGGCCAAATAGACTAGCTCGCAGTAGATCAGTCTGTTCTCGAACGGCCTCCTAAAGGAGTAAAAGATACGCTATATAAATAGCGCACTTTTAGCTTTCTAGGGTTTAAGGTGCTGTGGATAAAAGACGTTTTGAGCGCAAAACTCCTTTATCGTCGATTTCGCCGATACCTAAAAAGATATCTTCTTCAACGAAATGCAATCGAACTAGAGCAGCATCCGCTTGATCGAGTTGTACAGGCTTTCCTTGAAACAACATCAATTTTTGCATGGCATCTAATTGCACTTTGGCCAAATGCTCTACTGGAGAGTAGCTTGGAATCAACAAAGCATCTAAACGCTGATTTTTTTCTGCTAACTGCGCTGCTTCATCTAATTGATCATTAGTGATATCCACTAGCTCATTAAGCTGATCCATAGTGATCATCATTTGCGCTTTATAGGGGCCTGATTCAAGCCTGCGTAAGACGCTGACATGTGCACCACAATCAAGTAACAACCCAAGATCTTCTACAATAGATCTTATATAGGTACCTTTTGTGCAGCTAATGTCTAAATCTATTTCGTTCAATTGCGGACGATAGGCTAATAGTTCAATATTTTTAATCGTAACTTTACGCGGTTTAACCGCTACGGTTTCACCTTTGCGGGCGAGTTTATAAAGCGGCTGACCTTTATATTTAAGGGCGGAGAACATTGAAGGAACTTGTTCTATTTCACCAGTAAAATGTTCAACGATTAACTTTTTAATTAAATCTAGAGTGACGTGAGCGCCTATCGGCTTTTCTTCAATGACCTTGCCATCAGCATCAGATGAATCTGTTCTGATACCCAGCTTAGCAGTGGTTTGATAGCGTTTATCGGCTTCCAACAAGAATTGAGAAAACTTGGTCGCCTCGCCAAAAGTGAGTGGTAACATACCTGTCGCAAGTGGATCTAACGCGCCAGTGTGACCAGCTTTCGCCGCGCCATAAATACGTTTTACATGCTGCAGAACACCGTTAGAGCTAAGCCCTGGCGGTTTATCTAATAAAAAAACGCCGTCTAATTGACGGCCTTTATGTCTTCTTCCCATTTGTAACCTACCACTAGTACTTGCAGTTATTCACTGTCTTTAGAATTGTCCTGCTCGGCAGCTTTAGCTTTACCTTCACGTACTGTTTGCTCAATTAAACTGTGCAAACGACGCCCTCGATCAATACTAGCATCAAAATGGAAACGCAATTTAGGAACAGTACGCAATTGCATTTGCTGCGCTAATTCTGTGCGCAAATAACCAGCGGCTTCTTTAAGCACTTCGCATGCGGCACTTACTGCATCTTCTTCACATTGCTCACCGAACGGCATTACGGTGAAATAGACTTCAGCATATCCTAAGTCACGAGCAACTTTAACGAAACTAATCGTTACCATGCCCAAGCGAGGATCTTTGATATCACGTTGTATTAGCTGTGCTAAATCTCTTTGGATTTGCTCTGATATACGCTGTGTACGGCTATATTCTTTTGCCATTAGATCTTTCTTACCTATATTATAAGGCCGCAACAAGTGCGGCCTATATTAGCTAAACTATTGAATATTAATCAATAGTTCTAGCAATCTCGACAGTATCAAATACTTCTATCTGATCGCCGACTTTTACATCGTTGTAGTTCTTAACACCAATACCACATTCCATACCTTGGCGTACATCAGAAACTACATCTTTAAAGCGGCGTAATGATTCAAGCTCACCTTCATAGATTACAACGTTTTCACGTAGTACACGAATGCGCTTGTTTCTATGCACAGATCCTTCAGTAACCATACAACCGGCAACTAAACCGATCTTAGGTGAACGGAACACATCACGTACTTGTGCGATACCAACAATCTCTTCACGGAATTCCGGAGAAAGTAGACCACTCATCGCCTGCTTAACATCATCAATAATGTTGTAAATGATGCTGTAGTAACGCAGCTGAATACCTTCACGATCAACGATTGCTTTAGCTTGTACATCTGCACGTACATTAAAGCCAACCATCAATGCTGAAGATGCTAGCGCTAGGTTAGCATCTGTTTCTGCAATACCACCAACGCCTGAAGATACGATAACTACTTTTACTTCATCAGTAGATAAATCTTCTAATGCAGTTGTTAACGCTTCAAGAGATCCACGAACATCGGTTTTCAAGACGATATTCAAAGTCGCTACATCACCTGATTCCATGTTAGCAAACAAGTTCTCAAGCTTAGAAGCTTGTTGACGAGCAAGTTTAACTTCACGGTACTTACCTTGACGGAACAAGGCAACTTCACGTGCTTTCTTATCATTGCTAACAACAGTAAATTCTGCACCTGCTTGAGGCGTACCATCAAGACCGATAATTTCGACAGGTACCGATGGACCAGCCGTAGTAGCAGCGTTGCCATCTTCGTCCATCATCGCACGTACACGACCATAGTGAAGACCTGCAAGTACAATATCACCTTTATTCAAAGTGCCTGACTGCACTAGAACAGTAGCAACAGGACCACGTCCTTTTTCTAGGCGTGATTCAATTACAACACCTTGCGCTTGGCCAGATTCTACAGAATTAAGCTCAAGCAATTCAGCTTGTAATGAAACAGCTTCTAATAGCTGTTCGATACCTTCACCTGTTTTAGCCGATACTTTAATGAACTGTACATCGCCACCCCATTCTTCAGGGATAACATCAAGTTGTGCTAATTCATTCATGACGCGCTCAGGGTCTGCCTGCTCTTTGTCAATTTTGTTAACGGCGATAACTAACGGCACACCAGCAGCTTTAGCATGCTGAACCGCTTCTTTAGTTTGTGGCATAACACCGTCGTCAGCCGCAACTGCAAGTACCACTATATCCGTTAACTGTGCGCCACGTGCACGCATAGCTGTAAACGCTGCGTGACCCGGGGTATCTAGGAAAGTAATTAAACCTTTGCTAGTCTCAACACGGTATGCACCGATATGCTGGGTAATTCCACCTGATTCAGCTGAAGCTACACGAGATGAGCGAATGTTATCAAGTAATGACGTCTTACCGTGGTCAACGTGACCCATAACCGTTACAACAGGTGCACGACTAATAGACTCGCCTTCGGTAATAACTGAATCTAATAATGCTTCTTCAATAGCATTATCTGCCATTGGTTTCGCAATATGACCCATTTCTTCTACTAGTAAAATAGCAGTGTCTTGATCGATGACTTGGTTGATGGTTGCCATAGCACCCATTTTGAACATTACTTTGATAACTTCAGCAGCTTTGACTGACATTTTCTTAGCAAGTTCTGCAACAACAATACTTTCAGGTACTGCTACTTCATGTACACGTGCTTCTTGTGGCTCTGTGAAACCATGCTGATTTGGGCTACCAGAATTTAGTACATTAGGCTTAGCTTTTCCAACACGAGAAATCTTACCACGACGGCTACGCTTTTCTGACTTACTAGAACCAGCAGTTTTAGTTTTGGCACTGCGCGCAGGTTTCTTTTCTTCGCGAGCAGGCTTTTTGTGCACAGGTGTCTGTTTAGGCGTCGCTTGTGCAATAGCGTCAGCTTTACGCTGTTCTTCTGCATCTTCTTTTGCGATACGCTTAGCATCTTCTTCTGCTTTTTTCTGAGCTTGCGCTTCAGCAGCTAGACGCTCATCTTCATGGGCAGCGTGTTCTTTTGCAGCGGCAACAGCGGCTTTATCAGCCTCTTTCTCAGCAGCGAGTCGCTCTTGATCTCTTCTGTTGTCTTCAGCAATTTCAGCATCAGTTTTAACTTCGTCTACTACTGGGACTTTTGGTGTTGCAGTTGGGATTTTAGGTGTCTCCAATACTTTTGAAGCTGCTGTTTCTGTTGAAGCAGGAGCCTCAACTTCAGCCACTGGTGCAGTAACAGCTGCTTGAGCTATTACAGCCTCTGCAGCATTGTCTTCTACATTAGCATCTTCAGATTCAACGTCTGTGCGCTTCACGTAAGTACGCGTTTTACGTACTTCAACATTGACTGTTTTACGACCAGCACCACCAGTTGTTTTCAACTGTGTAGTAGATTTACGCTTTAAACTGATTTTTTTAGGCTCATCGCTTTCATCAGCAGCTGATTCACCGTGTGACTTTTTCAAATGCACTAACAGCGTCTGACGCTCTTCATCAGTAACTTTAGAGTCTTGTTGCTTATTTTTAATCCCAGCTTCTGCCATTTGAGTGATTAAACGCTCTGGAGAAACCCCGATAACATCGGCTAATTCTGTAACTATAACTTCTGACATATTTATACTCCTACCTAAGCTTACGCTTCATCCGCGAACCAAGGAGCGCGGGCTGTCATTATGTATTGAGCAGCTAATTCTTCTGTCATACCTTCGACGTCCATCAGCTCTTCAACTGATTGTTCGGCAAGATCTTCCATTGTGATGATACCGTGAGCGGCAAGCAGGTAAGCTAAATGCTTATCCATACCTTCCATCTCTAACAGGTCATCAGCAGGTTCAGCTTTTTCTAGAACCTCTTCACTAGCCAATGCTTGATTTAATAATGCATCTTTGGCGCGTGAACGTAATTCTTCAACGATATCTTCATCGAAGCCATCAATTTGTAGCATTTCATCGACAGGGACATAAGCAACTTCTTCAAGTGTACTAAAGCCTTCATCTACAAGTACTTGTGCAACATCTTCATCAACATCTAATGCTTTAATAAATGCCTCAACGATACCGCCAACTTCAGATTTCTGCTTTTTAAGGGCATCTTCTTCAGTCATTACATTTAGTTCCCAGCCAGTTAACTCAGAGGCTAAACGTACATTTTGTCCACTGCGTCCAATCGCCATTGCCAGTGCTTCTTGAGCAACAGCAACATCCATTGAATGCTTGTCTTCTTCTACAACGATAGATACGACTTCAGCAGGTGACATAGCGTTTATTACCAACTGGGCTGGATTATCATCCCAAGTAATAATATCAACACGCTCACCACCTAACTCATTAGAGACAGCTTGAACACGCGCACCGCGCATACCCACACAAGCTCCAACAGGATCGATACGACCATCATTAGTTTTTACTGCTATTTTAGATCGAGATCCAGGGTCACGTGCAGCGGCCTTAATATCGATCACTTGTTCTGAAACTTCAGGCACTTCAATGCTAAATAATTCAATTAGCATTCTTGGGCTGGTGCGTGAAAGCACTAATTGCGGCCCACGACCTTCAGTACGGATTTCGTGAAGTACAGCACGTACTCGATCACCGATACGGAAAACTTCTCTCGGCAAAATATTTTCACGTGGCAATAACGCTTCAGCATTATTACCTAGGTCAATGATTATGTTATCGCGCGTTACTTTCTTAACCGTTGCTGAAATAAGCTCTCCAACACGATCTCGGTATAACTCGACAACTTTAGCGCGCTCTGCTTCACGTACTTTTTGTACGATAACTTGTTTAGCTGTCTGTGCAGCTATACGGCCAAATTTAACGGATTCAATTTGTTCTGTATGAACGTCACCGATCTTTAATTCAAGATCAACTTCTGCAGCTTCTTGCGAAGTCCACTCAGTGCCCAGAATTGCAATTCCTTCATCACCAACAACAGTCCAACGACGGAATGTGTCGTAATCACCTGTTGTTCGATCTATCACGACATAAATATCAGATTCTTCATCTTCAAAACGTCTTTTGGTTGCTGTTGCCAGCGCCAATTCAATCGCTTCAAAAATAACTTCTTTAGATACATCCTTCTCATTCGAAACTGCTTCTGCTACCAGCAAGATTTCTTTGCTCATATCTCTGCCTCGCTTTTTTCCCTGCTGGCACCAAATAAATTTGGGACCAAATTAGTTAAAATTTTATTTATCTTATGAATACTGAGGTTCAACTTGGGCTTTATCGATGTAGTCGATAGGTAGTAAATATTCTTCATTATCTACTTCCAATATCACTTCATCAGTTTCAACACCTTTAAGTAACCCTTTAAAATTTCGACGCCCATCAAACGGCATACGCAATTTTATTTTTACAGTATGTCCTACATAAGCAACATAATGATCTAGCTTGAATAACAATCGATCAAGCCCTGGTGAAGACACTTCTAAGGTGTACATACCAGTGATAATATCTTCAACATCTAAAATGCCGCTTGCTTGATGGCTAAGCTGAGCACAGTCATCAACTGAGACACCTTCTGGCGCATCAATATATATTCTTAAAATACTATCCTTACCCTGAGAGAGGTATTCTAATCCCCAGAGCTCAAAGCCCATTGATTGTGCGATCGGATCCAGCATTTCTTGTAACTTGTTTAACTTTGCAGACACTGTCTACCTCATATAATTTAGAGCTAATAAAACATAATTAGCTCTATAACAAAAAATGGGCCATAGGCCCATTTTTTAATCAGAGATATAACTGTTTGTAAATATAAACAATTATTTCCCTCTAATCACGAAAAAGCCCCATAAAGGGGCCTATTCTACGGGCGATTAATGAGTCTAATATAGAATTCAATAACCCCTAATCTTTAATAGTGAAACTAATTTCACTACTGCTAGTGACAAATACAATCCACTAGACTCATACATTCATTTTTAACTTTTTACTTCATCTTGTTAACAAGTAAAAAGACCTTTACATAAATTTAAATAATGTAAAAATAAAAATGGTAGCGGGGGCAGGATTTGAACCTACGACCTTCGGGTTATGAGCCCGACGAGCTACCAAGCTGCTCCACCCCGCATCAAACTATTCAACAACCACTAAACATGTGATCATTAATTCGGTGCAAATTATAAAGCTTAATCAATTTAAAAACAAGCTATATATCATTTACAACCTACTTACTACTTACTTACAAATGGTGCCCAGAGCCGGACTCGAACCGGCACGACTATACAGTCACTACCCCCTCAAGGTAGCGTGTCTACCAATTTCACCACCTGGGCCTTAAACTTTAACTCCTCAACCCTTAATTAGAGCTAGGAATATCTGAATCTTTTACTGCTGGCGCCAATTCACCTAAATCCGGTAGCGCTGTTTCAACAGCTTGCTGCACTGCAGGAACACTTAATATTCCATCTTGTGAAACAAAACCAGCTTGCTGCTTTGCAAAATATGCCAAGGCAAAACTCGTCACAAACAAACAAGCTGCTAACACAGCTGTTGCACGAGCCATGAAATTACCCGACCCCTGACTACCAAATACAGTTTGCGATGCACCAGCACCAAAAGAAGCTCCAGCTTCAGCGCCTTTACCTTGTTGCAACATTACCAATGCGATTATCGCTGCTGCTAATAGCACATGAACAGCAAGTATAATTGTTTCCACTAGATTACCGCCTAAATTATTTACCTGCAGCAGCGCTGCAAATTATTTTAAAATCATCAATTTTTAAAGATGCTCCACCTACCAGACCACCATCTATATCAGTCTGAGAGAACAACTGCTTAGCTGTTGTAGCGCTTACACTACCGCCATACAATATGCGCACTTTTTGTGCCACACCTGCTGAAATCTCATCCGCTAATACACTACGTATATAGGCATGAATTTCTTGAGCTTGCTCAGGCGATGCTGTTTCACCAGTGCCTATAGCCCAAATCGGCTCATACGCAATTACAACATCATCACCGGTTATTTCTAATTCTTTTAAAGCACTCAGCACTTGGCGTTTAACGACAGCAAATGCATCACCTGCTTTGCGCTGCTCTAACGTTTCTCCTATACAAAGAATAGGCGTTATAGAAGCACTTATAACGGCAGCAACTTTTTCAGCCACCATTTGATCTGTTTCTGCAAACAATTGACGTCGCTCAGAATGTCCTACTAAAACATACTCACAACCAATATCTTGTAGCATTGAAACAGATATTTCACCAGTATAAGCTCCCGACTGCGCAGAATACACATTTTGCGCTGCAGCCGAATAATTTTCCGCTAGATCTTGTACTTGCGATAAATATACTGACGACGGACTCAATACAACCGTTACATTTTCAAGTGACTTAGCAAATACATTTACTTGCTGAGACATTTTTTCTGCAAAAGCTTTAGAGCCGTTCATTTTCCAGTTTCCAGCAACGATTGAATTACGCATATTAGATCCTTAAAAACGAGGCGCAAATATTAACGAATTTGCATTTAACAAACAAGTGCTTCCAACTCAGTTTTTACATTTATTGCCAATTCTTCGCAGATTTTTAGCACTTGATCGTAATTTTCCCCTTCCACCATCACTCTCACTAATGGCTCAGTGCCTGAAGGCCTCAATAAAACACGCCCTGTCGCCGCCAATTCTGACTCAGCAACCTTAACAAGATTATTTATTTCAATGCTTTGACTAAAATCGACTTTCTTTTCAATTCTAATATTAATCATTTTTTGTGGCAGTTTATGCATAATTCCTTTTATTGTAGCCAATGACTGTTCAGTATCTGCCATTGCGACTAACACCTGCAAAGCTGCTACAGTTCCATCTCCAGTACTGGTTAAGTGCTTACAAATAACATGCCCTGAACCTTCTCCACCTATATTCCATCCTCTAACCAGCAACTGCTCCATAACATAGCGGTCACCGACATTTGCTCGTACGAATGGGATATCTAAACGCTGACAAGCTTGCTCTAAGCCAAAATTAGTCATCAATGTTCCGACAACGCCGCCGCCGAGCTTTCCTTTGGACTTCATGTGGTGAGCAATAATCATTAGCAATTCGTCGCCATCAACCATTTCACCCAGATGATCGACCATTATCACTCTATCGCCGTCCCCATCCAAAGCAATTCCTAGGTCAGCTTTTTCTGCCACAACAATCTTTTGCAATTTCAACGTATCGGTAGCACCACATTCTTCATTGATGTTTACACCATTTGGCGAAGAGGCTATTTCTATTATTTCAGCCCCAAGCTCTCTAAACACACCTGGTGAAACATGATAAGTCGCCCCATTTGCACAATCGAGTACTATTTTTAAACCTTTTAAACTAAAACCTGTAGGCACTGACGCCTTGCAAAATTCAATATAACGACCCGGAGCATCATCAATACGCTTAGCCTTGCCCAATAGCGCTGAATCCACGGTCGTCATCGCTAAATCCATTTGAGCCTCTATAGCATGCTCTACTTCATCAGGTAGCTTAGTACCTTGAGCACTAAAGAATTTAATACCATTATCGCCAAATGCATTATGTGAAGCTGAGATCACAATTCCCGCATCCGCCTGGAACGTTCTAGTTAAATAAGCAACTGCTGGAGTTGGCATCGGCCCTGTTAATAACACATTAACGCCTGCTGCACTTAAGCCCGACTCTAGTGCGGACTCAAACATATAACCTGATATTCTAGTGTCTTTACCAATTAGTATTTTACTGATACCTTCTCTGGCAAATACCTTGCCTGCAGCCCAACCAAGTTTTAGCATAAAATCTGGGGTTATAGGGTACTGGCCTACACGGCCTCTAATTCCATCGGTTCCAAAATACTTTTTGCTCATTTATTGCTTTCCTTTATTGCTTCTAGGACTTTAACAACATCCACTGTTTCTTTAACATCATGCACTCGCAATATTGATGCGCCATTCATAACTGAGTAAGCTATTGATGCCAAACTACCAGCCAATCTATCATTTACTTCACGACCCAACAACTGTCCAAACATGCTTTTTCTGGAAGTACCTATTAATAATTTGTACCCTGTTTCCACAAATTCAGTGGTGCTATGTAGCAAACTTAAATTTTGCGCCAAATTCTTACCGAATCCGATACCTGGATCCAAAATAATCTGCTCTTTTAATATGCCCACTTCTTCACATAGCTTGGCACGAGCTAATAGATAATCAAAAACTTCCGCTACTACATTCTGATAGACTGGTGCTGTTTGCATCGTTTTAGGCGTGCCTTTCATATGCATTAAACATACTGGGAGCTTTGCTTCTAGTGCAGCATCTAAAGCCCCCACACGTTCCAAAGCTCGCACATCGTTTATCATACCAGCACCCATTTTAGCAGATTCACGAATCAGCCCCGCATTACTGGTATCTATTGAGATAACAACATCAGTATTTTTCACTAACAACTCTAACGCAGGCAACACCCGATCCATCTCTTGCATTTCAGAGACCAATTCAGCATTAGGACGAGTAGACTCTCCTCCTATATCCAATATAGTCGCACCTTGCATTATCATTCGCTGTGCTTTATCTAATAACACACCTGCATCAAGCTTATTAGATACATACAGAGACCCTCCATCGGAGAAAGAATCTGGGGTAACATTTAATATCCCCATCACTTGGACTTTACTTAAATCTAATTGACGATCTGCACATTTAAGGAGCGACATACTATCTCTCTTTGCTATCTTGTTTATAAGCTATACACAAAAAAGCCAGTGAAAACGAATTCTCACCGGCTTAATAACACCTGCATTTGAACTACTTAATATTAACCTGTATTAACAGCTTAATAATACTAAGGTTTCAATCAAGTCTAACTTGTACTTTTTGGCGAATCATCTGAATCATCATCTGACATTCCATCTTCTGCTGGATTGTCTAGCGAGTCATCCTTAGAGCTGTTCTTCTTACTAACATCGACAAAGATATTATCATCAGTCTTAATATCAATTGAACCGTCGATATCTTCGGCTACATCGTCTACTGCTTGGTCAGCTTTTGCACTTCTTTTTTCTGCAATTGAAGATACATTGCTTGCACTAGCAGTTTCAGCCTTTTTACCCCAATCAACCGGGTCACTAACTGGAAGACGTTTCATTAATTCATCAATTTGCTCTGAGCTAATCGTTTCATACTTCATTAGCGCTTGCGTCATGCTTTCCAAAATATCACGATTATCTTCTAATACTTTTGAAGCACGCTGATAAGAAGAGTCAATAATATTGCGCACTTCATCATCTATTTTCTGTAAAGTGCTCTGAGCCATTGGCTTTGAACCTTGACTATAACCGCCACCGAATGGACCAGACTCATCTTCATCATACAAGATAGGCCCCATTGCATCTGACAACCCCCAACGACTAACCATATTTCTTGCCATGCTGGTAGCACGCTGAATATCATTAGAAGCGCCGGTGGTAACTCCACCCTTGCCCAATGTCATTTCTTCTGCAATACGTCCACCATATAAAGAACAAATATTGGATAATATCATCTCTTTAGAATGTGAGTATTTATCTTCCGTTGGTAGAAACATAGTCACACCTAAAGCACGACCGCGCGGAATAATTGATACTTTATAAACCGGATCGTGACCAGGCATTAATCGACCAACAATAGCATGTCCTGATTCATGATAAGCAGTATTTAGCTTTTCAGACTCACTCATCACCATAGATTTGCGCTCTGCGCCCATCATTATTTTATCTTTTGCTTGCTCTAACTGTGTCATACCAACCGTTCGCGCGCCTGATCTCGCTGCAAACAACGCAGCTTCATTAACTAAGTTAGCTAAGTCTGCGCCAGAAAAACCTGGTGTACCACGTGCTATTAAATCGGGCTTAACATCGTCGCCAATAGGCACTTTGCGTAAATGAACATCTAATATCTGCTCACGGCCGCGAATATCCGGCAAGCCTACGTGCACTTGACGGTCAAAACGTCCAGGACGTAACAATGCAGGGTCCAGTACATCTGGACGGTTGGTTGCTGCGATAACGATGACGCCATCAGTACCTTCAAAACCATCCATTTCTACCAGCAGTGCATTTAATGTCTGTTCGCGTTCATCATTGCCACCGCCCATACCAACACCACGAGCACGACCGACCGCATCAATCTCATCGATAAAGATAATACAAGGTGCTTGTTTTTTAGCTTGCTCAAACATGTCACGCACACGAGATGCACCAACACCGACAAACATTTCTACAAAATCAGAACCAGAAATTGAGAAAAAGGGTACCTTTGCCTCTCCAGCAATAGCTTTTGCCAGCAAAGTTTTACCTGTTCCAGGATCACCTGACATCAAAATACCGCGCGGAATACGCCCACCCAGTTTTTGAAATCTACCAGGGTCACGCAAATACTCCACTAATTCAGCTACTTCTTCTTTAGCTTCTTCAACACCCGCTACATCAGCAAAAGTTGTTTTAATCTGATCTTCACCCATCATTCTAGCTTTAGATTTGCCGAACGACATAGGGCCGCCTTTACCGCCGCCACCGCCTTGCATTTGGCGCATAAAGAACATGAATATTGCTACAATAATTAAAATAGGAAAAGCAGCAACTAATAATTGAGTCCAAACGCTTTGCTGCTCAGGCCTTTTCCCTTCGATTACCACTTTATTGGCGATTAAATCATCAACAAGCTTAGGGTCTTGTAACGCAGGACGCACTGTTTCAAAGCGTTCTCCATTTCTGCGTATCCCTTGAATAGAATATCCATCGATGACTACTTTAGCCACTCGACCATCTTGCACTTCAGAGACAAACTCAGAGTAATTTAAACCTTTAGATTCAGGTTCAGTGTTAAAATTATTAAATACCGTCAATAATACGGCAGCAATAACCAACCAAAGAACCAGGTTTTTAGCCATTTCGTTCAAGAGACAACCCTCTATACATTCTTATCATTTAATATTTTAGAGCAAATAATACTCTACACCAATAATCAGCATTACAGCCAATCAACTCTAACTCTTAAAACCACGCCCAAAAACATAAACTTCTCTGGAACGAGGCCTGGAGGATGCCGGTTTGCGGGTAATGACTTTATCAAAACTACTTCGCACATCCTTCACATACTCATCAAAACCTTCACCTTGAAACACTTTGGCAACAAATCCGCCATTTGGTTTCAAAACTTGCCTTGCCATATCTAACGCTAATTCAACTAAATACATAGATGCAGGCTGATCGACGCCACCATTACCACTCATATTGGGGGCCATATCAGAAATTACAAGGTCTGCTTCTGCGCCGCCCATAACATTTAATATCTCATTGAGCACTGCTTCTTCAGTAAAGTCTCCTTGTATGAATTCCACTCCGGCCATAGAGTCCATTGGTAATATATCAGAGGAAACGACTCTTCCAGTATCTCCAACTAATGATGCCGCCACTTGAGACCATCCACCCGGTGCTGAACCTAAATCCACAACCGTCATTCCCTTGCGGATCAATTTATCTTTTTCTTGCAGCTCTAACAATTTAAAACTTGCCCTAGAACGATAACCTTGCTCTTTTGCCATTTTAACATAAGGATCTGTGAGGTGTTCTTGCAACCAACGACCACTACTTTTAGATTTAGCCAAAATTATTCTCTAGTTTAACTTTAATTAAATTGCGCTTTATTCAGCACACACTAATATTTTTATCCATTTAAGCGTTTATTCTTTAACGCTCATAATCTTTTACATTCTATAAGCAATACATCGAACGACAGCTGCATATTTTGATTATTTAGTCTCTTTAGCTAGATCGTAAAAACCAAACCTTCTACTATTACTTGCCAATCATTACAGCCCGCTATCTATTAGTGAGCTTGTACATACAAACTACCGAGCTTTTCCTCAATAGCTTCATTTATTCCACAGGCTAACACTTACTCAATCTAAAAATAATGCTAGAATAGCAAAATATTAAATCCAGGGTCTTCAATATAAGGCAAATATGCCTCTAGACCAGCTAATCAAGGTATTTTCAAACAATGAGCATCACTCAAGAGCAAAAAAAGCACTTTCGCACTTTAGGCCACAAACTAAACCCTTTAGTTACCGTTGCAAGCAAAGGTTTAACTGAAAACCTGCAGCTTGAAGTCGATAGAGCACTTGAAGATCACGAACTAATTAAAGTAAAATTTTCAATTTCTGACAGAGAAACCAAGAAACAGCTAATCCGCGAGCTTTGCGAAGTAGTTGAAGCTCAAATTATTCAAGAAATCGGCCATATCGTGCTTATTTACCGCCCTTCTCTTGAAGCGAACCCAAAACTGTCTAATATTTTGCGAGCAACAGGCCAGTAACCCAAAGCTGCTAACACTCCTTCTGCTTAATACATTAAGTAGAAGGAATACAAATAATAGCAAATACTGTTTGTTTATAAATGCTCTACCTTAATAATTTCAAACTCAACAATACCCTTAGGTGTTTGAATACTCGCCACCTCTCCCTCTAACTTACCTATTAAACCTCTAGCAATAGGCGAGTTAAAAGATATCTTTAATTTTTTAATATCGGCTTCATCATCGCCAACTATCTGATAGCAAACTTCTACGTCTGTATCACAATTAACTAAATGAACAGTTGTACCAAAGATAACTTTTTCTGCATAGGGAATATCTTTAATGTTAATTACTTGCGAATTAGCTAACTTTCCTTCTAACTCTTGAATACGCCCTTCCGTAAAGCTTTGCTCTTCACGAGCAGCATGGTACTCAGCGTTTTCCTTTAAATCTCCATGCTCTCTTGCTGTGGCAATATCCTTGATTATTCTTGGACGCTTCTCAGATTTTAAATAATCCAATTCTTCACGCAGTGCCTGCTCACCAATAACGGTCATCGGTACACGACTCATATTACAACTCCCTTAATAAAAAACGGTGAGCTCACGCTCACCGTTATAAATTTGCTTTTTTGCAATTGCTAACTCTGCAGCTTAATTCAAACTACTAACAAAGTCACATCACAACGTATTAGTAAATATCTTGTAAACGACGTACCACTTTTTCCTCGCCATATTCTAACGCCATCAAGATGGCTCTAGCACCGGCAATAGTAGTAGTGTAAGGCACTTTATGCTGAAGTGAGCCTCGACGTATCTCCGCTGAGTCGTTAGTTGACTGGCGCCCTTCAGTGGTGTTAATGACATAGCTTATTTCATCATTCTTGATCATGTCAACAATATTTGGACGACCTTCCATCACCTTATTGACACGTTCAACCAGCATACCTGCATCTGTTAATGCCTGCTCAGTACCTTCAGTAGCACATAAAGTATAGCCTTTTTCTAACAAAGACTTAGCAATTTCGATGGCTGCTGGCTTATCCATATTACGTACAGAAACAAAAGCTTTGCCAATCACTGGCATTGCATCGCCGGCACCGATAGTCGCTTTCATAAAGGCTTCGCCGAATGTTTCACCCGTGCCCATCACTTCACCTGTCGACTTCATCTCTGGTGAAAGGACTGGATCAACACCTTGGAATTTATTAAAAGGAAATACAGCTTCTTTAACATGCATTAATCTTGGAATAATTTCTTTAGTAAAGCCAATTTCAGCCAGAGATTGACCCAACATAACACGAGTAGCAATGCTGGCAAGTGAATGACCGATACACTTAGAAACAAATGGCACTGTACGTGATGCACGAGGGTTAACTTCAATAACGTAAATTTCGCCATCTTGATAGGCAAGCTGAGTATTCATCAAACCTATAACACCTAGCTCTAATGCCATCTTTTTCACTTGCTCACGCATATCATCTTGCACAGTTTTCGGCAAATCATACGGAGGAAATGCACAAGCAGAGTCACCAGAGTGCACCCCAGCTTGCTCGATGTGCTGCATGATAGCGCCAATAACAACTTCTTTGCCATCGCATACGGCATCGATATCTACTTCGATTGCATTATTTAAAAAGTAATCAAGTAATACTGGTGCTTCATTAGATACTTGCACAGCTTCTTTCATGTAGCGCTTCAGCTCGTCTTCTTTATAGACGATTTCCATTGCGCGACCACCTAATACATAAGATGGACGAACCACTAACGGATAGCCAATTTTAGCAGCCTCTACAATAGCCGCTTCTACTGAGCGTACTGTGGCATTTTCAGGCTGCTTCAAACCTAAACGCTGAATCATTTGTTGGAACTGTTCGCGATCTTCCGCTCTGTCGATAGCTTCAGGCTCGGTCCCGATAATAGGAACACCAGCGCGCTCCAGTTCAACTGCTAATTTAAGTGGTGTTTGGCCACCATATTGAACAATCACGCCTTTTGGCTTTTCAACTTCAACGATTTCAAGCACATCTTCAAGCGTTACCGGCTCAAAGAACAAACGGTCCGAGGTATCGTAATCAGTAGAAACGGTTTCAGGATTACAGTTAACCATGATCGTTTCAAAACCTTGCTCACGCGCGGTTAAAGCGGCATGCACACAGCAGTAATCAAACTCAATCCCCTGTCCGATACGGTTTGGACCACCACCTAAAATCATGATTTTTTCACGATTTGTTGGATTCGCTTCGCACTCTTCTTCGTACGTTGAATACATATAAGCGGTATCTGTAGCAAATTCAGCCGCACATGTATCAACACGCTTATAAACGGGGCGAATATTCATACGCTGACGCTGTTTGCGGAACGTTTTCTCAGGCACACCTAGCAATTTAGCTAAACGTACATCAGAGAACCCTTTACGCTTAAGACGATAAATTTTGTCTGCTGACA
The DNA here is from genome assembly GCA_036960485.1 of Oceanospirillaceae bacterium. Lineage (GTDB taxonomy): Bacteria > Pseudomonadota > Gammaproteobacteria > Pseudomonadales > Balneatricaceae > Rs1. The sequence continues at coordinate 36,145 of JBALXS010000038.1, forward strand.
AATCATGCAATGCCACTTGTGCTAGAGCATTTTCATCCTTAATCAGATCTTCTATTTGCACTAAGAACCATGGGTCTACCCCAGATAGTGCATATAGCTCTTCTACTGACATGCCCATGCGCATTGCATCGCCGATATACCATAAGCGATCACAGCCAGGCTGCTTCATTTCGCTAACAATACTCGCGCGCGCATCTTCTTTTTCTATATCGACAAATGAATCAAAGCCAGCTACACCGATTTCTAAACCGCGCATCGCTTTTTGCAGCGACTCTTGAAAAGTACGGCCGATAGCCATTACTTCACCAACCGATTTCATTTGTGTCGTTAAACGATCATTTGCCTGCGGGAATTTCTCAAAGGTAAAACGAGGTATTTTAGTAACAACATAATCAATTGATGGCTCAAATGATGCAGGCGTTCTGCCACCTGTAATATCGTTCTGTAGCTCGTCTAATGTATAACCCACCGCAAGTTTAGCAGCGATTCTTGCAATCGGGAATCCCGTTGCTTTTGAAGCAAGTGCAGATGAACGCGATACACGAGGGTTCATCTCAATGATAACCATACGTCCATCTTTTGGATTAATACCAAATTGAACGTTTGATCCACCTGTCTCAACACCAATCTCACGCAATACTGCTAAAGATGCATCGCGCATTATCTGATATTCTTTATCAGTTAATGTTTGAGCAGGCGCCACTGTGATTGAATCACCCGTGTGCACACCCATTGCATCAAAGTTTTCTATAGAGCAAATAATGATACAGTTGTCGTTCTTATCGCGAACAACTTCCATTTCATATTCTTTCCAACCGATAAGTGACTCATCGATTAAGATTTCTGTAGTAGGAGACAAATCCAAACCACGTGTACAAATTTCTACAAATTCTTCGCGGTTATAAGCGATACCGCCGCCTGATCCACCCATTGTGAAAGATGGGCGAATTATTGCGGGAAAACCAACCATCTCAAGCACAACAAAAGCTTCTTCCATGTTGTGCGCTACATCAGCACGCGGACACTCAAGACCGATCTTTTTCATCGCCTTATCAAAACGACTGCGATCTTCAGCTTTATCAATAGAATCTGCATTGGCGCCGATCATCTCTACGCCATACTTTGCCAACACTCCTTCACGCTCTAAATCTAGCGCGCAGTTAAGTGCCGTTTGGCCACCCATTGTCGGCAAAATCGCATCAGGGCGTTCCTTTTCAATAATCTTAGCAACGGTTTCCCATTTCACCGGCTCAATATAAGTTGAGTCAGCCATGCCAGGATCGGTCATAATAGTTGCAGGGTTAGAGTTAACTAAAATAACTCGATAACCTTCTTCGCGCAGTGCCTTACAGGCTTGTGCACCTGAATAATCAAATTCACAGGCTTGACCGATGATGATTGGGCCAGCACCTAAGATAAGTATGCTTTTAAATTCCGTACGTTTTGGCATAGTAATAACCACTAAAATCTGTTGTCTACAAAGCTTCTAATTTGAATTAATTAGCAGCTTAAAAGCTTGAGCTATTAACCTTTATGGTTTTCAATCTCACGAATAAACCGATCAAACAAAGGCGCTACATCTCTAGGGCCTGGACTTGCTTCAGGGTGCCCTTGAAAGCTAAATGCAACGGTATCTGTACACTCTATTCCCTGTAATGACTGATCAAATAAAGATCTGTGCGTGGCACGCATATTAGCAGGTAGTGTATCTTCATCGACTGCGAAACCGTGATTTTGACTAGTAATCATCACGCGATCCGTCTTTATATCTTTAACAGGATGGTTAGCACCGTGATGACCAAACTTCATCTTCACTGTTTTAGCACCACAAGCCAAGGCAAGTAGTTGATGCCCCAAACAAATACCAAACACTGGAATTTTAGTCGCTAGTATTTGCTTGATAGCAGCGATGGCATAATCACAAGGCTCTGGATCACCAGGGCCATTTGATAAAAATACACCATCTGGCTTCATTGCCAACACTTCGCTAGCAGGGGTTTTAGCGGGCACAATAGTTAATTTACAACCGCGCTCTACTAACATGCGTAGAATATTGTGTTTTGCGCCAAAATCATAAGCAACAACATGATGCACTAAGCTAGCTTCATCTGCTTCAAGGTTGCCTTTTCCAAGCTCCCATGTTGATGAAGTCCACTGGTAAGTTTTATCGGTTGTTACAACTTGCGCTAGATCCAATCCTTTAAGACCACCAAAATCTTGCGCTTGCTTGAGCGCGATAGCTTCTTCGATTTGCTCTTGGGTATCTGCTGCAATTACGCAACCATTAAGAGAGCCCTTTTCACGCAGAATTCGCGTTAAGCGTCGAGTATCTATATCGGCAATCGCAACTACATTATTCTCTTGCAAATATACACTTAGATCTTTTTGATTACGAAAGCTACTCGCTGTTAATGGCAAATCTCGAATGACTAATCCCGCAACCCAAGTTCTATCGGATTCGCAATCTTCATCATTGGTGCCAACGTTGCCAATATGTGGGTAAGTTAGCGTGACTATTTGACGACTATAAGATGGATCTGTCAAAATCTCTTGGTATCCAGTCATTGAGGTATTAAATACTACCTCACCTGTCGATACTCCATTCGCACCAATAGCGATCCCTTTGAAAATACTTCCATCTTCAAGTGCCAATATGGCTGGTCTTGTCAAAGTAACCTCCCGCGTTGTGCGCGCTATAAATTCTATTTTTAATGGCTCATCTGCAAAAAAAGCGAGGGGTTTATAAAAACATCCTCGCTTTTTAATCGCTGTAATTTATGTTGCTGCCAGTGCTTAGGCAAACGGCGGCATTGTATAGCAAAGCGAGCGATGTGTCCACTTAAAGCCCGCTAATTTGGCTAATCTGCGTGCTTTTAACTTGTTGTTAAAACTGACCAAATGGTCAGTTTTTTATAGCGCTGTTATTTTC
>JBALXS010000039.1:0-38347 GCA_036960485.1 Oceanospirillaceae bacterium
GAAAATGAACGTTAAATTTGGCCAAATAGACTAGATCGCAGTAAATCAGTCTGTTCTCGAACAGCCTCCTAGTATACCTGTGCTTATACTTAAATCTATGTGATTAAACTCACTTGCATTTAACTATTTAGCCAAATAGCCATTCGCTTAACCAATTACCTAAGAAAATGAGAAAATGGCTTAAATACATAAGGAGTTTTTATAAGTACTCGCATCAACGCGGCCAATGCGTATGTTGGTAATCAATCACAAAGTGATGTTTGTGCTGAGTTTTTACATGCTCGTGAGTATGACTGTGTGGTTTATCTGCAACGGGCTCATCATGCGTGTGATCATTATGATGGCCATCGCTATGGCTGTGCCAATGTTCATGTTCTACTGCTGGATGGGTATGCGTGATTTGTAATAGATCTTGTTTTGGCCAAAGCCATAATACTTGTAACGCGGCTACCAACGCAATGCTCGCCATTACCCAAAAGCTAAGCTGTACTGAAAATGTGGCGCTAAGCCAACCTGCCAAAGGATAACAAAATAAAAAACCGGCATGAGATAGGGAAAATTGTGCAGCAAACAGCGCTGGGCGCTGCTGCTCGGTACTGGACATTTTAAGCAAGTTTCCCACTGGGGTTTGCACTAGAGATAAGGCAAACCCTAAAGCCATATACAGTAATATTAGCGCACTTACATTAGGCTCTAGGCTACCTAGTCCTAGTAATAAAGAGGCGGATAAAGCGCCCACTAACATAAGGTTACGTATGCTATAAATGCTTAATAATTTAGGTACACTGATAGCGCCTATCACAGAGCCAATGCCTAAACCGATATATACAAATGCCAACGCCTGCGCTGTCAAGTTTAACTCTGCACGAACATAAACCACGGTATTCACAATTTGCATAGCCATCACCGCGGCAACGGATATGTTAATTGCCAATAATGCACGCAACCGCGGCGTGCCTTTAAAAATCTGCATGCCCTCATTTAAGCGCTGCAAAAAATTACGTGGCGCGCTAGCTAGATCACGCTTAGGGAGCTTACATTGTGTTAATAACAAAGCGGAGACGATAAATGTCATAGCATTGGCGATAAAGAAATCGTTATAGCTAGTTACTATAAGTAATAATGCTGCAATGCTTGGGCTTAAAATGTTTTCTAAATCATAAGCTAAGCGCGATAACGATAGCGCTTTGGTGTACTGTACATCATCGGGGATTACCTCAACAATGGTTGCTTGAAAGATTGGAGTAAAGGTTGCTGAACATAAATTCAGTAATAATATAAGCAGGTATATTTGCCAAATAGCAGCCACAAAAGGCAAACTAAAAACGATAGCAGCGCGCACTAAATCGAGCACTATCAATAATTTTTTACGTGCTAAATGCATTACCACAGCATTAGCGATAGGCGAAAATAGCACATAAGCTAACATTTTTAACGCAAGCGCCGTGCCTAATACAATACCTGCATTATCCCCAGCTAAATCGTAGGCGAGCAAAGCGAGTGCAATTGTGGTTAAACCTGAGCCAAACAAAGAGGTAATTTGTGCCGCATACAAAAGGCGAAAGCTTGTGTTTTTTAAAGGGCTAAATAGCGCTAATAACCAGCGTAAATCCAATATAAGTGCCTTTAAGGTTCATATAAACAACTATTATCAAAGAAACTATTTAAGATGTAAATAGATTTTAAAACTTCATATTTTTATTAAATTTGTATGTTTTTCAGCAGTGAAAAAAATGCCATTATATTGCTTATTAATTAATTTCAAATAGTTAAAACATACCGTTAATCGAATACTGTGCGTAAGCACTATCACTACCTAAAAAAATACTCTGAGAGAAAGATTATCAATGATCGGAAAAATACAGTTTGCAGATTGTAAAAACCTTAGAGTACTTTCAATGCAAGTTTGGTAATACAGAAGACAGCAGCATAACAAAGTTGATATTCACTCTACTGATTATTCGTGCTGATGAAGTCAAAAATAACGATATCATTGCCGCCAATTTGCATCTTTGTAACGAAATTCTCATATAGCATATTATTTAAAATGGCTTTTTTGTTTTCTGTAAGTACTAGGGGACATTTCAAAGTATCGACTAAAACAATGAGAGAAGTGATTGCTGTTAATAAACCCACTGGCAATAGAGATATTCGTTATACTATCGTCAGTTTGAGTCAGTAATCTTCTTGCGTATGTTAAACGAATTTCTAAATAATAACGTGACGCGGTAGTGTTTAAATATAGTTTAAAGGAGCGTTCTATTTTTCGTCTATGTATTTTTAAATATAGAGCGATATCTTCGACAGCGAGCGGATCATCAATATTACTATTCATCAATTGTATACAGCTGCGTAGATGCTGTGGAAACTTTTCGTCATCACCTAATTGAATCAGTTTCGTAGGGTTTTTATGGCGCGATTTACTGCATGTTAAAATTACTTTAACTGCTTTTGTAACAGCTGAATCCAATAATGATTCAACTAAGTTTAGCATCATATCTAAAGCTCCCAAGGCATCAACACAGCTTAAATGATGAGCGCTAGATATAAAACTACAGTCACTTATCTTTACAGTTGGAAAATATTCTTGCATAAATGGATGATTATCTACATGTAGAGCACAAGGTTGATTACTCAGCAACCCCGCTTGCGCTACCGCAATAACTCCATTCCATATACCGCCTAAAACTATGTTACTTTTAGCTGCGGTTTGAAGAATATAATTAAGCTTGGAGCTGGGCACTAAAGAGCAACGCAACCCTCCACACACAATAAGATAATCTAGATCACAAGTATTATTTTGTATTACCTCAGCGACTGCTCTAGTATTTTTTATTTCAATATTTAAATCACTAGTTATGTTATTTCCTTTTAAACTATAACTGTGAATATTAAAATGTACACAAGTTTGAACTAAATTCGCGGTTACCAACGCATCTAGCGCTGCTGTGAATGACATCATCGAAAAGTGTTCTAATAAAAGAAAGCCTATGTTGATTGATTTTTCTTGGCTGGTATCTGATCCCAAATCATTGCGATTTGTAGCATGGACAACTGAACTGAATTCACGAGAAGACATATTAAAACGTAAGTCCTATAGTGTTCTTATTCCATTAAGGAAAAATAAAGATTAAGTTGCCTAAGTGTAAATATACACATTCCAAGACGCATTTTATAAAGCCGTTATTCCCTTTTCTAAAACAGCCCAAGCGCTCACTAATTAGTGATTGATCTATACACTAATGCTGCCTTTTAAGCAGTTTTTTCCTTGAATCAGAATAACTGAATAACCTTGGTAACAAATGCTAATTCACGTACCTTAATCTTATACACTATATTGCTTAGTATTTTCTATATTTGCGACGCTCAGGGTATGTATTACGACAAGATGTTTTTTGGTGGTCTCAGAGCCATACAAGACTAACCGTAATCCTGATTATATGAAAACAGCTCTTTTGACCGTTAGGGACTCGCCCAACAATATGATCATCTATATGTATTGCTAGCAGTTAATTGGAACAATCAAACCAGCACATTTAGTGCTGCATATCTAGAATCATCGAGTTAACCTCGCTACGACCTCGTTTCAGGATAAAAACGAACTAATAAAATCTCAGCATCGCTTACTTTAAGGGTATAACAGCACTGCCACAATAAAAGCTACTGCGCTACCTTATCGAGCGACATTCTAGATAATTCAGGCGCTAATTTGCGATCTTCGCGTGGAGCTAAACTAAACACAATGCGATAGCGGCGTGAAAAATATTCAGGGGAGCGAAAACCGCAAGCCACTGCCACTTCAACAACACTCATTTTAGTTTGCTTTAATAGTTGGCGTGCACGCTCTAAACGCAATCGTAAATAGAAAGCGACTGGCGATTCATGGCAATGTTTTTTAAATAGCCGTTCAAGTTTGCGCAACTCTATACCGCTCATTACTGCTAGCTGGGTTGCTGATAACGGCTCTTCGATGTGCTGTTCCATCAATTCAATTACTTTAGCCACATCTTTATGGCGAATAGCTAAACGCTGCACCGTTTGTAAGCACTGATATTGATTGGATTCTCGTATTGGGTCATGCATGAAAGCGGCGCAAACTTGCTCCCTCAAGGCATTACCATGCTGCCTTTGGATAAGATGTAATGTCATATCCATTGCCGAAACTCCTCCGGCGCAAGTGATACGTTTTGCATCCACTTGGTATAGCTGCTCAGAGGTTTCAAGATGCGAAAAACTCTCCTCAAATGCGTGTTTTGCTTCCCAATGCAAAGCAATACGATGCCCTTCAAGTAAATTGGCATGCGCTAGTGCGTAGCACCCAGTTTCTATCCCCCCAAGCACTGAACCTTTGCGATCCATTTGCCGCAGCCAGTTGATTAAGCGCTTATCTATGGTCTGCTCGGGCTCAAAACTTGCACAGACAAAAATGATGGAGAATTCATTGTCACTGGCAATGGCTGCTTCAGCTGCTACGGGGATGCCGCTACTTGATGTAACCGCTTCCCCATCAATTGATAAAAAATGCCAACTAAACAACGCACCCGCAAAGCGATTCACCACTCGCAAGGGCTCTAATGCACTAAATAATGACACCATCGAAAATCTAGGTTGCAATAAAAAAGCAATGCGCTCGGGTAGCTGTGCAGTCATTTATATTCCTTTATAGATTGCGCCTGTTTGCGTTATAGGAATTTCTATGTAGATCAGCTATCAAAATTTTCTGATATTGAACCTACAGCTTTGATAAGTAAACTTTACTTCGCTTGCCAAACAGGATCGCGCCCTTCACTGTAAGCTAAATTTCCTTCTTGCGCATCTTCACTGTGCAATACTTTAGGATAATTTTTAAGACCCCCGCTGCGTATATGTGCATAACCTTGAGCTACCGTCATCTCACTTGTTGTACGTACGATTTCTTTAACGGCAGCGATAGATAAAGGTGCATTGGCTACAATTTTCAGCGCTAACTCACGTGCGCATGCCATCAAATCAGCACTTTTCACCACACGATTAACCAGCCCCCAACGCTGCGCTTCAACAGCATCCATTACTCGACCTGTCATTAACAGCTCATTGGCTATTGCCACCGGCAAGCGCTTAGGTAAACGAAGTACTCCACCGCTATCTGATATTATTCCAAGCCCTACTTCAGGCAACGAAAATTTAGCATGCTCAGCGCACACAATCATATCTGCTGCTAGCGCTAATTCAAAACCGCCACCTGCTGCGTAGCCATTAACCGCAGCAATAACTGGTTTATCTAAATCAAATATTTCAGTTAATCCTGCAAATCCACCTAACCCAAAATCAGCATCTGCAGCTTCGCCTGCTGCTGCGGCTTTTAAATCCCAGCCGGCTGAAAAGAATCGCTCTCCTGCGCCCGTTATAATCGCAACGCGCAGCGTGGGGTCATCGCGAAACGCCAAGAAAGCTTCGCCCATCGCAAAGCTAGTCGGCGCATCAATGGCATTGGCTTTCGGACGATTTAAGGTGATTTCTAAAATAGCGCCATTGCGCACAATATTCAAAGCTGTTGTCGTCATTTTTTATTCCCTGAGAGACCTTTGTGCTACTTATCTAAAATGTATGATAAACGTACGCAGTGATGAATTTCACATCACAATGATTGTCTGTCACTTTTTATAATGACTTTTTATAAATCACTTTTATAAATAGTAATGTACAAAGGCGGCTGTTAAATTTTTAGTTATTGTAAAATACGAATATATGCATCTGCTGCATATGCGCCACTGCCTTTTGACCCCACTATAAGTGGATTGATATCTAACTCTAATAAAGTTTCACTATGTTGCTGTGCATAATTCGCAACTGACATAACAGCCTCAACACAAGCCTCAATATCTCCTGGCTGTTGACCTCTAAACCCCGTTAATAATCCCGACAATCGTAGGTTTAAAATAGCCTGATAAACACTTTGCTTATCAGTAGGTAGCAATATATTTGCACTATCTTTTAATAGTTCAACCATCACGCCACCAGTGCCTATCACCAAGGTTAAGCCAAATTGTGCGTCACGCATCACACCAATAATGAGTTCCCCGATACTGTCTTTTAGCATTTTTTCCACTAAAAAACATTCACTTAAGTGTTCCATTTTTTTAAAAGCAGTGCTGACTTGCTGCGCATTTTGCAAATTTAGCTGTACAGCTCCTAGCTCTGTCTTATGCACAATGGTGCTGCTCAGTGCTTTCATCACCACTGGATAGCCTAAACGCTCGGCACAATCAATAAGTTTAGAAATGTTGCTTAGCTGTTGATCTTGCTTATTTTCATCTGTTGTAAGCATCACTTTTTGTGCAGCGGGGATAGCTAGCCCAAAATTAGCTAATACTTGCTTAGCTTGGTATTCATCAATATTGACACTGCTTGCCTGCGCTAATTTCCCGTTACCTAGCGATGATCGCAATAAAGGTTGTGGTAATGGCTGTTGGTGCTTTTTGCCTATTTTATAAGCTGCGCTAATCGCACAAAGGCAAGTGTCTAACCCTATCATTGGTACTATATTGGCTGCAATACAGGCATCAATTGCAGTTTGCGGTAAACATTCAGCAAGGGATGCAACTAACACACCTTGATGACCTGTCACTTGGCTGGCATTTATTAAGCCTTGCATCGCCATATTCCAAGGACCTGGATCTGCACCGCTGAAACTAGGCCAATCTAATAACAGTAATGTTGCATCAAAGCCCGCTTGCATCATTGTTGTAAAAGTGGCATTTAAACGCGCTTGGTCGCCCCAAATAAAGGTGTGATAATCCAAGGGATTCTCAACGTTTACATACTCACTTAACGTTTCACGCACAGCTATTTGATGTGTTTTAGACAGCTGCGGAAAGCTTAAATCATGTTGCTCTATTAAATCAGCCATAGAGCCTGCTTCACCACCTGAGCAGCTCATGGATGCTAGTTTATTGCCGCTAAGCGAGCCTGCAATACTGACAAACTTTAAGGTTTCGATAAAAGCTTCTAAGGTGTAAACCCTAGCGATGGCTAAACGCTCGAACAAAGCTTCAAATAATTGATCAGATCCGGTTAAAGAGCTAGTGTGGCTCATTGCTATTTTCGCAGCGGCTTCACTACGGCCATTTTTGATGGCCACTATGGGTATTTTTTTGCGCATGGCGCGCCGACACACTTGATCAAAATGGTGAATATCGGTTAAGCCTTCTATGTGTAATCCAATTGCGCTGACCCGTGGATCATCCAATAGAATATCAATCACATCACTTACACTAACATTGGCTTGATTCCCCATAGTAAACATATACGCCAAGGGCAGCCCACGCTTTTGCATAGTAATATTCAAGCCGATATTGCCGCTTTGGGTAATAATAGCCACACCGCGTCCGCTATCAGCATCCAGTGCTTCACAGCCATGTTGATCAGGCCAAAGTACTGCTTTATCTAAGCAATTTAAAATACCGTAGCAGTTTGGCCCGATAATAGGCATTGTTCCTGCTAATGCCACCAGCTGCTGTTGACGAGCTGAACCTTCATCACCTACTTCTGAAAAACCAGAGGCATGCAACACAGCCCCGCCACAGCCCAGATCGTTTAACTGCTTTACTATGCTCATGGTTTTATCGGCATTAACCGCAACATAAGCGGCATCAGGAACCGCGGGTAATTCTTCTAGTGCTGTATAACAGCGCACACCTTCCATTTCAGTGCGCGTTGGGTGTATTGCCCAAATGTCACCACTAAAGCCTAACTTCAAGCTTTCGCTGATGGCATACCTTGCACCTATGCCACCAATAACAACAATAGATTTAGGCTTTAACAGCCGCTCGAAACGTGTTTTATCAAAACTTGTGCTAGTACTAGAGCCATCGCTAGAAAGATAGTAAGGTGTTTGAGAGGCTAAATTTTCAACATTCATCGAACTTTCCTTAAATTAAATCATCCTTAAATTACAGCTTCATCAAAATCTTACCGAGCTTCTAATGGGCGTAACATCGCTCTAGAAATAATGTGGCGCTGAATTTCACTGGTGCCATCCCAAATACGCTCCACTCTGTGGTCTCGCCATATTCGCTCTAATGGCAGTTCATCCATTAGCCCCATACCGCCTAAAATCTGGATCGCTTCATCGGCTACCATCCCCAACATTTCGGTGGATTTCAGCTTCGCCATAGCCGCATCTGTATCGCTCATTTGGCCTTGATCTAACTTGTAAGCTGCAAACATGGTGAGTAACTCAGCGCTTTTAAGCTCTAATGCCATATCTGCCAATTTAAAGGAAACACCTTGGAACTTGCCGATTGTTTGTCCAAATTGTTTGCGCTCAGCCGCCCAGCTGACCGCTATTTCAAGTGCTCTTTCGGCACGGCCTAAACACATAGCAGCAACAGATAAGCGGGTTCCTCCTAACCATTCATTGGCAACATCAAAGCCGTGATCTTCTACACCCAGTATTTGTGATTGGTGCACGCGACAATTGTCAAAGTTTAAAATACAGTTTTGATACCCTCGATGGGAAACGCTGTTATAGCCTTTTTCAACGCTGAAACCAGCAGTACCCATGTCAACTAAGAAGCTGGTGATTTTTTGTTTAGGGCCACGCGCCGTTTGCTCAGTACCAGTGGTTGCGAATAAAATCACAAAATCAGAAACATCCGCATGGCTAATAAAATGCTTACTACCATTAATGATAAAATGCTCACCATCCCCTCCCTCTTCACGCTGGGCACGACACTTCATAGAACGCACATCTGAACCAGCTTCGGGCTCTGTTAGCGCTAAACAATCTACTTTTTCGCCACGAATAGTAGGTAGTAAATACTTTTCACGCTGCTCACCTTCACAAGCTAAAAGAATGTTACTGGGCCTAGCAACAATGTACTGTAGTGCAAAGCTCGCTCTGCCTAGCTCTTTTTCCAATAGGCATAGTGTGACCGCATCTAACCCTCCGCCGCCTAACTCTTCAGGCATATTGGCCGCATATAACCCGTAATCTAATGCCGCTTTTTTTATTTTTGCGTGTATTTCATCGCTGACAACACCACTTTTTTCCACCTCACTTTCATAAGGATAAAGCTCACTCTCTACAAACGCTTTGACAGTATCAATAATCATTTGCTGTTCGCTGCTTACCGAGAAATCCATAATATTTTCCTACTGTTATATAACTAGCTAGATTTCATCCACAAAAAAACTACTGCAGATACCTTCCAAAACCAACCTACAAATTAAGCTTTCACCTGCATAACGCGCCCTACTTGCCTCGGCTTATCTAGGCTTTTATGCGCCTTCATTATTTTGGCTAATACTTCTTGCACCGCGCTTTTAATTGGCGCAGCTTTTGATTGCTGCATATCAACATGCAACAGCATTTGCTCTGTGGTGGCTAGTAATTCATGGCTATCCTTGTGATACATACAGTGGAAAAAATGTAAGCGCTTTGCATCCAAACCTAGCAATTGGGTAGTGAAATACAAAGGCTCACCTTTAGAAACTTCTAGGAAATAATTAATATGGGTTTCAACAGTATAAAAAGAATATCCGCTTTCACGATAAGCCTCATCGATCCCGATATAGCGAAATAGCGCATCAGATGCGTCGCCAAAAGCAAATAGGTAAAAGGATTCACTCATGTGATTGTTGTAATCCACCCAAGCTGGTGACACAACACAATCGTATAGTTTAAGGGGGGTTGCGAGTTCATGCGCTTCTTCGAAGCGTAAGTATTCACGGGTTAAGTAAATTTCATTATCCAAAACAACTCTCCGATATTTTTGTTTTCTCGGATCAGCAGCGAGCACTGATAATGAGCATTATTCTATGCTGAATTTTTGCACACAACATGACTTAAATATCACTTTTATCTTCACTATTTCGACAGGTCGAATGATTAAAAACATCCGAATCCAATTTAATTTTTGTTATTGCAGAACTCATTGAGTTTACGTTAACGACAACTATCATTTGATTGAAAATATCGATTTAACCATGCTAAAAAACCGTAAACCAAAGAGTTAGAAGGTTTATATTTTTTAACCGGCCAACAATAGGTTAAACAACAAAGTAAAAGGAAGGGAAAATAGCTAATAATGAATCGATGACATTTAATGAAGAAAGGAGTCTTAGCTGCACTGATAAAATCTCCAGCTACGCAGATTTACGCGCCACTTTATATCGCTTTAATCCCTCTCAGCAAGAGGCGATAAAAATGCAGTTCGCAGGTGATTTGATTGATGCTTTAATTTACGCTCAGATTGAAGAGCTGTTTTAAATGATTATATGTGATGAATACTTATCATGGTCTTGGCGTAGCTGATAAGCTTATGTTATTTCTAAGCGCATAGGTAAGTCTTTAATTCCACCTCGTTCTCTCACATCCATATAAGGAATAAAACCCCATTTTTTATACACTTGTACTGCATTCAAAGCTGAATTCACCGTAAATGTGCCGTTATTGCCTTGCTTGATACATTGGGATTTTGCATGTTGCCATAGCTGTTTAGCAAAACCTTTACCTTGGTATAGATCATCGACAAAAAGGTGATATAAATGTGAATTGTCTTTAACTGCCACAACACCAACAATTTCATTATTTACTTCAGCAACATGATATTGATAACCTTGATCTATATAGCTCTTTATACTATTTACATCCATTGAATTAAGCAGTATCTGTGTACCTGTATCACTACAGCTAGGCGCGATATGTTTGATAACTAGTGTAGATATCAATCCACTTATCAAGCCGCTATCCTTTTGATTTGCTTTTCTTATAATCATAATTTTAGTTTTCAATATAATCTTTTATTAGCATTAATACTTTGGATTTAAATCCGTTTTTTGTGTTTTGGCAAGCAACTATTCTTGACCCATGAAAGAACGACCTGCTGATATTTTTGTAACCACAAAAGAGCTGCTTCCTCTTCTGCATATCCATCGTAATCAACTAATGCGGCAGCTTCAGCTATCATTTGATTATTTAGATCTATATTGCGGATAAACTGATAGGCGCAAGGGAAGCTTTCCTCAAATTTTGACCATGCTGCTTTTTTAATCCAACCATTGCGAACATTGCCACAATCAAATGCTATATTTGGGCTTACTCCCCAACTTGGGTCGGTTTCACACTCCGGTGTGTATTTGGGAAACTCCACAAACTTACCTTTAACTCTTTGGTCCGTCCAATTGGGCGCCCAGTTAAGTAGTATAATCGGTTTATTAGCGGCTTGTGCTTTTTCCAATTTTATCCAAATATCATTGTTGTCTGCATGGCGTTGAATACGAAAATTAAGTTTTAGTGCGCGAATTAAGTCAGCATCTCGATAGGGCCAAGGACCGGTAAAATATATTCCTTCTGACTTTCCATCTTCAGAGAATAATTCAGCGCAACCTCTTAAGGCTTTCCAATCAGGTAACCCCGGGCACTGCTCCTCTACATATTGAGGGTACCACCAATCTTCTATGGTTAATGCTGAGTGAAGGCCTAAATCTGTAATGCGCTTTTTGTGCAGCATATCGGTGAATTCATTACTAGCTGATGCCTGCCATATTTCTAACTGAAAATGCACACGACCTCTAGCTAAAGCGCCCCACACCAAATCTTCTGACATAGTTTGGTACTCAACTTCATACTGATATTGGCTGAAAGTTTTACCCATCGCAATAGAAATAACCCTTTGGCTGCTCCAATCCAGTAATGGAATTTTAATCGTTTTATGTGCAGCTATCGCAATGTTACTGAAGGTAAGCAATGTTGAATAACCAAACAACAATAGCAGTACTTTAAAGATGCTTTTTGGTACGCAGCGTTTCATCATTTATTCATCGCCTTTGTTATTCATGCCCCAATTTATAAGTAAGCTACTATATTTGTGAGAACCTTGCGCATTCTAACTACCCGTTTTTTGGTTATTTATAGGTAGCAGATTCTCTACAAAAAACAGCGATAATGAGCACTATTTTTTTGCTCTAATTACTTTCTTCACTGATAATATTGCGCCTCTCGCTGACGTATTTTTAGGACAGACAATATGGAATTTATCATAACTGTAACAGCAGTATCAAATGCTGCATTTCAATAATAACGCTACACAAATAGCACCTAATTATTTATGTTTTAATTTAGCTGCTAACTGCACTTTCTTATTTTTTGTAATGCTGCAGGCCATAGCTATAAATCAATGAGTTAGAGAGCTTACATTTTTAACAAGACAGCAATGTAGCCCAGTATTGAAAAATCATTACTTATCCGCGGATTTGCACTTGTTTAAAACGACGCTCACTGCTGCACTTTGGCTAAACAAGTAGCTTGCTCTAGATATGTTCAGCTTAAGTCTACCTGTTGCCACTCAAGTACGATATTGTTCAGCAGTGTTAAAAAGCGAGCAGTTATACTCGAGTTTTTATCTATTCATACTGATATTTACAAAAAGTTTAATTGGCCTTTTCTTGAATAGAGTAACTAGTTTAACCAGTGAGTACTATACAGGTTGAAAGCCCAAATAACACAGTCGAAAAATGATAATATTCCGCAGTTTTAAACACTCCCTTCCTTGTAATATATTAAAAGAATGCCACTTTAAAACACCAAAACTGACCTGTTTACAGTTATCTAATGCGCTTTTATTCGTTAGGCTTTTTAACTGAAAAATAGCAGTACCACAAAACACATTCCATTTAATGCAGGGTGGATAAAAAATAAATACGGTTAATGTTTAAGCAATATAATTAGTAACCTTGGTGCGATGATTGCATTCATTGCAGCGTGCCAAAATGTAGCCACATTACTTCATGCACTTTGTAAGTTAAACAAGTGAGTTTTAATTCTTTCGTAGCCATAGCCAATGTAAATTTTTTGAATATAACCCACTGCGTTTAAATCATTATTTTGTAAAGCTCTTTCAAGTTCGCTAAGTTCAGCCACTAAAGATGGGAAAGCCTTAATACCAATATTATCAACGATGCGATACCACACGCTAGCAGCTTGATAATAGGTTTGTTGCCAAAATGACTGCAGCACACTATTTGAAATGAGCTGACATAAAAGCTGCTGTAACTCATGGTTGATTTGCATATAACTACGCGCTTGCTCCATCGAGGTTAATGCTTTAGCTCGCTGTAACAAATACTTAATCAGTGCTAGGTGTGATGCTTCTACTGTGACTAATGAAAGCTCACCGATTAAAGGAGCTAAGCGTAATCGAGTTTCATAAACATCAGCAATTTTTGCATGGGTTAAGGATTTAACAATAGTCCCTACCCCATTGCGTGTTTCAATTAAATCTAAATGGGCAATGCGGCTTAATGCATCACGTACTGGAGTTCGGCTCACTCCAAACTCTGCTGCAATTTCTGCTTCTTTAAATTGATAGCCCGCTCGATAGTCGAGCAGGCAAATCCCTTCTAAAATAGCCTCTTGTATTTTTTGTACCATTTGAGTTCTATCTTCATTTAAAGCGATTTTACCGGTAGTGATCATGTTACGATTTCCGCTGCTATTTTCAGGGGATTATTTTAGAGAGATGTAATTTGAGGGTCAATACAATTCCCTTTACCTTTCATTACCCACTTGTCCTGCTTATCCTTGTAATTATCATGCCTCGCTATATTTATCCTATTTTATACAATTTCATGCTAGATTTTCGCTAGCAATGATCAATTAAACGCCAATGTACTAAACTCAAGAAACACTTATCATTTAAATACAGGCATTAATTGAACCTGTAAATTACCCTTACCAAACATGTGATGCATACAGCATGACCTAAAAAAGCCATTTTGTTAATTATTATTGCGAATTATAGCATAGCTGTATACAGTTGAATTGTTTTCTTATAATTATCAATTTTAAATTAAGGATCTGCATATGTTAGAGCAAGCAAAAATTCGCACCTTTGAGCTACAAACTCGTATGCGTGAATTAGGTATTCAAAAAGCGTTATTTACCGACGAAAGTTCTATCGCATACCTTGCGGGCTTTTGGGGTTACTTAGGGATTGAGTTTGGGCGCCCTACGATGCTGATCATTGATGCTAATGATGCTCCTATGGTCATCACACCTTTTATGGAATCTGAAATGGTTGAAGCGATGACTTGGATAGAAGATGTTCAAGTTTGGGATGACATCGGCCCAAGAAGCTGGGGAGCCGCTTTACAGAAGGCATTTGGTAATTCAGTGCAACAACTGTGGGTAGAGAAAAATCATATTCCTGCTATTGTACGCAACTTCTTAGATGAAACTTTTAAAAGTGCATTGCTACAAGACATAACGCCGGTGCTAGGTGTGCAAAGAATGATAAAAACACCTTTTGAAATTAATATTATGAAAGAAGCGGGAGCTATCGCTGGCGCGATGATGTCTGCCGCTCATGAATCACTGGCACAAGGTAAGCTTGAATACGAATCGGCACTGGCGGTAATAAATGCAGGTTCTCACAAGGCTGCTGGGTTTTTAACCGATAGCGGTTGGGATCGCTTTGTATCGCCGATGATTCATAATCTGCAAATACTGCAAAGTGGTAAACAATCTTCTATGGTGCATCGGCGTGCTTCGGTAAAAGCGTACCAAAAATTTGACCCTGTTTATTTCTGTTTTTGCAATATGGTGCAATTTAAGCAATACAAATTAGGCTTTGATCGAATGTTTCATATCAGCGATATTACCGATCAAGCAAGGCATGTCCAGGAAGCGGCGATCGCCGCTCAACAAGCCGCTATTACCACAATTAAACCCGGTGTGCTGGCTGAAGAAATCGCCGCAGCTGCCAATGAAGTTTATCAGCAAAGAGGTTATCAAACAGGCTATAGAACAGGTCGCTCTATCGGCGTTTCATACCTTGAAGCCCCTGAACTAAAAAAAGGTGACAAAACCGTACTACAAGCGGGCATGACATTTGCTGTAGATGGGGGTATATCAATAGATGGGCAATCGGCTGGGCGTATTGGAGATTCAATTGTGGTCACTGATACAGGCTTTGAATACTTAACTCATTACCCGCGTGAAATTCTATTGAGCAAGGATTAAAATAACAATGAATAGCCTTAGTGTCATGGTTTTACAAAACCCCGCTTCATTAGTAGGCCCACTGCAGCGCTTTACATGGCTAGCTGATACTCTGGCGAAAACTGACCTTAGTGAGATTGATTTAATATTACTCCCTGAGTTATTTCTATGTGGATATAATATTGGCACTAAAGTGACTTTGTGGTGTGAGAGTGCGCAAGGCGTATATGCAAACAAGATAGCTGCTTTATGTAAGCTATACCAAGTAGCTATTCACTATGGTTATGCCCAAAGTGATCAAGCAAAGCTATATAACGCCAGTAATTGCTTTTCTAAAGAAGGCAAAATACTAGCAACACATCAAAAAATAGTACTTCCACCTGGAGATGAAAAAACCTATTTTAGTGGCGGTACGCAGCACACAACTTTTGTCCTTAATGGTTTAAAGATAGGTACATTGATTTGCTACGATGTCGAGTTTCCAGAAAATTGTCGACGCCTTGCACAAATGGGCGTTGATGTAATTCTAGTGCCTACTGCCCTTGCTGCACAATGGGCGGTTGTTGCGCACAAAGTCATCCCCACTCGTGCCTTTGAAAATGGTGTTTATATCTGTTATGCCAATCAAGCAGGTAATGAACAAGGTTTAACATACCTTGGCGCGAGCTGTATTATTGGCCCCGATGGCAAGGAACTACAACGCGGCGCTGAACATGCAGAAATTTTAAAAGCTGATTTACATAAAGAACAAGTCATAAAAGCCCAAACAAGATTACCTTATCTGCAAGATTTACAACAATTACCCATATAGTAAATAGTAGTAAAGATTGAGCTATAGCTAGCTAAGCTCAATCTTTTACAGACATTCTAAAAAGAATGTTCATCCTTGCGAAGAAAGTGCCCACAAATTAATGCCAGGTTCTTGTGCATAGTTATCAATAAGAGCTAATTCAACGTCACTAAATTGTAAATTAGCTAAAGCACCAATGCTATTTTCAAGCTGCTCAGCAGCATCATTTAACGCTTTTGTACACTGTATGTTTTCATCACTTAACTGCTCTTCTCCTAGTGATTTACCCTGCGAAGCGCGACGACCAGCACTGACTCCTTTTAAGTATTTATTTGCGATACCTGCCTTGCACAGTATTTTAGAAGATTTTAAGCTAACCGTGGTAATAGATACACCCACAAAAACTTAAACAATTACGCTAGAATTCAAAACTATGAATGGCAAATTTCAGTTAGAATATATAATTTTTTACATTTGCTAATTCCAAGAGATTAAAATAGTAAACTCATTAATAATCATCAGTATTTTTACCATACGAGGCGCGAAGTATGAGTCAATGGATTAAAGTAAGAAAACATTTGCATCAACACCCAGAACTATCCGGGGCAGAACAAAATACAGCGGCTTATGTATTAACACAATTGCAAGGGCTTAACCCTGACAGAATCTATCAAAATTTAGGAGGTCAAGGTATTGCGGTATGCTTTGACGCAGCAGAGCCAGGGCCAAACGTGTTATTTCGTGCAGAATTAGATGCGCTACCGATTGAAGAGCTAAATCAATTTTCACACCGTTCAGTTAACCAAGGGGTTTCGCATAAATGCGGACATGATGGCCACATGGCGACTATTTTGGCCCTAGGTGAAAAAATTGCCGCTAACCGCCCCCTCAAAGGCACCGCTACATTATTATTTCAACCGGCAGAAGAAACCGGTGAAGGGGCTATTGCCGTGGTAGCGGATCCCCAGTTTAAGGATTTCAAACCTGATTATTGTTTTGCACTACATAATTTACCCGGCCATCCTTTAGGACAGGTACTGATTCGTGCAGGCAGCTTTAACTGTGCTTCAAGAGGAATGTCTATTGCGCTAAATGGTAAAACAGCACATGCCGCTTATCCAGAAACAGGCATCAGCCCAGCTAATGTACTAGCAGAACTAATACAAACACTTCCCGCTTTAGCGGCTGATTTAGATTTCGCAGAATTGACTATGCTGACATTAATTCACTGCAGTATGGGCGAAGAGGCTTTTGGTACATCTCCAGGTGCTGGGAAACTATTGGCGACATTACGCACAGAAAGTAATGAGGCAATGGCAACTCTGGTAGAAGCTGTTTCACACAAAGCGCAAGCTTGTGCTAATCAACAAGGTTTAGAGTTGAGTATTAGCTGGCATGATGTATTTAATGCGAGCGTCAACGATGAGCAGTGCGCCCAGCAAGTTGCCAGTGCAGCACTATATTGTAACAATGAAGTTATTTGGTTAGATGAACCGCTGCGTTGGTCAGAAGATTTTGGTGCATTAAGCCAAACGGCAAAAGGGGCGATGTTCGCTTTTGGCGCAGGGCAAGACACCCCACAAATTCATAATCCTGATTATGATTTTCCCGATGCACTCGTCGAGCAAGGTAAAAATATTTTCTATAAAATTTATCAGGATTTACTACGCTAGTTGAACAGATACTCATGCATCTTTTAGATATAATTAAAATCATAGCTAACTGACTGCATGAGTAATACTTACAAATAGTTTAAGCCAAGCTTTGAACGCAATTACGCCCATTATCTTTTGCCATATAAAGCGCTTTATCTGCTCTTTCTACTAAGTGGTGTAATAGCTCAACACCTTTAGATACAGACACTCCGAAAGACGCTGTCACTGGTGGTAACCTCTCACCTGTGCGCTTATTGCTTAGTGATATTTTTGCTAATTTTACGCGTAATTTCTCGGCAATTTTCATCGCTTGTGACATATCAACACGAGGGCATAATAATGCAAACTCTTCACCGCCAAAGCGCACCGGAACAAGTGGTTCTGGGCACTCAGCTTTCAACAAGCTACCGACAAATTTTAATACTTGATCCCCCATTAAGTGCCCATGAGTATCATTAAAAACTTTAAATTTATCGATATCCATCATAATTAATGAAATTTCTGGCTGCTGATTATTTTCAGTAAATTTATCATAAATCGATTCAAACACTCGACGGTTACTCAGCCCAGTTAGGGAATCCGTGTTGGCTTGCACTTTACTTTCTTGCAGCTGTGCCTTTAAAGAATTGATTTCTGATTGTGCTGTTAACATCTCCCCTTGAAAGGAATCGTTTATCTTACACAAAGCGTTAGCATTTTCACTGAGTTCATTCAATAATTGTGATTGATCATTGCCAAGCTCACAGCTGCCCAAGCTCACGATATTTTCACTTAATGCACTAGAGAAATCATTACTTTGTTTCGCCGTTTGATCAATTGATTCTGATAAACCATCAACTAGCGAATCAATAGCTTGCTGGAAAATATCTCTATTTTTTTCCTCTGTTTCATCTTTTTGGATGATATATTTTAACAGGAGAGATTCACTCATTTCAGGGGGGCAAGTACTAAACCTATCTATGACATAATCAAGCTCTGTATTTAACTCAGGAAATTGTTGAGAATAATAGCTATACCACAAAGTGTAATTAAAAGGATTGGGAACAATGTCATGCTTAATCATTTTTGGAACAGCTTTGCGTAATAATACTGCAGCTTTATTTGCATCTTCGGTAAAGATCATTTAACAGCCTCGAAAACTTGTAAAAAACGACTGCTCTAATTCAAACAGTCATTACATTAATAAATTCAACTTAAACAATCGCGTAAAATCCTACATATTCTACACTTCTAATAATAACTAAAACCAATATCGGCAGCTATTATGCCAATTAATACATATTGCTATAAAACTTAGATTTGAAAAAAAACTCACTCTGAACCAATAAATTTAGAGAAGTGATGCTGTTACACTATAATTTCAAAATATTTTAAGATTTGATACTTACCAAAAATCACAATAATTGCAACTATTTCGATATATCTTTAAGCAACAAATCTTACCATTTATTTACCAAAAATAAATGACCTATTTAATATAGTAGTATTTAATGACTAAAATTTATATTTTTTAAGCTGTAACTACACCTTTTTCCAATATTATTTTTAAATCGCTACTTTTCTCATTGCTTGCTTACACTCATTTTTATACTCTATTGCAGGTTGATAAGGTTCTCCTCAAAAGTATATCTCACTGTTTCGAGTTACTTTTCCTTAAGCTAGGAGGCCGTTTGAGAACAGATTAATCGGCTGTGACCAAATCTATTTGCTTATAATTAACGCTGATTTTCGTTAAATAGCACGCTATTCGCCGCAAATCACCGCTAATTCTTCCTCAAACAAGCTAAACCTTGCAACATCGTAGTTCTCGGACAGCCTCCTAGAAACGCTTATCTTGCCTGCAAATTGTTTCTATCTTTGACAACGCAATGCTAGAATGTGTCTTTTAAATACTTTTATAGCAGATACTTTAATGAGCAATACAATACCTAACGTAGATCCCGCCGAAATTGCAAAATTTGAAGAGCTTGCCAGTCGTTGGTGGGACAAAAATAGTGAATTTAAACCACTTCACGACATCAACCCCCTAAGAGTTAACTACATAGACTCTAAAGCTTCTTTAGAGGGCAAAAAAGTATTAGATGTGGGTTGCGGTGGCGGCATATTGTCTGAATCAATGGTACAACGAGGCGCCCAAGTAACAGGTATTGATCTTGGGGCTGCACCCTTAAAAATTGCCAAACTGCACGGCTTGGAAAGTGGCTTTATAGTTGATTATCAACAAATCTCAGCTGAAGAAATGGCCGAGCAAAATCCGGCAAGTTACGATGTAATCACCTGTATGGAAATGCTAGAGCACGTACCTGACCCTAGCTCAATTGTTAACGCTTGTGCCGCTATGCTCAAGCCCGGTGGCCACATATTTTTTTCAACTATCAATCGCAACCCAAAAAGTTATATTTTTGCTATTTTAGGCGCCGAACATATTCTAAAAATGGTACCTAAAGGAACACATGAATTTAAAAAATTCATTAAGCCTTCTGAGCTTGGAAGTTGGATACGCAATAATAGTTTAGAAATAAACGATATGGTGGGTATGGATTACAACTTGCTCACTAAAGAGTACCGTTTGCAAGCAGATGACTTATCAGTTAATTATATCATTTCTGCACACAGTGAAGCTGAAAGCTAACAGCTGGCTAATAATTATCTAACAACGAGCTAAACTCTTTAGAGTCCCCAATACATCACTGTTATTACGAGCAAACTAATGAATAAGATTGAAGCTGTGCTATTTGATTTAGATGGTACATTACTAGATAGCGCACCCGATTTTCACTTAGTTATCAATGAAATGCTCCAAACCAGGAACAGAGATTTAATCAGCTTAGCTGCTTTAAAACACCAAGTATCGAACGGTGCTCGAGCCATGGTAAAATACGCCTTTGCAGAGGCGGCGACCACTATTGAGTTGGAAAGTTTAAAAGCTGAATTTTTAGCGCTTTATTTTGAAAGAATCAATCAGAAGTCATATCTGTATGCAGGGATTGAGCAGGTCATTAGCTTTTTAGAAACAAACCATATCAGCTGGGGAATTGTCACCAATAAGCCTGAATACTATACCACCCCTATCATCACCCATTTTCCATGTTTTGCAGGTGCAAAAGTGGTTATTTGTCCTGATCATGTAAAGCATACCAAGCCTGACCCTGAGCCGCTTTTTCTAGCTTGCGAAAAGATGTCTATATCCGCAGATAAATGCTGTTATATAGGCGATCATGAGCGCGATATCATTGCCGGAAAAGCAGCCAACATGTACACCATTGGTTGCAATTACGGTTACTTAAACGAAAATGAAGATAGTAGTGCTTGGCAAGCCGATGCTTTAGTCGATCAACCTTTGCATATTATTGAACAACTTAAAACACAACTTGCTTAGCAATTTTACTACTAGCTTATTATAGGATTTTTTATGTTTCAATATTCAGCACCTGAACAACTATTACAAAACAAAGTTATCTTAGTAACAGGTGCAGGTGATGGTATCGGGCGCGCAGCGGCCATCAGCTATGCCGAGTTAGGTGCTACCGTTATTTTATTAGGCAAAACAGTAGAAAAGCTCGAAGCTGTTTATGATCAAATAGAAGCATTAGGTGCCCCTAAAGCTGCTATTTTACCGATCAATTTGGAAACAGCGACTGAGCAAACTTATATAGAACTGACCAATATAATTGATACTGAGTTTGGCCGTTTAGATGGCTTGTTGCACAATGCTAGCTTACTAGGCATGCGCACACCCATTGAAAATTACGACCCGATCACTTGGGAACAAGTTATGAAGGTAAATGCCACTGCACCTTTTTATCTCACGCAGAACTTATTACCTTTGCTGCATTTGAGTAAAAACGCCTCTATTGTTTTTACTTCATCAAGTGTGGGTAAAAAAGGTAAAGCATATTGGGGAGCGTATAGTGTTTCGAAATTTGCCACTCAAGGCATGATGGAAATACTCGCTGACGAACTGGAAAACACCAGTAATATTCGCAGTAACTGTATCAATCCAGGCGCTACGCGAACAGCAATGCGTGCTGCGGCTTACCCAGGGGAAAAACCTGAGCGCAACCCTACTCCAGAAGAAATAATGCCAATTTATGCATACCTTATGGGGGACGATAGCCTTAAAGAGAACGGTTTAACGTTTAACGCCCAAGATTAGCTTTGAACTGATAATAATTATTGTTTGCTACTTATAGTTAAACCCATATTACGCCTTGCTTTTTATGCCACCCTTTCGCAGCAAATATGTACCATTTTCTGCTAAAGGGTGGAATAACACTCCCAATCATTACTGTTCGGTTAAAAATATAAGTTCTCTAATTCAATTTGCAAACCAATGATTTCGAATGCTTAATGCTAGCACTCAATACAAATTAAATAACAGCTGAATTTTCGCAGTTTCGCGTAATAAAACTAATTCATATAATTAATAAAACTAATACTAACTGGCGTTATAACATTTCTATTGCTCAATTCTCAGTAATAGCTATTAATTACTCACCACATAATTAAAAAAACTAATACTATGTGATAAGAATTTCATTTTATACTTGTGCCAATTAATTTTACTGTTAGCATGCCTAAATAATAAATATCTGAAATCGTGTCAGCTGCTATAGAGCATGATAAATAAGCATTAAAGACGGGTGTTATCAAGCTAGCCATTTAGGTAATTGAGCGAGACAAACTAACCAAGTTTTATTGAGTTACCAGAAAAAAGTAATTCGTTATTGGTTTTTTTAGCTTTAGCCTAACGAGCGCTCAACCAACGCCGTTTTTATATACGTAAGTAATGATTTCAGAGCTTATTTTATTAGTTAAATAAAAATCGACTTTAATGCATATTTGTTAACAAGTTGTGATAAATTTAATTTATTAAATATGAATTTATAACAAGTATTAGCAACAGCAAAGCAATCAAAAAAATAAAATAATTTTCATTGATTACAAAGGCTTAAAAAAATGATGAATCCCAGAGATGTTAAAACGATCCAAGATGCAAAACGCATAGTAGAAGAGCGTGGCCTTAAACATGTAAAAGTCGGCCTGTTTGATATAGATGGCGTAATGCGTGGCAAATATATGAACAAAGAAAAGTTCTTGTCTAGCTTAGAAAAAGGCTTTGCGTTTTGTGATGTGGTACTTGGCTGGGATTCTAACGACCAACTGTATGAAGATGCCGGTATTAAATATACTGGATGGCACACCGGTTATCCCGATGCGCCTGTAAGAGTAATACCGCAAACATGCAGAGATATTCCCTATGAGCCAGGGATGTTGTTATTTGTCTGTGAATTTACCGATGAAGCCAGCAAAATTTGCCCACGTAATACCCTTCAACGCATCTTGACTAAAGCTTCTGATATGGGCTTTGATGTTAACTCTGCTTTTGAATATGAATTTTTCTTATTCAATGAAACACCAAAATCAGTGCGCGAAAAAAATTACAAAAATTTAGAGACTATTACGCCCGGTAATTACGGTTACTCAATGCTAAGAAGCTCTACTCATTCTGATCTTTATCATAGCATTATGAAGCTTTCAGAAGAGATGGACTTTCCTATTGAAGGTTTACATACTGAAACTGGCCCAGGTGTTATGGAAGCTGCATTAGCTGTCTGTAATGCCAGCGATGCTGCCGATAAGGCTGCTCTATTTAAAACCTTTACTAAGATTTGGGCACAAAAAAACGATATCATGGCCACCTTTATGGCTAAATGGTCTAATGATTATCCGGGCCAATCTGGTCATATACATGTTTCATTAGATCACAAAGATGGTTCAGGCTCTGCTTTTCACGATCCACAGAAAACGCATAATATGAGTGACACTCAGCGACACTTCCTTGCGGGCTTACAACATTTGATGCCTGAATTATTAGCCATGATGGCGCAAAGCGTTAACTCTTACTCGCGTTTAATCCCTGGTTTTTGGGCACCTACTGACGCCACCTGGGGAGTAGAAAACCGTACCACAGCATTAAGAATCATCCCGGGATCAAGTAAATCACAGCGCATAGAATTCCGCTTAGGCTCAGCAGATGCTAACCCTTACATTGCTCTGGCGGCTGTATTAGGTGCAGGATTGTATGGTATCGAGCATAAACTAGAGCCACATGCACAAGTTAAAGGTAACGCATACGAGCAGGAACATGACAGAGCGCTATCACTACCGCAGTCACTGTCAGCAGCTGCTTTTGCTTTAGAAAAATCCGATGCCGCTAGGTCGTTATTTGGAGATGAGTTTGTTGATCATTACGCAGCCACCAGAGCATGGGAGCAGCGTGAGTTCAATAAGCACATTACCGATTGGGAATTAGCTCGCTATTTTGAAATTATTTAAACGCTAAATTTCGCGACAGTGTTCAGTGATCACCTACCATTTCACTGAACCTTAATCATGAGATCTCTGTATAACAACTACGCTTTACAGAGCTCTCATCATATTAAACAACACTATGTAGACTAAAATTATGAGCAATATACAAACCACTATTTCCCCAATCGACGGATCAACTTATGTAACGCGTGAGCAAGCAACGACAGCACAAATCAGTGCATGTGTTGATGCTAGCGCGGCTGCACAAAAAACATGGAAAGCACTGCCTATTACAGAGCGTGCTGCTTTGTGTAGTAAAATGGTTGATGCGTTTGTCGCTAAAAAAGAAGAAATTGGTGAAGAGCTCGGTTGGATGATGGGCCGCCCTGTACGCTACGGTCAAGGTGAAGTAGCGGGCATGGAAGAACGTGCGCGTCACATGATCAGCATTGCTCAGTCAGCCCTTGCCACGGTTAAATTGGACGATAAAGAAGGTTTTATTCGCTACATTAAGCGTGAATCATTGGGTGTGGTTTTTGTTGTTGCTCCTTGGAACTTTCCTTACCTAACGGCTATTAACGCTATCATGCCAGCCCTTATGGCTGGTAATACGGTTATTTTAAAGCACTCAGCACAAACACCTTTATGCGCTGAGCGTTTAGCACAAGCATGTGAAGAAGCAGGATTTCCTGAAGGCGTATTCCAATATTTACATTTATCACACGCAGATACCGCTAG
This sequence comes from Oceanospirillaceae bacterium, assembly GCA_036960485.1. Lineage (GTDB taxonomy): Bacteria > Pseudomonadota > Gammaproteobacteria > Pseudomonadales > Balneatricaceae > Rs1. The sequence goes on from JBALXS010000039.1 coordinate 24,482, forward strand.
CGTCATTCAAAACTCTCATGTCGCTCATGTATGCTTTACAGGCTCTGTGGATGCAGGGGCTAGTATTGAAAAATCAGCTGCTGGGCGCTTTATTGGTTTAGGCTTAGAATTAGGCGGAAAAGACCCGGCTTACATTCGTGCTGACGTTGATCTCGATGAAGCTGTAGAGACCGTTATTGACGGTGCTTTTTTCAATTCAGGACAATCTTGCTGTGGAATAGAGCGTATTTATGTCGATGCGAGTATTCACGATGCATTCATTGAAAAAGCAGCTGCGATTATCAACCAATACAAATTAGGTCCTGCCAATGATCCTGAAACAACTTTAGGACCAATGGTTAAAGCTTCTGCAGCCGATTTCGTGCGCTCGCAAGTGAGTGACGCCATTGCACAAGGTGCCAAAAGCCACATTGACGCAAGCTTGTTTCCAATGAGTAAAGCAGGTTCTGCTTACTTAGCACCGCAATTACTATCTAACGTTAACCATGATATGCGCGTGATGACTGAAGAATCTTTCGGCCCTGTTGTAGGGGTTTGCAAAGTAACATCTGATGAGCAAGCGATAGCATTGATGAACGATTCAGAGTTCGGTTTAACTGCTTCAATTTTCACTAAAGATATTGAGCGCGGCATTGAATTAGGTGAGCAGCTGGAAACGGGGACTTTTTTCATTAACCGATGTGATTACTTAGATCCAGCACTGGCTTGGACAGGCGTTAAAAACTCTGGCCGAGGCTGTACTTTATCGAGCATGGGTTACGAGCAATTAACACGTCCTAAATCATTCCACATTAAAACAATTTAACACGCACTGGTAGCGGTTGATTCAGAAATATATTAGATAAAGCACTTTCCAGCTGCATCTAAGTTATGCTGTTATACCTTTATTTGTATTGTAAATAACAGCATAACTCGTTTCATTATCAACTCTCATTAAATTTTTGAACCGCTCTATGAAAAAACTAAGCGGTTTAGTGTATTTAAAGGAAACTCTTATGTCTTATCAAAATCTATCTGGAAACTGGAACTACCCAAGCAACTTACGCACTGGAGCTGGGCGTATCAGTGAGTTAGCGCAATGTTGTAAAGAGCTGGGCATGTCTTCTCCATTGCTCATCACCGATTCTGGTTTAGCTGGCCTACCGATGGTTAAAGATGCTGTACAAAGTTGTATTGACGCTGATTTAAGCTGTGCTATTTTTAGCCAAATCAAGAGCAATCCTAACGGTGAAAATGTTACGGATGGTGTTGCAGCTTATCATGCTGGTAATCACGATGGCGTTATCGCTTTTGGTGGCGGTTCAGGCTTAGATGCCGCTAAAGCAATCGCGCTAATGGTTGGGCAGGAACTTCCTCTTTGGGATTTCGAAGATGTAGGTGATAACTACTTAAGAGTCATTGAAGCCGGTGTTGCACCGATTATCGCAGTACCAACCACCGCAGGCACAGGCTCTGAAGTCGGTAGAGCTTCAGTTATTACTGATGAAAGTGCGCATGTTAAACGCATCATCTTTCATCCACTAATGCTGCCTTCAATTGTAATTCTCGATCCTGAATTAACTATTGGTTTACCTGCTCACATTACAGCAGCGACGGGAATGGATGCCCTCTCTCACAACATTGAAGCGCTATGTTCTCCTTTTTACCACCCTTTAGCCGAGGGAATTGCAGTTGAAGGCATTCGCTTAGTTAAAGAGTATTTACCGACTGCAGTAAGTGATGGAAAAAATATAGAAGCAAGAACGCAAATGTTAGTTGCTTCTATGATGGGTGCCACAGCATTTCAAAAAGGTTTAGGGGGTATGCATGCATTGGCACACCCTTTAGGAGCGTTATATGACGCACATCATGGCCTGTTAAATGCGATATTAATGCCATATGTTTTAAAGGCGAATCAGAGTGCGATCACCGAGCGTATTGAGCGTGTCGCGCGTTACATTGGATTAGAAGATAGCTCTTTCGATGGCTTTTTAAACTGGGTACTAGAGATGCGTAGCAGCTTAAATATACCTCACACCCTGGCAGAAATTAATATTGACGACAGTCAGCAATCTCTGGTCGCGGTTATGGCAACAGAAGATCCATCTGCTGGGGGTAACCCAACTAAATTCACCACCGAGCAATACCAGCAGCTATTTATTAATGCGGTTAAGGGTAACCTTTAACGGTATTGATAAGTCATTTGTAGCTTCAATGACTTAAATATATCTTAGATGAGCTTCTAGTATTTAGAAGCTCTTTATAAATAGCAAAAGATTTAAACTGCTGCTATTTCCTTAACTTAAAGTGAATATTAAATATGCGTATAGGCATACTAATATGCGATCAAGTTCGCCCTGAATTTCGCGAACTATTTGACGATTATCCAATCATGCTCCAACACATGATGTTAAAAGTAGATCAGCATTTGGCGTTTAGCTTTTATCGCGCTGTAGATGGGCAGCTACCTGAATCGATAGATGAATGTGATGTTTATCTCACCACTGGCAGTAAGCACAGTGTGAACGACGATTTAGCATGGATTAAAAATTTGCTGGCTTTTATCGTAAAATTAGATCAGAGCAAAAAGAAGTTAGTGGGGATTTGCTTTGGACATCAGTTAATTGCAAAAGCGCTCGGTGGCTCTGTATCTACATCCACTAGAGGATGGGGTATTGGCGTTGCTTTTAATCAAGTTATTAACGCACAATCATGGATGACAGATGATAGTAATGAGCTACCATCCAGCTTAGATATCGTAGTCAGTCATAAAGAGCAAATAGATGAACTACCTGCAAACACTAAAGTGGTGGCTAATAGTCAATTTTGTCCAAATTTTATGATTCAAGTCGAGTCGCATATGCTCGGTGTTCAAGGGCATCCTGAGTTTTCAAAAGAATATTCAACAGCCTTAACCAATTCACGATTAGATATCATTCCAGCCAACCGTGTTCGCGAGGGTTTTAATTCATTAAATGTCCCTATCGACGATATGAAATTAGCTCGCTGGATACTTAACTTCTTTAAAGGGTTATAACGCTCAGGCACTGAACAGTATTAGACTCCTACTTTTATATCGGAGGCCAACCAGGGAAAATCAGCAGTAACTACGTCCACATAGCTTTCAGAGAGAATACGCCTACAATCTCTGGCAATAGCACCGGGCAAGTCGCCCAGCTCGTTTTCCCTACTCACTAAGCTAATTTGCCGGTCGAACTTATCTGCCAGCGGTAATAACTGCACTTGATGCTGCCTAATACCACTTTGGAACAAGCACAGCGGCGTTGTTATCGTACAGCCAATCCCAGAAGCGACGGCCGATACAACCGCAAAAGAGTTATCCAGTTGTAAGTGCGATATAGGATCTAATTGATTACGCCTTAAATACCGCTCTATTTGCTGCCCGATTAAAGTACCTGATGAATAACGTATTAAACTGAGCTTCTTCAAAATAGTTTCTATGTCAGTAGGACCTTTATAATCGTTGGGTACTGCAAGTACAAACGGCTCTTTTAAGATTCGATGGCGCAATAGCCCTGAATAATCATCTAAAGGGTCATCTGAAATGGTGATATCAACTTGCTTGGATAACAACATATGTGAGTGCAAGTGTGATTGACCAGAAACAACACTCCAACTCTGGGTACGATTTTTAATCACATCAATTAATGGTTTCCCAACTGCTGTAATAATAGAATCAACTAGCGCCACTTTTACATGTCGCAACAGTTTGAAATCAGCTTTGCGCATGTCCAGACTAGTCATTTCTGCGGCAGCTAAAATACCTTGCGCTCTATCATAGAAAAATCGCCCAGCAGTGGTTACCGCCATAGGTCTCACACTTCTATCCATTAACTGGTTTCCCAGGGACTCTTCTAATTGAGCGAGGATTTGCGAAACAGACGATTGGCTCAAAGCTAATCTTTTTGCGGCTTCTGTGAGGTTGCCTGTTTCTACTACCAATACAAATGCAGTTAGCGTTTTTAGCTCAAAGCCAAAAGATGATGACATTACTGGTCCTTATTAATGAAAAAGTCACGTAGAATGTTGCAGGTTTAAAGAGTAAGTTGGCAATTATGGCATACTGATCACAGCGTCGTCAGCATCATGTTTACTCTCTTTAAAAACAGGTGCGATTAATGGCAATTCAATACTAAAGACAGTGCCTACTGCCACTTGCGATTCTAGCCAAATTCGCCCACCTAGAATACTGGTAACAATATTATGCACTATATTCAAGCCGAGACCAGTACCACCAGAGCTCCTTCTGGTAGTGAAGAATGGCTCAAATATTTTATCGATATGCGCATTGGGAATACCTTTACCCTTATCAGTAAAGGTTATTTTCACACTACTATTGTTTACTAACTCAGCCTCTATACAAATAACTCCTTTATCTTGTTCATTGTAACCATGCGCCAATGCATTGGTGGTTAAATTAGTAATAACTTGAGCAAGAGAGCCTGGGTAACTATCAAGATGAATACCTTGAGGTATTCTCTCTTCTATTTGATGTTGCTTGTAAGTCGGCGCTAAAGTGGCGAGCAGTTCACTAATCATTACATGTAAATCAAATGTTCTACGCGTAGAGCTAACTTGATCAGCCGATACTTGCTTAAAATTTTGCACTAATTCCGAAGCTCTTTCTAAAGTTCTTCCCATTAGAACAGTTCCTTCACCTACCCTAGCAACAAAATGATCCAAAGTTTTTTTGGTCAGTTTGCCTTCTTTCAATAAGTTATCAATGTTCTGGAATTCGATTTCTAACGCTGAATTAACAGTAACGCTGATACCGATAGGCGTATTAATCTCATGCGCAACCCCTGCCACTAAGCGTCCTAAAGAAGCTAGTTTCTCTGTTTCTACTAGCGATTGCTGAGCATATTTTAAATCTTCAAAAGCCACCGCTAATTTAGTGTTACTTTCTTCCAAACTTTCAGTGCGTATAGTTACTTTTTCTTCAAGCTGATTATTTAAGACAGTTAATTGCAATTCTGCTGTTTTAAGTTGTGTAACATCCTGCCCGAAACCTATCATGAAACGAATCACGCCCCCATCGAAAAAAGGCACGAAGCTCCAAATTAAAGTGTTATTTTTACCGGTACTACTATTTAATTTAAGCTCCATACTTTCAATAGACTGATGTTTTTTTAAAGCTTCTTCAAGCTCATTTTGTCTATTTTCTTGTACAAAAATTGAAACCCAATTTTCGCCAATGAAACTATCAATGGCTAAACCACTTAATTCTGCCCCCGCTGCATTAGACGAATCTATGCTCAAATCACTATTTAAACAGCAAATAATAGTGCTCGAATAATTGATCACTGTTTTCGAAAAATCTCGCTCATAGGAAAGCTTATCATTTACTAATTTTCGAGCGTTAAATTCAGATATTGTTTTAGCTCTGGCGAAATTAAACGCATCGGTTAACTCATCGAGCTCATTATCTTGGCTGCGCTCAGCGCGCCCATCAAGTATCAAAGGCTTTTCTAAACCATCTGGACTTGCAGTGCGAATATAGTCAACCATTTTCACCAAATGGCGGATAACCACTTGGTGCACTAACCCTAAGATAACAATCGATAATAACAATGATATGACAATTTGGCTGATGACAACGTAGATAACTTTATCAATAAGACGATCATGAACGCCTTCTAAGGTGGCGAATATTTCGAGTAAACCAACCTCAGCACCTTGATACTCTAAAGTAAAAACTCTGCCAAAAGATTCATCTTTAGGTAGCACACCTACTTCAGATAACACATGGTTGACGTTTTCAATTGTCTCTCGAATACGTACATATTGAATATCGGGAAACTCTAAAATGCCGTCAATCTGCACTGCAATCTGCGCTTCGTTTAAATTCCAAACACTGACCGCAACAGATTGCCCAAAGCTGGTATAGATATTATCAATATTTTCAAGAATTTGAGCACGATCAGTTAAATACTCACGATTGAGACTAAAACCTGAAGTAACTAAGGCAAACAAAAAGTTACATATAATAATAAAAAATAATAAACGATACGACAAACCCTGCTTAGGAATTAAGTGACTAGATAACTTTCTTATTTGTGTCATATTCTATTCTCTAGTTGCATCACGACCACTTTAAACGCGCAAAAAAGGAAATTGCCTAAGCTTGATAATAACATACGAGAGAATGATTTAGGGGGCACAAATTTTACAAAAATACTGGCATAACAAATCGTTAGATTTCTTTACAACACCGCAGGCACGTGTAATACATAACATTCACGAACTCTGCATCTTAAATTGCTAATTTTAAGAACAATATTTAAAACAGATTAATGCTTTTTTAACATTTAGCTCAGGCTGCTGTTGTTCCAAAGATTATTCTAAATTTTAGTTATATCCTTTCATAAATACACGTTAGAATATAAACCTGCTTAAACAGCCTTAAAAGCCACCCTACGGCTGTTCTTGTACTTATAAAAAATTGGCTTTATCCCCTTTATCAAAATTAATGAGCTCGCTTATGTCGCAGCACAAAAAAACTGATAATGATCACTCTAGAAAATATGAGTCATTCTTTTTGACAAAAAGAATCGTTTGGTGCGTGGTTATTTCATTATTATTATTAATTTCTGTTTGGTTTCAATTGCCCAGTTATGCACCCTGCTCTAACTTCAGTGCATTTGGGTCTTATGAACAAAACGGATTATGCATTATTGCGGGCGACTTGGTCGTAAAAGGCAACGTTGCAAGCTTACCCCAAAAATTACATGTGAAAGGGAACGTTGAAATTATAGGAACATCGATTTCAGATTTACCTGCGACATTGCGTACTGATGGAGATCTCTATCTATATAAGACATCGATAGGAAGTATCCCAGAAGATACCTATATTGGAGGCGATTTTCATTATTATCTAAGTTTTGGGTCTCCAAATATTTATTGCGATGAAATACCTCCAACAGTTGTGATAAAAGGGAACACTGGATGTGAGCCGTAATATAAGCACGCATGTAAAACGAAATGCAAAGAACAGCCATATTGTTATTTGAATCCTAGATTCCAGTATATATGTGTCTTGTATTAAACACTTAAGCGTTACGCTAGTGGTGAAAGCTGCCGCATGTGTAAGATCAGTAAACGAGAAAATAATCGGTTACGAACGGTGATCAAATGGCTAGATGAAAAAGTGTTACCGATGTCTATTAAGCAAACAATGATCTTTTCTTGGGTTCTGATTCGCTTCGCCACACCAAAGAAACAAACTCTATGAAGTAGATACTGCTGCTAATCTTTTGCTTTTAAGAGCTGAAAAATCAGTTAAAAGTTTTATATTGATAATATTACGTTCCCCTCACTGAATAAACAGCGAGTAGTAGCGTATTAACAAATGTAGTTAGCAGAGTTTTTAATAGATATTTAGTGCCTCAATAATTAACCGCTCTGTGCTACCACATTATGCGCTTACAAGGAGTCAAGTATGGAGATAAATTTGAAGGATGTTGATGGAGTAGCTATTCACAAAAAGCATAAGGCAACTTGTCACTGCGGTGCTGTTGAGATTGAGCTAGATTTGCCTGATGGTCTTATTAATATACGACGTTGCGATTGCTCAATGTGCCGAAGACGAGGTGCAATAGCAGCTTCTATTCCTCTATCAGGAATTACAATTCTAAAAGGTAGCGAAGCCTTAAAGCTATACCAATTCAACACCAAAACTGCAAAGCACTATTTCTGTAGTAACTGCGGTATTTATACTCATCATCAACGCAGGTCTAATCCAACCCAATATGGAATTAATGTAGCTTGCCTAGAGGGAATAAACCCTTTAAAGATAAAAGGCGTACCTACCTATGATGGTGTAAACCATCCAGCAGATAAAAAGTGATTAACTCACACAACAAAAACCAGTAATCAATCTATAAATAGCCTGATTACAAAGCCTAACTTCAGATGGTTGACTGGCGCATACTTATTGATGCCAACTGTGTAAATCTAAGATGTAACTAACACTGCAAAATTAGTTAAAGTAAAAGAATGAAACTTGAATTTTAAAACAAAAATACCAGCGCATACTCACTGCTACTTGATCTAATATTTCTAATTAGTTACTTCGTTGACAGATCATGCTCGATAGCTCTGCGAGTGACAACCGCGATGTTTATTGTAAGCGGTTGTCATTTAAATTAAGTTTTATAATCTGCACAGTGCTTCTCCAACCAGCGCAACATGCCTTGCCATTCTGTTTTTCCATCATAGTTGTAATCTTCTGAGTCATACATAGCATCGCGATAATTATTACCCAAATCACGTTCGACTAAACGTAATCTGCTCTTATCACCACCGACCATCGACAGTGCTTTGATTTGTACTTGGCAAGCTTGACGAAGGTAATATGCGCGAAAGAATGCTTCCTGAGCAGTGCGTCCAAGACAGTAATAGCCATGATTGTGGCTGATAAGAATATCCCGCTGCGCGATGTGAGACATGAATTTTTCACCAAATTCATCATCCTCAGTAAAAGCGTAATCGATATAACCGACTAAGTGCTCAAGATAAATTGCAGGCTGCGATATCGGTAGTAGACCATCTACCGTCGCCGATACTGCCATAATGCTCTCACAGTGACCGTGCACAAAGTAGTTTACGTCTGGGCGTTTTCCTAAAATCCACTTGGCAAGATTCTGCCCGCCGTCGTTCAACCAAGGGCTATTCTTAGATAATGGCTCCCCTTGTTTATCAATCTTGACCAGTGATGAAGCAGTCATTTCATCATAAAAACTTCCGTAGGGGTGTACCAAATAGTGATCAGGTCGTTCACCGATGCGCGCTGCCACTTCTTGATTAGCAAGATCCGACATACCATAACGATTTAAAATACGATAGAGCGCCGCGAGGTTCTCCCGAGTTTGTTGTTCACTTTCTAGATGGTTGGCGTGTGTCATATAGTATCCCCGACGATTGATTGATAGCGCTTTATTATGCGATAAACGAGCGTGAATACGCTTGTCATAAACAAGCGTTTTTTATACATTAACAAGCAAAATTCACAGAGTATTCGCCATGACCTATGCTGTTACATTAGATAACAATCAAATCGACTTGTTTATCTCTCCTCGGTTCCTAATGTTTTCTATGGCTATTTGTATAGATAGCGTGCGTTTATGCAATAGGGAGTTACCAGATCAGCCACTGCAAATACGACTCCTCTCTGAGAAAGGCGGTGCTATTATCGCCTCCAACGGCATCTCTTTGAACACCCAAGCTATTAGCTCTCAAGATAACGCTGCTACTGTCATCGTGTTAACTTCTTATGAGCCCGAAGCCGCTTGTACTAGCGTTGTACTCAATTGGATAGAGCGTCAGCACGAGCAAGGAGCGCGCATGGCTTGTGTTGAAACAGCATCTTACGTATTTGCCCAAACCAACTTATTGAACTCAAGAAAGGATAGTTCGTGTTGGAAGTTGGCGGCACATTTTGAAGCTGCACCGAGTTTTCATCAATTATTTGGCGACAAAATTGCACTGGATTACCTGTATAGCCAAGAGGGTAATATTTACTCCAGCGCGGGTGCCATGAGCACGTTAGATCTAATGCTTCATCTTATCGCGAGTTTAAGAAGTGAGCCAATCGCCGATCGCATTGCTTATGTATTCAACCATCAGCGAGCGCCTGATTCAACACGTAAGCCTTCACGAGCAGAGGGCGCTATTGCTCGTTTAGATAGCCGTTTAGGACGCATGGTGAGTTTGATGCAAGCTTCTATAAGCACCCCCATGCCTCTCGCTCACATTTATCAACAAACAGGTATTGAAGCCTCTACTGCAAGACGCTTATTCCGGCGCGTGTTAAATCAAGGTCCTAGGGATTACTACCGGCAATTGCGTTTGCAGTTCGCCAGAGATATATTACAAAACAGCGGTTTAAGTATTACACAAGTGGCTGAAATGACAGGCTTTGCGGACGGATCTTCTCTATGCCGCGCTTATCGGCAAGTATTCGCAATGGCACCGGGAAAAGACCGAAGAAATTTAAAAGCATTATCTTGCCAGTGAAATTAACAGAGGGCTCAATTTGCCATGAGAAGCTTCTTTTTAGCTATCAAGTTAGTGAGAAGGGCTGTTCAAAAGAAATTTCTACCCAATAGAAAGTATCAGCCGCATAGGCCTAACATCTCGAAAAATTAGTATTCAGGGTCGTTATGATCAACAAAGGGGGTATTTTCTTGAGTCTTCCTGGATTAGCGAAATGCTATGGGACTCCATTTATTAAATCCTAGGATTTAATAAACATGATTTGTCGAAATTGTAGCTGCAGATTCAACTCACAATACAAATATGACGTGCACAGCCTATAGCTGCTTTGCCTGAACCCTTATCATCTTAGTGGCTCCTTTTGCCCGAGCACTACTTCACGTTTAGTGCAAAATATTTTGCACTAAACTGAGTTGGAATTCTGAGCTTACTAGAGTCGACCCCAGCTAATGCAGGTAAGTATAATAATAGATTCTCTTCACATTACTATAAATCTACCTTTTTCCTCAATACTTTCGATGCTCCACGTTTCGTTTTACTATCAACGCGACGACGTTGAGAACCTTTGGTCGGTTTTGTTGCTCTTCGAACTTTCTGGATAGCTGTCGCAGATATAATTAATTCTTTCAGTCGCTCCAAAGCCGCCTCTTTGTTTTGCAACTGAGTTCGAAATTGCTGTGATTTAATGATAATGATGCCTTCTGCGGTAATTCGGCTATCAGCAAGCTTAAGCAACCTTTCTTTATAGAACATGGGTAGAGATGATCGTTTGATATCAAAACGAAGATGAATCGCAGTGGCAACTTTATTGACATTCTGCCCTCCGTTACCTGCTGATCTTATCGCGTTAAATTCAATTTCCCAATCAGAAATGGTTACGGCGTTTGAAATTGATAGCATGCTGATGTCTGTTTACTCTGAAGTCATTTTTTGTTTAAGTCACTCGAATAACACTAGAGTGTAAGTACGGCTAAGCATAACAAATAAACTATCATCGACATACTAGATAGTGTCTATCCAGAAACGGATGCCTACTAGATAGCAAAACGAAAGTGTTAAGAGATAGCTATTGCGATTAACTAGGGAAAACTATAGCTCTTTGTGTGCTATCCCAAGGATCATATTTACGCATAATTCCTTGAAACAGTGGGCTGTTAATCAATACCGTTACCCAAGCTTGCACGTTCACAAACTCTGATTGGAAAAACCAGTCCCTATCCACATGTGCGAATTGGCGAATAAAAGGGAAAATAGCGGCGTCAGCTAAGCGCATTTGCGGTGCGAACATAAAAGTATTTTCGCCAAGCTGCTGTTCTAATTGCTGCAAAAACTCACAGCACTGCTCTCTGTAATACAACATGGAATGCTCAGGATGACGATCTGCATATTTGTATTTATCCAAGCAAGCTTTGAACTTTAAATCGCACTGGTCTATCCAGCTCATTTGTGTGTCTTGTTGAGCTAGCCAATTTTCGGTATCTTGTTGCGCTAAAGCCCACAGCATAATATCTAAGCTTTCATCAATAACACCTGCAGAGCCAATATCTAGCACAGGCACTGTCGCTTTTGCTGAAATATCAAGAAGCTGTTGTGGTTTATTTTTTAAAACAACTTCCCTTAACTCTACCTGTGTCCCAGTGTAGTGAATTGCGAGCCTTGCTCGCATAGCAAAGGGGCAACGACGAAAGCTGTAAAGTATAGGTTTAAGCATTAAATCACCTTTGCTGATGTTGGATATAAATCTGCGCTGTAATACTGCTTTTCAACGACTAAAGCGGCTTTTCTGTTTGCCTGTAATTCTTTGCGCAATGCCTTTAGTTGCTGTTTAAAAGCATCTTTTTGCCAATTCATTACCAATGGTTTTTTTGCATACAGTTGTCGCTGTAATTGCTCAGCATTATTTTGTAAATCTGTTGAAGGCCACTGAGTAATTGCCATGCACTTCGCCCAGCTTTGCAGCGCTTGATGCAATTTCCTAGTGCTAAAACTCGTTTCGTCGTCAGCCGAAAGCTCGCTCATTAACTCGGTGAATAATTTTGCTTCATCTGCACTCTTTTCTAATACTTTTGGACCAGTAGCACTGGCAGGTTTGTTTATTTTCCTAGCCTTATATAACAGTATTGACAGCAGTATAACCACCAGCAGTGAAACTAAATTCGACCACAACAACCATAAGTTAAGCGGTTTTTCTACAATAACTTTTTCTAACTTGATTTCAGTCAATGCTGGTTTATTCGTAGCTTCTAGCTTGGTAGTACTTGGCGCTACCGGAACGTTTATTGGTGCTAGTACAACTATCTTTTTCTTAGCTATTGTTGCTACTTGATACTGCTTTGCACGGGTATTCCACCAACTAATTTCAATAGCAGGTAAGAGATAAGTTCCAGCTTTGGTTGGCACTATTGCAAACTTTCTTGATCTACTGGTAACGACGCCTGAGCTAGTCTTTTGCTCTGTTTTATCAGCAGCTTCAGGGTATACTTTGATACCATCGATGTCTGCCATTGCCAGCGGTGGAATTGTTTGAGCTAACGCCCCATGAACTTGCAGTACTACCTCTCGGGTTATTGAATCGCCTAACGATATTTCTTCGCTTTTTGCAGACCACTTTTCTGCCAATGTTAGGCTGTCAGCTACTAAAACATTATTTCCTTGAGCATTGTCACTGACCGGTAATTGTATCGGTTTAGTTTGCAAAGCGACCGTTTTACCTTGTCGATTGTTAAATACTGAACTACGCCCGATACGTACTACCACATTTTGAGCAGGTATCTGCAGATTACCCGCGCCATGGGCAAAAACTGCATAGCTAATTTCGTATACGCCAAAGTTTCGACCATCGATGGTGGTTTCATAACTCTTATCTTCCAGGCGTAGCACTTTGGCGTTTTCAATTTTTAATTCACTGTTTTGCAGATTGCTCACATTTTTAGCGAACAATAACTTTAGAGTAACAATTACTTGCTCATTGACCTTCACCTCACTTTTATTACTTAATAACTGTAATTTAAAGTCCGCCTCATCTGTCGGATTAGTAACCGCTTCACTTACTTTTAATTGCAGCTGCTGCGAGTTGAAACCTTCTAAACTAAAGCTAGGTATAGTTACTTCTCCTAAGTGCTTTGCTTGCAGTTGCAATTGCCAGACAATACTTTGGCTACTAACACCATTAATATTTTGCATACTCTGACTAACGTTCTTACCTAAAATCACAAAATCATTATTTAACACAGATAAATCAGGTTGCGATAAAGTGCTAATATCATTCGCTTGCAGTTTGAGCGTAAAAGAATCAACAATACTAATTTCGTTTCTATCGATACTGGCTGTTAAGCTCTGTGCCATAACGAAAGGTGTATACATTAAACTTATGAAGCTTAAAGCGATGCTACAAATTAACTGTATTTTTTTTGAGATACTCACTACCAGCGTTGCTCCTTTGGCGGTTGCCACTCTCCGTTAAGATAGGCTTGGCGTTTTTTTTGAAATTCATATTTAAATTTATTACGAACTAAGCGGCTTGCGTCTTCTGGGAGCTGTCCTAACCAATTTTGTAGCTGTTGCTGCTTTTCAAGCTGTTCACCGCTCATTACTTCTTCCGGTATTTGTGTACTGGGCAGTTCAGCTGCCTTCGTTTGTTGCTCGTCTTCTTTTGGCTGCTTATCCAATGCTTGCTGGGTTTGCTGTTGCTGCTCTTTTTGCAATTTTTCAAATACCTTTAATTATTAAATTAGGTTTCTCCTTTAAACCTAGCTTATCTCTAGATACACCAGGCGTAAAAGAGGTATTGAAGCTGATGGGTCCAAGGGCACTGTCTATTTTCATATTTCAATTAGGTGCAATTATTACAGTTGCATTAATTTCCTTTTTACC
>JBALXS010000040.1:0-5617 GCA_036960485.1 Oceanospirillaceae bacterium
CCGGTGTCGGTAAATTACGGATACCAAATAATACTCGCTTACTGATGTAGGCCCAATATTTATTAGAGTTTTGTGCCAAATTAGGCATTTCTAACCAATCGGCTAACAAATAATAGCCATCAAAGCGCAGTAACGGGTTGCCATTAAAAACGATGGTAGAAACACCGGCAATAAATAAAATATTATAAGCAAATGATTTGGTTAATCCGTCCTCCGCACTAAGCCAAATGAACATAGCAATGGCTGCAATAAATAACTCAACCATCATCCCGGCAGCATCAACAAACATGCGTTGATATTTACTTGCAAAACTTGTTGAAGAGGAAGCATCAACGTAAGGCATAGGGAAAAACACCAGCAGCATAATACCGATTTCATGCACTTCTCCGCCATAACGTTTTACTACGTAGGCATGTCCTAATTCATGCAGTATTTTTATAAAGGGGTAAACAAGCCATAACAAAAACAAGTTATCGGCTGCTAGAATTTGATCTGATAAATTAGAAGTCAGTTCATCCCAATGCCTGCCAGCAAAAACCAGCAGCATAGCGATCATTACTAACCAAACCACGGCAAAACTTTTGGTAAAAAAAAGATTAACCCAGTTTTTCGTTCTATCTAAAAACTTATTGGGATCAATTAACGGTATTTGTACCGATAAGGGTGAGCGTAACTTACCGAGCCATTTTTTTCTTTTCTGTTCATTACCAAACCGTAAGGATTCAGCGGCATCACCCGCATGATCCATTTTAATAATATTGCCACGATAAAGGTCACCAACTAGCTGTACAACTTCTTCATGTGTCGGTAACTCATCTTTTAAACGTTCACTTGCTAATGTCCAAATAGACTCGATGGAACGTTTACCATCCATTAAGGCGACTAACAAATAGGCTTGGGTTGTTAAACGACGGAATTGGCCGGTACTGTGATTTTGAAGTAAGTAAAAACGTTCACCACGATAATGATGGGTATGCACTTCTACATGACGGCGTAATTGCGGCTTCAATTGCGCAAGCCGATACCAATCGCGTGAAAATAAGACGGCGGTCATAATATGCTCAACTGGTTATTTACCCCCAAAAACGCCACCACTGCATGGTTAGCCAATCCCGAAGGCTTCGGGTCCAAATGGATATAAGTAAACGTTCGTCTATATAGACTTTAGCAACCCCTTCTAAACCCGGGCGAAGCAGTGAAACATCGGAGGTAATCTCCGCTTCTACACGATATACAGATTCACCATCTTTTGCTTGGGCGATAGGGGTTATTTGTTTGATTTTAAAATCGACATATTGGGCTGACATCGCGGCTAAAATCAGTTGACCTGTTTGACCTTTTATTACATCGTTAATGCGAAATTCACTCACAAATAGTGCAAGGCGATAACGATCATTAGGTGCTAATTCAAAAAGTACATCCCCCTGTCTAACAGATGCACCAATACGTTGACTTTGATCACCTGAAACCACAATGGCATCAAATGGTGAGGTCATTTGAGCTTGCTCCAATTGAAAATCAACCAATGATAATTCAGCTTTTGAACGCTCCATTTGTGCAAAATAGATTTGTACATTTGAGCGATCATTTTTCGATAATGCATCTTCATATTGTCGCCGAGTACGACTTTGCTCACTGATCCATTTCATCCGTTGTAAACGTAATTCACGGGTATCCAAGCTGGCAATGTTATCCCCCTCTTTAATCTCATCTCCTGCTCGCACTAATGAGTGCTCCAGAAAACCATCAAAAGGGACAACCACGGAACGTAATTCTGCGCCTTCTAACACAGCATCGGCTGCCAATTGATAGTCAGCTTTAACAACAGAGAAAAATATTAACAAAAATATTGAAATAATAAAGCTGACTTTACGGGCAAGATAGCCCGGTTTAATCATCAGCGTTAATTGGTGGCGTAAGCCATTAAAAATAAGTTGACTCAGTGGTAATTGAGATTGACGCTTTTGTTCTAACGCTAAACCAACCATATTAGCTAATGCTTCAGCACGAATACGTTCATGCACCGAAAAAGGTTTTTCTATACCTCTTTCAATGAGCACAACACCATAACAAACTTCTCTCTCAACTAAAGGAACAGACAAAACGGTGGCTTCACCAATATAGGAACTTAAATTTTGATGGGCCAAATTGACTTGGTGCCTGTCTTCACGAGAAGGCCAACAAACAGATTCTTGCTGCTCTAATGTTTCTTGCATTGCTAATTTAGTTAGCCGCATGGTGGCGAGGCGTTCAACATATTCATTACTATCAGATTGACAACAAACGTTTACGTTGCCTTTAAGCTCATAACCTAAAACAACCCGTTCACAATTTAATTGGCGGCTAACGTAATTACAAAAAGCCATTGCTGTGGCTTGAAAGCTTTTCTGTTCTATGATGGTAACAAAGCCATCTAATAATAGTTGTTGTTGTTTTAATGCATATTCATCTTGTTTAGCTTTATCACGTAACAAGCGCAATTCTAACCAACCCGCACACCACTCTAGTTGCATGAGTTGCTGCTCTAAGCCGGTTTTATCTTGTTCTGGTAATATTAACGTAATAATCGCTAATACCTTGCCGTTATTAATATAAGGCCAAGCAGCAATATAATTATTATCATCTAGTGGTGAAACAACGGCATGTTTATCTGTTATAGCTTGTTGTGCTGCACTGTGCAGTAATTCGCTATAAATGGTGTTATCCGGGCGCAATTCAATCGCACAGAGTTCGCCCGTTGCCTGTTCATCAACTAGTAAATAGGCAGCCTGATAATCAAGGTAAATAGCCAGAAAATTCAGCCAGGAGGTATACCAAGTATCATCTTGGCAATCAATTAACTGCTGGAGTAATACCGACGGAATTTTTTGATGATTAATCGATGCGGCAATAGTGACAGATTCTGCCATAAGTTTTTATTTATCTTTTATTATTTGGTGAAAGATAAGGGAGGTAGACTCCCTTCACAAAAAATACTTAATTTGCTTAGGCTAGTTAGCTGCGCCAGTTTCACCTAAACTACCAAAACGTTTTTCATACTCATCTACAACACTCCCTAGCAAGCGGTGCATACGTTTTGCTGCGTGTGGGCTCATCATTATGCGATCCGACAAATCAATTGCCACTTCTTCTTGTCCTTGTCGCCAAGCTTGATTGGTACCAAACAATAAGGTTACCTCTTCTTTAGTGCTTGATACGTTACACACATTTGCATAGGTATTACGCATATTAGCGTCGTTCCAACGTATTTTAGGCCCTGTCGCTTTATTTTTATTTTCTTTTGTTGTCATATTTTTTCCTTCAAATAACTTTTTAATAATGAATAATGATTAACGTTCCCAAAGGCGGAAACGACGTTTAGTTGATTTAACCGCTTCTTTTTTATCAACCGCATTAAGACTACTTAACTGCCACGCTGGGCGAGATATAGCGATTAATAGTAAACTTTCAGACACTTCAATATCGTCGGTAAAATTGTCTAACTCAATTTTATATTGTTCTAATAGTACGTTAAGTTCTGCTTTCATCAAATCTAATTGATTAGCTAGTTTATTATAGCTTTCAATTATTTCAATACTGCGTAACTTATTCTCAATTGACGGTTCAATTTCATAGGCCTTTTGAGCTAATTTAATATCTTGTTGGCTGTTGGTAATTTCAACTTGCAAACTGCTAACACGGCCATCTGATGCATAAAGATCTAGCTCTACATTCTTAATCAAACTTGAAATACGTTGGTAGGTTTGAACTAGCTGATCACGTTGTTTCTCTTCTATTTGACTCACACGGCTAATCACTGATTCAACCGACTTAACCGTTGTTAAATTAGCGCGATCTGCTGGTAATGGCAAACTTCTTAAGAAATCTCTTAATTGTTCGTTACTCATCGCCTTAATATCACGAACATCGGTATCAAGCAGCGGTTTACGTAAAATAGCCACATCATTTAAAGGCTCATTAAGACCGTCAGATCGACTTTCAATCGAACCGGTATCATCAAGTGATAAAAACACAGGGCTATGAGTTATTAAACTAGGTAATTCGATATGATCAGCAGGACCAGAAGGGAATGTTAAGGTATTTTCATCCGTTGTTAAACTTAATAGAATGTCTAATAGCGTATCACTATACCCACCTTCAGCAAGTACATTAAGTTCATATTCATTAGTCCCATTACCACCCAATAATAAACCGTTCCCCTGAATACTGTCATTCCCCCCAATAGTACTAGACGGTTGAATAACCGTATATTCTCCATCGGCATAACTAATTTGAGCGGCATCACCAATCACAATGTTTTTTGGTAAAGCACTATCATCCATTGAAATAACATCATCACCATAACCACCCAATGCGATATCGTAATCACCATCTATACGGATTGTATCGTTGCCATCTCTAGCTGAAGCAATCGTTGCCAGAACAAACGTATCACCATCGTATTGAATGTAGCCATCATCGCCAAAGACAATATCAATTTTTTCAATACCTTGTACGCCATTAGTTATAACATCATCTTCACCTAAGCCTGCAGCAATCAAACTTCCACCGGTGCCAGCGCGAATAATGTCATTACCTAAATCATTGTCTGAAATAGACTCTAACCGTTGATTAGTCTCATCCCAAAAGCCATTATCGCCAAGGATGATATCAAAGCCATTACCAGTGGATAGGCTATCACTGCCTCCGCCAGCAAGGATAACGTTATCGCCATCGCCTGAACTAATAATATCAGCAGCGCCATTGCTCCCCTCAGCAACAGCTTTAGCTAATGTGAGTAAAGACCCGTCACGTTGAAAAACAGCTCTGGATAATGATTGGGATAACGGCTCAACCGTAAATTGCAACGTTCCAGTATCACCAAGAATGATGTCGTTACCATCGGTGGTGGTGATTGTATCGGCACCGTAACCGCCAAGGATTCGTTGATTACCTAAACCGGTAACAATGACATCATCACCACTGCCATTTTCATCTGCCGTGAATAACCCTGCGGCATAATCGAATGAGCCGGTATCAGCAAGAATGTCATTGTTACCTGCACCGACGGTGATGGTATCGCTACCGTCACCCGCGGCGATACGGTTATTACCGTCAAGGGTTTCAATGGTGTCATTACCATTGCCCAGTGCGTCCGCACTGATAATTAATTGTGCATCATCAACAAAACCAGTGTCACTTAAAATAGTATTGTCACCAAGACCGAGAGTGATAGTGTCACTACCATTACCCGCCAAGATACGGTGATTACCGTTACCGGCGGTAATGGTGTCATCACCTGAAACAGTATTATCTGACACATAAACAAGGTTGGCATAATCCAATGAGCCATTATCCGACACGATATCGCTATTGCCATTACCTATGGTGATTTGGTCACTACCTGCACCCGTGAGCACGATTTTATCGCCATCGCCTGAGTTGATGATGTCCACATCACCGTCTAAACCGGCTGATGTCGCTTTCGCTAACACATCACCACTGAATTGGAATGAGCCAGTATCCCCTAAGAAATAGTCATTACCATTGGTTGTGGTAATTTTATCGGCACCGTAACCGCCGAGGATTCGTTGATTACCTAAACCGGTAACAATGACATCATCACCACTGCCATTTT
>JBALXS010000040.1:5717-38339 GCA_036960485.1 Oceanospirillaceae bacterium
CACTTAAAATAGTATTGTCACCAAGACCGAGAGTGATAGTGTCACTACCATTACCTGCCAGAATACGATGATTACCGTTACCCGCAATAATAGTGTCATCACCGCTGACAGTGTTATCTGACAGATAAATTTGGTTGGCGTAATCAAGGCTACCGTTGTCAGCAACGATATCGCTATCACTATTGCCTATGGTTATTTCATCATCACCACCACCGGTTAACACAACCTTGTCGCCAATTCCGCTAATAATGATATCCGCAGCACCGTCTAAGCCAGTGGCTGTCGCTTGGGCTAATTCACCGTTGTCGTATTGTAAAGTACCGTTATCACCAAGGATCACGTCATTACCATTAGCCGTGGTAATGGTATCTGCGCCGTTACCACCCAAGATAACGTTGTCACCACCTAACACCATTATGGTGTCATCACCCGCTTCACTTGTGATGGACTCTGCGCGGTTTAATAAACCATCAGAGAACAACAAGCTACCACCATCACCGAGGATAATGTCATTACCGCTGCCAACATCAATTTCATCATCACCCTTAGCTCCGGCAATAATATTATTACCGTTACCCACTTTGATAATATCTTTGCCACCTAGGGTCGGCTCACTAACAACCAATGACTCAATAATACCCATGGTAGTGAAATTGATTTCGCCATTATCACCAAGGACAATATCACTGGTGTCGCCCGTGGTGATTGTGTCGAGACTACCGACACCGCCAATAACCACTTTACGCTCAGCGCTGTTTAGATTGTCCAAGGTAATTGTATCACTATCACCTTCGTTACTATGACGACTAGCGACTACCGATGTCATCCCATTAAGATAGGTGATCAACCCATGATCACCAACAACAATATCGTTACCGCTCACATCCGTAATAATATCAGCCCCGGCGCCACCAATAATTGTATCATTACCTATACCACCGGTTATCACATCGCCAGCACCACCGATGAGGGATTCAACACGAGAAATAATGCCTGAACGGTGTGTGAATTCATCACCAATTTCGTTGGTGGCATTACCTAAATCGCCTAAAATCAGATCATCACCTTCGCCACCGCTGATTTGATCTTCACCCAAGCCACCCATAATCAAATCATCCCCTATATTGCCAACAATCACATCATTATATGCGCTGCCGTATAAGGTATCGTTATCCTGACCACCTGCAATATCCACTTTGAATCCCGCCTGAGAAGCATCGATAATATCGTCACCCTCTTCACCTTTAATAGTTAGACTCGCATCAATTTCTAGCGCAAAAGAAGCCGTAATACTGTCATCACCCGAGCCTGCCAATAGGATGGTATGAGCGTTGGCAATCAGCCCTTCAATAGTAATAATGTCACCCGCTGCGCCGGCTTCTAGTATAACCCCTTGACCGAAGCTACCACGGTAATGGATAGCACCTTCGGCAATACCGGTAACCGAGGTATAACCATTGCGCAAGCTATTAGTCATGGTGATGGTTTCCGCTGTATCTTCATTGAAATCATCAATACTCAGTTTATTGTTGTCAACATCTGCATCGATCACGATAGCACCAAAGATACCGTCTAAATTCTGCTCATTAGTAATAATGAACTCGTCATTACCACCCGCAGTATTAATTGTCACTTCACTAACAGACTGACCCAGACTATCTTCAATGTTAACTGTATCTAAAGAATCCCCCAGATTCAGCGTAAAGTTTTCAATGCTGTTGTAATCGGCGTGAATCCCATGACTATTGAGACCGGTTAACGACAGTACTTCAAATGAATCCCACTTACTCGTAGTTGCCACAACAGAATTGCCACTTGGCCCTGCACTAAAGTCGGCACTTGAATAAAGATCATTACCGGTTACAGGGTCTTTTCCTATAGGGGGTATGCCTTCAGCAGAAGTTACCGTATAACTACGGGTATAACGCAAAACTTCAGAAATAAGGCTACTGGTATCCTCAAAATCCTGTGCCGGATTTTCACGGCTATCACTCAATACAGCAACCGCCACACGGCTAAGGTTACGCAGGAACTTGTACTGTTGATCTAAAGTATCTTTTAACAGCTCCAAAGACGCAACATTGTCTCCTAAGGTCACTCGAACCTCAGCCTGCGCCTTACTTATATCGCCAATAATACCCGTCGCATCAGACTGATTAGCCAACGTACCCAAAGCCCCTAGTGCAACTTGGTCGCTGATCGCTTTCTCACTATCTTTTCGCGCTTTAGCCACATCAATTATGGCCGCAGCGATCGCTTCATTAGCCGCTATATATCGTGAATCGTTCAAATAGCTAAACGTCTCTGAAAAGTAAATTCCAAAATAAGGAATATTAATCGTTATGGTGTAATCAGCTTCTAGCTGAGGCACTAATATATTGGTTTTATTGTCCTGCGCCGAAGACAAACGTTTTTCAAAGAATGCAACCACAGCCGCATTATGGATAACGGTGGAATCAAGACGCTGCTTATCTGCTAAGAGCGACGCTAACTGAGCGGTATACTGCGACTCCAACTGAATAGCATCTAGCAGAGTCAACGCCGTATTTAACTCAGTGATGTTTTCTTTATAGTTAGTTTTGAAAGTATTAAAATCAAAACCACTTTGCAGGTAACGATCAGCTGTCTCAAACTTGAGCATATTGCGGTAAACCGCTCTAAAATCTTTATACAGATCATCTGAATAGTTGGCAAAATCCTCTGCCAGTAATTGCGCTAACTTATAAGTAGTCACCACCTGATCATAATTACCGGTGTCATCAAACAGATCCAACGACTCCTGCCAACTGCTATTAGGTAACTGCTCAGCAGTCATCTCACTATAGCCAAGGGCATTAAAGGTTTGTGCTTGGGTAAGTCCGGCAATAAAATCAGCAGACTGTATGTTATCCCACAGAGCCTTCATGTCATTAAGATTACCAGACTGGGTTTCTAACAATAAATCCACGACCAATTGTGATCTAAACAGATATATCCACTTATCCCAAGGGTCGGAGCTGTTATTAGCCACGGTGTCGCCTAAGTTTAGGCGCAGGTCATCTAGGGCATCATTAAAGTCGTCAACGTTTTGCGAAAGATCCCCCCCATTGCCTGTCGACAACAGCGCGGCCAAATCAATCGTTGCATCAAACGCGTCTAAGGTATTTTCACTATGGTCGGTAATTTCATCTTCTATGGACGTCATCGCCGCTTCAATACCGCTATCCGTTGCAATTAAGCTAACTGCTTCTGCAGCCGCTGCAAAGTTGTTATTACCTCGGCTTCTTACCTCCTGAAAGTAATCCTCAAGCACCGTATCAGACAATGCGAAGGTAACCGCAGAAGAGCTGCCCTCATCACTAACAAAATAAGTTTTCAACGGCACAATAGCACCCGCCAGACCGGCCTTGATAAGTTTTAACTGCTTAGTTAACTCCTCTGAATCAGCTCTTAATTTTTCAAGTGCCTGTATGCTATCCGCTAGAGTCTCAGTCACAGGAATAACATAGGACCTTACCGGCAGAATTGTATCTTCCTGATGCAGTGTTCCTGATTTATCGTACCAACCCCAATCGGCCTTGCTACCTACAAAAGCACGCAGACTAAGATTAATAGTCAACGTTTTAGCGCTTTCATTATAGCCATTTATTATTTCAATAGCCGTTGGCTTGGTACCCGTAACTTGGATATATAAAGCTGTCCGAGAAGCGTAACTGGATATACCAGAAAAATAATCATTCAAGCCAGTGCTTACCTGATCTACCCATTCTGACCAGGTGCCAAAAATATAACTAGTCGCAGCCAACGCCTGATCGTTAATAATTCCTTGCTGCTTGTTAATATCTTCTTCCTGGCTAGCAATGGCTTTGCGAGCCTCAAAGTACTTAATCAAGCTACCCTCTATAGAATCACTTAGAATACCCTGCTGATCGCTAACCAAACCAGCGATCTGTGAAGTAAATGCAGTTTTAGTATTGTGCAATACGTCTTCAATACTAATACCTAACTCTGCAGCAGCCTGTACTGCTATCGCCTGCAAATCAGCAACATCGGTTTTCAATGCTGCTTCAGCGGCGTAAGCAACAGATTCTAGCTCCAACTGATCGCCTATTAGCTTATTTTCCTGTTGTCCTTCAAGGGTGGTATCATCAATATTGAGCTCTAAAGCATTGGTAACTTTACTCAGTTTTTCCTGCTCTAAGCTGTGCTGTACCGTATTCTTCACCAACGTGGTATTGGTCGTAGTTTCACTACCCAAACCTATGCTATTAACAATAACACTGTCACCGCCACCAATGGTATTACCTTCACCCAACATAAATAACTGGGCATCAATCTTATCAACCGTACTTTGCCCTACAGTAAAGGTATCATCACCGTCCCCACCATAAAGAAAAGTCTGTCCGACGATCGCATTGACATAAAAATCATCGTTAAATGCACCACCTTGCACAAAAGTTTTACCGCTATAGCGGTCATTTTCCAGGGTCAGTGTACTGGTTTGTGTCTCACTCAAATTCAGTGTGACCTCTTCCAATGCATCAAAGTAAATTTTTGGCGCTGCGCCGTTAACAAATACCGAGTTCATCTCATCACGGCGCTCCTCTGTCCAATCTGTAATGTAACCGGCATGCAGTTTAAAAGCGATGGGATCAGCAGTAATCAAACTGACCCCGATAAGATCATAATAAATGATCCCATCCTGAATAGTTTCGCTGTACTGGCCTTCGTACGCCAACTCAACATCACTGCCCAGTGTATTACTGGTGATACTCTCTAGCTCATAGACAAAAGGTGTATCGACCAAATGCGCCTTATAGTTAACGTTATAACCGCTACCCAAGAAGTCCGCCAACTGCTGACGAGCGGTGGTAATGCTATCATCCGCTTCCTTAGTATCTTGGAATACAGCATAAGACACACCCGAATTAATAATAACTGGTTCCACAGCATTATTCTCTAGTCCGGCTATACGGTTAATAAGATCAGTATCATTGTAACGGTCGTTAAAGCGCACCTGACTCTGCAGATAGTCATTAACCATTTGTTTAACTTCGGTAATAGCGGCAATATCGTCAGCTGTCGCGCCATTAAGATCATAAGAAAGCAAGTCAGCAATCAGATCTGACTTACCCGAGGTACTTCCGCTACTCACATACTCAAGCTTAGTGATATCGGTGGTGATATCTTTATTCAACAAATCAATTGCGGCAAAGGTCAGATTTTGTGGACCCGCCTGATTGTTGATCACAATTGAATCTATATCGCCGTCAGGGTCTTGCACCAAAACCGGACTCAAAATGCCAGCAAGTGTCGGCGCTGCGCCAACGACCTTATTCTTAGAAAAGGAAGGAATGACAACATCAAAAGAAACAATTCGATTGATGCCCTCAGTCAGGCCAATATCCAAACCGTAGTTGATCTCTGTAGCACTGGTTTCTTCGTAACCTTCAACGGTGGCAAGATCAGTACGTTGACGCGTTGGATAATTCAAATCAAATTCGAGCTCAGGGCCACCAAAATAGATGGTATCACTGCCAGTGCCCGTATTAATAACTAGGTCACCTATTTCGCCCATATCAATGCCATAAACATAAACACGGTCATCACCCGCGCCGGTAATGACTTGAATACGTTCGACATTTAACAGCTCACGAAGTTTAACTCCAGCGCCATAGATACGTTGTACTTTGACCGTTTCGCCATTCTTAATTTCATCTTCAGTAAAGATATAAAAGGTATCACTTAGTGCCGTACCGACAATGGCAACTGAATCAAAACCAGCACCGCCATCTATCTTAATATTGGCATTTTCAATATACACTAGGGAGTCAAGGTCAACCTGGCGAACATTCTCTTGTTCACTAATACTCAGTTCACTGTCCTCGCCAAAGGAGCCACTGACTGTTGCAAGATTACTTTCAATAGCAACTAGATCTTCGTCTTCGTTAATGGTTAACAGCGCTTTAATGAAGAAGGTGTCATCACCTCTATCACCATAAAGACCTATATCTGCAGTATTGTGATTAATCTCGAAGTAATCATTATCGTCACCGCCATAGATATTCATCTCGAAAGAAATACCATTGGTCACGCCAATAACAATATCGATAACTCGACCTTCAACCGACACCTCATCAACGTCAGTAATAGAACCGATATAGAATTCATCATCGCCCTTACCGCCAAAAATATCAATTTCCTGTGCGGTATCATCGCTTACCACTTTATCGTTGCCTTCACCTAGGTGTACCGTAACCTGTTCAATAGATGAATAATTAAGCACTTGATAATTAATCGGTTTAATCAGCACAGACTTTTCAATGGCCATCAAGGCGTCAGTATCTTCTAAACCCGAAGAATTAAAGCCGGTTGCGATATCATCAAAGTGAGAGATCAATAAGCCTTCTCCCTCCCTACCTAATTCACTGCCAAATACATCAAAGTTAGCTAGTGTGCCTTCATTAATGCGATCAAGCTGAATTAAGTCGCCATTGTCCAGATCACTACTGCCTTTATATAGCAGGGTGTTTTCACCATTTAAACCGGTATCATTCAAGTTGATTAAATTACCACCGACAATGGTATTAGATACAGTAAATACATAAGTATCGGCCTGTTCACCGCCATCCACCATGACAACAGAGCCGGTGCTTACATCATCATCTGACAAAGTAATCGTGTCGCTGTCATCACCAGTATCAATGCTTATATAACCGTTAAACTCTGTTACAGTTACATTATCTTCACCGCCATCGGTGGTCAGGGTGAGATTATCAGTACTCTGAGCAGCGATAGCTAAGGTATCAGCCCCCTCATTGGTATCAATCACTAATGTTTTCAATGCCGTGCTAGTATTAATATTTAGCTGATCAACACCGTCACCAGTGGTAATCAGTACGCTTTCAAAATACTGGGTTTCATTAACCTCAAGTACCGTATTCTCATTAGCAACCGTGTTGAGATTCAGCTCTATATTTTCTAATGAGTTTAGGAAGAAACCATAATTGAGATCCTGCCCCAATTCACTGAGTGTTAAGGTATCGTAAGTCACCTCATAGCCGTTCGCCTTAGCGATAACATATTTATCCGCCGCTATTACAGTAACTTCCTGGTTTGCATCTTCGCGGATCTGGATGAGACTTGGCAGATAAAATTCGTTGTCATCTTTAACCGTCTTGATATCAAAATATCCGACGCGACCATTATCATCTAACTTAACCTGCGTACCATCTTGAACCGGCGCTTTAATATCTCCACGCTTAGCCTGACCGAATGCTTGTTCAATTAAGGTGTTTACATTTTCAGGACTAAAAGTTGAACTTGCAGACAACTCACTGTAATTCGGAGCGACAGCAAGACGATAATCGTTCCACTTTTCCGCAGTAAGATAAACACTATTTTCTAACGCTTGAGCCCCTTCAACCAAACCATTCACGCGGTTAATAGCAACCGCACTTAAGAATTTATTACCCGCACCATCAACGCTGAAGTAGCTCTGGGTGTAGTAAGCGTTATTTAGAGAATTAAGCTGCTGTACGTATTCTTTAAGCATCTCAACTTTATTTGCTGCCAAACCTTTGGTTTCGACATCACCTTCGCCAACCAATAAATTATTAGGTAAAAGATTAGCCGTTAAAATTTTAACCAAAGTGGGATCAGCAAAGCCTGTAGTGGTTAATACTGAGGCTTCAGAATCCTTGCCATTGTTGCCAGGATTTTCCTCATCACCGCTAATAGGCACGGCTATTAAACGATCAAAGAAACCAACACCACTGGCCAAATCAGCACTACCGTTCCATAGGTTACCCAAATCAACGTCAGCCTGATCCCATAAGTCATCTCTATACCAGCGCTCTGTAGTATAGCTATTTAGGTTAACGTTACCATCTGCATCAACCGTTCCGGCTTCGCTCGGCAGATAGACCGTCAAGCCCGACTCACCGATAGTTTTCAGCGTCGCCGTGTTAGGATCGGTATTAATAATATTCAGTGTCAAATACGACAGCAGATTATCAAGGGCTAGGCTTAACCCGTCAAAGCGACCCTTAGTATTATCGTTAAGATCAGGATTATTACTTTTAATGAACGCCAGTTCATCGCTGTTAATTATCGTGTTAAGAGTAGTCAAAGAGAACTGGGTGCCTTCTGCCACGGTAATACCGCTAGGCAAAACTTCAAGCAGTTCAAGTCCACGGTAAGCAAAATCATCCAATTGAGTAAACCAGACACTTCGTTCTGCCGCCTTATTTGCGATCGCATCAGCTATTTCACTAGCGCTCAGAATAACCGCTGGCTCCTTACCCGCAGCCGCAGCACTAGCATAGACACCATCTATATCAGCAGCCCAAACAACGTCATCCAGTTGGTCACTAATGTTATTCAATAACTCATGCAGCACATTATCAAGGCTGCGATTAAATAAACCATCTACATCAGCATCGTTACCTGCGTCAGGAACAACTTGGTCGATGGAAACGTTCACCGTCACTGAGCTATTGGAATCTTCCAACAATTTATCTAGCGCACCAACATCCAATTCTTTATGGGCTCGAATCAGTGCATCCTGCACATCATAATGACTAATAGTATTCGCCTCATCGTAGTAATAGGCATCAACTAAAGCAGCTTCAGCCGAAGAATAAGGTGAACTAGCAGCGATACGGGCTTCTATTTCAGCTACTAAAGCACTCTCAGGTAGATCTAAAACGTTAGGGCCAATTTCGCTCGGGCTTAAATTACTAAAGCTGTAATCCCCAAACTTCAACGTTTGTTCAGCCAGTGTTGCGGTTAGGGTAATGTTTTCGTTACTGCTATCAGCGTTGATATACACAGTATCATCCCCCGAAGCACCGGCAACACGAACAACCCCAGCGATACGGGACAAATCATAATTTTCTGGCAAGTAACGCGTTTCGGTGCGTCCTGGCAAACCCTCAAAATTGTAGCTCGCCATACCTTGGGTTTCGCGAGCGGTATAGCTTTCTATCTGATTATAATCAACGTCATTAGTGGCCTCGACGTTATAATACAACGCCAATAAATCTGCCAGCAGATCACCACCACTCTTGTTGTTATCAATAGCGCGATTCATATGCCACTTATCACCCACATCATCCACATGTATCATATTACCGTTGTTTTGTACCTGAGTTGTCAGCAGGCTATCACCCATAATATCACTCTGACCATGGCCGTTAATCGGATCATGGACATGAATCAAGTCTCCCGCCAGTGAGTAATCAACGGCAACGCGGAGAAAGTCATCATAAAGCAAATCATCAACAGAAAGTTGACCGAAACCGCCAGCACGAGAAGAATCGATCCAAATATTATGACCTTTCATTAACTCTAAAACGCCGTCGATAGGAAGAATATCCTTCATTTTTAGAGCTGTATCATTTTTCAGTGAGCCATAAAGATTAGCATTACCAGAAGAACCTGAGTTCATCAGGTTTAATGGTACGACATTCTTAATCAGATCACGTATTTCACTAGTATTAATCTCATAGTCGATGAATCTGTTGGTATTACTCCCCGAGAAGGACACTTTATTGGCATCATAGTTACTGTCCCAATGGGAAAATATCCACTGATCATGCCATGTTGAATAAGGGTTGAAAGTATAGGTTTGGGTATTCTCCACCGCAAAAGCAAAGTGATACAAAGCCGCAGCTATATTGGCTTCAAGAAGATTAAGGTGTTCTTCGCTAATGGCCACATTTTTAGCTACAACACCTTCTGGGTACCATTTAGCATACAACGTCCGGAACGCTTCTTGCTGCTGGGCTAAGGTCAAATCACGGCGCACTAGATTGATATTATCAGTAACAATTTCGGTATCGGTCAGCATTTCCTCAAGTACCTTTTGAGTGACGGTATAAGTCGCCTTAGACGCAGGGTAAGTCACCTTAAATGCCTCCTGCCCACCACCTAGATGTAACTTATCGTCACCGGAGCCTAGATTCAGCATCAGACTCAAATTCTCATCCAACCCATATAGCCAAACCTGATCATCACCCGCACCCGTTACTAGGGCCAAACGCTCAATACTATCTATATTTTCCAGTTTAATGCCAGCACCATAGAGGTATTGCTGACCATCATCATCGGTGTAGATATAAAATTCATCATCAAGTGCAGTACCTGCAATAACGACCGTATCAAAGCCCGATCCCCCGTAAATTTCAACCCGGTTGTTTTCGATATAGTCGAGGAGAATATCTTTATCTGTTTCATCAATATTACCTTCCGAATCACCCGCACCAGTAATAATTTCACCGCCTGCGGCTTCGCTAACATTGCTGTCAACCTCAACCAAATGGGCTTTAAGGAAAAAGGTATCATCGCCCGATTCACCAAACAGTTGCAACGCACCTATATTATGATTAACCTCAAAATAATCATCACCGCTACCGCCTAAAAATTTCGCATCAGCGGTGACACCAGCGCTAATACCATCACCCGCGCTATCATCGACAATCTGGATCTGTACCTCACGCGCGTTTTCACCCTCGCCAACAATAATCGGTACGGTCTTAGTTTTAAGCACCCGACCAATTAGGAAGTTATCATTACCTGCATCACCATGGACTGTAACTGATGCCGCGGTGTCATCAGAAATAAAGGTATCATTACCACCACGTCCGTGAATTGATACCTCATCTGCCGTGTAGTTGTAGTACACACGTTGGTAATTACCTGAGTCATCCAACAGCCCTGACGCCCGAGTTTCTGCTGCCGCATCAGCAATATCTGAAGGATCGGTGTAAGTATTGGCTGTTTGCGTCAGTTGGATAATAAAGTAGCTATTATCGGTCTCTTTCACTGCCTGATCTAAAGTCACCAACCAAGGGTTAACGCTTGAACCATCACCACTAAGAGTGGCACCGCTATCCTTGGTTAGAGTTTGTATTGCGTTTAATAACTGTTCACGTGCTTCAGTTGGCGTTAGTGGCGCAGCATTAGTGCTGTCATCAATTAACGTAACAACCACAGGCGTTTCACTACCATAGCCAAGTGTAAAACTGTCACCTACCACAGGCTCACCTGAATTGCGGTTAAACATCTGCAACTGATTTAGTGGGTTTTCGAACATCGCATCAATATTGGGCGCTCCCGCCAGTAATTGATTTGCAACATCGTCCCCAAGAAGTTGTACATAACCTGTGGTTATACCAGAAATCCGGTCTTCAGCAATCAAGTTATCATTGCTGCTGTCAGTCGTCAGCACCAAGGTGCTATTGGTCACATCAATAAGCCTGATCCGCCAAGGCTGTTCAGCAGAGCCTTCACCCGTAACCTCCACTTGATTAATACCCGCTAATGCTAAAAGGCGTGACGCTATATGCTCACGTTTATCTGCCAAGTCAGTCAAGGTACTTAAGTCGATAGTCGCCGTAGCATTATTATAAATTAGGCTGGAAATATCACCTGTCATTGTTAAGCTGTAATCGTTGGCTATAGCCGAAAGGTTTAAGTCTGTGTTATCCACATCAACTAAACTAATCCGCCACGGCGATATAGTCGTGCCATTGCCACTCACCGTGGCATCATTAATACCGTCAAAACTTTCCAACAGTGCTTCAATATGATTACGTTTAACCTGATCACTAACATCACCCGTGTCAGATCCAGCGCTCACTCCCCCCGTAAGGCTGTTAAAGTCGATCTGGGCGGACTGTCCGTTATAGCTCATAGTGGCAACATCACCCACTAAATCCAGTTCATAATCAGCATTCGAGGTGTGGGTATTCATATGAATGGTATCGTCGTCTTCGCTACCCTGCAAAATAACAGAATCTGTATTATTTCCCTGACCGCTGTCCACTATCCTTACACTTGAAGGGCCCTCAGGCGCATCGCTCAAGGTTATGGTATAACTATCTCCACCTTCGGTGCCGTCCAGTACCGCTTGCTTTGTGAAAGTGCCAATGTTGAACGTGTCATCAAAGGCACTGCCATAAAGATAGAAATTATCAAATAAGCTAATACCGTTGCCATTATCATCCGACTCAACTTCAGTTGGGCGATCGGTCACTAGCTGATAGTCTCCGTTTATATCTTCCTCCATCCGTTTTTGATCATAGGTGATAGCTAAACTGGTATCATCAAGAACAAAGACAGTTGCAGAAATACCAAAAGATTCAAGCAAAGTATTTTCAGTGGTCTCGATGCCCGGCCCAGTATTGATAAAGGTATCAATACCTTCTCCACCAGTTATGCGATTAATACCATCGCCGGTATCAATTAAATCTTTAAATAAACTACCAACAATCTGATCGTTACCGCTACCGCCGCTTAAGCCCAACTCATTAACAATACGACTGAGCAATACATCTTTGCCTTCAACTACATCAGGACGATTAGGCACGTTACCGGCCAATAAAGTATCGTCTCCGCCCAAGGCATCAATGTTCACCGTATCATTGATAATTCCAGCGGTTTTTGCATCGTAATCCAGCGTTAGATTACGCAAAGTAATGATCACCCCGTCATCTACCACACTATCTTGGGTGTGAGTAATCTGCATAACATCAAAATTAATTAACTCCAAACCTTCTACGCCGCGGTTAGTAATCTCATTACCCACAACAAATTTATCATTTAAGCTGTTAGAGCCAAAGATGCTGATAGAATCTGTTTTGTCATCGGTGATAATACGCGGATCAAGGAACCAGTCCTGCTCATCAGTCTTAACCGCGACACCCGCATCATTGATTTTCCAAACATCTTTTAGCACCTGACGCGGCACTTCACGCTCTATAATATGAAACGATGACAAGAACTCACCGGTACTATTGGTATTAGTATTGATATCAAATACTTCAGCATTAACGCCTTCAAGTATAAGGGTCCAATCACCGGTGTTTATATTAAACTGTTCAGCAGTCTTCATCAGATTAGCATTAGCAAAGCTTGATACTTCACTCATCGCCTGAGTTGTTGTTTCAAATATCGGCGTTATCACAAAACTATTATAACTGTCGGCACTCTCGGCCATGGTAAAATACAGGTCAATGAAGCCATCATCGGCAGTATTGGTCTCAATATGTAATTGCGCGCTCATCAGCAAACCAGCCGCTTCAAGCTTAGCGCTAACCAGCGACTTAAGCGCCGGTGACGCTATATTATCAACCGCTAACGCTAACTCAGACAAACTTTGGTTCGTTGGCAAAGCAGACAGCCAAGCGGTTACTTCACTCTGCAAGGCAGAAAAATCAATATCGGTTGCTTGGATAAAATCTTTGATCCGCGTATCAGTAACCGTGTTACTGGCTTGAGCATTATAAATTTCGCCCAATTTACCTGCGCCACTGAGCGCAAATAAACCGCCCTCTTCTAACGCGGTAATCACCTCAGGTCTAACGGCAGATGACAAGTTCAAAACAGCCGTAGCCAGTTCAAGTACCGACTGACTAGGCTGCAGAGAAGCTAACCATGCGCTGATCTCGTCTTGATCTGCTTGCGGGGCATTAGTAAAGTCAATGGCGTTAACCAACGCTGAAATTTCGGTATCTGAACGCTGATCAACAAATAACTGTTCTTGCGTGATAAGCGTAAATAAACCGCCGCTCTCAAGTGCTGAAATAACATCAGCTCTCACCAACGAAGATAAGTTCAACACCGACTCAGTCAGTGCAAGTACCGATTGACTTGGTGCTAAAGCATCAAGCCATGCGCTAAGTTCATCCTGATCAGCCTGGGCTAAGCTGGAAAAATCACTGCCGTTAACCAAAGCTGCAATATCGGTGTTTGAGTGCACAACAGTGCCATCGCCATATTGAACAGTAAAGTTGTCAAAACCGGTCGGCACACTGATAGCTTGCTGGGCATTTAACTTAATCGCGTTAACAATATTAACGCTATTGACGGAATCAACATCACCGGCGGTCCGCTCGCCACTGAGCTCAAGGTAATGTTGGTCTTGTAGTGACTGGCCTAAATCAACCCGCCAACCGCCATCTTGTAAAAACACTTGAATATCAGCAACATTTACTGATGTTACCGCAGCAAACGCCGCTTTTACGCCGTCAGCAGTTTGCAGATCGACATTAACAACATCACTGATACTCAAAAGACTGCCATTATTGGTATCAACCGCTTTGAGCTCTAACCTAACATTGCTTAAATTGCCTGTAGCAGGTATCACAAACTGTTCTACATTCTGGAAAATCTGAGCTTGAATATTGTCAAAGATCAGCTCTTCTGAGGTCAAGGTATAATTCTGCCACGGCACTTCAACAGTTAAGTCGCCTAGCAATGGGGTGTAAGCCACCACGTCCATACCGCTAGCATCACTAGCAAAATTAATATTCCAATTGCCTTCACCATCATCTGTTACCGTGATATCAATCGCATCAATCGCCATGTTTTCGGCAATATCAGCAATAACTGATGCGGGTGTATCGACACTAATATCAGTCAGACTAATTTTTTGCAGGGTGTCATAACGCACCTGCCAACTGGTTACCGCGCTATCATCAGTGTCAATCACAGAGATTGAATTTTCAATCACATGCGAAG
This sequence comes from Oceanospirillaceae bacterium, assembly GCA_036960485.1. Lineage (GTDB taxonomy): Bacteria > Pseudomonadota > Gammaproteobacteria > Pseudomonadales > Balneatricaceae > Rs1. Next base: position 20,223 of record JBALXS010000040.1, read on the forward strand.
ACAAATTATTAATCAGCGCGGTTACAGCCGCCGTATCAGTCGCACTGCGATACGCGGCCGCATCATTTTCGACAAATTGAGTAAATATCTCAATTGAACCAGCCGTTTGCGCCAGTGTCAGATCAAACATTTTACCGGTCACAAGCACCGTGGTATTACCCAGATAGATACTACTATCCTGGGCTATTTTATTTTGTATTCCATCTGAGTCGGTATAATTGATGCTCAGATCAAACATCAAAGCACTGTCGATATTAATTTGCCACTTACCTTGAGATATCGAGGCCGAAGCGCTTTCATCCAAGCCGTGATTAGCCACTAAATCAGCAATCGCAAGGTTCATTGCAGTCAAATTAGTCGTGGCATTATCAGTCAGTGTTACATCAATTGTGCCAGCATTGTAGCCAAGCGTAACCGTGGTAATATCATCTGGAATGGCATTAGCAAAACGATAATTATACGCTCCTATTGGAGTGGGCACACCGCCTGTCAAATTAGCAGTTATACTGCTTTGCAATGGTTTAGTAAATGCCTCAAAAATAGAAAATTCCCAGCCACTGGTGGTTTCGGTAACCGTAACATTCTTACCGGTTAACTGTTTGAGGGCTGCCGCTAACTTATCTTCTGGGGTGATAATCGTGGTAATACCGGTATCAACATCAGTCGTTGTTGTCGTTGTCTTATCAAGGGACTGGTACTGACCGCTGTAGAACAGATAATCTGCTTGAGCATCAATAGTGTAAGTAAAGCTCTGAGTGGGCTGGACCCGTTCAGTAATCCGCCAAGTAGGCTCATCAGGCGTCTGCACTAATTTGATGTTATTGGTATCAGCAAAGTCATTCAATATGCTCTGCAGGGCTACAGTAGCTTTAGTATAAATAGGAGCAGTACCGTCGAGTTCAGCAACTAACAGCTCTGCCTCTTCAATCAAAATGCCAACAGTCGCCAATGAAGTACTTTCAGTACCGTAGTTCAGCGTTGCACCCGTCATCCAGTTAGCCCAAACAAGACTGCCATCAACTAATAACGATTCAACGTCGATAACGGGATAATCGCCATTAACGTTGTAATCAACCAATCCCATATTAAAATCAGTCGCCCGGTAGAAGGTATCAACAACACGCGTATCTTCAATGCTGTATAACACTCCGATATAATTTTGAGTTTTATAGCTATAAGCAAGCATTTGCTCTGTCTGGGTCGCGCCGCCAAAGCGCCAAGCGCCATTAACCGTAGCTTTGCCCTGATCATCAACATAAAGATCTGTCACTATAATATTGCTAAATGCGGTTTTACCTGCGGCTACAGCGGCGTTCAAAACAGCCTGTACCTGAGCGGCATTCATCCAAGAATAAACCTCAACAGAGTTACCTAGCACTGCATTCTCATCAACAACACGGTCTTTTACTAAACCGTAGTTAATTTCTGCGTTATCTTGATAACCGCTATACAAGGTTACCCGATCAAGACCCTCTCCAATCTCAATACTCTGGCTGTCAAGCTGACCGGTTGACTCAATGTAGCTAGCTGTCAGGCTTGGGTTGCCATTTTCTTCATATTCGTATTCACCTGATGCCAAGCTAGCGCGATAAAAATAATCCGCTTGCACCGCATTCAATCCGCCATTAGTTACCGCTGTTGTGGCTAATTCTGAGGTGCCATTAATACTCAAACTAAGCAGCTCGTAGTTTGCATTCAAATCGGTACTTAGCCCCGTCATATCAATAATCCAACGTTCTTGATTATTGAAGACACCCTGTTTTAGATCTTTAGCTAGGCTAGCAGCCAAGGTATTTAGTTGCTCAGTCTGCCCGCTGGTGAGAGACTGGTTTTCATCGATTTTCAGTTGCAACTTAGCTAACGCCAAGCCTATGGCCTCTTTAGCATTAGAACTAGTGCCATTGCTGATGCTAGTGTCTAGTGTTACCGACAAACCTTGATAGCTTAAAATACCACTTTGGCTTTCCAGTAATAACGGTAGAAACTGCAGATGATTATCCGCTCGTGATGCATACTTATTATTCTCTTCATCACGGTCAGCAAGGAATATTGTTTGCTGAGTAGAGCCGGCATCAACATCAATAGAAACAAGATCGGTACCAATAACGTCATCAATTACTAACGTATCAGCGCCATCTTCCATTGCCAGCGTTAACCCCTCAACATCAGTTAGAGTAATATGGTCAACGGTATCGGTACTAACATTAGTATCAAGCAATTTAATCTCAGCCAGCGTTAGCGGCGAAGATCCCGGTGCAGAATCAACGGCAAGCACAGCATTAGTGGCGTCATCATAGATATAAACCCCCTGGCTAGTGCCTGCATTTGTTAAATCTTCCAAAACAGCACTCAGGCGGTCATCACCAAGACCCCCATCAATGGTCAGATTGGTATCAGGTTTATACAACCATTCAACAACATCATCACCTTCACCCGCTATTACAATACCAGAACTTCCTCGGGCATCGATGATGTCATCACCCTCACCCGCTATAACATAATTAGTGCCACTACCGGCGTTAATATTGTCAAAGCCCCTACCAGCAAAGATAGTATCGGCATCGTCACCATTAATTACATCACGTTTATCACCTGTATCGATAAGATCACCGTGACGATTTTGTAAAATCACGTTAGTGAGTAGCTGACCAGCTTCAGTCAACGTACCATCAGCATTGTAGTAATTCATTGCCAACGGCGTGCCATCAGTATTGTAATAAATACTTAGCACCTTATTATGCAGTTTTTCATCAAACGGAAAGTCAGTGCCTATATGCAATATATTATTAGTTGTTTTATCACTGATCACCAAGGCCACGCTTTCATCGCCGCCCTCAACATAATCTCTGCCGCCATAACTCAAGATTACATCCATACCACCATTATTGACTAGCGCTTGGGCTTGCACTCCAGCCAATGCAGCACCGGTGGTATTCATAGCACCACTGCCATCTATCACAGTGTTGGCGGCGTTAATAAAGTCATCAACCTGCGCCAGAACCAGGGTACTGTCACCATAAATAAAGTCGCTATTGTCGCCACCCATAATAGTGTCATTACCGGTGCCACCAAAAGCGGCAAACAAACGATAGTTACTTTGCTCACCATCCAAGCGCAAACTGTCACTGCCAGCACCGCCTCGCATAATAATATCAGCCGTTATTGCCGACGACACCATAACCCGATCATCATCGGTTTGGCTGTCTGGATTAAAGCTAACAACGCCGGCATCAATAACAATAGTACCCAGTTCATCGTCCTCTGAGCCATTAACCATAACAACATCGCTACCCATGCCAGTAGTCACAGTGATGGTTCTGTTGGCATTAGCCGATTCGGCCTTGCCATCTAGATTGATCTCCACCAAATCGCTACCATCGCCGGTATTGAGGTCAATTTCCACAGATCCGCCAATATTGCTAATACGATAATAGTCATCGCCACTAGTACCCGTAGTAGAAATTTTCTTTATTTCGCTAGCATTATAAACTTCAACCCGTTGTCCGGTGCTCACTACTAGCAAATTATCCTCGCCGATAGCGGTTAGCTGGGAAGTTAATTGTTCAAGCTCAGCAGAGGTATAAAAATCAAAATCAAGGAAACCCCGGGTAAACAGCGCTTCAATAGTCCAGTCACCGGGATTATCAGACTTATCAAGTTGCTCTAAAGTATAAGCATACTGACCAGCAGAATCAGAACCTGAATACTTCAGCTGCAACTCATCACCGGCAACTTCAGAAAGATATTGTGGTGCAGATTGGACACACTCCCATTCAAATTCAATGATTATTTCATCAACAAAACGTTCACTGGCCTCAAACAAGGTAATAGTGGAAAAGCCTAAATCGATACCCACCCAAAAGAATGCTTCGAGGAACACCGACAGATCACCGTGAACATCAAACAAACATTCTGGACCATGGCTAATACGATCAATTAATTCAGCTCCGTAAAGTTTACCGTCACCGATTGGGTTGCCATTTTCAAATTGGCTCAGTTTATCGTTCAGATCGAAACCAATAGTCGCTTCAATTCCGCCGGTAACACCGGCCTCAACCAAACCGCCTATCCCTAAAGAAGCAGAGGCACCGAACATCGCCGTCAAAAGAATTTCGTCAAGATCATCGGCGGTATTTTCAAAACCATGATCATCTAGATAAAAGCCATTCATAATACGCCAAGCCTCAGAAGCGGCATAACCCGACTCCTGAAACTCGATGAAGCCGGAAGTATCGAAACCGAAATCAAAATTAGTTTCGACACCGACACTGCCGGTAATTCCCGCATTCAAACCAGGAAATACCGGGAATGATTTCTTATAGGTAAAATCAAGATCCAGATCTGGCAAATCATACCAGAACAGGTCCACCGCCTTGCCGGTTAGCAAGCCAAGTGCCGAAGCCGGATCATCGAGAATAGGTAAACGGAAACTTTTTTCAGTCCCCTTATCCAGTCCTTTTTGGTCCGGACCCGCAGTAGCGGCACCGGTTGAACCTGGGTTGCTGCTTGTAGGCTTAGGACGAGTATTGTTGGTGTTATTATTGCTATTACTGTTAGATGTCGAACCCGATGTTGCTGCAGGGGCGACACCCGAATCGGCCACAGTAGAATCAGGGTCGCCAAGGAAGGACGGACCTAAATCAAAGTCACCAAAATTAATCGAACCGTCGATACCCTCAAGTGTATCAATGAACTCAATAGTGGACTTAAATACTTGAATAACCTTTTTTGCCTGATCAACGGTTGCTGCTGGGAGCTTAAGGTAAGCAATATCAATTAGCTGGAACTGGGCAATACCCAAGTCTAGCTCCATCGTCAACAGATCGATCACCGGCCTCATCGGTTCAATAATTTCCTTGATTGTCGACAACGACTCACCCAGAAAACTACTCATAATGCTGCCCGCATCCAGCGTTACATCATGTAACACCACTTCTGGGCTTCCGGTTTCGAAGGTAAAACCACTATCAGATGACAGCGTAGCATTACCAAGTAGCTGATCGTATTCAATAAAGGTACTCATCGAAGGCAAGATATCACCAGCTGATGTCGCCACTTCGGCAAAAATATCAGCGTAGGCCGCAGCACTGGCGGTTAGTTCAACTGCCAGTCCTTCACCAAAACGCCACTGACCATCGTCACCGGCATCCTTCAAATCAAGACCTAGTTGACCGTTTAGTCCCGCCTCGCCAAAAACATCCATGGTCAAAAAGCCAAGTGTTGCACTGACACTAGTATGATTGCTGAGGTCTAAAGCGCCCTCAATGCTATAATCAATCGAATCACTATACTCGAATTTGGCACCCGAATCCTCGGTTGAGAATATCGCTTCAACATTAAATACCGCTTCTTCGCCCGCCTCATTGATACCGCTGGTATCAAGGAACAATCCACCGCCATCGATACCAAGGCCTAGGCCCAGTAAGTAATCCATTGAGACGTCGATACCTGCATCCACATCAAGGCCCAGCCCCGGAATACCAACCGAAAAATCGATATCAATCTCTTCGGGCATAAGGTAAGAATAGTCTGCAGCTTCAACAGCATTAGTCGTGGGATCATCTCCAACCTTACGCTCGCCCAGTAGTACGCCACCAAACATTAGGTTAAAACCGAGCCCACCGTCTTGAATATTCAACTGAATATCATCAGGTCCACCCGGCTTGCGGGTCATAATATTGCCGTCTGCGTCAAATCGAATATTGCCAATAGCCCCTTCACCTCGGGTCCATTCTTGCGTAGCCTCGTCATAGCTATCGGTGTCATAAATGGGCACAAGAAAGGAGAAAAATTTATCGTCAAAGCCTTCCAAACCTTCCCATAGGGCGGTGCGGATTTGTGACAGAATCGATTCGAATATATCGTCTTTGTTGTCTTCGATCTGCTCTTGTAACCAAACACCAAGCTTAAAACTATTATCTGGGGAGGAATAAGTCACTTCGTTAGTGAACAAAACGCCTTCGGTCGAAGTATGGTTAAAATTGTCTTGGGACTTGTCGCCCATTACCGCAGTTTCCAGCGCAAGTAAGCTCGACTTCAGTTGGTCAAGGGCATCTCCCCCAATCAGTGGGATGTCGGCACTGCCAAGCGAATCAGCAATGTCGGTAACGCCAGAGAAAAATCCAGACATGCCCTTAAGGACATTTTTTGGATCTTTAAGATAGTCGAACAGATCCCCAAAACTGAACAGATCCGGAACCGAATAGTTGAAATCGAAATCCCCCGGCCCACGAAATTCACCATCGACATGCAATATATTATCGAGAATACCATCACCATCGAGATCCTGATCTGATCCACCCATTGGAATACTATTACTGGGGAAGTAAAGCGGTAGATCTGCCTCTACAGTACCCAACAGATCAATGTTCCATATCCCGCTATCAGTAATACTGTGAGCGCCGTCCTCAGGGTCTTCAACCAGTGAGATACTGCCGACCAAATCAACATCGATTTGGCCATCAATAATGGCAAGCTCCACCACCTTCAATTTATCTTCACCGATAAATAAAGCAAGTTGAGCCTCAATCGGTTCAAGTGTTTTAATTTCAAGTCGTTCAAAGGTTATCTGGCTATCATCGTAAATAATAAATTCAGGTGAGGCAATACTACTTAAATCGAAAGTGAAATTAAGATCAAACTGTACATCGGCATCAACATACACTTTGCCGTCGGTTTTGAGCTCCAATGAAACCACATCGCCACTTAAAAACTCACCTAATTGTGGAATATCATTAATATCAAATTCGAGGTCGTATTCGCCCTGTACCGCTTTCTCCATACGAAAACGCATATCAAATACAGAGTCATTGTATTCAAAATCGATACTCTTAACAGAATCGTAGTGTGTTAGCAGATCACGGTCAGCCAAGCGCGCATTATATTCATCATTATCAATCATTGCCCGAGCAATATCAGCATCAGTAACCGTATGGTCAAGCGTAGCGTTTAGCAAAATAAGATTAGCTAAAGCCTGCTCAGCATCAATAGCCAAACGGCCAACTGCTATCTGTGCAGTCTCACTATCAGTACTGCCATTGTCATGTACAAACGCCAGTGTAAAAGCGTCGGCATTAAATTCTCCGCTAAAGCTCAGTGTCTGTGTTAAGTCGGGTTGAACAGGATCGCTTATGGACACAAATTCTGTGGTGGTTTGCAGTTTTCCAACCACTCCACTTGCCAGAGCATAGTCAACGTCCCACTCACCCGCATTATTGCCAGCACTCACGGTAACACTATCTTTATCTATCGCGGCCATCCCTTCTAGCTCTGCTATAATTGAGCCGCTAAGGTAATCCTCGATCAAATCTCGGTCGTTGTCTAAAGCAAGTAAGTTATCATTACCCGCTATTGCGCGGGCAACACTGAGTTCACTTGAATCACCATCTAAATTAAGTGCAGACAGAAAAATAGCATCGTCGAGTAGCGTCGTTTTATTGGCATCATTTAACACGCCAAGTGCCACTATTGCAGCGTCTTCTTCTACCTCTCGGTCTAACATAGTCGCGATGTCACCATTGGTTTCATCAACAGCCGTAGCATCACTGTTTAGCGTAATACCCAATCGCAGCAGCATAATTCGGGCAACGGCCTTCTGATCATCAGAGCCATTCTCAAGCAAGACCTTGTTATCCAAAGCCGTGCTGATCAGCTCTGTTGTATCAAACGCATCGGTAATCTCTTGCGCTGACGTGCTGGCTTCAAAGCCATAACTGACGAGTAATTTCCATGCATCTAGAAACGTTTGATCGGCTTTGATACGATCTTGTGTTGCCGTAGCCAAGGCCAAGGTTCCTAAAGACTCGCGCTCGGCTACAGCAATAGCAATGTCTAACTCAGTAGCATTTGCAGCAAGATCAAGATCATTTAGACGTTCTGTGGCGGCAACAAAATCACGGTCGAGCAGAAACGCGGCTAATTCATCCAGTTGGTTTAATGCTGCCATTGCTAGTGCCACATCATCATTTGATGATTGGCCGTTTAAGTTTTTAGAGATGGCGGTTAACGATTGGTAAGCCACGTCAATATCAAATTCAAAATCTACAGCCTCGGTGACCTGAGTTACAACAGGCACTACGCTAACACTGGTATCAACAATAACAGTGAGTAAGTCATAATTTTCAGAGTTATTACCAAGGAACTCAATAAAGAAAATATTATTTTCATCTGACGTTACCGTAACTCTAATACCATCAATAGCACTAAGCGCACCCGCTATGCCACCGGCCATAACCGCTGGATCATCAAAATAGGTGATAGCTTGAGTTGTTAAGTTTTCATCTATACCTAAGCGCAACAAAAATGACTCGCCGTCGAAGCCGGTTAAATCTAGTTGTTGGACTGCATTGTAACTATCCAACGCAAGCCCAAGATCTAAGGTATCATTTAGCACACGATTGAGCTTAATCTCAGCGAGATTAATATCTTCTAGTGTATCGCGTACCGTTTGAATGCCGTCAATAATAGACTGCACCACAGTGTTAAGAGAGCCATCGGCATTAACAGTACCATCGCCTAACAGCTCAACGGCACTTTGGTTAATAAACGGTAAATCTTGATAAGCGGCGCCATCTTCTTTGATAGCATTTTGTATAGTATCCTGAACGCCCTTCAGCGCAGCGTCTAGCGACACGTTACTTAGGCCAAAATCTGTGCCGTCGAAATTAAGGTTACCCGGAATCGAAGCAAAAAATCCAGTAATACCCATTTTTTCAACGTTTAGCGCGGTATTACCATCGCGGTTAAAAGAAGCCGTCACTCTGCCTAATTCATCCGTTATACCTTCAAGTGCACCTAATGGCACTATGGGCAGATCGATCTCGTAACTGCTATCACCATTGAAGCGAGCAGAAGATATATCGAAATCGCCTTCACCATAACGTCCTTCGGCAGTTAGTAAAAAACCAGCTTCAAAAAAGAAAGTCGCGTCTTTAATACCAACTAATGGTGAATCAAGTACCAGTAGTTCTATACTTAAGGGGTCAGTATGTGATGCGGTCACGGAAGCCGCTAACGTAGGGTCTTCAACAAAAAAAGAGCCATCGGTATCAATACCGAAGTTAAAAATAAGATCAACGCCAAAGTTCAAAACAATCGCTTCAGATTGGGTAAACTGAGCAAAAGAGGTTAAATCGAGACCTAAATCTGCCAGTGCCTGCAAACTAAAAGGTGAATTAGGAGCTGACAGGTTAAGTAAGGTCGGAATACTGGGAATATTAATTTCTGCCTGAAATTCTGCCATACGGCCAGTGCTTGACGCAGTAACACCCGGGATTAACAACAGGTCATCGGCGCTAAGAGCGCCGCTATTAAATTTACTGGTAATGTTATTTGCAATCCAAGCCGTAAGCTGAACAGAAATTTCAGCGCCGGTGTCTTTCCACAAATCGTCTAGGCTGAGATCTATAAAGGGAATATCATCAGCATCGGCTAATAGGCTGGAAATTTCATTACTAAGGTGTCTTGTCCATTCACCAAATTCTTGTAAGCCACCTTCAATTTTTTCTTGATCTGATGACGCCGCACCAGCAGAGCCGGCCAATGGTCCATAAGGTAATTGTTGCTGTTGCTCTAACGTCAAAAATACTGATGCTCGTTCACTTAAATTCAATTCCGAATCCATCAGGGCACTCGGATTATCGATGTGTTCCATACCAAGCACATGGCCCAATTCATGTAACGCCACACTAACAAGATCATAATGACCGATAGCCTCTAAATCTTGCGCAACACCTTGGTCAAATTCACTGTTGTCTAAAGGAGTCCCATCAATAAACCAGCCATGGCCAGCCGCATTAATGTCAAACGTCACTACGCCATTAGCAACCCTTGCCAATTCCTTACCTGGCAAATCGCTAACCATAAACTGGTAATCATCAAAACGTTGTTGTATTAGTTCGTCGTTATCTGTTTGCGCTAACCAAATAGCCTCTACTGCTGCCCGCCAAGTCTCATCATCAAGTTGACTTTGCAAAAGAGTCTCTACCCCAGTCGAAGTTGCAGCAGGCAAGCTTGATAGTAGTGGTATTGTGGGTGTAAGTATAAGATCCGCATCAGTTATTACTCGACCATAACCATGAACGGTTAAGGTCAGAGTAGTTTCGCCTTCCCCATTTTTAAATATAAGTGTCTGCGCAGTAGTCGCATCGCCCGGGGTATTAAAGTCCCCAAGTCCCGTAACTCTATCTGCATTGAAGGCTTTTAGATCGATGGTATCAATACTACTGCCATCAACATATAAAGTGTAGTGCGCACCCAAGGGCACATTATCAGGATTTATTTCGAATGTTTGTGAAAAACCATCTTGGGCATAAAACGTTGCTGTGGTTGCTGGTAAAGCGCTATCTTGAGTCGTACTGCCACCAAACTGACTAAGATTAACCTTATTGTTGATCAAAATCGTTGGCACATCCAAAATATCTATTTCGTCAAATGCCGAGGTATCCAATGTGAAGTCATCCTTTATTATTAGGGTGAGATCAGAGGATACATCATTTAGCTCAATAATCCATGGCCGTCCTGCTAAGCCCTCACCACTAACATCGACTGTGTAACCAGCAGGGATAACGCCTGTAGCTGTGAGTTTATTTTTAAGGTCTTCAGCGCTATCAGAATAAGATATATCTGCGCTATCCGTATCCCCAAAATTAAGTTTAAACGTACCAAGGCGATCAGGAACGGTTACTTTGAAAGTCTGATCTGCAGAGAAATCCGCCGACACATTGTCAAATGTAACGCTACCAGATACTTTGTTCAAGCCAAGCACCGACTCCAAACTATCGAGGTCAAAGCGCGTATTAGCAGAAATAGTTAACAGTTTTTCGTTTGTATCTGGAGCGTAAACACCACCGCTGATCACATCACTACCAGTGCCGCCAAACAATATATCACTACCTGCACCACCAATAAGAGTGTCGTTACCGGCATTACCAAAGAGTATATCGTTACCCTCATCGCCATCGAGGTAGTCATCGCCACCACCACCAATGATTGAGTTATCTTTGCGGTTGGCTATAATATCATCCGACAACGATGATCCCACAACGTTGCGGGCCTCTAGTACACCAAAGATACCATTGCCAGTACCCGTAGTGTTACCGTATCGGTAATCTACGCTGGGCAGCAAACTGGAAATAAAGTCAGGTACCGTAAACAATTCTCCGCCAGGTATTGCGTTGATAATCGTCTCTAAACTCGGAATGGCTTCAAAATCTGGACCCGACCCTAAATTAGCGGAAACAGCACCGTCTGAATTGATACTGCCCGGATATGTCTGAACGTATTCAGCATAATTGATATCCAATGAACCGCCGTAACCTGGCTTGATCTGGCCACCAATTGACGCACCATCGTAAAATGTAAAGACATTGTCTCCACGCCCTCCAGCAATATTTTCTGTGCCGATGGCAAGGGCGAAATTGGCGTAACCAAATCTAGCACCTTCACTAAGAATATTACCCAGATCGAATTCGCTTGTATCAGCATCACCAAAGATGGGCGCGGTGGTCACCAATGTCATGGAAATACCGGGATTGATCGGCAATGGGTTTCCACCCACCTTATTAAACCAAGTTTGTATGGCACTAAAGTCGTCTAAAGATGCCTCAAACACAGTGTAATATAAGTCTGAATAATAATTGGAGAAATCAAGCGTATCAGACGGCAGTATCTGACCCGCTATCGAATCCGCTATGAGGTTACCACTATTGACGGTTGGATTTAATACATTGACGTCATCTAAAATCAACGCACCGCCCCATAGTTGCGTGTTGAACTTATAGGTATCGGCACCAGAGCCGCCAGCCAGAATATGGATCCCTGGTGTTAATGAAAACGGATTATCGCCTATGCTGATAGTGTCAGAGCCGCTAGTAAGTAGCGCAGTAGGATTGCCATCGAAAGTATTTCCTACATCAGCGAAAGAATAATCAGTGCCACGCACGATGTTAATCCCGCTACGAACAATGACTTCACCTAGCCCAATATCTTTAAAATTCTCTGCGAGACCCGAAAGGCCAGTGGTGCCAAATTCAGTGTCGTTTGCTTCGGCATTTATTACATTTTTATCATGATAAAATTTGTCAATACTAGGGGCAAATACATTGCCTATAATACCCTGCAGAGCAATATCCTTGTAGGAAGTTTCACTTGGATCTTGTAGTTTTTCCAAATTCACATAGTTAATGAGATTATCAAGATTAACCGAAGCGGTTGCGCCGCTGCCAAAACCGGGGTTGGAGTAGCTTAAACTGTTCTCAACGTCGAAGTAGATATTAGCAATATCAGCGGCGCTAAACCCCGTAGCCGCCCCTTCAATAAAATCTAGGGTTCCCAAAATTTTATCAGTGTAACGACCAGGAAATGATTCAAAACCGCCAAAAGCGGCGCCTGAACCACCAACTAAGCGACCTTGGAACGTAGCACCAGTATCGAAGTTAAAGGTATTTTTAAAACGCCCTGCAAAAATTTCAGTGTTGGCATCAATCTCTGTGAAAATAATCTTCTGATTTTGAATATTTGGACCGATACCAACGATAGGCATTTCAAGATTACGGACACTGGTCACAGTAAGTTGAACTTTGTCTGTGCTCAAAACATTTTTGCCATCAACTTTAATCAGATTTCCGCTGGCATCTTTCTCATACACAGGACTGAAGTTGAAACGCAACTCATGATTGACCGATCTAAAATCGAGTACCAACGGATTGTTATCTGCAATCGCAGCAGAAGTGTCTATCGTTAATTTTGCTTGCCCAGCCCGGCCAAGAATATCGAGAATCGGAATAGCCTGTATCAGCCCACTAGCAACACCCTGAACAGACGACTCACTCTGCCAATAATCATTACCAAAAACGAAGGTTTGGGCACCGTCGCCAAGTTTGATCGTTTCAAAATTTTGGAAATTGCCCTTACCACCGGCAACAACGGTATTAAAACCGTCCACCGTCAGTTCAAGACGCGCAGGGACAACTTTGGGTTTCGATGAAGTAAACGAGTCGCTATCTTTAAGCGTTCCATCAGGCGTTAAGGTTATTTGCAGAACATCTTTCTTTAAGATACCTCCCACATTAGCTTTGCCGAATCCGACAGACAGTCCAGCTGACACCAACGATGCGTTTTGGCCATCAACGTTTTTAACGCCAAGAAGAATTGCTTCTTCTAATCTTATCTTCATGTTACTAAGTTCTGACTCAGAGGGAGGCATAGCTGGCAACAATACTTCGTAAACCTTGTGTCCTTGACCGCGATCAACCATCAGATTAAATTTGACTGCATCGATTTGACTCACCAAATCAGGTAAGCCCGCCGCGGTCAATACCGCGTTATTTTTAGCCGTTGTCGTTGTGTTATTAACTTCACCTGCTGCTGCCTGATGCAGACCAAAACCCCATTGAGTGACAACCGAACCAGTAGAGCCTTTACTACCATTTAAATCTTCCAGAGCAGTGGCGAGTTTAATTTTTGTATCCGTACCAAGTACCTTAAGAGTACTTGTAGCTGCCTTTGTCACCTCTCCAGCAGTATTTTTTTCAGTTTTACTGTTATAAAGTGAACCGGCTGTTGAAAATAAGTTACCGTTGCTCAGAACATGCACATAACTCTGTCCAGTGGAAGACAGATCAATGGTGTCTTTGCCACCGCTTTCGATAGCACTGACCACACCCCAAGTGCCCCTGAATTCGTAGGTGTCATCACCACTACCACCAATAAATAGGTCATAGTCGTCTCTATCTCCGTTATCCAGCTTCGCAAGGATATCGTTACCTGAGCCACCCTCCAGAATATCCCGCCCCCCGCCACCAACAAGATAGTCGTTACCACTTCCGCCGATGAGAATATCCTGACCAGACACACCAAATATTTTGTCATTTCCCTTGCCGCCAAGCACAGAATCGGCATTAGCATTTACCTCGTCAACAACGACATTAGGCGTATCATAGGCGTCATACGAACCATCCGAAAATATCGTGTCATCGCCTGCACCGCCATCTAGATAATCGCTGCCATTACTGCCCACAATGATATCTTTGTCATCACCACCGAGCACTGCCGATGTTGTATTATTGATTGGTGTGGTCAAACGGTCGGAATATTTACCCCCTTCAATGCGCGGCACTTCTGTCAGGCTATGGGTAGCTTGCCCGTCTATTTCTAAGGCCTCAGGCTTACTAATTTCAATGGCATCACCATTTACTTTGGCCGCTTCCTCCGCCGATGCATAGAACTTTATCTGCGTTGTACCGGCGATTTCCTGAACCGAAATAAAATAGACTTTCCCTGGGGTTAGGCCCTTTATTGGTTCGCTGCCGCCGCCCTTTATATAAGAATAGAGCACACTCTGCCCGGTAGTTAGCGCACTGCCAACTTTGTTTAACTGCAATATCTGTGATTTTTCAGTAACATCTGGAAAGACAACCGTCGTTTTAGTAAAGCTCTCAATGGCCTCCGGCGTGAATTCTACACCATAAATAAGATCAGCCTTGCCCGAGCCTATTACACCGGTAATATTGGTCACCGTTTTGCCAACCAACAGCCCACTAGCCCACTCAGCAGCTAAGCTATCAAAAGGCAGACTTAGCGGGGGAGTACTCTGCGTACTGAATATTACGTCGCCGCCATTGTTAAAGGTGATATTCCATTTAAATGCCTCTGAGCCAACACCAGAAATAAGCACCTCTGGAATAGCGTCAAATGATTGGCCGTCAAATGCGGTATTAATAAGATCCTGCAACCCCTTCTGAATGTCGCTAGGAGCGGCATTTTTATTAAATATTCTCTCTACCTGAATAGGAATAGAAGCCAACTTAAAATCATTAAATACCGCTTTAAGTGTTATGCTCCCAGCTATTCCATCGGTATAAAATTCATGGGTTTCATTTAATGCAGCTATCGCATCGATGTCTGAAATTAACGCGCCTGCAAGCTGTTGAAGAGGGGTGATAGCGGTGATCGTATTGTCAGCTCCACGCATGACAACATTTAAATCAACGTTAACGCCTGCCGCAGATGAGTCAGAAAATTTTACTATGAACTTAGTACTCCCTTGGCTTGCCCCACTTGTTTTTTCAACGGTAAAATCACTGCGGCCTCGGTTTAGCCTTTCCAATTGAGTGACTAGTGCTTTCTTAAATAACTGTTCATCAACTGAGTCATCTCCTCCAAATACAAAGGTTGATTTATCGGTTGGTGAGGTGGCAAAGGACAGAGAAGCACCAGTACTGGGAATAGTGTATTCCCAACGTTCCTGCAACATTGTTACGCCGTTAGAGGCAGAAACAATCACGCCTTTGTCATCCTTAACGTGTAGCTGCGTCGCCGGTGCCGCAATGGTATTAAAATCAACCTGTGTACTTGTTAGGTTAACACCCACGATCGCTTCAAACTTAGAATAATCAAGGACGTTTTGCTTACCTGCCGTTTGAGAAACAGCGCCGTTATCGTCGACTATAGGTGAGCCAATCAGGCTGCCAAACAGCTTACCACCATTCTTGAATACATAGGTATTATTGCCTTGACCACCAGTTAGATCTTCTACATTCGTCGCTGTTGCGGTTGCACCATCCTCCTTGGCAATAAAACCACCTTTATCATCTGTCACCGCTTCAAATATTGTCACCACGCCATCAGGCAATATTTCAAAAATAAGATCATGAGTCACATTAGAAAAATTGAGATCTAATCGAGCATTTGGCGCCTGACCAAGGGCAACACCAATCAGAAAATCAGGCCCCCATTGATTATAAAATTTAACAGAATTCGCGCCAGCGCCAATGATAACGTTTTCAACATTTTTGACTGGCTCAGTAAATAGCACACGCTCTGGGCCTGCACCAATTTGCATGTTAACTGTGATCCCCGTTGTTAAGAGATCACGTACTTCAACGTTGAGCAAGACAGGGTCATTCGATGTATCTGTTACCGGAAATTGTGAAAAATCGATGGTATCAAGCTTGCCAGCATTAACATCTGCTGCTTCAATTACCGTATCTTTATATAACGGATCATATGCGTTAGCATCACCTAAAAAATCATCCAGTGAGAAACGATAAGTGTCATTGCCTTCTTCTCCACGTAAACCATCACCACCTTTTCCACCAATCAGCAGATCATTGCCTTTATTGCCAATAAGCGTATCGTCACCAACACCACCGGTTAGGGTGTCGTCCTTGGTACCACCGGTAAAGATATTAATTGTGCTGTCACCGGTGAGGGTACTCCCCTTATCGCTGGATAATAGGCCTGTTCCACCTTGTCCTGAGAGTATGTCAGTTATATTTTTAACACCGCCTATCGGTAACGTCGATTCGAAAAATCCGCTTAAGCCAACGGGCTCACTCAGGTTCACATCAACCTTGCCACCGAGGGCAAAATAATCAAGTTTATTCTTACCCAGCCCACCATCAATAGTGCCAGTTAACTTTGCAGCCTTGTTAAAGATAAAGGTGTCATCTTTTTTGCCGCCGATCACGTTTTGCACACCTTTCGCAACCAATAACAGCTTTGACGGATCACTTGCCAAGTAAATTTGAACTGTTCCACTTGCTCCGCTACCACTAATAACAAAATGCAGTGCTACATTGATATCTTCAGCGCTAAGGGTGTTGTTAGCGTTGGACTTACCCACAACTTCGGTAACACTTGATTTGGTGAGGTTAGCTACACCTGAGCGATTAACGTCTAGATTTATCGAGTCCGTATTTAGCGCTTTAATGTTGAAAGTAGCTGATGTAGCGGCAGAGCTGTATTCGCCGTTATTTAAATCCACCACAATTGGGCTAGCCAAAACCCCTTGGTAACGCGGATCATTAGCAGCAAAAAAGTCTGCAGCACTCAATTCAACAAAACCGGTTTCAACTTCAAAAATCCAGTCGCCACCGATAAAACTATTACCGGTTAAATTGTTAGATGCGGCAATATCAGCTTGGGTAATACCCGCTAAGCGATCAATAAAATTGATACCTAGTTCACCAGCAGCAATATTACAACCATAAAGTAGGATATCGCCATCCGCATTAAGCGCATTACCCCAAGCGGTTAATTGCTCATAATAACGTTCGATGTTTTCACTATTTAAATCGGTATTGCCCAGCTGAGCTTTACCTTGATCACCATGGCTTAAAATATGTAATGCCGTAATGTCATGCTGCTCTGCCAGTACTGCGCTTATTTGTTCAATACCATCTTGCTCAGCGTTTAATAGTACAAGTGTTACTGGCGATTGTCCGTCAATTGCTTCTATTTCAGCTACTTGTAAACCGTATTCACCAACCTCTTTATTCTGCCAATCAAGTTGCTCAATGGCTTCAATGCCAATAAAGCTTTCAAGTAATATATTGATATTGTCAACCGCGGGATCAATCACCACAAATTGATGACCATCAAGTGCTTGTAATCGATTAATTTCATTGTTGTCTATATTGCTTGAAACATAGTCGGCGGCAAGAGGAGAGTTTTCTAAGTTAACTGGGGTATCACTAAGTTCTGATGGTGCGGCAGCACGTGGAGATTCACCCCGTTTTCGGATCAGTTCTATTTGTGTGCCTTCGTTGGCCGCTTCATTAATCAAGCCTGTTTCAATAAGTTGCTCAAATACTTCCTGCTCACTTAACTGAGCACGTAACAAATCGTCCATCGCTAATGGCGCGCCATCAGCACTTAATAAATGCCTAACTTCCATTTGCTCCGCTAAATACATATTACGATTTCTAGCTTTAATGGCACGCGTGTTCCAGATAAATCCTCGCCACTCTCTTAACTTTGCAT
The DNA here is from genome assembly GCA_036960485.1 of Oceanospirillaceae bacterium. Lineage (GTDB taxonomy): Bacteria > Pseudomonadota > Gammaproteobacteria > Pseudomonadales > Balneatricaceae > Rs1. The sequence continues at coordinate 37,986 of JBALXS010000040.1, forward strand.
AATGAGACTGTAATATACGACTTAAAAAAGCGGGCATTGAAATTCTCCGAGTAGTATTATAATTATTTGATTAACCGAATGATTAATCATTTATTTTTATTGAATATATTTTATATGTTTGGTTTTATTGACTTAGTTTATTTGCTTAGTTTTGTAAAGCTAACTGACTTTTAACCAAGTATTAACGTACTGAATATCTTGTCTTGTGATAATACCGGCGGCAGCTTTTAAGCGGAGTATATTTAGCACGTAATCATAACGGGCTTTAGTGCGGCCTTGTTGCTGAGTAGCAAAATCTTTTTGAGCATCTAACACTTCAAGTAGTGTATATAGGCCGGCGTTGTAACCTTTTGT
>JBALXS010000001.1:0-25796 GCA_036960485.1 Oceanospirillaceae bacterium
GCTTGAAGATCATAGCGTTACCCGCGGCGAGTGCTGGACCTGATTTCCACATAGCGATTTGAATAGGGTAGTTCCAAGCGCCTATGCCGGCACAAACACCTAATGGCTCACGACGTGAGTAATAAAAATTAGAACCGCCGAGATCTTGCTGCTGACCACTAATAGTCGTGGCCAAACCTGCGTAATATTCAATAACATCCGCGCCCGTTTCAATATCAACACAATCCGCTTCTTGAATTGGCTTGCCAGTATCTAATACTTCTAGCATGGCTAATTCATCGTTGCGTTCGCGCAAGATGGCGACTGCTTTTTGTAAAATACGGCCGCGCTCTGTGCCTGACATTGCTGACCAAATCTCAAAACCGCGTTTAGACGCAGCGACTGCTTTATCAACATCGCTCAAAGACGCCGTTTGAATTTCTGCTAATAACTCACCCGTTGCTGGGTTGTAAGTGGCGAAGGTCTCGTTTGAGGTGGCATCGCAGTATTGTCCGTCTATATATAATTGAGTCGATTTCATAATTCAGTTCTTTTTCAGTAGTTGGCGCTGTTGATGAATTTCAAGAGTTTGCGGCGGTAATTGTGTTTCTACATAATCGATGATGATGCGCTGGGCGAGGTCTTTATCTACGCCGTTGGGCGAGAAAGCGCCGCGCAGCCAGATACCATCAATTAGTGCAGCAATCGACAGCGCCACAAATTTGGCTCTAGGTGCTGGTAGTACTCGTTTTAGCTCAAGCAATAAGTGCGATAGCAGGCGTTTTTCATTCGCTCTTTGTAAACGAAACAGCTGCGGTTGGTGCATGGCGAGTGACCAAAAGGCCAGCCAAGTTTTTACCACTTTGCTATCTATTTGTTGAGAGTCGAAATTGCCGCCAACAATGGCGATAATACGTTCAATTACGTCATCTTTATCGCATTGTGCTAAGCGCTGTTGCACGGCTTTAGATAATTGACGCAAAATGCTGCGCATCGTCTCTTCTAGCAAGCCTTCCTTACCACCAAAATAATGATTGATGATTGCGGGTGATACACCTGCATAACCACTGATCATAACGACACTGGCCTTTTGTAACCCGACAGCATCAATAGCCTTCATTGTAGCGTCAATAAGCTGTGGTTTTCTAATGGCTGGCATTCCAACTTTAGGCATTGCTGAGCAGATCCTTTTTGTTAAACGCTCATTTAATTAAATGAACGTTTAACAAAAATAGGGAATAATCGACCGCCTGTCAAGTATAGTGCGTTTTTTATGCAAAAATGTCGTCCTGAGTCCATTTTGGTCGTGTAGAAACATAAATTATGCGGTTGGATAAAGTGCTTTTATGAGAAGTACTATGAGCTGGTATTATGCAATAAATGATCAGAAGGTTTTAAAAGTAGTTGTTAGAAGTAGTTTATTGTAGCGTGAGAATGTATTTAATATTTAACAGTACTGCAACTCCATAGTAACAGTACTTGAGCTAGCTCAGGTCATTTAAGCGATTTAACTAAGCAAGAGGTGTCCATTCTCCCCATGCCTTTTACTTGTAGCTCTGCATAGCGAGCATCAACATCTTTAGTCAAAGGCAGCTCCACTTGATGACGCGCGGCCTCTTCAAGGCAAATGCCTAAATCTTTGCGCATCCAGTCAATAGCAAAGCCAAAGTCGAATTTATCGGACCCCATTGTGGTTAAACGGTTTTCCATTTGCCATGAGCCTGCAGCGCCATGCTTAAGCGTATCAACAACTTGTTCTATTGGTAACCCTGCTGATTGTGCAAGTTTTAATGCCTCTGATAAACCTTGCAGAACACCCGCGATACAAATTTGATTAACCATTTTGCAGCGCTGACCTTGGCCATTTTCACCCAGCAATTGAATTTGTTGAGAGTAACTTTGCATTAACGGTACGGTTTCATCAAAGGCTTGTTGCTCGCCACCGCACATCACAGTCAGCTTGCCATTTTCAGCGCCAGCCTGGCCGCCAGAAACCGGTGCGTCGATAAAACTAACGCCAATTTTTTGGCATGCCAGTTGTAACTCAATGGCCAGTGTCGCAGAAGTAGTAGTGTGATCTACTAAAACATTACCCGCTGATAACCCTGCTAATGCGCCATCAGCACCGTAGATAACACTGCGCACATCTTCATCATTGCCAACACAAACAAACACTACATCTGCATTCTCGGCCGCTTCTCTAGGAGTTTTGGCGAAGCTTCCACTGTGCTGCTGTTGCCAATTAAGCGCTTTTTCACTACTTCTGTTATAAACAGTGGTATCAAAACCTTGGCTTTGTAAGTGGCCAGCCATAGGGTAGCCCATTACACCTAAACCGATAAACGCTGCTGTTTTATTTGTCATTTTAAATCCTTATTATGAATAGTGCTCAACTGCTGTTATCAATTGACAAGTAGTAAAGCAAAATATGAGGTTAGCTTGCTTAGATAGTTCCCATCCGGAAACAGATACCTACTGCGAGCGCCTCACTGAATCAATCTGCACACCACTAGATATAGTAATTTGGAATAACCAAACGCCCATATCTAGTAGTACGCATCTTGAATCATTGTGTCGCTCTCGCGACGGTTCCGTTTCTGGATAGAAACTAGATAGTATTTTCATAATTGACATATGTCAATGAGTTTGTTGTAATGTGAGCTCTAAATAAATATGAATTTTTTATGAAACAGCCAAAGTATCAAGTGATTGCCGCCCAGATTAGTCAGCTAATAGAAGCAGGCGAGTACCCTAAAGAAAGCAAACTTCCACCACACAGGGTACTGGCAAAGCAGCTGCACACTACTGCAGTAACGGTCGCTAAAGCATATCAGTTATTGGTAGAGCAGCGCAAAATAGCTTCATTTGTAGGCCGTGGCAGTTTCGTACTTGCTGAACGTTTGAATAATGTAATCCAAGCGGGTATTGCACCTAGCGAGCTAAACTTCTCGATTCTTCAGCCGTGTATATCGTTAAATATTCCAGTGTTAGAGTCTTTATTAAGAGCTAATCTTTATAATCAAACAAGTACAGATTTGTTTTCTTACAGTGAGAACACTGGATTACAACGCCATCGCGAAGCAGGTGCTAAATGGTGCCAAGAGTATGGCTTAACCGTTGCAAGCAGCGAAGATATTATGCTGACTAATGGTGCGCAAAATGCACTTGCCAGTATTATTGCGCTATATTCTAAAGAAGGAGATTGTATTGCAGTTGAAGCGCAAAGCTACCCAGGTGTGCTATCAATCTGCAAGTACTTAAGACGTAGAGTGGTGGCAATTGAGATGGATGGGCAGGGTATGCTGCCACAAGCCTTAGCTGCCCAATGTGAAATTGAAAAGCCTAGTATTGTAATTGTGGTACCTGCTCAGCAAAACCCTACAGCCGCTACGATGTTATCGTTGCGACGTCAACAATTAGCCAGTGTGATTGAAGCACATCAACTATGGCTAATTGAAGATGATATTTATGCATTTTTGAATCAGCAAGTACTGACCCCTATCACTGATTTAATTCCTAATTTAGCTTTTTATATTAGCAGTTTATCTAAAGCGATTAGCCCTGGCATGCGCTGTGGCTATGTGAAAGTGCCGCACGCTGAACGTTTGAAAGTGATTGATTACATACGTGCAACCATTTGGCTGGCATCACCTTTTATGTTTGAATTGGCCAGTGATGCTATTAATTCAGGTGCTGCTTTTAATTGGGCACAACTGCAAAAGGATAAAGCACAGCAAAGGCAAGAGTTAGTCAGCCAGTATCTACATCAACCAGTACAGCGGCAGATGGCAAGTTATAGTTGTTGGTTGCAGTTACCGCAATACTGGAGTGCTACAGGTTTCACAGCAGCAGCCCAAGAAAAAGGGGTTGTTGTCAGTGATGCATCTTATTTTAATGCTGGTGTTAACGACCTAAAGAAGAGTGCTAACCATGCAAACACAGCCAATGCGGTGCGGTTATCAGTAATGGCAGTAACGCAAGATGCTGATTTTGTAAAAGGCCTGAAAATTATTGAGGCGTTAGTAATGACTAATCCAAAACAGTAGTTAACTTAAGTACGTCGTAGCGAATTCTGCGGCGTTAATCGGTTTGGCTTTATAGAAACCTTGCATTTGATCGCAGCCTAAACTTCTTAATAGTAGTTGTTGATCTAGCGTTTCAACACCTTCTGCAATAGTGGTCATATTTAGATTGCGGGCAACATCGATGATCGATCGAGTGATCACCAAATCATCTTGATCTTGAGGTAGGCCGGTAATAAAGGCGCGATCAATTTTTAGTTTATCGATAGGAAATCGCTTTAAATATGCCAGCGAAGAGTACCCTGTACCGAAGTCATCTAGCGCTATTTTTACGCCAAGTGCGCGTAATTCTAAAAGTGAATCTTTAGTAAACTCTGGATCTTGCATTAATGCGCTTTCGGTAATTTCAACCACTAGCCATTTAGAGTCCAAATCAACTTTATTTAAACTATGCTGAATGGATTTTACAATGTTTTTATTGAATTGATAGCTAGAGACGTTTACCGCAATCGGTACTAATTGTAAGCCTGAGTTTTGCCAAATAACTGCTTGCGCACAGGCTTGATCTAACACCCATTGCCCTATAGGTAAAATTAGCCCTGTTTCTTCAGCTACTGGAATAAATGTATCGGGGCCAGGCGAGTTTAATTCAGGGCAGTTCCAACGCAACAATGCTTCACAGCCAATAATGTCACCGTTGCTTAAATCAAACTGTGCTTGGTAATGAAGCTCAAGCTGATTTTTATCTATAGCCCGGCGCAATCTGTGCTCGATAGTGAGCAACTCGGAAGCGCGTAGATGCATATCATGGGTAAAAAATTGGAAGTGATTACGCCCTTGGTTTTTGGCGTGATTGAGTGCTGCGTCAGAATTTTTAAGTAGGGTGTCAAAGCTATCACCATTTTCTGGAAAGATCGCAATACCGATACTCGGTGTGACTACTAGGCTATGTTCTGCTATTTCTAATGGTACCGCTAAGTCTCTTAATACTCTTGATGCGAGACGGGTAGCGGCAGCTCCGGCTTTACTATGGTTAACTAAAATAATGAATTCATCACCATTAAGCCTACTGATGCTGTCGGAAGCTCGGGTGTTCGCTGATAGGCGCTTAGCCACCATTTTTAACACCTGATCGCCAATGTTATGCCCTAGAGAGTCATTGATGTTTTTAAAACGATCTAAATCGATGATCATTAGGGCAAATTTTTGTGGGTTTGCAGGATGATCGGCTGTAATTAGCTCTTGGGCACGTTTGGCAAGAACATGACGTTTAGATAGTTTGGTTAAAAGGTCGAAGTCTGCTAAGTAAGATAAATGCTTTTCCGTTTTTTTACGCTCGGATATATCTGAAAAAATGGAAATATAATTAAGTATATTATGTTGGTTATCAAGGCTAGTAGAAATAGTGAGCCATACCGGATATAGCTGTCCATTTTTGTGTTTATGCGAAAGCTCTCCCTGCCAATAACCTACTTTTTCAAGCTGCTGCAACGCTTGTTTGTAAAAAGCTTTATCTTGATGATCAGAGCCAAAAACAGTGGGTCGTTTACCTAGTACTTCAGTAGTGTTGTAGCCTGTGAGTCTTACGCAGGCAGGATTGACGGCAACTATGCTGTGTTGTGCATCTGATACAACAATAGCGTCGTTAGAAGATTCAAATACTCTAGAGGCAAGTTGCAGTGCTTTAGCACTGGCATTTATTTCCTGCTGTTGTAAATCTAAATTGATTTGGTAGTTTTTGAAGAGGCGTTTAAACCAAAAGTTGTAAATATAGAGAATAAGCAGCGTCGACAAAGAAGTAATGATTAACACGATAATTAGCATCGTTAAATCCTCGCTAAATAGCATGGATAATTGCTTCTTTTGCTGATTTATTATGTTGTTCATTTTACTCGGTGCTATGTCCGCTACGACGATCCAGGAAAAAGGTATTATCGTTTCAATATAAGCAAAGCGGTTATTCGTGTATTGATCTGATTGATTGAGTTGTGAAAAATTAACAAATCCACCATCGCTATTGTTGGCAAATTCAATAATGCTTTCTCTCAAGGCGAGACTCAGTTCAGGAACTGTTGTTTTAGCAGCTGAATCAGTTTGTGATTGGCTGAGTATATTGGCTTCGTTATCTAAAATAGTTATTTTTACTTGGCTTTCGGATTTTATCGAAGAAAGGCGTTTTAATGCAGAAGTTCGTAAATCATCTTCGAAACTGGCAATATAATCACCAGTTCCTATCACCCAGCCTAAAGGTTCGAAAACTTGAGCATAGGTTATTTTCTCAATCATTTGGCTTTTATCAGCAGGCGAGTACCATAAATAGCTAGAGTGGCCAGCTCTTTGTAAATTCTTTACTGAATTAAAAATTAAATTCATCGCTTGCACAGTGTCAGGATTACTAAATGAGTATGTGCCCTCCAAGTGAGGAGAGGGAGGTTGCATCACTATTTTGGAATCGAGTTGGTCAATAAAGAAATAACCGCGACCATTAAAAAACCGTAAGTCGCGTAAAGCAGCCACAATCATTTGTTCTATTTGTGTCTCGTTGGCAATAGACTTTTGCTGTTGGTAGATACCATTAGCAATACTAATAGCATGCTCTACTGCAATTTTAGTTTGTTGCTTTAGGTGTACTTCAGCTTGGGAATTTTTATAAAATATATAGTCGCGAGCATTTTTTAGCTCAGCGCGAATGCGCTGTTTTTGCTCAATGTATATCTCTTTATTTAAAGCTTCTAAACGATATTTGTTATTAGAGTTATCCTTAAATAAGAAATAACTAAAAACTCCAACAATGATGAACAGTACTATCCCTATAATGCCCAGCGATTGATATTTTAGTAAAGATTTTGCTTGCGTTTGTAAAGTCATTACCATTCCAAAAGGGATAGCTAAAGAGATAAAAGAGAGATTTTATAGCAGATATTTCAGAGGGGGTAAAGCCGAGTTAAACAAATGTTTGAAATGAGCTATATATATGAATTTGAAATAAATAATGCTTAATATTAGATAAACATGAGTGGCCAAAATAGTGATAGAACAGTTATATTAAAATAACTAAAGGATCTATGTGTAGAGTGATTTATAGCCAAGTAAGCCACAGCCAATCACATAACTACATAGTGATTGGCTATTAACAAAACCTTTACTAGCTGCTGATCAGCTAATTCATTATTGGTTAGTTTGACGTGCTTGATCAATATTATTTCTAATGGTTTCACTGTACCAATCTATAAAGTTGATCACACCAAATTCAAAGGTTTCAGAGTAAGGTCCTGGCTGGTAACCAATCGAATTAATGCCTTGTTGGTTACGCTCTGCCAATATTTTATCTTGCTCATTAGTGGCATTCCACACATGGGTAAGACGATCGATATTATAATCCACGCCTTCTTTTGCGTCTTTGTGTACTAGCCATTTAGTCGTGACTAAGGTTTTTTGAGCACTAATAGGAATGACTTGAAATACCACACAGTGATCAGATTGCATGTGATTCCACGAGTTGGGTAAATGTAAAACACGCATCGAGCCCAGTTGTGGGTTTTTAATGCGGCCCATCAATTTATCGCATGCTCTGCCACCATCGACAGTCATGGTGCTGGTGCCTTCTTTCAGCGGCATGCGCACAATGCGATTCTTTAAACCGTAAGCGATATGTTTGTGCGGTATTTCTTCAGCATCCCAAGCCTTAGCCGATTCCTCGCAATGCGCTATAAATTCAGGCGAGGCTCTTGGATCATTAGTATCGTCCCACTCTAATAGGCTGTCTAATAATTCTGGATGAGATGCATTGCAGTGATAACACTCGCGGTTGTTCTCTAATACTAGCTTCCAGTTAGCAGTTTCTTCAATGGTTGTTTGCGCTGCAACTTTGGTGTTTTCAATGTCATATGGCGCCATATACTCATCTAAGGTAGCGGCTAATGGCGCAATCTCTGGTGCTTCTCCAAACGCTAAGCAAACGAAGATGAAGCCACCCGCAACTTGGCAATGAGCCGGCTTTAAGCCGTGTTGCTTTAGATCGAATTGGCTACCCATTTCAGTGCCAGCGAATAACAAGTTACCTTTTAAATCATAGGTCCATTGATGGTAAGGGCACACAAGGTTGGCTACTTTGCCTTTTTGTTGGTCACAAATTTTAGAGCCACGATGGCGACACACGTTGTGAAAGGCACTGACGTTAGCATCGGCATCACGCACAATTAAGATTGAGTTTTGGCCAATATCGACAGTTATATAATCGCCTTTATCAGGAAGTTCACAGCTCATACCCACAAATATCCACTCTTTTTGAAATATCTCCTGCATATCAACTTTAAACATATGCGGGTCATTATACAGTGGTTGCGGCAAAGATAAGTTGCCTTTTCGAGCGGTAAGAAGGCGATACATTTCGCTACGTGCTTGGGGAAAATCTACATGCTTAATGTTAATTAAATCGTGTGAGTTCACATCGGTATCCTAAATCAAAATTTTTATGTGCGCTTTTTGAGGCAGCAGATGTTCGCTTAAAAAGTAGTTTCAAAACGGCCTAATAGCGACCTGCATAGATGCTTAAGGCGACGTTTTAAAAGTACGTAAAACAGCTGAGTAAGACAAAACGTAACTGCTGTAGCGTGTACGTCACACGCAAGCACATCCGTGTCGTAATTGGGTAATATCAAAAGTGTGACACAGCAGATGATGTGCGAAATTTATATGGTTTGCTATTGGTTAGCAAATCCACAAAAAACTCAATTATAAAAATTCACCAAGAGTGCGCACCCAATGAATACAGCAGTAGCTTCCCAGAGCGATGATTACTTCCATGAAATAAATACCAAAGTATGGAGTAACGGTAGACACTCAGTACGTTGTGTAAAAGTAATAGAAGAGACAGCAGATGTAAAAACCTTCTGCTTCATGGCTGAACAGCCAGTAATGTTCTTCTTTAAACCTGGGCAGTTTGTTACTTTAGAGTTAGAAATAGAAGGAGAGCAAATTATGCGCTCTTATACTATCTCTAGTTCACCCTCGGTGCCTTATAGCTTTTCAATTACTATCAAGCGTGTGCCAGGCGGTTTAGTCTCAAACTGGTTGCACGATAATTTGCAAGAAGGTATTGAGCTGGCAGTGCACGGGCCTGTTGGTTTGTTCAATTGTATTGATCATCCTGCAACAAAAGTGCTGCTTCTATCGGGTGGTGTCGGTATTACCCCAGTGATGTCAATGGCGCGCTGGTTTTTTGATACTAATGCAGAAGTTGATATGCACTTCGTGCACAGTGCAAGAACGCCTGCGGATATTATTTATCATCGTGAGCTTGAGCACATGTGTTCACGTATAAGTAATTTCTCGTTAAGTTTAATTTGTGAGCGCCAAGAAACAGGTCAAGCGTGGCATGGTTATCGCGGTTATTTGGATAGTAATAAGTTAGCGATGATTTGTAGCGATTTCATGCAGCGTGAAATTTATTGCTGTGGTCCAGAAGTTTATATGAAGGCTGTCAAAAACCTGCTGCAAAATAATGGCTTTGATATGGCGCATTATCATGAAGAATCATTTGGTGCGACCCCGGTTGAAGTAGAGCAAACTGCAATAGATCAGGCGGAAATAGCGGTTGATGAAGCTGATGCGTTAGACAGTGCTGATATGCTCAATATCGGCTTTATCAGCAAAGGTAAAAGTATTCAAATACACCCTGGTGAAACAATCCACTCTGCGGCATCAAAACTGGGTTTAATGATACCCAAAGCCTGTGGCATGGGAATATGCGGCACTTGTAAAGTACTGAAAGTAGAAGGCGAAGCTGAAATGAATCACAACGGCGGCATCACTGATGAAGATATTGCCGCCGGTTATATTTTGTCTTGCTGTAGTGTACCTATAACGGACTTACAAATAGATTTTTAAGTGACGGAACTCCTTATTTCAGAATTTATTAACTGTTTGGTTGTGCTATTAAGGGGAAAGAGCGCACTGATAGAAATAATTTTTTGTTATTAAAGAATGGTTTAATCAGTGCTGTCGCAACTAGATAGCGTTTTGTCGGATGTAAGTAGAAAACTCGCAAGTATTAAACTTACTATCGATGCTATTAAATTTATGTACCCCCTACCTGTAATTCACGGCAAGACTAATTTTCTTGTAGGGGTTTTTTTATGCAATATAAAGCTTGTTTTTTATGGTAATTAACAAGGCTAATTCAGGGGTTTATCCATGCAAAAATATTCAGGTTTCGGGCTGTTAAAGCACGCCTTGAGTCATCATGAAAACTGGCAGCGTGTATGGCGTAACCCAGTGCCAAAGAAAAAATATGATGTGATCATCGTGGGTGGCGGTGGGCATGGCCTAGCCACTGCTTACTACTTAGCTAAAGTACACGGTATTACCAATGTTGCTGTGTTAGAAAAAGGCTATTTAGGCGGTGGTAACACAGCGAGAAATACCACCATTGTACGATCTAACTATTTGTGGGACGAGTCAGCTAAATTATATGAACATGCCATGAAATTATGGGAAGGTCTTTCACAAGATCTTAACTATAATGTGATGTTCAGTCAGCGCGGCGTATTAAACCTAGGCCATACACTACAAGACATGCGTGATATACAGCGCCGGGTGAATGCCAACCGTTTGAACGGTGTTGACGGTGAAGTGTTAGATGCACAGTCAATCAAAGAAATAGTGCCGATGATGGATTGCTCTGATAATCCACGCTATCCAATTATGGGTGCCTCTTGGCAGCCAAGAGGCGGTGTAGCACGTCATGATGCTGTGGCTTGGGGTTATGCTCGTGCAGCAGATGCTTTAGGCGTTGATCTTATTCAGCAGTGTGAAGTAGTTGATATCATTCAAGAAGATGGTGCAGCAACAGGTGTGATGACTAAAACTCACGGCGTTATAAGTGCTAATCGTATTGGTTGTGTCACAGCGGGTAACTCTAGTGTAATGGCGGCGATGGCAGGATTTAGATTGCCACTTGAATCACATCCATTACAAGCGCTAGTGTCTGAGCCTATAAAGCCTATTTTAGATACGGTTGTGATGTCTAACCATGTACATGGTTACGTTTCACAATCTGATAAAGGCGATTTAGTGATTGGTGCAGGAATCGATGGTTATAACGGTTATGGTCAGCGCGGTAGCTATCATACTATCGAGCACACAGTGCAGGCGATTGTTGAGCTATTCCCAGTATTTAGTCGTGTACGTATGAATCGACAGTGGGGCGGTATTGTTGATACTTGTCCTGATGCTTGTCCGATTATCTCAGCCACTCCAGTTGAGAATTTATTCTTCAACTGTGGTTGGGGTACGGGCGGTTTTAAAGCAACTCCTGGTTCTGGGCATGTGTTTGCCGGTACGTTAGCAGCAGGTGAAGCGACCGACATGGCGAAGCCTTTCTCAATGTTCCGTTTCCATGACGGTGCGTTAATCGATGAACACGGTGCAGCAGGCGTTGCCCATTAAGCTACTGCTATAGGAGTTATCTATGTTTTATATTTACTGCCCGCACTGTGAAGAACACCGTGAAGAGGAAGAGTTCCACGCAGCTGGGGAGGCGCATATTCCGCGCCCTTTAGATCCTGAAAGCTGTAGCGATAAAGAGTGGGGCGAGTATATGTTTTTCCGCACTAACCCGCGTGGTATCCATCATGAACTTTGGGTGCATGCTGTTGGCTGTCGCAAGTTTTTTAATATCACCCGTGATACGCAAACGTACGAGATAAAAGAAGTGTATAAAATCGGCGAACAACCAACAATTACTGCAGCCAGTGAAGCTGCGGCAAAGGAGGCTTAAGATGACACAGCAAAATCGCCTCAACAGTGGTGGGCGTATAACCCGCGACTCGAAAATAAATTTTAGCTACAACGGCAAAAGCTACCCAGGCTTTGTTGGTGATACACTAGCATCCGCATTATTAGCGAACGGTGTGGATATCGTAGGCCGCAGTTTTAAATATAGCCGCCCACGCGGTATAGTAGCAGCAGGCGCGGAAGAACCTAACGCCATCATGCAGTTAGGTGCTACAGAGGCAACTCAAGTACCAAACGTACGTGCTACACAGCAAGAACTTTACAATGGTTTAGTGGTGGCATCGACTAACGGCTGGCCAAGTGTTGAATTCGACATGATGGGTACGCTTGGTAAAGTAGGCGGCAAAGTTATGCCACCTGGTTTTTACTATAAAACTTTTATGTATCCACAATCTATGTGGGATACCTATGAAAAATATATTCGCAAAGCTGCCGGTTTAGGTCGCTCACCCCTTGAAACAGATCCAGATAGATACGATCACTACAATCAGCATGCTGATATCGTCATCGTTGGTGCAGGCCCTGCAGGTCTAAGTGCAGCTCTAGTTGCAGCGCGCAGCGGTGCACGGGTAATTATTGCCGATGAACAAGCTGAATTTGGCGGAGCTTTACTACATTCTAAAGAACTGATTGATGGCGAGCCAGCTGATCAATGGGTAGCTAAAGTGGTTGCAGAACTGGCTGAGCACAAAGAAGTACAGATGCTGCCAAAATCGACTGTGAACGGTTATCACGATCATAATTTCGTGACTATTCACGAACGCTGTACTGATCATATTGCCGATCGTGCGGCTAAAAACCAATCACGCCAGCGTATGCATCGTGTACGTACCAAATGGGTAGTATTGGCCACAGGCTCTCATGAACGTCCTTTAGTGTTTTCTAATAATGATGTTCCAGGCTGTATGCAAGCTTCTGGTGTTTCTACTTATATCAATCGCTACGCGGTAGTGCCAGGTAAGCAGTTAGTATTAATGACTACTAATGACAATGCTTACAATACTGCTTTTGATTGGAAGGCAGCTGGGCGTGAAGTCGTTGCTATTGTTGATACGCGCAAGCAAGGTGCAGGTGCTGTTGTTGTTGAACAAGCTAAAACACTGGGCATTAAGATCATTAATGGCAGTGGTGTAGTTGAAGCACACGGTAGTAAGCGTGTAACTGGCGTAAGCATTGCCACTATTAATGAAGCGGGTGATAAAGTGACTGGTGCTGTTAACCAGCTAAGCTGCGATACCGTTGCTAGCTCTGGCGGCTGGAGTCCTGCGATTCACCTATCTTGTCATACCGGAAGCAGACCAGTATGGAGTGATGAAGCGATTGGTTTCTTACCGGGCCCTACTGTACAAAAGCAATTAACAGCTGGTGCAATTGAAGGCGCTTATGATTTAGCTAGTTGCTTAGCGCAAGGTACCGCAGCAGGTATTAGTGCAGCACAAAATGCAGGTTTTGAAGTAGTTGGCGATAGCAGCCCTGCGACAGCAGCAGCGATTGTCGAAAATACGCCGATGGCACTGTTTCATATTCCACATCCTAAGTTGACTAGCCGTGCACCTAAGCAGTTTGTTGATTTACAAAACGATGTGACAGCTGCAGGTATTGAACAAGCGACACTGGAAGGATTTGAATCAATAGAACACGTTAAGCGTTATACCGCGATGGGCTTTGGTACTGATCAAGGTAAGCTCGGAAACATCAATGGTATGGCGATTGCCGCTAAATCGATGAACAAGACAATTCCTGAAACAGGCACTACAATCTTTCGCCCTAACTACACGCCAGTTACTTTTGGTGCTATTGCTGGGCGTAATTGCGGTGAGTTATTTGATCCAAAGCGCTTTAGTGCGATGCATCAATGGCACTTAGAAAATGGTGCATTGTTTGAGGATGTGGGTAACTGGAAACGTCCATGGTACTTCCCGCAAGCGGGTGAGAGCATGCAGCAATCACTAGAGCGTGAATGTTTAGCAGTACGTGATAGTGCTGGGGTTCTTGATGCGTCAACTTTGGGTAAAATTGATATCCAAGGGCCAGATGCACGTGAATTTTTAGGACGTGTTTACACCAATGCTTGGGCAAAATTAGCGGTAGGTAAGTGTCGTTACGGTCTGATGTGTGGTGAAGACGGCATGGTATTCGATGATGGCGTAACCGCTTGTCTTGCACAAAATCACTTCGTGATGACCACTACAACCGGTGGAGCAGCAAGAGTATTAGAATGGTTAGAAATTTACCAGCAAACAGAATGGCCTGAGTTAGACGTTTACTTCAATACAGTTACTGATCACTGGTCAACAGTAACGGTTACAGGCCCTAATGCGCGTAAGATTCTTGAAGAAGTGGTTGATGATATTGACCTCAGCAACGATGCATTCAAGTATATGGATTGGAAAGCAGCCACGGTACAAGGCGTACCCGCTAGAATTTTCCGTATCTCTTTTACCGGTGAATTATCTTTTGAAATTAACGTGCAAGCCAATTACGGAATGCGTATTTGGAAAGCGGTAATGGAAAAAGGCGCAGTATTTAATTTAACACCTTACGGTACTGAAACCATGCACATCTTACGTGCTGAAAAAGGCTTTATTATTGCTGGGCAAGATACTGACGGATCTGTACATCCTTATGATTTAGGTATGGGTTGGGCTGTGTCTCCTAAAAAGCCATTTAGTTTTATTGGCAAGCGCGGCATGAGCCGTGAAGATTGTGTTAAAGACAACCGCAAGCAACTTGTTGGCATTACCACTAAAGATCCGAAGAAGGTGGTTCCAGAAGGATCACAAGCAGTTAATGATCCAAACCAAGCAATTCCGATGACGATGCTTGGCCATGTAACATCAAGTTATTACAGTGCTTGTTTAGGGCACTCTATCGCGATGGCTTATATTCGTAACGGTCATAATCGCATGGGCGAAACAGTGTTCTATCCGCAAGCAGATGGCACTAGCATAGAAGCACAAATTTGCAGCCCAATATTTCTAGATCCTAAAGGGGAGCGTCAAAATGTCTGATCAAACAACTCAAACTGTTGATGCTGCATTTGATTATGCAAAAACAATTAGCGCAATGGATCAAAGACCCGCAACTGCTGAAATTATCGGTGAAAGCCCGTTAGCACACGCTGATTTAGCTGCTATAGCTAAAGCGCATAAAAGCAAGACAGGTTCAATAGAGCTTACTGAACTAAAACTGCGTGGTCATATAGTATTGCGTGGAAAATTGACCAGCAGCAGTTTTACTCAAGGTGTTGAGCAAGTATTAGGCATGGCATTGCCGGGGCCATTACAGATGGTAGAAAACGGCGAATTATCAATTCGCTGGGTTTCACCGGATGAATGGCTGGTGGTTGTGCCGGGTGAACGCACTTTTGAAATCGAGCTAGCATTGATTGATGCGATGCAGGGGCACTGTGCGATTGTTAACGTATCAGGCGGGCAAACGATTTTGCGTTTAGTCGGCAGTGATGTACAAAAACTGTTACAAAAATCAGCACCTTTTGATGTGCATGACCGTAACTTCCCTGTCGGCAAGGTAGTTACTACGTTGTTCGCCAAGACCCAGGCGATTATTAGTCGTAGTGGCGATCAGCAGTGGGAGCTGGTTGTGAGACGCAGCTTTGCAGATTATGCGTGGCTATGGTTACAAGATGCCTGTGCTGAGTTTGATTTAGTGATTCGCGAAGAAGCAAAAAGCGCATAGAACAACGATAGTGCTACTTAAGTAGCATAGTGCGCGTTATGCATTTGTGGTCTAATTTAACCACTTTGTGGCCAGCGGTAGTTTTAAGGTTCTGCCGCTGGCTTTTTTTTATTTTTAAACCTCTAAATTCTTATTCCTCGTTATTAAACCCTCTATTTACTTCTTTATTACTGCTCGCATTTATTAAATTTACTTGTGAATAGCACTGTTTCGAACCCACTTTTACGATTAACCCAATCATGTTGCATTTGCACTGTGATTAGCTTGAACATGCAATACGAATTAATCTAGAGCAACGTTGGGACGTTTAATCATTGGCAATGTTAAAAAGCTAAATTGTGTTTATCAGCATGACTAGAGTTGTAGATATCTATTTGTATGTAAGTTAAAGATAGGGAATCTCAATAAAGCAGCATTTTTTCTAGGACTAACAGGGTTTTGCTTGCTAGTATGAGTTTAGAAAAAGTAACGATTTGGCGTAAAGAGATGTATGTGGTATTTAGCAAATTTAAGCAGTAAAAAGAGAGTTAAGTAATGTTGTTAATGATAGATAACTTTGATTCATTTACTTATAACTTAACCCAGTATTTGTCCGAGTTAGGGGCGCAGGTTTGTGTTAAGCGTAATAATGAAATTAGTTTAGCGCAAATAGCAGAGTTAGCGCCTAAGTTGATTGTAATATCGCCAGGCCCTTGTACGCCAAATGAAGCGGGAATTAGTGTTCCGGTTATCGAGGAATTTGCAACGACAATACCAATTTTAGGTGTGTGCTTGGGGCATCAAAGTATCGCAATCGCATTCGGCGGCAAAGTGATACGAGCAAAGCGTGTTATGCATGGAAAAACCAGCTGGATAAAACATAATTCGCTTGGGGTTTTTGCAGGCTTGCAAAATCCTCTACAGGTCACTCGTTATCACTCATTAGTGGTTGATATAGAGAGTTTACCGAGTTGTTTAGAAATAACTGCGTGGACAGAAAATAGCGACGGGTCTATCGATGAAATTATGGGGTTTCGCCATAAAGAGTTAAGTATTGAAGGGGTGCAGTTTCACCCAGAATCAATACTAACTGCCCAAGGGCATGATCTTTTAGAGAACTTTGTTAAGCCCTATTTATAAGTGATGTTGATAAACGATGGTTGTAAATACATATACACACTAGCAATATAGCACTGTAATTTTACACTTAAGCTTTTATATAGAGTTTAAGTGTGTCCTGAATTTTCACCTTCAAGTGGATGAATAAATTAAAATGGATATAAAAGAAGCGTTAGCGGTAGTCGCTGAAAACCGAGATTTAACTACAGCACAAATGCAGAAAGTGATGATGCAGATCATGACAGGCCAAGCAACAGAAGCGCAAATGGGCGCTTTTTTGATGGGGCTGCGAATGAAAGGTGAATCTGTTAAAGAGATCGCCGCCGCTGCCAGAGTAATGCGCGAGCTTGCCGTGCCTGTTAATATCAAGCATCAAGCAGCAGTTGATATTGTAGGTACAGGTGGGGATAGCGCCAACCTGTTTAATGTATCAACCGCTTGTGCAATTGTGGTGGCAGCAGCAGGAGGCTGTGTTGCTAAACACGGTAATAGATCGGTATCTTCAACAACCGGCGCCGCTGATTTATTAGAAGAAGTAGGTGTTAACTTAGCGTTAAATCCGCAACAAGTAGCCAGTTGTATTGATGAAGTGGGGGTCGGCTTTATGTTCGCACCACAGTATCATCGCGCAATGCGCCACGCTATTACTCCACGTAAAGAAATGGGTTTGCGTACTATTTTTAATTTACTGGGCCCGCTAACTAACCCGTCAGGGGCTAAGCATTATTTATTAGGCGTGTTTGATAAAGCCTACTGTTTGCCAATAGCACAAGTGATGCAAGAGCTAGGTGCAAAGCATGTGTTAGTAGTGAGTGCGAGTGATGGTTTAGATGAAATAAGCTTGAATGGTGAGACGTTCGTTGCCGAATTGAAAGATAATCAAATCAGTGAATATAAAATCACCGCGGCAGATGGCGGTATTAATCCGCAAAGCTTAAATGGATTAACGGTGTTTAGTTCATCTGAGAGCTTAACCATGATCAATGCAGCGTTTAATGGCCAAGATAAAAAAGCCGCAGATATGATTGCACTGAATGCCGGTGCTGCTTTGTATGCAGCTGATTTAGCAGACGATATTAAAGCGGGCGTGTTGATAGCAAAAACGGCAATCAATGAAGGCTTGGCGGCGCAGAAGTTGCAGCAATTGGTTAACTATAGTCAGTCTTTTACGCAGTAAGTGCCTGTTATATTAATAAATAAGCTGATATGAATAAGCTAAGATAAAATAGAGATAATATGTCTGATATCCCCACTGTATTAAAAAAAATAGTAGCCCGCAAAATTGAAGAAGTCGCCGAGCGCTCTTTACATAAAAGTATTGCGGATTTAGAGAAGAATATTGCGTTAGCGATGGATAGTGATCAAACCCCGAGAGGTTTCGCCAGAGCAATGCAGCAAAGTATTTTACAGGGTCGACCTGCTGTTATTGCTGAAGCAAAAAAGCGTAGCCCTTCCAAAGGTCTATTACGAGACCCTTTCGACCCTGCACAAATAGCAAAATCTTATCAAGCAGGTGGCGCGACCTGCATGTCTGTTTTAACTGATGCTGACTTTTTTGCAGGCCACGAGCACTATTTAATTGAAGCGCGCGCTGCATGTAGCCTACCTGTCATTCGTAAAGATTTTATTATCGATCCGTATCAAGTGTTTGAAGCGCGAGCAATTGGGGCTGACTGTATTCTTTTGATCGTATCTTGTTTAGAGGAGCGACAAATGAAAGAGCTCAATAACCTGGCTTTGCGCTTAGGCATGGATGTGTTGATTGAAGTGCATGGTGGCGATGAGCTAGAGCAAGCGCTTAGTCTTGATAATCAACTGTTAGGTATTAATAATAGAAACTTACATACCTTTGAGGTAGATCTAGCCAATACCTTTGATTTACTAAAGTTCATTCCTAAAGAGAAAATAGTTATCACGGAAAGCGCTATTCATACCCAAGACGATGTAGCAGCGATGCGCGATAAAGATGTACATGGGTTTTTAGTAGGTGAAGCGTTTATGCGCGCCCAAGATCCAGGCAGTAAATTAAAAGAATTGTTTTTTACTAGTTAGAAGTCGTGCGTAAAACTAGCTACCTATTGTTAGTAATTATTTAAATAGAAGGTGTAATACATGCAAGTAACCACTGATTGGGATGGCGATGTTCGTTTCAAAGGCACCACGGGCTCAGGCTTTGAGGTCATGATTGATGGCGAGCAGAAACAAGGGCCTAGGCCATTAGAAATGATGCTCTTGGGAGTGGCTGGCTGCTCAAGTTATGATGTGCTGGGTATTTTAAAAAAGTCACGCCAAGATGTAGTTGATTGTAGTGCTCAGGTAACCGCTGAACGCGCTGATGCAGTGCCTTCTGTGTTTACTAAAATACATATTAAATTTATTGTTACAGGGCGTGATATTAAAGAGAAGCAAGTAGAGAGAGCAGTGCGTTTATCTGCTGATGAATATTGTTCGGCGTCAATTATGTTAAAAGCGGCTGGTGTTGAAATTTTTCATAGCTATGAAATAATTGAAGTAGCCTAAGTGGGCACTTAACCTTTGCAGTCATTTGGGTGCGAAGGTTACTCGAAATAGATGAATAGAAGTTTGCTTGAATAGAAGGTGTAAGTTTAGCTTCTTCCCTCGTGCTCTTTGCCTAATAAATTGTCATCCCCGTAAATGGTAATATTGATTATCAATACTAGATTGAATGCTAGGCTTGTATTAAACAGAGCTGCTGCGCGTATTAGAAATTTGATAATATCGCCATTTTCATAATAAAATTGATTCAATACAGATTTAAGCTTGCTTTTAAAATATATCCACGGATAATGCTGTGTATTCATACAGTGTTTTAAACACATATTACAAATTGCTAACATAGCCTAGGTGGAAACAATGGACGAGAATAGAAAAAAAGCTTTAGATGCTGCGCTATCTCAAATCGAACGTCAGTTTGGTAAAGGTGCAGTAATGCGCATGGGAGATCAGCCGCGTGAGGCTATTCCATCTGTATCCACGGGTTCACTAGGACTAGATGTTGCTTTAGGTATAGGTGGCTTACCTTACGGACGTATCGTAGAGATATACGGCCCAGAATCATCAGGTAAAACAACACTGACTTTACAAGTAATTGCTGAGGCTCAAAAAGCGGGTAAGAGCTGTGCCTTTATCGATGCAGAGCATGCACTAGATCCAGGTTACGCTGAAAAGTTAGGTGTAAATGTTGATGAATTGCTAGTATCGCAACCAGATACAGGTGAGCAAGCTCTAGAAATATGCGATATGTTAGTGCGTTCAAATACCATAGATGTAGTCATTATTGACTCGGTAGCCGCTTTAACTCCTAAGGCAGAGATTGAAGGCGAAATGGGCGCATCGCACATGGGTCTTCAAGCGCGTTTAATGTCACAGGCGCTTCGTAAATTAACAGGTACTGTTAAAACAGCCAACTGTTTATTAATTTTTATCAACCAAATTCGCATGAAGATCGGGGTTATGTTTGGTTCGCCTGAAACTACTACCGGTGGCAACGCTCTAAAGTTTTATGCATCAGTGCGTTTAGATATTCGCCGAATCGGCGCTATCAAGCAAGGTGACGAAATAATTGGCAACGAAACCAGAGTTAAAGTGGTTAAAAACAAAGTAGCCGCCCCTTTTAAACAAGCTGAGTTTCAAATTCTATTCGGTAAAGGTATTTACCGTATGGGCGAGTTAATCGATATGGGTGTTAAACAAGGTCTTGTTGAGAAAGCTGGGGCTTGGTACGCGTATAACGGTAGTAAAATAGGTCAAGGTAAAGCCAATGCTGCTCAATACTTAACTGATCACCCAGAAGATGCGAATGCCATTGAAGCGGCTATTCGTGATCAATTGTTGTCAGTACCTGATGATAAAAAAGACGAAAAGAAAGAAGATAAAAAAGCCGTCAAAGCGGCAAAAGAAGCAAAAGAAATCAAAGCAGATTAATAAGTGCTTTAACGCATCCCAATAAGTGGATTCTAAAGTCCATTGTTAATTTAAACAAGATAGCTAGTACCATTCAAAAATTGACGTTATGCAAGCAATTATTCGACTGCTTGCATAGCGTGAATACTCCAAGACCGAGTTATACGCAAACTTGTAAATCATTGCTCGGAATCTGCATTACTCATTCAAATAATAAATGAATCTGAACAGCAAGCTTAGCAAAGTGATCAACGCTATACACGGATGATTTTGCGCACCTGAGTTGAACAGTTTTATGAGTTTATGAGAATTTGTCGAAAATTCAAACAAAAAAGTTACTTCCTCAATTGTGTGATAAAGCATTAAAAGCAGCTGAAATTGATTGGTTTGAGCAAGCAGCGCATGTTTAAATTGCCAATTTCTCTGCAATTTTGATTAAAGCGCTGCTAAATGTATTGGTGCAATGATAGTTAAGAATTTTGTTATTGATCAGCTATATTTTACAATAGAGCAAGAAGAGAATGATTTTTATTAACATGAGCTTGCTAAATGTAATTTAAAACAATAATTCAAACAAATCTTGCTAAATCCGATAGAATAAGTTGTAAATAGATATATGTTGGAATTATGTTATATATCAATAGTATATTAGTTTTTTACCACTCTAAAATGTAACGCTTTCTATAGCAAATTGTTATATTGTCAATAAATAGTTCGAACAATTAATGACCGCGATATATAATAACCCGCTATTTTTTTGCATATAGATTAACTTGCTGATGTTAAATATTCTTTTAATGACGGTGATTAGCGCTATATGTGTTCGCTATATAAGTTAATGGATAATTAAAGTCGTCGTTATGAAATACATGACCAGTGCGCAGATACGCCAAGCTTTCCTTAAGTTCTACCAAGATCAAGGCCATGAAGTAGTTTCTTCTAGTTCACTTGTGCCAGGTAATGACCCTACTTTATTGTTTACTAATGCCGGTATGGTACAGTTTAAAGATGTATTCACCGGCGAAGATAAGCGCCCTTACAAAAGAGCTACCAGCGCACAACGTTGCGTTAGAGCAGGTGGTAAGCACAATGATTTAGAAAACGTTGGTTACACGGCTAGGCATCATACATTTTTTGAAATGCTCGGCAATTTCAGCTTTGGCGATTATTTTAAACGTGAAGCTATTCAATTCGCATGGAAGTTCCTGACACAAGTATTAGGCTTGCCAGAGGAAAAGCTCTGGGTAACTGTGCATCATACCGATAAAGATGCCGAAGCATTGTGGCGTGATGAGATGGGTATTGATATGAGCCGCTTCTCGCGCTTAGGCGAAGATAACTTTTGGTCAATGGGTGATACCGGTCCCTGTGGTACCAGTACTGAGATCTTTTTTGATCACGGCGCCGATGTATGGGGCGGGCCACCTGGCAGCGAAGATGAAGATGGTGATAGATATATAGAGATATGGAATTTGGTGTTCATGGAGTTCAATCGCGATGCAAGCGGTGAGCAAACAAGATTACCCAATCCCTCAATCGATACAGGGTTAGGTCTTGAACGTATGGCAGCCATCATGCAAGGTGTGCATAGCAACTACGAAATAGATATTTTCCAGAACTTGTTGCAAGCCGCCGCAAAAATAATAGGCACTAAAGATACGCAAGCTAAGTCGCTGCGGGTGGTAGCTGATCATATTCGCTCTTGTTCTTTTCTTATTTCAGATGGTGTGTTGCCTTCAAACGAAGGGCGCGGTTATGTATTGCGCAGAATTTTACGAAGAGCAATTCGCCACGGTAATAAGCTAGGCGCAACTGAACCTTTCTTTTATCGTTTAGTCGAAGCATTAGCTGTTGAAATGGGCGAAGCATATCCTGAGCTAATTAAGCTTCAAGCACAGATAGAGAAAGTCATTCTTAAAGAAGAGCAGCAGTTTATTAAAACGCTTGATTTAGGTATGAAGCAGTTAAACTCGATGATTTTAAATAATCAAACAGGATCAAAAGAGTTCCCAGCTGGTGCAGCGTTCATGCTATATGACACATATGGCTTTCCTGTTGATCTTACCGCGGATGTGGTTAGAGAGCATGATTTAACGATCAACATGGATTTATTTGAAGTAGAAATGAATGCTCAGCGTGACAGGGCAAGAGCCGCGGGTAAGTTTAAAGCGACTGGCGATGATAAGTTAGATATCGATGGCAGTACCGAATTTTGCGGTTATCAAAGCTTAGCAGGCGAAGGCAAAGTAATTGCTATTATAGTCGATGGCGAGCAGGTTGAAACAATACAACAGGGCGAAACAGGCACTGTAATACTTGATAGTACTTCTCTATACGGTGAATCTGGCGGACAAATTGGCGATCAGGGTGTATTAAGTGCAGCTAATGCTAAGTTTTTGGTTGAAGATTGTACCAAACAAGCGGATATGCACTTGCATCATGGCCAATTACTCAATGGTGAAATCTCAGTGGGTGAGCAGCTAGCGACTCAAGTTGATGAGCAGTTACGCAGTGCTACCACGCTTAATCATAGTGCTACTCACTTATTGCATGAAGCATTGCGTAGAATTGTTGGTGATCATGTGCAACAAAAAGGCTCATTAGTAGATCCTGATAAACTACGTTTTGACTTTTCTCATTTTGAAGCATTGACGCCAGCGCAGATTAGTGAGGTTGAGGCGCTAGTCAATCAACAAATAATGGCTAACGCTGAAGTAGTAACCCGCGAGATGCCGATAGCAGAAGCTAAAGCATTGGGTGCCCAAGCGTTGTTTGGCGAAAAGTATGCAGAAAACGTGCGTGTTGTTAGTATGGGCAGAGACACATTCTCGATTGAGTTATGTGGCGGCACCCATGTTAAGCGCACTGGCGATATAGCTTTACTAAAAATTCGCTCTGAAGGGGGGATTGCAGCTGGCGTTAGACGCATTGAAGCAGTCACTGGCAATGGTGCTTTAGATTTAGTAATAAATATTGAGTCACAGTTGTTACAAATAGCGGCACTGGTGAAGGGCCCTAAAGATATGGTCCTTGATAAAGTTAAAGGGCTCACTGAAAAAAATCGCCAGCTTGAAAAACAAGTTGAGCAGTTGCAAAGCGAAATATCTGCAGCCAAAGGTTCGCAGCTTGCTAATAACGCATTGGATTTAAATGGTGTTAAAGTGTTAGTAGAGTGTCTAGACGGTGTCGATGCTAAAGCTTTAAGAGATACTGTTGAAAAATTAAGAGATAAATTAGGTAACGCAGTAGTGGTTTTAGCCGCAGTTAATGATGCTAAAATCAGTCTTGTTGCCGGGGTTAGTAAAGCGCTAACTAGTCAGATTAAGGCTGGCGATATTATTAAAGAATTATCTGTACAGCTCGGTGGTAAAGGTGGCGGACGTCCTGATATGGCCCAAGGTGGCGGTACAGATGTTGCAGCGTTGCCGGCGGCATTAGCGGCACAATTAGAAAGCTTGCAACAGCAATTTTAAGCAGGTTTAGTAAATAAATGTTTAACGAGTGATAGTAATGGCTCTATATGTGCAGAAATACGGTGGTACCTCGGTAGGTTCCGTTGAAAGAATTAAAGCAGTAGCTGAGAAAGTTAAGAAATTTAAAGATCAGGGGCATGATATCGTAGTTACGGTGTCTGCTATGAGTGGTGAAACCAATCGCCTGATTACTTTAGCTAAAGCAATGCAAACAGTACCTTCTCCTAGAGAGATGGATGTGTTGCTATCGACAGGTGAGCAAGTAACCATTGCCTTGATGGCTATGGCCTTAGAGGACTTAGGGCTAAAGGTTAAATCCTATACCGGAAGTCAAGTGAGGATATTAACCGATAGCGTGCATATGAAAGCGCGCATAGAAGATATAGATGTAGCTAGTATACATGCAGATCTAGAAGCAGGATCTGTGGTGGTAGTGGCAGGCTTTCAAGGCGCTGATAAAGAAGGCAATATAACAACGCTTGGTCGTGGCGGCTCAGATACAACAGGAGTGGCTTTAGCGGCAGCGTTACAGGCTGATGAGTGTCAAATTTACACCGATGTTGATGGTGTTTATACCACTGACCCAAGGGTGGTAGAAGGCGCGCAAAGGCTTTCGGAAATTACTTTCGAAGAAATGCTGGAGATGGCTAGTTTAGGTTCTAAAATTTTGCAGATACGTGCAGTAGAATTTGCTGGGAAATACAAAGTACCTTTGAGGGTGTTGTCGAGTTTTGAAGATGGCCCAGGTACGTTGATTACAATAGAGGATGATGAGAACGTGGAAAAGCCGGTTATATCGGGTATAGCTTTTAATAGAGATGAAGCTAAACTAACAGTGTTGGGAGTGCCAGATATTCCTGGAGTAGCCTCTAAGATACTAGGCCCTATCAGTGAAGCAAATATTGAAGTAGATATGATCTTGCAAAACGTGGCAGAAGATCAAACCACTGATTTTACCTTTACAGTGCATCGTAATGATTTTGATAAGGCGCAGCAGATATTGGATCATACCTCCAAGTTGTTAAAAGCCAGAGAGGTTAAAGGTGATAACAAAATTGCTAAGGTTTCAATTGTAGGGGTGGGTATGCGCTCTCATGCGGGTGTGGCGACGAAAATGTTTGACGCGCTAGCAGAAGAAAATATCAATATCCAAATGATCTCCACGTCAGAAATCAAAGTATCAGTTGTTATGGCTGAGAAATACTTAGAGCTGGCTGTGAGGTCGCTACATTCGGCGTTTGAATTAGGTCGAAATGATTCAATCAGTGAATGACGAATTGCTATATTTACTTTATAGTAACTGCAAGCTATAGCTAACAAATATTTTATATCAATAAGATATAGGACTTTTTTGGATTGTGAGCTATTTAAAGATTATAGGAGAATTAAATGCTAATACTTACTCGTCGTGTTGGTGAGACACTGATGATCGGTGACAAAGTGACAGTGACAGTTTTGGGTATCAAGGGTAACCAAGTGAGAATAGGTGTAGATGCTCCTAAGGATGTATCTGTACATCGTGAAGAGATTTATCAGCGCATTCAGAGAGAAAAAGAAGAGGAAGTAAAATAAATTAGGTTGTTTTGAAATATTTACAAATAAAGGGTTTCTATTTCAAAATCAATCTTGTATAGTACGCCGCACTTGAGGTGAGGTGGCCGAGTGGCTGAAGGCGCGCCCCTGCTAAGGGTGTATAGAGGAAACTCTATCGAGGGTTCGAATCCCTCCCTCACCGCCATTTGTAAACATAAAGCGCCCGTAGCTCAGCTGGATAGAGTACCTGGCTACGAACTAGGCGGTCGCA
>JBALXS010000001.1:25896-28563 GCA_036960485.1 Oceanospirillaceae bacterium
TACCTGGCTACGAACTAGGCGGTCGCACGTTCGAATCGTGCCGGGCGCACCATCTTTCAAAGTTAATAGCTTTGTTTGAAGGTACTTCAACTTATACAATAACTTACAAAGCGCCCGTAGCTCAGCTGGATAGAGTACCTGGCTACGAACTAGGCGGTCGCACGTTCGAATCGTGCCGGGCGCACCATCTCTTCTTTATTGTGATCTATATAATGTTAAAACTCACTGGCAAATATTAATTTGTTGGTGGTATTAAGTGTTGTTTTCTATAGAGCCTGTTTTTACAGATTTATATAGTCAATAACAACGTGCTGGTGAGGTGGCCGAGTGGCTGAAGGCGCGCCCCTGCTAAGGGTGTATAGAGGAAACTCTATCGAGGGTTCGAATCCCTCCCTCACCGCCATTTTACTTCAAATCAATGGCTTGCTGTGATCTCAGATTATTTTGGGGCATCTGTAAAGTATTTTGATTAATTTTCCCACGTTTTCATTTATTACAACTTCTATCGTTTAAACCTACCCTAGACACCAATTTGGCTTGCAATACTACTCGCTCGCTATTGTTTCTTTTTAAAATTTAATCTAGTTGAAACACTTTAATATTAAATTTCTATTATATACTTACAACTCAAGAGTAAGAAGAGTTAGTCAAATACTTCCCTTTATGAATATTTAGCATTTATTTAAATACACCCAACTGCTTAAAGACAAGCATTACAAGAAGCCTCTAATCAAATATTGATTGACAGTGGGACATCTGGGGATGTTGTAGTCAAGTAAAACTGTAGACCTTTATAGGAGCGTGGAATCTTCGTTCTGCCATTTAGGGTGATAGATAATTATTGTAGCTGTATTCTCTCCTTGTATTGTAATGTTGATGTATGTCTTTTAGTGTATCTCTTTGGGTTTCAAAGTAAGATTCATAGCCATGTTTTGGCAACCACCTGGATTAAAGCTTCTAAAAACTGCTCCATAGCGGCGTTTTTCAAGGGAGTTGTCGCCTAAAGTTTAATTTTATGCCGCCGCTTCTTTTGCATCCTTAGTTTTTTCTTTCTCTGGGTTGATATGAATCTCCTCAACATAGTCCCAGTTTTTAACATCGCCTGACCATCTTATCGGGT
This sequence comes from Oceanospirillaceae bacterium, assembly GCA_036960485.1. Taxonomy (GTDB): domain Bacteria; phylum Pseudomonadota; class Gammaproteobacteria; order Pseudomonadales; family Balneatricaceae; genus Rs1. Next base: position 27,017 of record JBALXS010000001.1, read on the forward strand.
TCTTAGCTTTTTCAGCTACATATGATTTCTTTCTATTAAGTAATATTTCGATGTTTTTTCCACTATGGCGTTGAGCAGGAGTGACAAATTTAATGCTAGTTTGCAGATGCTCACTGTTGTACCCCTGGAGCAGTCTAATCCAGCGCCTGAGAGCGGTATAGCAGGCTCAGAAATTGAGTGACTCTGCTCTAGGACAAGGTTTGCTGCATCATGTTTGAATTCAGTTGGATAAGTAGCTTGAGATTTTACCATTGTTTACACCATCTAAGTTCATACGATACTTTATCCGATGCTGGTGTATATGTTCATTAAGCCACATCAGGGAAAATTGTAGAGAAAATTAAAGAGCTAGATCCTCTGTTTGTTAATTTGGGAACTGGGAGTTTTGATATGTCTACACGTTAGAGAAAGAGTTAACTAGGTACTATAAACGCAACACTGTAAAGCCTTGTTCCTTATGAGCTCATAGAAACTCGATGCTATAGTTTTGTATCTGTAGGAGAAAAAATTGGATCGGCTAATTTCTTGTGCATATTGTTCGAAAAATAAGGAGGCTTTTGTACTTAGGTACAATAGGGTTTTGCTTGAAACTCTGTATTATTGATTTAAATAAATCTACTTCTTGGTAATTATTATGACTGTTATAGGTAAAGTATCGTTGGTTATTGGAAAGGTTGTTGCTATAGATGGATTGGGGAATGAACGGATTCTTACAATCGGAGATGATATTTTTGAAGGTGAGCGCGTTGTTGCTTCATCTGGTTCGAAAGTTGCTCTACAGATGACCTCTGGCGATCAGATAGCTATAGAAGATGGACAAAGTTGGACACCAACATCCGAAACGTACTCTGTTGCGGAAGATTTTCCAGTTGAAGACTCTGTAATTAATGCAGATGATTTAAGCTCAGTAGAAAGCATTCAACAAGCGTTATTAGCCGGTGCTGATCCCACTGAATCTGCTGAAGCAACTGCTGCAGGAGCTGGTAATAGTGCTACAGCTTCCGGTGAAGCAAATGACGGTGGTGGTAGTTTTGTGACATTGGAACGTACTGCTGGTGAAGTTGATCCAACAGCTGGTTATGACACTATTGGCACGAGTACCGGCATTAGTACAGGGCAACAAGACGTGCCCGAACTCTTGATTTTTACCCCTCCGACTATAGTTGTTATTGATTCTGATGGGGGTGTTACAGCAGCAGATAATAGTGCAATAGAAGGCACAGGTGATACGGTATTTGGTAGTTTTACGGCGCTAGCTGAGGCTGGAGTTCAATCTTTAACTATTAACGGGCAAAGTATAGTTACTCCCATATCTATCGTGGGAACTGAAGGTACTTTAAATGTTATTAGCTTTAACCCCGCTACTGGTTTGGTTAATTATAGTTATAGTGAAGATGGCGATGCTGAACTTCATAACCAAGCTAACGATAATATTAATGATCAATTCACAATATCGCTAGTCGATAATGCAGGTCAAACAACATCTAATTCGTTGGATATCCAAATCATTGATACCGTGCCAGTCGCGCAAGATGATGCAACACAAA
>JBALXS010000001.1:28663-152857 GCA_036960485.1 Oceanospirillaceae bacterium
CAAGGTGTTTATACCTATACCTTGAATAACACCAGCGCAGCGGTCCAAGGTTTGAACGATAACGAGTTCCTACAAGAGAGCTTCTCTTACACCGTAACCGATGCAGACGGTGATGTCAGCATTGCGAAGGTTGATATCAAGATCAACGGCAGCACCGACACACCGCCTACCGTTGTGATCGAAAACACCGACGGTAATGTGACAACCGCAGATAACAGTGTTGTGGAAGATACGGGTAATACCGTATTGGGTATCGCGACAGTGACTGCAGAAGCAGGCATTAAGAGTGTCACTGTTGGCGGAATCGATGTAACGGGCGCCAGTGCGGCGAACCCCGTTGTCCTACCGGCGACCGCTGAAGGTACGCTAAGTATCACTAACTACGATGCCGCGACCGGTATTATTAGCTACTCGTACACGGAAGCACTTGGTGCAGATGATCATCAAGCGGGTGATAACAGCGTCATCGATAGCTTCACGGTAACGGTGACAGATAATGCAGATGTAAGCCGTTCGGATGACTTGGATATCCAAATCATTGATACCGTGCCAGTCGCGCAAGATGATGCAACACAAATCGGTGAAGATGATGTAAGTGTCGGCGGTACAGTGAGTATTGATGCCGGTGCAGATGCACACCTTATTACCGTACAAACGGATGTCGTAGGCAATCACGGTACGTTCAGTATTAATGCACAAGGTGTTTATACCTATACCTTGAATAACACCAGCGCAGCGGTCCAAGGTTTGAGTGATAATGAGTTCTTGGAAGAGAGCTTCGGTTACGAGGTGATCGATGCGGATGGTGATAAGAGTACTGCAACGGTTCATATCAAGATCAATGGCAACTCAGATGATCCTATTATCACCACAGTTACTCAGGTTACAGTGTCTGAAGAAGGGTTAGTGAACGGAATTGCGGATTTGGTAGGTGTGCCGACAGATACTACCGATGCCGTTATCAATAGCGGAACAATCAGTATTTCAGACCCAGATAGTACGGCCTTTGGTGTTTCAATTACTGGCCCTAGTGGTATAACGAGCGGTGGAGAGCCTGTTACTTGGTCTGCATGGGATAGTAATACCAATACATTGACGGGCACTACTGTTTCGGGTGGAGAAGTTATTACCATTAGTTTGGGTTCCCAAACAGGAAGTAATGGTAATTATTCAGTGCCATATACGGTTACATTAAAAGGGCCGATAGATCATGATCTATCAGGTGAAGATGTTAAACCCTTAGACTTTACAGTTAACGTTTCTGATTACAGTGGCGGTAGCGTAGCTACTTCGAGTCTCTTAGTCACAGTGGAAGATGATAGCCCTGAGGTAATTGATAGTTCTAATAAAATAGAAATTTCAGGTCAAGATACTAACTTACTGGTAATACTCGACTCATCTGGCAGCATGTCATACTCATCAGGTGTGCCCGGTAAAAATCGTTTCCAATTAGCGATAGAGGCCATTGATAATTTAATTGATGGCTATAATCAGCACGGTGCCGTGATGGTGCGTCTAGTGACCTTTGGTTCATCTGCACGTGATCACGGCGAGGGTTGGATGACGGCAGAGGATGCTAAAACTTTGCTTTTAAATCTCCCATTTAGTGGTGGAGGCACAAACTATGATGCAGCTCTGGCAGAGGCGATTGCTTCTTATAGTAGTACGGGTAAAATTGAAGATGCCAACGCTGTTTCTTACTTTATCTCAGATGGAGCTCCGAACGGAGGGTTTGGTATTTCTGCTGCTGATGCACTGGTATGGCAAGAGTTCCTGCAGAGTGAAAATGGTGGAATTAAATCTATCGCATTGGGCATAGGAACGAATGTACCTTTAGCTCCTTTAAACCCTATAGGCTATGACGCTACTGTGGAGCCTAATACGAATGATAACGCAATTATAGTGGCACAACTATCCGATCTTGATGCTGTACTACAATCGACAATTGCACCTGCAAACTTTAGTGGTAATCTTCTCAGTTCTGCTCTTAATAGTTCTGGTTTTGGCGGCGATGGTGGTCATATTGCAGAGCTAACTATAAACGGTATTGTTTATACCTTCGACGGAACAAACCTTGAGAAAGATGGGGTGGCTCTTAGTGGCTCCAACTTTACTTTAGTGACCGCTTTAGATGGTAAATTGAACGTCGATATGAATGATGGTAGTTACACTTATCAAGCTAAACCGGGACAAACGACGGCCAGTGATGAAGTTATTCAGATTACATTGCGCGACAATGACGGTGATCTATCATCTCAAGCCGAAATTCTGTTGAAATTGACACCAGAAACTAATGTTGATATTGCAAGTAACCAAGTTCCTACCGATGCCAACGAAAGAATAGAAGGTACAGACAATAGTAATACCATCAATGCAGGTGGAGGTAATGACAGAGTCTTTGGCGAACTAGGAGAGGATACTCTTAATGGTGAGGCGGGGGATGATAAATTGTACGGTGGTAGAGGGGGTGACATTCTTAGTGGTGGAGACGGTGACGATATTCTCTTCGGTGGTTTGGGCAATGATACGATGAGCGGTGGTCTTGGTGCTGATATATTCACCTTTACTTCAGACAGTAATGGTCAAACTGATACGATTCTTGATTTCAACGTCATAGAAGGGGATAAACTGGATTTATCTGATTTGTTAGATACTGCGCAAAACTCAGCTAATCTAGATCAATACCTAGCTTTTGAAAAAATAGGCAGTGATACTGTTATTCACGTTGATGATTTATCAGGTACAACGTTAGATATCAAACTTAAAGACATTGATTTGACGGCTAACGGAAATGATACTGATCAGAAAATAATTGATGATCTGCTTATCGGCAATAATTTACTCAGCGAGTAAGCTAAACGTAAAGCCTGTCTTCGGACAGGCTTTTTTTGTTTAAGATAGTTTCACTATCACAATCATGTTAGTTCGGCTAGCCCATCGTATATTAATTTACCCTTCCCCTTAAAAGTAGTTAACAGAGAGCGTCTCGTTATCTAGTCAAAACCCGTAAATCCAACCTAAAACTCTATTCCTATTAATTATTTAGACTACAATTTTTCTATGGTATTTATCTACACGACCCTCAACAGGTGGAAAAATGATGTGCTACTTGCTGATACTAGTTGTTAGAGCCATGAAAATTTCTTCATAAAGGCCAGTTAACGATATTTAGCAGCATAGGATCATTATAAATATTCAAATTGAAACTGTACTGAAGATTAAATATCCTGCGTATAATATAAATAAACAAGGATGATTGTTTTGTATATATTTTTTCTAAGGCGAATGTGCTCAAGCATTGGATTGAAATTGCTAAAGATAAAGAGAAACTAGTTTTCCCTATCAATAGCTGCTTGCTAATACATTTAGATTCTATAAGTAAGGGGTAATTAGGTGAATTATCCTTTTTCCGGGATAAGCTTAAGGTCATTACATTTTCTGATAATTCAAACGACAACGAAGGGATTGATTTATTACTTCGAGGGTTTAAGGGTTATACGAATACTTTTGTTTCGACCTCAACTTTCAATAAATTATTAATTCGTGTTAGTCGTGGTGATCTTTGGGTAGGCAAAATATTGCGCAAGTAATAAACAAGCTACAGTCATATGGCTAGTGATAGGTGTTTTTTAAATACAAGCCCCTTTTCCTTCACTGGTTTAAAAAAGTATTCGAATTAGTAAGTCTTAGTTGTGATTTTGTTATGGCTCACTTGGCGCTATCGGCGCTAGTATTGATGCCTGTTTACATTGTGGCTTTGGTTGCGATGGCGGTTATAAAAGCTATGCGTTGAAATTGTAGCTAGCCTAAATTACCGGCATATTATTCTAATTAATATTTTTAAAGCCAATGCCAGTTCCTGTAGCAGTTATCTGTAGTTAAAGAGACTTGCCAAAGCGGCAATTTGTTTCTTCAATGGCGGCATTACATTGCCTAAAAGTAAATGTTCATATCTTTTTTAATAATAACCACTTATTAATCAATGATTTAATTTATGCAAATTTTTGGCATAATCATTGCTTTATTAAAACTAATATTAATAGAGGTGTGTAATGGCGATAACATTTGATAAAGCATTAGGAATTCATCAGCAGGCTATCCAGGTTCGTGCGGATCGTGCTGAAGTATTGGCAAATAACATTGCCAATGCTGATACTCCAAATTATCAAGCGAGGGATTTGGATTTCAAAGCTATATTAAATAATCAATCCAAGCATGTATTAGCGGCTAAAACCACCAATACAGGACACGCACCTACCGTAATTCATCCAGATTTTGCAGCGGATCTTATGTATAAAGTTCCTACCCAGCCATCGATAGATGGTAATACCGTAGATGTACAGCAAGAAATGGCAGATTTTGGGCAAAATTCCTTAGCTTATCAGGCTTCATTTGAGTTTCTTAATAGTAAATTCAAAGGCCTAAAGCTAGCCGTTAAAGGATCTGCATAATGTCTATTGCCAATATATTTAATATTTCAGGTTCTGCCATGAGTGCACAAACAGTGCGCTTAAATACCACCGCGAGCAACATGGCGAATGCACAGAGCATTAGCTCAAGTGTCGATGAAACCTATCGAGCACGCAAGCCAGTGTTTGCCTTGCAAGAACCTTCACAGCAGCAGTTAAATGCAAAGGATGGCGGGTTGTTGGCGGGCCAGGGAGTGCAGGTGTTAGGCATAGTGGAGAGTACGGCTCCATTGCAGCCAGAGTACTTGCCAAGTCATCCAATGGCGGACGAGAATGGATTTATATACTATCCGAATGTCAATGTCGTTGAAGAAATGGCTGACATGATTTCCGCTTCAAGATCTTTTCAAATTAACGCTGATGTTATGGATTCGGCAAAGAAAATGATGCAACGTGCTCTCACGTTGGGTCAATAGTAGGTGATTTATGAATATAAATGAGACTAACAACAGCAATGTTTTTAATCAGATAAACAAAGCTAACCAATCAGACGAAACTTTAGGTAAAAGCAAATCACAAGAAGACAGTGATATGTTCATGAGGCTGATGATTGCTCAAATGAAAAACCAAGATCCTACTAGCCCAACAGATACCGAAGCCTTTATGGGCCAGATATCGAATATGCAGCAAGTAGAGAGTATGAATAATTTAAGTAATTCGATTAGCACAATGAGTCAATCGATGATTACTAGTCAGTCAGCATTACAAGCATCTTCAATGGTGGGTCAAAACGTTTTGATTTCTACTGATAAAACCTTGAGTGATAAAGATGGCAATATCAAAGGTGTGCTATCGCTACCAGGCAATACAGATAATGTTCGCTTAACAGTGACAGATTCAGCCGGCAAAGTGGTAGAAACCAAAGATTTAGGCAAGTTTAATGCGGGTAATACTGATTTCTCTTGGGATGGCGCTACCGATATGGCAGGTAATGAATACTCATTAAAAGCAGAAGCAAAATTGAGTGATGGTAGCTACGAAAGAATTGATACTTATCTAGATAACAGAGTAACAAGCGTTACTTTAGGGCAGAATGGCGTTGGCATGCAGGTAAATACAGCTGTGGGTTCAACATCAATGGCTAATGTACTAAGAATTGGTGTATAGGAGAATATAACATGGCTGGATTTAACACGGCAATATCAGGTATTAGAGCGGCAACCGCAGCACTTGATGTCACAGGTAACAATATAGCTAACGCAAGTACTACAGGTTTTAAATCATCACGAACGGAATTCGCAGATATCTATGCAACAGCGGCGATCGGTTCTGGTGCGAGTAATACGCCGGGTTCTGGTGTGTTGGTTTCAGACATAGCGCAGGATTTTAGTGGTGGTAACGTTCAATTTACCAATAACAACCTAGACTTGTCGATAGATGGCAGCGGTTTTTTTCAGTTAGATGATGGTCGTGGAACTGTAACTTATACACGCGATGGATCATTTGAATTAGATAAGAATGGCTTTATTGTGTCAAAAGGCGGTCAGAATCTTCAAGGTTATGGAGTTGATGATCAAGGCAATCGTCTGCCAATTGATAACTTAAGAGTAAATGAAAAAGAAAGCCCGCCAAAAGCAACAGAAACAATGGCATTGTCTTTCAATATTAATGAAGCGTTAGATGCTGAATCTTTAATTGTTCCTTATTCGCGAGAAGAGCCGGGTTCTACGACATTCAGTACAACTGTTGGCACGTTTGATAGTTTAGGAAATGAGCATACTCTTCGTTATGATATGGTGGAGCAGCAGGCAAAGAAAGAAGTGCATACGTTTGATCATGTGTTAGGTGCGGCTGGTGAAGATCTGTTTCAGTTGTCTGGTGTGATCCTTGATCCTGATGCTGCGGGTACTGACTTTGCTGCTGGTGTTATTTCACCTGATAAGCTTCAAGCTTTACAAATTGCCGACCCAAGAATTAAAAATGTAGAGTATGTGTCTGCAACCGCTGCTGGAGCAGCTGGTGCCGGTAAGATTATTGTTACTTTAAAGTCATCGGCAACGGATGTTGGTGATCTGGTTGTTGGAGCTGGTGGTGGCGTATTGCCAACTAATGAACAAACTGATTTGGTCGCTAGTAATGAAACTCATACTTATACTATACCTGCAGGGTTAGGTGGAGCATTACCTGGTGTTAGTGGTCCAGCAGGGGTGGTTGCGGGAGATCAGGCTGATGTTCAAGCAGCGCCACCAAATTCGTATGTTTTTCAGCAATCATTTAGTATCGCTGGAATAGCATTTGATTTTCCAGCAACACCAAGTGAGCCTATTACCCGTAAGCAGGTTGCCGACGAAATAATCTCGCAAGAAACAGCGATTAGAGATGCGGATCCTAATATTGAGTCAATAAGCTTTAATGAGGGAACAAATGAATTAAAAATTACCTATAAAGCTGAGTCTGGTAATGTAAACCCTACTGCTATAGCTCAGACCGCCGGGAACTTCTTTGGTGGTACGGCTGGTACAGCAACAGCCGTAGCAGTACCAACAGCTGCCGTTGTTGAAGAAGGTGATAATTCTTATCAAGGGGTTTATCGTATGTACGCATACCTAAATCCATTGGGGCAGCGCCCTGAGGCCTTGGATATTGGGAAAGTGGTAGATGCTGGATCATCGCTTGGCACGGCAAGTGAGATAGGTCCTGTGATTGTCAAGTTTAATCCTGCAAATGGTGTAATGACATCCATCAACGGAGAAGATATTCCGACTACAGTAGGGGCTAGTGTTCCTAAGCTGATAATTAAAGGAGCAGATCCTGCTGACGGGAACACCACAATATCTCTTGATCTAGCCGGTACAACTCAGTTCGCGGATACACAAATTGTTAAAGCGCAAAGCCAAGATGGTTATTCAAAAGGTGATTTAACAGGTGTTGCCTTCACACCAACGGGTGAAATGATTGCAACCTTTAGTAATAATCAGAGTCAAACGTTGGGTATTGTTGCGGTGGCTACTTTTGAAAACCAAGCGGGTATGCAGCCAAATGGCAGTACACAATGGTTAGCGACGAATGCTTCAGGTAATCCAGTGTTGAATCCACCTGGTTCAGGTTTAAACGGTAGTTTAAGGTCTTCTGCTCTGGAGTCATCGAACGTTGATTTATCAGCAGAGTTGGTGAAGCTTATTGAGTCGCAACGTAATTTCCAGGCGAGCTCTAAGACTCTAGAAACCCTTAATACGGTGACTCAGAACATCTTGCAGATCTAGGTTAGGTTTGTAGTTTGGTTGAAGTGGTATAGTGATTGCTTGATAACAGAATCCTTAGTTTACAACTAGGGATTTTTTTTGCTTGATTTTCAGTGTTTGTAATACTTGGCGCGGTTATTGCTCTTAAGTATTGTAATATGCAAGCGGCAATTAATGCAGTAATTTAGGGCGGTGAGATGGATAAGGTAATATTTTTAGCGATGAGTGGTGCCAAACAAACCATGCTATCGCAGCAAGCACATGCCAATAACTTAGCTAATATTTCGACTACTGGTTTTAAGTCAGATTTAGAACAAGCCCGCTCCATGCAGGTGTTCGGTGAAGGGCAGCCGTCGCGCGTGTACTCGCTTTCAGAGCGACCGCAAACCGATAGAACCTCCGGTACACTATTACAGACAGGTCGTAACTTGGATCTCGCAATGCAAGGAGATACTTGGTTGGCCGTGCGTGCTAAAGATGGATCTGAATCGTATACACGATCGGCAGAGTTACAAATAATGCCACAAGGCCAATTAGTAAACGGCAGTGGTTTGCCGATACTAGGGGCAGGAGGTAATGAAATAGTGTTACCGCCACTAGAACAGATAGATATAGGTTTAGACGGTACTATTAGTATAAGGCCTGAAGGTGCAACGGCTTCTCAGTTGATTGTCATAGATCAGCTTAAAATGGTTAGTCTAGACCCGCAAACATCGTATAAAGGGGTCGATGGTTTAATGAAAACTGATGGTGGGAATGTGTTAGATATAGCTCCTAATGCCCGAATCCAAAGCGGTTTTATTGAAACCAGTAATGTGAATGCGGTGCATGAATTAACTAATATTATTGGTTTATCCCGCCAGTTTGAAATGAATATAAAAATGATGAAGACAGCGGAAGAAAACTCAACTGCTGCTGCAAAGATATTACAAGCGTAAAGCTTTTAGGGGAATAGTATGAACGGTGCATTATACGTCGCGAAAACGGGTCTTTCTGCGCAAGATACCCAGCTTAAAGTTATTTCCAATAACTTGGCAAACGTTTCTACAGTCGGGTTTAAAAAAGATAGAGCTGTTTTTGAAGATTTGCTGTATCAAATTCAAAGAGCGCCAGGTGCCGATTCTGCAGCAGGCACGCAATTGCCTTCAGGGTTGCAGTTGGGAAACGGCGTTAGAGTTGTCGGCACTCAAAAGCAATTCACTGGTGGCGAAGTGCAAATTACTGACCAGCCATTTGATGTTGCTATCAATGGTAATGGTTTTTTTCAAGTAACTTTGCCTACTGGCGAAATAGGTTATACTCGAAATGGTCAATTTCATCTAAATGGTAATAACGAGTTAACAACACCAGAAGGATTGTTAATTGAGCCTGCGATTACATTACCTGCAGAAGTTAATAATTTTTCGGTTGGAGTTGATGGTTCAGTAACTGTCACGACAGCGGGTAGTACCGATCCACAAAATATTGGTCAATTAACGTTAGCATCATTTGTTAACCCAGCTGGATTGCTAGCAACCGGGCAAAATTTATTTACTGAAACAGCTAGTAGTGGCGCGCCTGTTATTGCAAATCCTGGTGAATCAGGTTTAGGGCAAACAAGGCAAAACATGCTAGAGGCATCAAACGTAAATGCGGTTGAAGAATTGGTTAATTTGATTACCACCCAAAGAGCTTATGAAATTAACTCAAAAGTAATATCAACAGCTGATGAAATGCTGAGCTTTATTAATCAGCAGCTATAATGCTAATTTCTATTAATTACGTAAAAAGGCTACAGATGTTTAATAAATGGTGGATAATCGGCGCGTTAATTTTACTGACAGGTTGTGTGTCAAAAACGGTTAAGCCTGATGACCCATATTATGCGCCTGTGTCATCGCAAAGTTTGCAAAGACCAAGCCCTGTGACAGGATCTATTGTCAATTTATCAGCACGTAGAGATCTTTATGGAAATGGTCGGGCTGCGCAAATTGGCGATATTATTTCAATCCTACTGCAAGAGAGTACCAGCGCCAGCAAAGAGGCGAACACATCTGCAGATAAATCAAGCAGTACAGTGTTAGCAGCTCCAACAGTATTTGGCAGGCAGTTAGGAAAATTTAATACTAATATAAGCGGGCCAACCACGGCTTTTGAAGGCGAGGGCTCATCAGATATAAGCAATAGCTTGAATGGTAGTATTTCAGTGACCGTACATGATGTGCTTCCCAATGGTGTGCTAGTAGTACGTGGTGAAAAGTGGTTGAATTTAAATCAGGGTGACGAGTATATTCAGATAAGTGGCTTAGTTCGCCCTCAAGATATTGCCGCAGATAATACTGTTTCATCTGAAAAGCTTGCAGATGCTCGAATTAGCTACAGTGGTACAGGCCAGGTAAGTGACACAAACACCATGGGTTGGTTATCCAAATTTTTCATTAGTGCGTTACTGCCTTTTTAAGATACCCCCTTTTATGAACAGTCCTTTTAATTAGTTAGGTATAGGTAACAAGATGCAAAAAATCATCATATTAATAAGCGTAATGATTTTATCCTTTAATGCATCAGCTGAAAGGATTAAAGATTTAACCTCGATTTCTGGGGTGCGTAATAACCAATTAGTGGGCTATGGCTTAGTAGTCGGTTTAGATGGCAGCGGAGATAAGTCTAATTTTACTTCGCAAACCTTTAGGAATTTACTGAATAATTTCGGGGTGCAGATTCCTGCCAATGTAAATCCAAGTTCAAAAAATATTGCGGCGGTGGCTATTCATGCAGATTTACCGCCTTTTTCCAAAATAGGCCAAACCATCGATATCACAGTATCAACTTTGGGTGATGCAAAAAGTTTGCGCGGTGGTAGTTTATTGTTATCACCTTTGAAAGGCGCTGATGGCAATGTATATGCCATTGCACAAGGCAATTTAGTCGTAGCAGGTTTTGGTGTTGAAGGAAACGATGGGTCAAGAGTGAGTTTAAACGTACCTAGTGTTGGACGTATACCAAATGGTGCATCTGTAGAGCGATTAGTGCCAAACGCCTTCACCCAAGGCGATAGCCTTACCTTAAACTTAAACCACTCTGATTTTACCACTGCAAGGCGCGTAGCTGAGGTAATAAATAATTTATTAGGCGCCGATACAGCCATGCCACTAGATGCTACTTCAATTAGGGTGAGAGCACCAAGGCATCCATCACAGCGCGTGTCTTTTGTCTCTGTTTTAGAAAACTTAGAAGTAACGCCTGCCAAAGAAACGGCAAAAATAATTATTAACTCGAGAACCGGTACCATTGTTATCGGTCAGGATGTGAGGGTATCGCCAGTAGCGGTGACTCACGGTGGTTTGACCGTCACTATTACTGAAAACTTAGATGTTGATCAGCCTAATGCATTGGCAGGTGGCGATACGGTTATTACCCCAAGAACGGGTATTGAAGTAGATGCAGGTTCTGGGCATATGTTTAATTTCAATGCGGGCACTTCTTTGCAGCAAATAGTTGATTCTGTTAATCAGGTGGGTGCAGCGCCAGGTGATTTAATGGCTATACTGGAAGCGCTTAAACAATCGGGTGCCATCAAAGCGGATTTAATAGTGATTTAATATGAATATTGATAACCCAAATGCCTCTAAAAATAGTAGCTTATACTCCGATTTAAATAGTCTACAATCGCTAAAAACACAGGCAAAAACCGATAAGCCTGGTGCGTTGCGAGAAGTTGCCAAGCAATTCGAGCAAATATTTCTCAATCAAATGCTCAAAAGTATGCGTGATGCCAACGAAGTTATTTCAGATCCTGATAACGTATTCACTGGTGGTGATGTGCGTTTCTATCAAGATATGATGGATCAACAGATGACCTTAGATATGGTAGAAGGTCGCGGCATTGGTTTGACAGATGTTTTAGTAAGGCAATTAAGTAACCAATTAAAGATTGCAATGGATGATCAAACCAGCGAGGTAGGGAAAGATAAGTCGCTCAATACAGAAGATTGGTTACGTAAAGCTTATGGTAATGGTGCAAATTTAGCCGCATCTGCGGTATTAGGTGATTATAAATTCGGCCCTAGCGAAAATGATATAGCGCTGCAAAAATCTATAGATGAACTTAAATTACGTAAAGCAGAACTATACAGCCAAGCGAATGAAAATATGCCAGAGAAGTTTGAATCTGCGCAAGAATTTGTCGATAATTTAATGCCATTAGCGCAAAGTGTCGCTAAAGAATTAGGTGTAGATCCTAAAGTCATGTTGGCACAAGCGGCATTAGAAACCGGCTGGGGTAAGCATATGGTGCGCGATGGTAGCGGCCAAAATAGCTATAACTTATTTAATATTAAAGCCGGCGGTAGTTGGGATGGCGAGGCAAAAGCCGCTAATACTTTAGAATTTAAAAATGGCGTGATGGTTAAAGAAGTCGCTAAGTTTAGATCTTACGATTCTTACGAAGCAAGTTTTAAAGATTACGTTAAATTTTTAAAGGAAAGCCCGCGCTATCAAGAAGCGATTAGCGCTGCAGCAGACCCACAAAAGTACCTACAGTTACTACAAAAAGCAGGTTATGCAACCGATCCCAAATATGCCGACAAAATATCTAGTATATACAACAGTGATATTATTGAAAATAGCACAAAAACATCTAATGAAGGCTAGCATTTAGCCGATATAAATACCTAGAATTTGCGGTTAAGAATTGATGATTAACTTGCAGAGAAACTGATTTGAAGTGGCGATTGTTGCGAAAGTAAATATCGTTAGGAGGAAGTATGTCTTTTAATTTACTTAATATTGGCAGTCAGGCGTTATTATCTAATAGAACGGCGCTGACCACTGTCAGCCAGAATATCGCTAATGCCAGTACCGAAGGTTATTCGCGCCAAAGCGCCAATTTCGTATCAATCAATGATCGACAAGGCACCCGTATACAAGATATTGATCGTGCAACTGATCAATTCGTCACTAAACAGTACTGGTCGGATTTATCGAGTTATAAAAGTTTGAATCTAACTGATTCTTTAATCAGTCAAACGGATAATTTGCTCGCTTCAAGTAGCACTAGTATCTCCGCTCAGTTAGATACCTATTTCACATCAATGCAAAATGTAGTGGATGATCCTACATCATTGGCAAATAGGAAACTATATATAGAGGAAACGTCTGCGTTGTCGCGCAGGTTTAATAGTCTCTCAGATCAATTAAATATTCAAAACGATGCTGTTAATGCCACGATGAAGGCAGCCACTGGTAACTTAACTGAGTACGCCAAATCAGTCGCACAATTAAATGATCAGATTCAGCAGTTGATTAGTAATGGCCAGCCAGTTAACGAATTGAAAGATCAACGTGACGTGCTAGTCAATAAAATTGCTGAGTTAGTAGATATCAATGTAGTGCAGCAGGGTGAGCAATACAATTTGTTTATCGGTAACGGGCAGCCGCTTGTTGTCGGTCAAACGGTGAATAAAGTTGAGCTTAAAACGGGTAACCCTGATAACACGCAGCCACAAGTTTTTATTCAAATGTCAGGTTCTGAATTGAATATCACCCAGCAAGTAACTGGTGGAGCACTTGGCGGCGTTAAAGAGTTTCGTAATAATGTACTCAACCCAAGTCTGAATGAACTAGGGCGTATAGCATTGGCCTTAGCGGATGAAACAAATACCCAGCATCGTAAAGGTATGACTCTAGATAACGAGCTAGGTGGTGATGTTTTCAATAATATAAACAGCAGCGCAGCAATAAATGGACGATTAAAAGCTAATACGGCTAATGTATCGACGGTAGATTCTCATTATGTGAATATCGATGATGTATCTAAATTAACGACAGACGACTACGAGCTAGCTATCGGCGATAATGATGAGTTATTAGTAAGGCGGCAGCCCTCTAACGCTGTCGTGAGTTTGAGTCAAGTGACTGTAGCGCCTTCTCCGGCTTCTAGTTTGTCAGATAACAGTTATTACTTAGATGCTAGTACTGGTGACCTAAATGCAAAATTTGATGGTGTGTTAGTAGTAGTAAAAGGAAATAGTTTTTTTAGCATTGGCGATAAGTTTGTGGTGCAGCCAACGCGTAACGCAGCCGCAGAAATCGGTAGTGTCTTGACCGATGTAAAACAAGTTGCGCTCGCCGGCCCAGTACGCATTACCACTAACCCGAATAACTTGGGTTCAGGTGTGGCATCGGTAGAAGTTACCAATCCTGCAAGCACAGCATTTCTAAACTCTGACGATACCGGGAAGTTAGATCCACCTGTAGAAATAGTCTTTAGTGAGGATAATACTGATCCTCTTGATCCTGTTCTTAGGTACACCGTATTTAATATTAGTAATCCATTAGATCCAAAGCCGATTATTTTAGGGTTGGATCCACTATTCCCACTGGCAACAAGCACTAAATTTACAGCAGGAGTGGCGATTGAAATTCCGGGCCCTAATGCGCTAGACTCTTCAGGTTACAGTGTTACCATCGATAATGTGCCAAAAGTAGGTGACCGATTTGAATTTGATTACAACAAAGACGGTGTTTCAGATAATAGAAATGCTTTGGCACTATCGGCGATTCAAACCAAGAAATTATTACCCAATGGCTCGCTGCAAGATCACTATTCCAAGATAGTAGAAAATGTTGGTGCGCAAGCTGCGACAGGCAAAATCAACCTGACAGCAAGCTTGGCAGTGTTGAACAGCACGCAAGCAACATTAGCGAGTATTACCGGGGTAAATCTAGACGAAGAAGCGGCGCGTTTAGTGCAATATCAGCAAGCTTATCAAGCATCGGCAAGAGTAATCACCACATCACAGACTTTGTTCGATACTTTGTTACAAAGCTTTTAAGCTTAGCCTAGGAGAATTATTATGTTAAGAGTCACCACACAACAGCAATATAATACCTCGATCGATAATATGCAGCGCTCGAATGTAAAGTTAGATAATTTACAGCAGCAAATATCCACTGGCAAACGCATATTACAGCCATCTGATGACCCAGTCGCAGCAGCGCAAGTATTAAAGTTAGAGCGTGAGCTTGCCCAATTCGATAAGTTTGATATCAATATTAAGGCAGCAGATACCCGTTTGACGTTAGAAGAGTCAATATTAAGTTCGATGAGAACGTCACTTAATAGAGTGAAAGAGCTAACCATCCAAGGTTCGACTGGAACTTTGACAGATAGCGATCGTGCATCAATTGCGGTAAACCTCAAAGAAGAAGCTGATTTTATGGCGGGTCTGATGAATAGCAAAGACAGCCAAGGCGAGTACATTTTCGCCGGATCCAAAGGTAATACCAAGCCCTATGAAAAACAGCCTGATGGTAGTTATCAATACCAAGGGGATGACGGGCAGCGTAAAATTCAAGTATCCAGTGAGCTTTTTATCCCTTCAAATGACTCGGGGCAATATTTGTTTGAATCAGTAGCTGCTGATTTGCAAACCACTATAAAAGGTGCATTTGCTTCGCAGTCACCAGCGGTGGCTTCAGTTGTTTCAAACATTACATTTAAAGATCAAGAGGCTCAAGACTTGCATACCAAGCTAACGGCGGGTTTGGGTGATATTAAGGTAGTGGTTACAGCAGGTGCTCCGCCATTAGTTACAATGACAGATAGTAACGGTGATCCGGTAGAGGACAATGATGGAAATGATATTACTGCCCGGGCTACCGTTGCAGGTAAATTAGAAGTATTAGGCATGGAATTTGATGTCACTACTGCCGCAGGCTTTCCGGCAAACTTTACTGGTGAAGATACTGTTGTGCTTCATACTCAGCCGGAACAGAAAAATATTCTAGATATAGTGCAAGATTATGCAAAAGCGTTAGAAGTACCATTAACTGACCAAACCAAAAGAGATGAGTTTGCAGTGGCGACAACGAAAATGTTTGGCCAGTGGGATCAAGCATCTGAACGAAACATTGAAAGTGTCACTCAGCTTGGTTCAAGGCTAAGTTTTATGGAAAAAGTAAAAGACAATAATTTAGATTTTACTTTGTTTGCCAAAACTAGCTTAAGTAGTATTCAAGATGTCGACATGCCAGAGGCAATTAGTAAATTTAAGCTAGAAGAAGTAACGTTGCAGGCGTCGCAAGCTATCTTTGGCAGGATAGCAGCGCTAAGTCTTTTTGATCATATACAGTAAGAGGGGAATAGTAATAGGTAGTAAATCGTCAGTAATGGGTCGTAGGTAAAAGAGTAAAAATAAAAAAGCTTGCGTGTTATTTGATTGTGCTTATCATCTTGTCGACCCACGACCCACGACCCACGACCCACGACCCACGACCCACGACCCACGACCCACGACCTACCTACTTCCCATACGCAGTACTCATCTTTTTAGATTTATTATTGCGCTTTATATCTTCATATAAATTTTGTTTATTAGTCTGCGACAACAACAAAATTTCATCATTCAATGTTTGTATTTGAAAGCTAACGTTAGCACAGCTATCAATGTCCTGTTGAGCTACGGGTACAGGTATGGTCTGTAAAGTTTGTGTTAATGAGGCACGCTTGCTTTGCAGGGCTTCAACTTCATCCCACTCTTGCACCTTACTCTGTTCCAGTATTTGTCTCGAAATAGCTAATACTTCATTTAATCTGTGCTGCATTTTAGGGCCATTATAATTAGGGTTAAAGTAAAGCTAAAGTTAAAGCCTAACAAGTCGCTACATTTAGTAAGGTAGCTATTTATGTAAAACAAATAAATAACTATTTAATAAAAATGATTAAAGTTTTGTAGCAATAGGTCGTTATCTATTATTACACAAATCACTTATCTCATATTGATATAAGTGGCAGTAAAAAGTGCCAACAAAATATGTTGGCCGTTGAGGAGAAAGTCTCATGGCAATGGTAATCAATTCTAACATTCAGTCTTTAAATGCGCAGCGTCACTTGAATAATTCATTAGATGCGCAAAATACAGCAACTGAACGTTTATCAAGTGGTTTACGTATTAACTCCGCTAAGGATGATGCAGCTGGCCTAGCAATTGCAAACCGCATGACATCGCAGGTTCAAGGTTTGAACCAAGCAGTACGTAACGCGAATGACGGTGCAGCACTTATTCAAACTGCTGAAGGTGGTTTGGAAGAAACAACTAATATTTTACAGCGTATGCGTGAACTGTCTATCCAGTCTGCTAACGGTACCTACGATGTCGGTAACCGTGATACGCTAAATGCCGAAGTTGAACAGCTTAAGCAGGAAATTGACCGTATCTCTGAAACTACCAGTTTTAACGGTTTGAATGTTTTAGATGGATCGTTAGGTGAAATTGACCTTCAGGTTGGTGAAAATGCTAATCAAACAATTGCATTAAATGTAGAGGCAACAAGTACTAATACACTAGGTGGGAAATCTTCTGATGTAGTTGGCGCTGTTCATACAGAAGTTGGCGCTGATTTGTCAGATGGTTTAGCTATTTCAGCAGCAGGGGCAACTGTAACGATTAATAATCAAGAAATCACGGGTACCCAGTTGTTAGCAGCGACTGATTTGGATTCCTTGCTAAAAGTCTTTTCTGATAATGTATCTGGTGTTGAAGTAGGGGCGTTTTCTGAATTGAGCGCTACAGCAACTGGCACTGGTGTTTTGGATACAGGCGACAGTGTTACTTTTACAACCTTAAATGCTGATGGGACGGATACAAGTTATGTGATATCCAATACGAATAACTTGCAAGAAGTCGCAGATAAAATAAATAAACAATCAGGTGGTGCGCTTACAGCTAGTATAACACAAGATCTTAGCGGCAATAATAGATTGAGTGTTGGTGCAGAAAACGCAGAGAGTTTAACTGTCGCCGAAACAGGAACTACAAGCCTTGCTGCTTTAGGTATAGCAGCAGGTACTGCTCAATTTTCTTTAACAATGAATGATACAGATTCATCAAACGGTGAAGGGATTACAGTTGCGTACTCGGCCGCTGCTGATGCAGCGGTGTTAGGTATCGATGAGAGAACTGCTAGCACTATTACTGGTAGTGCCGTTGCTATTGGTGTGCCAGCAGCTACGGCTGCAGGAGATATAGTAATTAATGGTGTGGAGGTAGCCTTTACTTCAATTGCAACTAACGTGAATACTATAGCGGCTATAAATGCAGTGTCGGCAGAAACAGGTGTAACAGCAGATGGTGGCGGTGGTACTACAAATATTACACTGACTTCAGCAAATGGGAAGCCAATAGAGCTTGAATTGTCGGCTAATGGAGCCACAATAACTGGCCTTCAAGAAATTAACAGTGCAAAAACTGAAACAGGATCTGTTGCATCGATTGATATTACAACTGCTGCTGGCGCACAAAAAGCAATTGGGATATTGGATGAAGCTATTTCGGAAGTGAGCGAAATTCGTGGTGATCTAGGTGCAATTTCAAACCGTCTTGATTACACTACACGTAACTTGTCAAACATCTCTGAGAACGCAGCATCAGCCCGATCTGCAATCATGGATGCTGATTTCGCTGCTGAATCTGCTAACTTGTCACGTGCTCAAGTATTGCAACAAGCCGGTAACGCGATGCTAGCGCAAGCTAACTCACGTCCACAGCAGGTATTGTCATTACTTCAGTAATATAAAATTTGGATGATGCTTACTACTAATCAATTGGTTAGTGGTAGGTATTATTCGGGAGGACTTATATGTCCGTTGAATCGATTAATAACTCAGCAGCAGTTGCTCCTCAGCCAAGCGTGCAGCGAGTTGATAAAACAAATGAAACGGCTAAAGATTCTTTATCGAGCTCCCAGGTTAAATCATCAAACTCTAACCGTAATGTTGAAGCGACTGTTATAGAAAGGGAAGAACTAGAAACCGCGGTGACTAAGCTGAATGATTATATGCAGACTAGTCCACAACGTAACTTAAGTTTTTCAGTTGATGAAAGTAGCAAAGAGGTAGTGGTAGTTGTTACCGACAAACTCACCGATGAAGTGATAAAGCAAATGCCTACTAAAGAAGCATTAGCTGTCGCTAAACAAATTGAGAGTATGTTAGGTTTGATTCTTAACGATAAAGCGTAAAATAAAACCGGATCCAGCATTAGCTGTGTTCGGTTTTTTTGTTTAAATTAGTGCTATGTATAAAAAATATACAATGTGTTTTTTCTACAGGGTACTGATAATAAGCGTATTGAAATAAATATATTAACATAAGTGTATTAAAAATAAGTGTTGTAGGCAGTAGCTTGTAACGTAGCAATTCAATCAAAAGTTAGGCAGAGGTTTATATGGCAACTAATATACTTGCATCTTTGGGTAGTGCTTCAGGCATAGATACACAGCAATTAGTGGCTGATTTAACGGCGGCGCAAAAAGCGCCACAACAGGGTCGTATTGATACTAAAACAGAACAGTACGATGCTAAGCTTTCGGCGTACGGTATTTTAAAAAGTGGTTTAGCAGAGTTTCAAAGTGCGATGGCGCCACTCGCAGATCCTGCGGTATTTAATGCTAAGGCTATTAATGTACCCACTACAGATGTGATTACCTTTAATTCTTTGACTGCAGAGGCGCCTGCAGGTAACTACCAATTAGAGGTTTCGCAGGTCGCGACTACTCAGTCTCTGGCGATTAACTCTACGCAAACTGATGCAGATGCAGCACTGAATAAAGCAGGCAAGCTCACTTTTAATACCGGGCAATGGTCATATGATGATCCTCTCAATCCTGGCGATCCCAATCTTTTTACCGCAAATGCAGATAAGCCCAGTTTTGATATAGATATTACAGCAGATGATTCGTTGGCGACGATTGCACAAAAAATAAATGATGCGGATTCAGAGATTCAAGCTTCAGTGATTAACATCGATGGGCAATTCCAATTGTTAGTGACGGCTGAGTCAGGTGTTAAAAATGCGCTACAGATAACGTCTGATGATCCATCTTTGGCAGATTTTGATTTTAATAAAACTAGCCATGCTAATGTAGTGGAAACACAGCAAGGTAAAGATGCGCAGTTTAAGCTAAATGGTTTAGATATTACCCGTAGCAGCAATACTATTGCCGACGTGATAGTGGGCTTAGATTTTACGTTAAATAAAGAGGATGTCGGTAATAATATATCCTTTTCAATCTCGCAAGATAAAGGCGCTGCTGAAACGGCGATAAATGGCTTTATTGAAGCCTATAATTTATTGCAGGGAATAATGAAGCCGTTAGTCGGTATTACGCAGGATGACAGTAATAACCTGGTTCGAGGTGATTTATCCAGAGATGGTGCTGCTAAAAGTTTAGCCTCATTAATTACTCAAACCATGTCTAGTACCGTGCAAGGCTTAAAAGTGACCGATGCTTATAGCAGCTTAGGGTCGATAGGTGTTAATACTAATACGGATGGCACATTAGAGCTTGATGATGAGCAGTTCAATTTAGTCGTGAAAAATGATTTTGATAAGCTTGCCAGTTTGTTTGCGGTTAATACTGGTAGCTCTAGCAATTTCATCGAGCTAAATACCGGTAGTTTTGCCGCGCAGGCAACAGCAGGTGAATATGCAGTGCATATTGACACAGCGCCAGCTAAGGGATGGATTGACGGTGCTGTAGCAACAGATTTTGCTTTATCTGGTGAGGACTTCACTATTAAAGTGAATGGTGTTGAAAGTAACAGTATTAGTTTGCTAGATGATTACGCGTCGATAGATGCATTAGCGGATGATTTGCAAGCCAAAATTAACGGGGATACGTTGCTTAAAGCGGGCTTTGCATCTGTGAGTGTCACAGTAGAAGCTGGTGCGTTAAAAATCACCTCTAATGATTTTGGCGGCAGTTCAAATGTTTCGTTTGTCGAAGCATCTGCGGGCTTTTCTAGCAAGCTCGGTTTGGATAAAATGACTACCGGTACAAATGGTATTGATGTCGTAGGTACGATTAATGGTGAGGCGACTTTAGGTTCGGGCAATATTATGTTGCCTGCTATAAGTTCTGCGGCGTATGGCTTGAATTTATCATTCAAACAAGATACCCCAACCGGTGATTATAGTGTCAGCTTTAGCCGAGGGTTAGCGGGAGATTTATCGCTATTGCTGAGTACTGCGTTATCCGGAGGTGGGCAAATAGCCAAAAGTGAAGAGTCTATTGCTGACGGAAAGAAAGTCTTAGTGGTAGATCAAGAAAATTTAGATAGAAAAATGACAGCGTATCAAGAACGTTTGTCCAGTCAGTATGCTGCTATGGAAAGAATAGTGGCAAGTTTGAATCAAACCAAAAGTCAATTGGATGGTTTGATTGACCGTTTACCCTTCACCGCAGCAAAATAACAATTAGGAGATTTTAATGAGCGTTAACCTAAGTGCAATGAATCAATATAAAACAGTCGATTTAAGATCTGCTGTTGCAACAGCCTCACCGCATGAATTAATAGCGATGCTGTATGATGGAGCGCTGACCGCATTGGCTACTGCTAAGGGATGTATTGAGCGCAAAGATATTGAGAATAGAGCGAAGAATTTAAATAAAGCCAATAGTATTATTTTAGGCTTGCGTGACTTCTTGAATTTTGAAAAAGGAGGCGAAATGGCGCAGAACTTAGGTGATTTATATGAGTATATGATACGCGCTATTATGCAGGCTAATTTGGATCAAGATCCACAAAAAGTTCAAGAAGTGATTGATCTGTTGCTGCAGTTGAAAATTGGTTGGAGTGGTATGCCATTAGATATCCGCATGAGTAAGAAAATGACTTGATCAATGCTATTTTAAATACAGCCGCTAACGAAATTTAGCGGCTTTTTTTTGCCTAAAGTTTATTGGCGTAATGACAAATAACTTACAGATGCTTGAAGAATATAGCTTATATAGCTTCTTTATAGATTACTGGCTCAATTATTGCTTATATATTTAGTGATGGTTTGTTGGCGAATTAGTGAAAATGTAAGTCATTTATTTGGCAGTATTGGTTTAGTTTAAATATAAGTGACAATAAAATGACGTATTGGGTGTGTGATTTTGGATAGAGCGGCAGTTATAAGCAATGTAAGAAGTTTTACTGACGGCAACTTAGGTGTGCCTTTAGTATTGCTTATTATATTGGCCATGGTGATTTTGCCCATGCCTGCGTTCTTGCTGGATGTGTTTTTTACTTTTAATATTGCGCTTTCTATTGTTGTTCTCTTAGTGGGTGTGTATGCGCTGCGTCCATTAGATTTTGCGGCTTTCCCCACTATCCTTTTATTAGCAACCTTAATGCGTTTAGCGCTAAATGTGGCGTCTACGCGGGTTGTACTGTTATACGGTCATGAAGGGGGTGATGCTGCAGGTAAAGTAATAGAGGCTTTCGGCTCGGTCGTTATCGGTGGTAACTATGTAGTGGGTATTATCGTCTTTATCATCTTGGTTATTATCAACTTCGTGGTGGTTACTAAGGGTGCAGGGCGTATAGCAGAAGTGAGTGCACGATTTACCCTTGACGCTATGCCAGGGAAACAGATGGCGATTGATGCAGATTTAAATGCAGGCTTGATTACGGCAGATGATGCTAAGCAGCGTCGTGCAGATGTTACCAACGAAGCTGATTTTTACGGCTCAATGGATGGTGCGTCAAAATTTGTGCGTGGTGATGCTATTGCCGGTATTTTAGTACTGGTTATTAACTTGCTAGGCGGTCTGTTGATAGGAATGATGCAGCACGGGTTAGATTTCTCTACCGCGGTTGAGTTTTATTCATTACTGACCATCGGTGACGGTTTGGTTGCGCAAATACCTTCTTTGTTGTTATCTACTGCTGCTGCAATTATGGTTACGCGTCAAAATACTGCCGAAGATATGGGTGGTCAAATTGTCAAGCAGATGTTTGCTTCTCCGCGTGCACTGACAGTATCGGCAATTATATTAGGTATTATGGGTTCTGTACCGGGCATGCCACATTTCTCGTTTTTATCTTTGGCGGCGGTTTCTGGTGCGGGTGCTTGGTGGATGTTTAAAAAGCAAGCTGAGTTAGATAGAGTGGCAAGTGTGCAGGATGAATCTGAATTAATTCAATCAGAAGCTGAAACGGAAGATGAACAGCGGGAATTGAACTGGGATGATGTAATGCCAGTGGATATGGTTGGGCTTGAAGTGGGGTATCGCTTGATCCCAATGGTTGATAAATTGCAAGGTGGACAGTTACTGAACCGTATTAAAGGGGTGCGTAAAAAGCTATCTCAGGATCTAGGGTTTTTAGTACCTTCTGTGCATATTCGTGATAATTTAGATTTAATGCCTGGTGCTTATAGAGTGACTTTAATGGGGGTTGTAGTTGGTGAGTCTGAAGTGTATCCCGATCGTGATTTAGCGATAAACCCAGGGCAAGTGTTTGGTGAGCTTAAAGGAGTGGATGTTAAGGATCCAGCTTTTGGTCTAGATGCCACTTGGATTGAAACTAGCCAGCGAGAACATGCTCAGACATTAGGGTATACAGTGGTCGATTCCAGTACGGTGGTAGCGACTCATTTGAATCAGATATTGCAGCGTCAGTCGCATGATTTATTAGGGCACGAAGAAGTGCAGCATTTATTAGACATGCTGACCAAAACTTCGCCGAAATTGGTAGAAGAGCTGGTGCCTGCTAAAATTTCAATTAGCAGTTTGCTTAAAGTGTTGCAAAATTTATTAAAAGAACAGGTGCCGTTAAAAGACTTTCGATCTGTTGCAGAAGCATTAACAGACGCGGTGACAAAAACACAAGATACAATTGCACTAACGGCTGCGGTTAGGGTCTCGCTATCACGCTTAATCGTACAAACTATTAATGGTGCTGAAGCGGAAATTCCGGTGATTACTTTGGATCCGCGTTTGGAACAATTGCTACTGGGTTCAGTGCAGCAAGGTACTGGTGCGGATGAGGGTATGGTGCTTGAGCCAAATATGGCAGAAAAACTGCAAAGCTCTTTATTAGAAGCTGCACATAAACAAGAAATGTTAGGAAAGCCTGCTATATTGTTAGTCGCCGCACCCGTTAGGCCTTTAATGGCGAAATTTGTAAGGTATGGTGAGCAGTTGATCCACGTGTTGTCATATCAAGAAATACCTGAAAATAAAAAAGTTACAATAGTAGCATCAGTAGGGGGGCAAGATGTTTGATAATTGCCGCTTGGATAATAAGCTAGGGAATGTTTATGAAAGTTAAACGTATATTTGCTCCAGACATGCGTCAAGCAATGAAGCGAGTGCGTGATGAAATTGGGCCACAAGCGGTTATCGTTTCTAACCATAGAATCGCAGGTGGTGTTGAAGTAGTTGCAGCGCACGAGCAAGATTTTGAGCGAGCTCAATCTCAGTTCAAGCAAAGTGATGTGGTGCGTAACAAGCGTGACAGTCAAGTTGATATATTGACAGGTGCTACACGCAGACCTGCCGCTTCACAATTACTAGAACAAGAGAAAATCATCGCTCAAAATAAAGTTTTAAAAGCGCGAGGTCGAGCTGTAAGTGAATATGTGGAAAATACTCCACTAACTAGCGGTGTAGCTAACTTGGGTGGAAGAAATCAGCAGCTAGAGGATAGCTATGATGACGATTTAGAAACAATCCTAGCTTCATTGAAAAAGAAAAAGGAAGGGCGCAGGCAGCCCTTAACTGATTCGGATATGAATCAAGAGCGTGTTGCGAGCAGATTGGAATCAGCAGAGCTAAAGCAGGACGCAGAATATGCAGATGAGTCGCGTAGTGATTATCAAGAAAGTTATTCTAGGCCCGCTGTAAGAAAAGAAGCTGTAATTGATGCGCCAGGCAAGAATGATAGATCCGCAGGGCGTTATACGCAGCGTAGTGCCAGCGCGGATGATGATTTAATAGATAACATGCAACAAGAAATAGATCAGCTTAAAAAAATGCTATCTGGTCAATTACCAGGGGCATACAAAGCTGAACGCGGTTCTGTTTCTAATTCATTGGTGATTGATAAACTAGCGCATAGATTTGAGCAGATTGGTCTAGAGAGTGTGTTTGAAAATAAAATTAGACGCTCAGTTGATCCCGGTTTAGACCTAAATCGTGCATGGCGCAAATCATTAGCGCAATTAGTAGAAATGGTGCCGGTGATAAATCATGATTTTATAAGTCGTGGCGGTATGATTGCGTTTGTAGGACCTACTGGTATCGGCAAAACGACCACCATAGGTAAGCTGGCAGCTAAGTATGTACTTGAACACGGCAGTGCGGGCGTGGCTTTAGTGACGACTGATTCGTATCGGATAGCAGCACATGATCAGCTTAAAACGTTTGGGCGTATATTAGATATCCCGGTGCGCGCAGTGGACGAAAAGAATTCGCTGGCTGAGGTTTTAAATACCTTAAAAAATAAAAAGTTGGTGTTAATTGACACTGCTGGTCTAGGTGCCAGTGATGCTGCAAGTCAGCAGCAAAGTTTTATGCTGGAAAGTGTGCCGATGAACTTGAAGAAGCTGTTGGTTCTTTCGTGTTCATCGCAAAAGCAAGTATTAGCTGATGCATATGATTGCTATAGCCCTCTGGGATTAAATGGTTGCGTGCTGACTAAAATCGATGAGTCGGGGAATATGGGAGCTGCTTTAACCTTGGTAGCTGAACGTAATTTGCCTGTTGCCTATATTGCAAGTGGGCAAAAAATTCCTGATGATATTCACGTAGCACACAAAAATGATTTAGTATCACGCGCAGTACTGACAGCGCAGAAAAGTAGAGAACGAGAGAAAATTCGTCGTAATGCCGCTATTTAATTTGAGTATGCTGGCAGCTTTCTTTGATTGTTATGATTGAAAGTATTACAATTTTTTTAATATCAGAGCTTTAGCTGTAATAGTTAGATATTTGATTATGTGATTGGTTTTTTTGATGCAAACGAAAGCACGTCCGGTAAAAGTTATTGCAGTGACAAGTGGTAAGGGAGGAGTTGGTAAAACCAACGTTTCTGTGAATCTTGCGATGTGTTTAGGCCAGCTAGGTCGAAAAGTGGTATTGATGGATGCAGACATTGGTTTGGCTAATGTAGATATCATGTTCGGCTTAAAGCCTAAACGCAATATTGCCGATGTATTGTCGGGCGAGTGCGGCCTCGAAGAAGTAATGTTGGATGCCGCTCCCAATGTGCGAATCGTACCAGCGACTTCTGGCACGATGGAAATGACTTCGTTAAACATTCATGAACACGCTGAGCTTATATATGCATTCAATGATATAGCTGATGATGTTGATGTGCTTATTGTTGATACTGCAGCAGGTATTTCTCAAGCTGTCATCAGCTTTCTGCGTGCATCGCAAGAAATAGTGGTTGTGGTGTGTGATGAGCCAACCTCAATAACTGATGCTTACGGTTTGATTAAGCTGCTAAATCGTGATTACAAAATGACTCGCTTTCGTGTTTTGGCTAATATGGTAGGTAGTGAAAAGGAAGGACGTAGTGTTTATGGCAAATTACTCACTGTAACTGATAGATTTCTTGATGTAACACTTCAATACCTTGGTTCAATACCTTATGATGAAGCTGTTAGGCAGGCGGTTAAAAACCAAGTACCTGTCGTTAAAGGTTTTTCTAAATGTAAAGCGACACAGGCATATCGCCAAACAGCCATGAAAATTGATGCATGGCCAGTAAATTCCACGCCAAGTGGGCATTTAGAGTTTTTTGTAAAGCGATTAGTGCAAAGTACATAGCCCAATAGGGTGAATATTATTAATAAGGGCCTGCATGTATAATCCTATGGATACTAAGTCAGGAAATGACTTGATTGAAAAATATGCACCGTTAGTAAAGCGAATAGCACATCATTTGCTGGCACGCTTGCCTTCTAGTATTTTAGTTGATGATCTTATTCAATCGGGAATGATAGGATTGTTGGAAGCAGCTAAGAAATATGATTCTTCAAAAGGTGCAAGTTTTGAAACCTATGCGGGAATTCGCATTCGTGGATCTATCATTGATGAAGTGAGAAGAGGTGATTGGACACCAAGATCAGTACACCGTAATGGGCGGCGAATCTCAGAAGCGATTCATAACATTGAAGCGCGTAAAGGCAGTGATGCTTCTGGAACCGAAATAGCTTTAGAAATGGGTGTAGAGGTCGATGAATACCATAAGCTACTCAAAGACAATGTCGAAAGTAAGCTGTTTAGTGTTGATGAGCTTACTTACTCTGATGATTTAGCCCCCAAAGAGCAATTGGTGGGTGATGATCCAGGGCCGATGAATATTACTGAAAAAAGTGCTTTCATTGACTCTTTAGCAGAGGCAATTAAAACTCTACCAGAACGGGAAAAACTGGTTATAGCACTGTATTATGATGAAGAGCTCAACCTTAAAGAGATAGGACAGATTTTAGAGGTTAGCGAATCTAGAGTCAGCCAGATTCACAGTCAGGCTGCTCACCGGCTAAGAAGTCGTTTAAGGCAATGGCAAGAATAGATAAACGATCATTGTTTGATTATGAAGGACGAAAAAAATGATTATTTTTTTCGATATAATTAGTCCTTTGAACAATTGTGGTCTAACTTTAGTTAGGCACTACTATATATTTTTAAGTGGGAGGACTTGTCTTGAAAAAAGACATCAAAATACTTGTTGTAGATGATTTTTCTACAATGAGAAGAATCATAAAAAATTTACTTCGTGATCTTGGTTTTCAAAACATAACTGAGGCTGATGATGGTAAGACAGCTTTACCTATTTTGAAGCAAGGTGGTATTGAATTTTTGGTTACTGACTGGAACATGCCAGGTATGACTGGAATTGAACTAATTGGAGAAGTGCGCAAAGACCCAAATTTAGCGCATATCCCTATTTTAATGGTAACAGCAGAAGCAAAGAGAGAACAAATCATTGCTGCGGCGCAAGCAGGCGTTAATGGCTATGTGGTTAAACCTTTTACTGCGACAGTTCTGAAAGAGAAAATAGAGAAAATTTTCGAAAGACTAGAAGGTTAGTCAATTCAATGGAGTTCAGTGTCGTATGTCAGAAATTATAAACCAGCCAGCAGTAGATGGGTTGGAAGGCTTGTTAAAAGCAAAGGCAGAAAAATTAATAGAAGAACTGGCTAAAGGTGATATAGGTTCTGCCCTTCATGTTATTAATGAGCTGCAGCAAGCTAAACATCAAGCATTTTATAATGAAATTGGTCATTTAACTCGTGGCTTACACGATGCTATTAATTCGTTTTCAGATGACATGGAAAAGGATACCGGGCTTGATAGTAGCACTTTATCGGGCATGAATGACGCATCTGATCGCTTAAACTATGTTATTGAAATAACTGAAAAGACTTCACATGAGACCATGGATAGAGTGGATGCTTCTCTGGTGTTGATTGATAACTTGGACGGCCAGAGTATTCGTTTTAAGGATTTGTTATCTCTTGTGGGGCAGCTTGAAGGCGAATTTGATGCACTTAACGGCGTTTATGACCGCACTTGTCAAGTTAAGCAAGAATCAGAAGATACTATTAAAGACCTAAAGCACCAATTGACGGCGATATTGCTAGCGCAAAGTAGCCAAGATATATCGGGACAGCTAATTAAGCGTGTGATTACTTTGTTAACTGAAGTACAAACTGGATTAGTGCAGCTAATTGATATGGCGGCAAAAGTTGAAAGTTTAAGTATTGCTGAATTAGGGGGTGTTAAACCCTTAGCTGCTGAAACCATGGTAGCTAAAAAGAAAGAAGAAATTGTTATGGCCGAAAAGGTGGATAAAACACCGAAAGCAGAGGGGCCACAAATAAATGCTCAAGACAATCCAAATGTTGTTTCAGGGCAAGATGATGTAGATGAGTTGCTTTCTAGCCTAGGCTTTTAATGTAGGGGTAATTGTATGAGTTTGGATGTAGATCAGGAAATTCTTGAAGACTTCTTGGTGGAGGCTGGAGAAATACTGGAGCTTTTATCAGAACAATTAGTTGAATTGGAACAAAATCCAGAAGATGAAGGGCTGCTAAATGCAATATTTAGAGGTTTTCACACTGTTAAAGGTGGCGCCGGCTTCTTGCAACTGGATGCGATGGTTGATTGTTGTCATCATGCAGAAAATTTGTTCGATTTATTACGCACTGGAGAGATTAAAGTTACCGCACCGTTGATGGATGTTGTTCTTCAATCGTTAGATGCGGTAAATAGAATGTTCGAAAATGTACGAGGTGGAATGCCTCCTGAATCAGCTTCTCCTGAACTCATTAAGCTATTAGATGATTATGCCAGTGGTAATGTTCCGGCAGTGCAAGATGCTTCGGCTCCTACTGTGGTAGCAGCAGCACCAGTTCCAGCTGTTAAACCAGCACCACTACCTGAATCTCCGATGACCCCCGCTGATGACTTTGATTTGTTATTACAAGATTCTAATGCCGTTAAAACTGAAACAAAGAAAAAAGGCAACGATCTGATAACCGAAGATGAATTCGATTCACTGATGAATGAGCTTCATGGCTCTACAGGTGCACCGGGTAAGACGAAAACCGCAGCTCCTACTAGTTTAGAAGATGAGTTTGAAAATTTATTGGATGATCTTCAAGCGACAGGCCAAGGTGCTTTTAAAGCGCCGGAGCCCGAAGTAGCTAGTGCACCAGCAGTTGTGCCTACGCCTGTTCCTGCTCCCGTCGTAAAAACAGCGCCTGCTGAAGAAGTTAAAAAGACGGTTGAGAAAGCTACAGCAGAAGCCAACAAAAGCGTTGCCAAAGCTCCGGCAAATAAAGCACCTACGCCAGAAAGTAACGTGCGAGTTGATACCAGATTATTAGATAAGATCATGAATATGGTTGGCGAACTAGTACTGGTTCGTAATCGACTAATACGCCTAGGGGGAAGTGGTGAAGATGAAGAAATGTCTAAAGCCTTAGGTACTTTAGATATGGTTACCGCGGATTTACAAATGTCCGTTATGAAAACTCGTATGCAACCAGTTAAAAAAGTGTTTGGGCGCTTTCCCCGCTTAATTCGCGATCTATCGCGCACTTTAAAGAAAGAAATTCGCCTAGAACTGAGAGGCGAAGAAACTGATTTAGATAAGAATTTAGTCGAAGCGTTGGCTGACCCCTTGATTCACTTAGTGAGAAATTCAGTAGATCATGGTATTGAACTTCCCGACGAGAGAGAGAAAGCAGGTAAGGCACGAGAGGGACATGTGTTGTTATCCGCTGAACAAGAAGGCGATCATATTCTGTTGATTATTCAGGATGACGGTGCTGGAATGGATCCTGAACGGTTGCGTAGTTTAGCAGTAGAAAGGGGCATGTTAGATCAAGAGTCTGCTAACCGTTTAACGGATCAAGAATGTTTTAATCTTATATTTTCTGCTGGTTTTTCTACCAAAGAAGTGGTTTCTGATGTGTCAGGCCGCGGCGTAGGAATGGATGTAGTTAAAACCAAGATTACGCAACTCAACGGAACACTAGCAATAGATTCTGTATTGGGTCAAGGAACCAGGATAGCAATTCAAGTACCTTTGACTCTCGCTATTATGCCAACTCTAATGGTTATCCTCGAAGATCAAGCATTCGCATTACCTCTAGTTAATGTTAACGAAATATTTAACTTAGATTTAACCACCACCAATGTCGTAGATGGTCAGCAAGTGATCACTGTGCGAGATCAAGCGTTACCATTATTTCATATGAAGCGCTGGTTAATTGACGGGCAAGGAAAAGCTGATTTACCTGAGCAAGGACACGTTGTTATTGTTACCGTCGGAACACTACGAGCAGGTTTTGTAGTAGATCAGTTGGTAGGTCAAGAAGAGGTAGTTATAAAGCCACTGGGGACTATTTTGCACGGCACCGCTGGCTTGTCTGGGGCAACTATTACAGGTGATGGGCGGATTGCTTTGATTATAGATATTCCTAACTTGTTAAAAGAGCACGCATAATCTGTTGTGAATTTGGCGAGGGCATTGTTCTCGTCAAATAATTAGCATTATTGTCGATGGATATCCGGGAGTATATTAATGACCGTAAGGGTTTTAGTGGTCGATGATTCAGCATTTTTTAGGCAACGGATAACACAAATATTATCTCAAAATCCAAACATTAATGTTGTAGGTGTTGCTAGAGATGGGTTAGACGCAATTGAAAAAAACAATAGTCTAAAACCAGATGTTATTACTATGGATGTGGAAATGCCAAAACTAAATGGCATTGACGCTGTTCGCCAAATAATGAGGGAGAGGCCTGCTCAAGTATTGATGGTTTCTTCTTTAACACATGAAGGTGCGCAAGTAACTCTACAGGCAATGGATGCAGGGGCGGTTGATTATTTGACTAAAGATATGCGCGCCTGGATGGATAAAAGCCAAAGTTTAAGTGATGACCTTACCAACAGAATAGTTGCTTTAGGTCGTTCGAAATACTTTGTGAAAAGTAATTTTCTCGAAGAAAAAAAGACTGCAGTCAGTACTCGAAGTGCATCAACAACGCATGTGTTTCGCTTGGATGAAAAAAGTCATGCAGTTAGTGCTTCTCCCAGCACGACACGATTATCTAGGAATCCTGTTATACCAATGGGTTGCAAAATTGTGGTGATAGGCTCCTCTACCGGAGGGCCCGCAGCTCTTCAACAAATTTTAACCAAACTACCAGCAAGTTTTCCTTATCCAATATTACTAGTGCAACATATGCCAAATACTTTCACATCTGTTTTCGCTGAAAGGCTTAATCAACAGTGTGAAATAGAAGTTAAGCATGCGCAGTCAGGTGATAAGTTAAAAGCTGGGCGTGCACTATTGGCTCCAGGTGGTTTGCAAATGATTTTAGATGGCCAAGGGACCGTGCAGATATTACCGGGCGAAGAGCGCTTAACGTATAAACCAAGTTTGGATGTTACTTTCGCCAGTACAGCAAAAGTGTTTGGTGCTAAATCTTTAGCGATCGTCTTAACTGGGATGGGGGCAGATGGCAGAGATGGCGCTAAGTTATTAAAAGCAGCTGGTGCAACTATTTGGGCACAAAGCGAAAGCACATGTACTATTTATGGAATGCCTCAAGCTGTAGCGAAGGCCGGAGTGGTTGATAGCGTTGTAGATTTGAAGGATTTTTCCAAGGCTCTGACCAAGAATAAATATTAAACTTTACACTTATAGCGGCAGCATAATTTTAACTAAAATTGTAGATAGTTTTTCTAATTATCGAATGTATGGGCAGTAATATGCAAGTATGGGCAATATCTAATCAAAAAGGCGGAGTCGGTAAAACTACCACTGTAGTTGCGCTAGCTGGTTTATTGGCTGACTCAGGTCACGATGTGTTGTTAGTTGATTTAGATCCGCATGGGTCATTAACGAGCTATTTTGGTTATGACCCTGACCAAATTGATCAAAGTGTCTATGATTTATTTGTAGCAGATACTAAAGTAACATCATCCTTCGTCAAAAGCTTGTTAGTGCCTACAACTTCTGAAAAAGTGAAAATGTTACCCGCATCAACAGCGTTAGCTACTCTTGAAAGGCAAGCTATAGGCAAGTCGGGTTTAGGATTACAAGTATCTAAAGCTATTAGGCATATAGAAAAAGAGTACGATTATGTGTTAATCGATAGTCCTCCTGTTTTGGGTGTACTGATGGTTAATGCCTTGGCTGCAAGTGATCGATTACTGGTTCCTTCACAAACGGAGTTTTTGGCATTAAAAGGCCTAGAGCGCATGGTCAGAACTATTTCAATGATCAATAAAGCTCGAAAAAATAAACTGCCGTACACTATTATTCCTACTTTTTATGATAGAAGAACACAAGCTTCTGTGAAGTGTCTACGAGAGCTACATAATTTGTATGCCAATGAAATTGCATCTGTTGTCGTGCCAGTAGATACAAAGTTTAGAAATGCAAGTATGAAAGGTGTTTTTCCGTCACGGTTTGATCCGAGCAGTAGAGGTGTCCTCGCTTACGCGAAGCTCTTAAAATCTTTGATTGAAGAGGAAGTTCGATAATGAGTGAGTCAAATCATAAAGGCCGTAACCAAAAATTAGTGACTGACTATTTAGAAGCATTATTATGTGAAACTGAATTAGATAAGCATGAGTTAAGTGACGATCAGATAAATCTGGAAGCAGATAATTATCAGTGTAACAGTGAAGAAGAAATTTCTACTGGCTTAGTTAATATTGATGATTCAGCTTTAAGTAAGACCCCTGATGATGGTTATGTTGAAGCAGATCAAAAAATTAGTCTATCTCCTGCAGGCAATGGTATAGATGAAACAATTGAAAATTCTGTGAGCGATTTAGAGGTAGAAGTACAGGGTGATGCTCAACCTAATTCAGGTGAAACAGATGAAGTCGATTTGCAAAAAGAATGGGCGCAAATAGAGCCTGATGATTTAGAATTAGAAATTCCTGCGCTGGCGCTTCAGGAAAGTAATACTGAGCAAGAATCGGTTGAAATTATTGATCCTACTACAGTGGAAAACGATCAAATAGATCCTACTACAGTAGAAGAAAATTCTAGCTCGCTACCAGTAGAGGGATGTGTAATCTCAGAAGAAGAAAACGTTGATCCGCAACAAGACAAATGTACTGAACTTAAAGACGCTCCAGTTAAAATTGAAGAAAGCGTTTTAGAACCATCTGAAGAAGAAAACAGTGATAATAGTGAAGCAATTAACGAAATGATTATAGAAGAACCTGCATTAGATAGCTCTGCAGAGCTAAGTATTAACTGCATTATAGTATTGATGTATGGTCTAAAATTGGCGATACCTTTTGAACAAGTGGAAGGACATATACGCTTATCTAATGTCACTTTATCTCTTGATAATGAACGTGAGTGGATTCTAGGGGACTTTACTTCCTCTACAATGCGTACTCATATTGTCGATACTGCGCAAATTTTGTTCGGTGATAATTACGATGCACTGAAGTCTAACTATAATGAAATGCTAGTTCTGGAAGGTAAACATTGGTCAATAGTGTTTGATAAAGTGATTAAAGCACAAAATATTTTGCTTAGTGATGTGACTGAAAACCCATCACCTCAGTTTAGACCATGGTTAACAGGTACATATATGGCAGAAAAATGTGCTTTGGTTAATGTATCAGCGATGGTTAAGATGTTTGAAGAAGAGTTAATAGGATAATAATTAGTTATATTAGTTACTTTATAGTAGTTTACTAATTGATTTGCTGTTGGGATACACAGTTTATTCACAAGTTAAATTATCTGTGATATATCCTGTATACATTTTATGGATTGAATAACAACTCTATCTGTTACGGCTGTTTAATAGCAATGATGTTGATTAACGTCAAATCTGAGAATAGCAAATAGAGTCGTTTATAAGTGGGGTGATTGTTGGTTCTCCATTTTTTAGAAACTAGAGGTTGATCATTGGCTGAAAATATAGGACTTATCGGTATCTTGCTAATCGCTTTGATATTTATGTCTATTATTATAGTTATTCTCTTTATTAAGCAGAGAAACTCAGAAGCTAGAGCTAAGACACTTGCAGTCGCTCTGCGTAAAGAAATTCAAGCCATGTCCGGTAGCACCATCGGTATGGGCAAGCGCATTGTTGATATAGAAACTAAATTAAATGTATCTCTAGAAAAACAACTTGAACTTGAGCAACGAGACCCTGATGATGTAGTGTATTCTCAGGCTGCTCGCTTAGTTGAAATGGGGGCTAATGTGGATGATTTAGTACATAGTTGTGGTATAGGTCGTCCAGAAGCTGAGTTGATGACTTTAATGCATAAAGAATTGAGTCCTAGAAATAGTTTAAAAAAATATTAATTACACACATACTCCTATCACGAAGTCCGTTCACTCCCTTATAAAACCTCCACTCCCCTTTTTTTGCTTTGTTTTAGCCTCGTGCAATATTACTATTCAAGCCTGTTATTAAGCTTAAATAAATTAAGAAGCTAGTATGGAGATTGATTAAATACCCTAGCTCTTGGCAAACGCAAAAACGCTCGGTTAATTGAGTAGCTTAAGGGCTATTAGCCTGAGATACATGCTTTTATTTTTAACTGTCTTTATAGTAAATTCCTAAACTGCGTGAATTTTATTTATACAGTTGCTAGATGCTGTGTATCTGCTAAAATGTCAAAAAAATGACAGTGATAATAAAAATGATGTCTTTAGTGTTGAATAAAGTTATTTTAGTTGATGACAACGAACTTAGGAAAGCTTCATTAGAGAGTAGCTTAAGGTTTTTAAAAGTTGAACATAAGGTGATGAGTTTTGTAGAGTTTTTGCAAAATAAGGATAGTTTTAAACATTACTCTATCGCTTTAATTGGCCACTGTGCACTGCCCATTTCCCTTAATAAATTAGTTCAATTCATAGCAGAAAATTATCAGCATACTCCTATTTGCTTGTTAGAAAGCTGGAATGACAGCGAAAAATTAACGAATAAGTCAAAGCAGCAAATATTACGCGTTTTAACTCAGTCTCTTGATGACGAAATATTGACAGATTTACTACATGAATCGCAAGTTTATCATTCGGTTAGAGTAAACGACAAAGAGAAAAAAAATCATAAATTCCCGTTAATCATTGGTAAAAGCCCTGCTATTGAAAGCCTCAAAAAAATGATGTCTAAAGTTGTTGATCGCGACGTTAATGTACTCATCACTGGGGAATCAGGTACAGGTAAAGAATTGGTCGCTAGGTCGCTGCATAATTTATCTAGTCGCGCGAAAAAGCCATTTGTTCCGGTTAACTGCGGTGCAATACCTCCACAGTTACTCGAAAGCGAACTGTTTGGCCACGAAAAAGGAGCGTTCACTGGCGCAATTAGTAGCCGTTCTGGGCGCTTCGAAATGGCTAATGGAGGAACTTTGTTTCTAGATGAAATTGGCGATATGCCGCTTCCTATGCAAGTCAAGATGTTACGTGTATTGCAAGAGCGAACTTTCGAACGTGTAGGGGGCTCTAAAACTATTAAAATAGATGTGCGCATAGTGGCTGCTACACATCGTAACTTAGAAGAAATGGTTGAACTTTCCTCGTTTCGGGAAGATTTGTTTTACCGCTTGAATGTCTATCCTATTGAAGTTCCACCATTAAGAGAACGCAAGAGCGATATACCTGTGCTGTTAAAGTTCTTCACTGAAGGGGCTTATGAGCAAGGCTTGGGTCGATTGAAGTTTCAGCTATCAGCAATTGATTCTCTAGAGCGTCATCCTTGGGATGGAAATGTTAGAGAGCTCCTCAATCTAATTGAAAGATTAGCGATAATGTACCCTGATGGAGTGATTGGAGTCTCTGAGTTGCCTTTAAAGTGTCGCCATGTAAACGAGCCGGACCCTTCGCGTTATCAAGTGCAAAATGATATGAATTTGGATGAAGAACCAAATTTTATCAGTGCGTTAGAACAAGAGTTGGATATTGCTAAAGGTGCAGATTTCAATTTGTCGGCACAAGGTATCGACCTTAAACAGCATATTGAAGCCATTGAGAGTAATTTGATTCAACAAGCTTTAGTGCATAGTAGCCAGGTTGTATCAAGGGCCGCTACTTTATTGTCAATAAGACGTACTACCTTAGTTGAAAAAATGCGTAAGTATGGAATTAAGCGTAAATGAATGATTATACGAAGGCCGCACTAATAAGCGAAAATGCACTGTTAAAAGAGCAATTACAGCAATATAAAAACTACCAACCATTGCTTGATGATCGGTTGAGGCAATTATTGGATGTTATGCCCGCTGGTGTTGTTGTTATTAATAGTCTGGGGGTGGTTCAGCAGTGTAATCCGGCTGCTAGCAATTTACTTAGGGATTCATTAGAAGGGAAAAAGTGGCGAGACATTGTAGCAAGATGTTTTGCGCCGCAAGCGGATGATGGGCATGAAGTGTCTTTACATGATGGTAAACGAGTATCTATCGACACGCGGGCGCTATTGGATAATCAAGGTCAGTTAGTATTATTAACAGATTTAACGGAAACAAGAAATTTACAAGGTCGCTTAGCGCAGTTTCAAAGGCTGGGAGAAATGGGCAAAATGATGGCTTCTTTGGCGCATCAAATTAGAACGCCGTTATCGGCTGCGTTGTTATATACCAGTAACTTAACTCTAGCAGATTTATCATCTGGTAATAGAATTAAATTTGCCAATAAAGCTAAAGTACGATTGTTAAACATTGAGCAACAAATAAGCGATATGCTAGTGTTTGCTCGCGGCGAAAGTGAATTAACTGACAGGATTAGTTTATCTCAGTTTTTCAGTGAACTTGAAGATTCTTTAGATGTTCCACTGGCTCAGTATGACGCGGATTGTGACTTATCACGTAACGATATAGAGTTGGAGTTAATTTGTAACAAGGACATACTATTGGGCGCAATATTAAATGTTGTTATCAATGGATTGCAGGCCTGTGATAAGGGCGCGTATATTAAGATTAATGCCCAGCTATTTGATAAATGGTTAGTTTTATCCATTATCGATAATGGATCTGGTATAGATGATCGGATATTAAGCCAAGTACAAGAGCCTTTTTATACAACCAAATCCCATGGCACTGGCCTGGGATTAAGCGTGGCAAAAGTAGTAGCTAAAGCACATAACGGCAGATTCGAGATCGCTTCAGAACCTGGCAAAGGCACTGTGGCTGGATTTTGGATCCCAGTAAATTATTAAGCTGTTGTCAATATTGAAAATGCTGTGGTTATTTAATCGCTTGAATAACCCTGTTTAGGGTACTAATTAAATACTCAGCCTGAGGTTAAAATGTCACATAGAATATTAATAGTAGAAGATGACCCGGATTTAAGAGAAGCATTAGTTGATACTTTAGAATTGGCAAACGTAGTTGTCAGTAGTGCTCAAGATGGCGAATCAGCCATTGTTATGTTGAAAGAATTTAACTTCGACTTAGTTGTTACTGATGTCAACATGCCAGGCATTGATGGGCATGAATTACTGAGCTACATTAAAAGGCATCACATGGCTATTCCAGTAATATTGATGACAGCTTTTGCTCAAGTTGATAAGGCGGTAGCAGCAATGCGCAGTGGCGCTGTAGATTATTTAATGAAGCCTTTTGAACCTGATGTCCTTATATCCGCAGTAAAAAAATTTACCCATGCTGCAATTAATGATCAAGATACAATCGCTTCATCTGTGAGTAGCCAGCAATTATTACAGTTAGCTAGGCGCGTAGCGGTAACGGATTCAACGGTCTTGATTACGGGTGAGTCTGGTACTGGTAAAGAAGTTTTAGCAAGGTATATCCATGCAAGCTCACCGCGTGCTAAAAAACCTTTCATAGCAATCAACTGTGCCGCTATACCAGAAAGTATGTTGGAATCTATTCTATTCGGCCATGAGAAAGGAGCATTTACGGGTGCTGTCAGTGCTAGCGCTGGAAAATTTGAGCAGGCGAATGGCGGAACCTTGCTGCTTGATGAAGTGACAGAGATGCCAATGAGTTTACAGGCTAAGTTACTTCGTGTTCTTCAAGAGCAAGAGGTGGAAAGGATCGGTGGTAAAGAGGTTATCTCTCTCGATGTTAGAGTGCTAGCGACCACAAATAGAAGCTTAAATGAATTTGTCGCTGAAAAGAAGTTTAGAGAGGACTTATATTATCGTCTAAATGTGTTTCCTCTTGAATGGCTTCCTTTAAGGAAGCGCTTAGAGGATATATTACCTTTAGCGAGACAAATTTTAACTAAATACGCACAAAAGATGGGGCGCAAGGAGCTGGTGTTTAATGAAGAAGCACAGCAACGTTTGCTTGCACATCAGTGGCCAGGTAATGTCAGAGAATTGGACAATGTTATCCAAAGAGCTCTTATTATACAGCCAGGTGTGGAGATTCTAGCTCAAGATTTGCATTTGCAAGCAGGGCCTATTAGTTTAGATATTAACGACAATATTAAGTTAGCAGGTGCTTCAAGTTCACCTATAAGGCGAATAGAGAATAATAATATAGTGAATTTGGCTGATGAAACTGGGAACTTGGGTAGTGATCTGAAGCAGCATGAGTATCAAATTATTGTCGATGTGCTCAAAGCAACTAATGGTAGTCGAAAAGAGGCAGCTTTGAAGTTAGATATCAGCCCACGAACCTTACGCTATAAGCTTGCAAAAATTCGTGAGGCGGGAATAGACCTTGATAGCTTGTTAAAACGTGAGGGGAATTAAGCTTTAATTATCACCTTACTGCGCTTGTGGTAATTTACCTAGCTATGTATGAATCAATCAAATGGTGCAGTTCGAAATCATAAACAGCCATTTTTTGCTCTTAGCGTTATACCAATGT
Organism: Oceanospirillaceae bacterium; assembly: GCA_036960485.1. Taxonomy (GTDB): domain Bacteria; phylum Pseudomonadota; class Gammaproteobacteria; order Pseudomonadales; family Balneatricaceae; genus Rs1. Next base: position 67,425 of record JBALXS010000001.1, read on the forward strand.
CTAATTCTATTTAGTTCAAGGCTTAGTTATATTTTACTTAATCCTGGTAGGTTTTCTTTGTTATATGAATAACAATAAAGTGAATATTTAGCTTAAGTAGGGTAAGAAAAAACTGCTAAGCTTTTGAAAATAAACCTTAGTAAATAGTATTACTTAATCACTAATTTTAAAAATACAAAAAATAAATTAGTATGCAATATATAAGATTAAAGGAGCCAAAATGAGTAATGATACAATTTTTAAAGTAGATCCGCAGTTTGCTGAAAATTCTTTAGCTGATCAGGCGAAATATAATGCAATGTACCAGCAGTCTGTTGCAGATCCAGATAGCTTTTGGCGTGAACAAGGTAAGAGAATAGATTGGTTTAAAGATTATACAAAAGTTAAAAACTGCTCTTTCGCTCCCGGTGATGTGCATATTAATTGGTTTGAAGACGGCACCTTAAATGCTTCGTATAATTGTTTGGATCGTCATTTAGCTCAAAAAGGCGATCAAACAGCGATTATTTGGGAAGCTGATGATCCAACTAAGTCAGAATATATTACATATAAGCAGTTGCATGAACAGGTTTGTAAATTTGCTAATGTTTTAAAAGCACAGGGTATTGAACAAGGCGATGTTGTTACGCTTTATATGCCAATGATACCGCAGGCTGCTGTCGCTATGTTAGCTTGTGCGCGAATTGGTGCTGTACATTCGGTAGTTTTCGGTGGTTTCTCACCTGAAGCTTTAGCTTCTAGAGTAGAAGGTGCAAAATCGAAGCTAATCGTAACTGCTAATTATTCGTTACGAGGCGGTAAGGCAATCCCTCTTAAAGAGAACGTTGATATAGCATTGGATCACCCAGCTGCTGCGCAGTATTGCAAAAAAGTTATTGCTATTAAGCATGTTGATAAGGAAGTTGATTGGGTTGAAGGACGTGATTACTGGTATCATGATTTAGTAGCGGATGCTGCTAGTCAATGTGAAGCGGTTGAATTGCCGGCAGAAGCTCCTTTATTTATATTGTATACCTCCGGTTCTACAGGAGCACCTAAAGGACTTGAGCATACAACTGGCGGGTATATGGTTTACGCTTCAATGACTCACGAATACGTTTTTGACTATAAAGACGGCGATGTATATTGGTGTACGGCGGATGTTGGTTGGGTTACAGGTCATAGTTATATTGTGTATGGCCCATTGGCAAATGGTGCGACGACGTTAATGTTTGAGGGCGTGCCAAATTATCCGGATAACAGTCGTTTTGGGCGAGTTATTGAAAAGCACAAAGTTACACAATTTTACACTGCACCAACGGCTATTCGCGCGATGATGCAACATGGAGAAGAAGTGCTCGGTAATTCTGACTTATCAAGTTTAAGGCTACTAGGGTCGGTAGGAGAACCTATAAATCCAGAAGCATGGCAGTGGTACCACAGAGTTGTCGGCAAAGGTAATTGCCCAATTGTTGATACATGGTGGCAAACAGAAACGGGCGGAATTATGATAGCACCGTTACCTGGGGCAACTGATGCTAAGCCTGGTTCAGCAACAAAGCCGTTTTTTGGTGTTCAGCCTGCTTTAGTTGATAATGATGGGATGTTGGTAGAAGGAGCGGGAGAAGGTAATTTAGTAATTACGGATTCTTGGCCGTCTCAGGCACGATCAATTTGGGGAGATCATGATCGTTTCGAAAAAACATACTTTTCTACGTTTGCTGGTATGTACGCGACTGGAGATGGGGCGCGTCGCGATGAAGACGGATATTATTGGATAACAGGGCGCGTAGATGATGTACTAAACGTTTCTGGGCATCGCATGGGTACTGCTGAAATTGAATCGGCGCTAGTTTCACACCCTGCGGTTGCTGAATCTGCCGTTGTTGGTTACCCGCATGATATAAAAGGGCAAGGTATTTACATTTATGTAACGCTAATGTCTGGATATGAAGCAAGTGATGAGTTATTAGCACAGTTGCGTAATTGGGTGCGTAAGCAAATCGGCCCGATCGCGACACCTGATTTTATTCAATTTACTCCGAGTATGCCAAAAACACGCTCAGGTAAGATTATGCGTAGAATTTTACGAAAAATAGCTGAAGATGATTTTTCTGCATTAGGCGATACATCAACCTTAGCCGACCCATCGGTAGTTGATGAGTTGGTCAGTCATCGTTGCAATCGCCCTAAAAAGTAACAACTGTTAAATTTATTTAACGCAATACTAAAGCAGTACCGCAATGGTGCTGCTTAACTGACTAGAAAAAGCTATAGACTTTGATAGTTCAAAATAAAATTTAACAAGTTACTATGATAAATAATTTTCAGTTAACCCGCGCTTTCTCCTTCCTCTATATATTGTTAATGAAACAGTTGTACTAATCTTTTCTAATATTGGCTTGATAATTGCTTTGTTTTATTTATAACTATTAATGTTTGTTTTTTGACGCGAATAAAGCCAAAAAATTGACAACAAATGCTACAATGCTAAAATATTCGTATAATAACAATTAACTGCCATTATTTTGTCAGGTATGGCCTGGAGTTAACATGATAGAACGTACCGATATCAATAGTGTGTTGATGCAAATGCGCGCAATTAAGGCGCAGGCTCAACATCAAATTCCGAGTGTTAATTTTTCAGGAAAAGACGATCAAATTCCTGCGGTGGAAAAATCAGATTTCGGACAGTTGCTTAAAACCGCTGTCGATAAAGTGAATGATACCCAGGCAGTAACAAAGAATTTGGCGACAGCATATGAACAGGGTGATCCCAATGTTGAGCTAACTCAAGTAATGATTAGTATGCAAAAATCTTCAGTCGCTTTTGAGGCAATGGCTCAAGTGAGAAATAAGCTGGTAAGTGCATATGAAGACGTGATGAAAATGCCAATTTAATGGCTGTTACTATCAAAATCGAATTATAAAAGAAGATAAGAGTTGAAATATAATGGCTGAAGCAGTTGAAACACAGGTAGCTAAAGGTGACATTATGGTCGGCTTTAATAAGCTATCCTTAATGCGTCAATTGGGCCTGATGGTGGGTTTGGCTGCGAGTATAGCGATAGGTTTTGCTATCGTGTTGTGGTCGAAAGCGCCAGATCAAAGAGTGCTTTTTTCAAATTTATCTTTTGCTGACGCCAACCAAGTTATAGAACAGTTGAAAACCTATAATATCCCTTATACCTTCGAAGCTGATGGACGAGCTATCTTAGTTCCAGAAGCCAGTGTAAGTCAGGCTAGGCTTCAATTAGCGGCTGATGGTATCAGTTTTGATAAAACGGTTGGTTTCGAAATAATGGATAATACTGACAGCTTAGGCTCAAGTCAGTTTATGGAAAGTGCCCGTTATCGTAGAGGTTTGGAAGGAGAGCTGGCCAGAACAATTGCAAGTTTAGTTGCTGTTAGACACGCTCGTGTGCACTTGGCAATACCTAAAGAATCAGTGTTTGTTCGCGAGAGGAAAGAGCCAACTGCCTCCGTATTTATAGAACTGTTTTCAGGGCGTAAATTAGATGACAATCAAGTGGCTGCGATCGCTAATTTAGTAGCGTCATCTATAAGTTCTCTAAGTGAAAAAAATGTAACAGTAGTCGATCAGCGTGGTCGAATGCTCAACTCGAGAGAAAGCAATAAAGAATTACTACTAGCGGGTAAGCAGCTAGAGTATAGTTTAAAAATTGAGCAGAATTTTTTAGAAAGCGTTAATAATATTTTATTGCCAGTGGTGGGGCAAGGTAGGTTTAGAGCGCAAGTATCTGCAGAAATAGATTTTACGGCCATTGAGCAAACAGAAGAGCTATATAATTCAGATTTACCGGCGCTCAGAAGTGAACAAACTTTAGATGAAAACCGCGTTGGTGCAGCGGCGCCACAAGGCGTTCCTGGTGCTTTGTCTAATCAGCCTCCGGGTCCAAGTAGTGTGCCTGAAGTAGCTGGTGGTGGTGCGGGTGGTGGAAATGGAGCTACTCCTGGAAGTAATCGCAAACAGGCGACTAAAAACTACGAGTTAGATAGGAGTATATCCTACACTAAACAGCAAATGGGACGGGTGAGCCGATTGACAGTTGCGGTAGTTGTTGATGATTTAGCTGTCCAAGGTACAGATGGTGCTGTTGAAACTCGGCCATGGGCAGAAGCGGATATGGAGCGCTTGAGAATATTAGTAAAAAGCACTGTTGGTTATTCTGCGCAGCGCGGAGATGTAGTGAGTGTCGTTAACTCCGCTTTTGTGCCTGAAATACCGTTGATAGATGAAGAAATTCCAATCTATATGCAAGCATGGGTTTGGGATATAGCTAAGCAGGTCGGTGCTGGTCTATTCTTGTTGCTAATGGTTTTTGGTATACTGCGGCCAATTTTAAAAAATTTAGTTTCAAGTGGTACGCAATCTTCAGTTTTAGGTATGGGTGCTGCTGGAGAAGTCGCTGCTGAGTTAGAGGGATTAAATGCTGATGAAATATCAGATGATTCAGTTACTTTTGGCGGTAGAGACGATGGCTTGTTGCCTACCCCTAATGAAAGTTATGATTATCAAGTGAATTCTGTGAAAAGTATGATTGCTGAAGATCCTGCTCGCGTAGCGCAAGCTGTTAAACAGTGGGTAAAAGAAGATGAGTGATGTAGAAGTAGAACTAACCGATATTGAAAAAGCGGCTATTTTAATGATTAGCTTAGGTGAAGATGATGCTGCAGAAGTTTTGCGCCATTTAGGGCCTAAAGAAGTTCAGCAAATTGGTGTGGCTATGTCTAATTTAGATAACGTAGCTCAAACCAGCGTTGAATCGGTTGTCTCTGATTTTATGCACTTGGTTAGTGATCAAACTGGTATTGGCATTCATAACGATAAATACATCAGGCGCATGTTGAATCAAGCTTTAGGAGATGAAAAAGCTAAGACATTGATCGATCGAATTTTGATGAATACCAATACATCAGGTTTAGATACTTTGCGTTGGATGGAGCCTTTGCAAGTTGCCGAGCTTATCCGTTATGAGCATCCGCAGATTCAAGCTGTAGTAGTGTCTTATATCGATCCAGATCAAGCGGCAAGTGTCTTAGGCTATTTTGACGATAAAGTACGTCTGGATATTATTTTACGGATAGCTTCGCTCGACCGAATTCAGCCAATCGCGTTGCAAGAATTGAACGATATGCTTGAGCAGCAATTTAGCGGCGGAAGTGGTCAGTCTTCAAGAACATTAGGCGGCGTTAAGCAGACGTCAAATATAATGAATTATATCGACTCAAAACTTGAAGAAGAAGTAATGGTTGGTATAAAAGAAGTTGATGAAGGTTTAGCTGAGCAAATTGCTGATTTGATGTTTGTTTTTGAAAATCTTATTGATGTAGATGATCGTGGTATTCAAGTAATGATGCGTGAAATTCAAACCGATCAACTGGTTATTGCACTCAAGGGTGCCGATAATGCTATGCAAGAGAAAATATTTAAGAACATGTCTAAGCGTGCAGCTGATTTATTACGCGATGAGCTAGAAGCCAAAGGGCCAGTGCGAATGGCTGATGTGGAAGATGCTCAAAAAGATATCTTAGCTATTGCAAGAAAGTTAGCTGATGATGGCGAGATAATGCTCGGCGGTGGTGAGGATATGGTGTAGGTCAGTGTCCTTAACTATCTGGAAATACTTTTAATTCAAAAGCCAAGTTAAACCATACTAAATAGTATTTTGTTTGTTTAAAATCTACTGCTTATCGTTTGTGATTTATGCTTCGCATATAGAACGATAGCTAGCTATATAAATTACAACAGAGTTATTAGCCTACTGTGCAGGCTTTTAATGGCGAAAACGCAGTGCAGTTGCCTCTACTGAATTCTTGTTGATGTTTAAACTAAAATTTGTAAACTTACTATATTGATTGTCATTCGTTCGATTGATATTGAGAATTGTTAAATATGTCTGAAAAACAACCTATCAGAATTCGTGCGTCTGAAGAACTTAATGATGTGCATTTTGCTTCTTGGGTGCTCCCTGAGGTGGGTAGTAGTCATGTTGTTGGTTTGGAAGAAAAACAACAAATTGCCCCTGTAGAAGATCAAAATGTCACCGTTTTAGAAGATGAAGTTGATTCAGCAGCGCATCTTACTCTGGCTGAAATAGAAGTTATTCGTGAGCAAGCCTATGAAGAAGGTTTTTCTAAAGGGCGTGAAGATGGTTATGCGTTTGGTGAAAAAGAAGGCGAACAAAGAGGGTATCAACAAGGTTTAGAAAAGGGGCAGATTAAAATTGATGCTCACGTTTCTACGCTTTGCGCCGCGATAGATTGCTTGCAGGATCCTTTAGAGCAGCAGCGCGAAAAAGTAGCTGAGCTGATGGTTGAGATGGTTGAGCACGTAGCTGCAGCTGTAATCGATTTTGAAGTTAAATCCAACCCTGAAATTATTAGCAAAGCATTCGCCAAAGCTTTAAAGCTATTACCTAAGCAAGCAAAAGATGTTGTTATCAATGTGAACCCCGAAGATAGAGAGGTGATTGAAGATGCTATACCAAGGCGTTATTCTAATTGGCAAGTTATCTCTGACGACGATATATCACAAGGTGGTTGTACTATAAGCACTGGTGCTAGTTTAATTGAATATCAATTGGATACTCGTTTTCAGGAAGTGGTAGAAACGTTGTACGAACGCTTGTATGCAGATCCTGCTGAGCTTCTTGTAGAAGATGAGGCGGCTGAGTAATTTAGCAATACCCTACTGCTGACATTTTTAGTTTTCTACAATTATATAATTAGATTCCTATATCATTAAGGGTTCACTTTTAGTACGTGCACTGGCTATTAGCATAGAAAGTTCACTCAATGTTATAAACTAGTGAGTCTTGTTAAAATCAATGATATGTTGCACTGGTCAGTATTTATACGCTGGTTCATTGTGCTGAGTTGTATAAAAGACCTTGTTTTGATTTTCAAAATTCCATTGGCACTAGTCAAAAACGGATGAATAGCTTGAGTTTAATGAATAAAGTACAGCGTTTAAGCGCACCTTTGAATGTTCCCAATCCTAAAATAGAAGGATATATTGTCCGCCTTATAGGTATGACAATTGAAGCGCGTGGTTTGGAAGTCGCTATCGGTGATAACTGTCAAATAGTATTGAATGCTGAGTCATTCATTGAAGCTGAAGTGGTTGGTTTCTCGGGGGATAGTATTTTTTTAATGCCACTGCATCCTGTTGAAGGGTTGGTTGCTGGTGCTAGAGTTATACCTTTTGGTGCAGCTAGAGAAGTTCCGGTCGGCAATGGTTTGTTGGGTAGAGTAATTAATGGTGTTGGCGAGCCGCTAGATTCATTAGGCGAACTTGATGTCGAACGTAGGGTTTCACTCGCTGGAGAAACAATTAATCCCTTGGATAGACATCCGATTAGCGAGCCTTTAAATGTTGGCATCAGAGCTATTAATGCTTTGTTGACCGTCGGTAAAGGTCAGCGTATCGGCTTATTTGCAGGTTCAGGTGTCGGAAAGTCCGTTTTATTGGGTATGATGACACGTTCTACTGATGCAGATATTACAGTAGTGGGCTTGATCGGAGAGCGTGGCCGAGAAGTAAAAGAATTTATCCAGCACAACCTAGGTGAAGAGGGGATGGCCAGAGCGGTGGTGGTTGCATCCCCAGCTGACGAATCACCTTTAATGCGTTTAAGAGCGTCGCAGTTGTGTACGCGAATAGCTGAATACTATCGAGCACAAGGTAAGAGTGTGTTGTTATTAGTCGATTCTTTGACTCGTTACGCACAAGCCCAGCGTGAAATCGCTTTAGCGATTGGAGAGCCGCCAGCTACTAAAGGGTATCCACCTTCTGTATTTTCTAAATTGCCAAAGTTGGTTGAAAGAGCTGGTAATGATGCAACAGGTGCAGGGTCTATTACTGCTTTTTATACGGTGCTTACTGAAGGGGATGACCAGCAAGATCCAATTGCCGATGCAGCTAGAGCAATACTGGATGGTCATATTGTATTATCTAGATCATTAGCCGAACAAGGGCATTATCCTGCAATTGATGTAGAGGCATCTATCAGTCGAGCTATGCCACAGATAGTGGATGAAGATCATTTGAAATCTGCCATGCGCTTTAGGCAATTAATGTCAAAATTTACACAAAACGAAGATTTAATTTCCATCGGTGCTTATGTTGCAGGTAGTGATGCTGATACAGACGCTGCTATTAGTTCTATGCCAACCATGCGAAAATTCTTACAGCAAGGTTTGAGAGAATCAATCAGTATGCGAGAGAGTCGCCAGTGGTTACATGTCGCTTTACAGCCTGTTGAGCCTGTAGTGGCCAGCGCACAAGTTCCACGATGAAGAGAAAACGCTCTGCCAGGCTATCAGTGGTAATGGATTTAGAAGATAGGAAAAAGCAGCAAGCCGATAAATTCCTTGCTGATCATATAAAAAGAGTGGAAAACGATAAAGCCCAATTAGTGCAGCTAGAAACATACCTAAGTGAATATCAAGCGCAGTATCAAGTAACCTGTAAGCAAGGAATCACGATACAGCAATTAACAAGTTACCAAGCGTTCATGACTAAAATAGGTAACGTGATCGATCAGCATAGAAAAGCGATGGTAGTTAATGCAGAGCAGTTAGCGGGGGTGCGACAGTATTGGATGAAGGTTTATGCAAGGCGCAATGCCGTAGATTCACTTATTGCTAAAGTAAAGAATACAGAGCAGCAACAAGAAGATAAAGCATTACAAAAGCTAATTGATGAAGCCTCCCAATTAAATATAACTAAAAAATATGTAGATTTATAAGCTTGTTTTCTGGGTAAGCTTAGTCATTTATATTCAACGACGAGCGATTCAATCTTTGTTTTATCGTAGCTGATTTAGTTTTAGGCTTGACGATTAGAAGTTAAATAGAACAGAGCGGATACAGTCCAAAAAGGTTTATTTATATAATAGCTAGTTATTTGGCATCAAATTTGCTTTGTTATATGTATTTACACTTTTAGGATGATGTCATGGCAGTACCAACTCTACCTGTTTCTATCGGGTCGCCAACAGAACTTATAGCTCCAAGACCTGCTTCTGTCAGTAGTGCAGCACGTTCTAATAGTGATGCTTTTAAATCTGAACTACATAATGCCTCTCAATCAAATTCAGTGAGTAAGAATCAGCATCTATCTAAAGATAGCGAAAAAAATTCAAGTAAATCAATAGATAATGAGAAAGTAGCAACTTCAGCTAATGGCTCTGAGCGCAGTAGTAGTTTAAGTGCTAAAGACACTAACGTCGCAAAAGCTGCTAATCAGCAGTTACAAAACGGATCTGATGTAAGTGCTAATACACAAGAAGATTATCGCTCTCAAACTGAGCAAAATATAAGTGATACTCCCAGAGATAATGGTAAAAACTTGCCACCCCAAGGTGATGAGTTGCCGCAAAATGTACACATTGAAGATACTATAGAGCAAAGTATTAGTAATCTTAAAGATGACATCGCAGCGAAAGTAGTGGATGTTAGTTCTTTGAGTCGTCAAAATGTTGATACTGCCTATAATCCAGCATTAACTACGGTTCCTGTTGCTAGTTCTGCTGTTAATTTAGATGAAGTACCTGAAGATAAAGTCGTTACACCAAGTGTAACTGCTACATCTACTATAAACCCTGGGTTTATAGCACAAGCGAATACTGTGAATAATGATGTTAAATTAAACGAAAATTTTGTAGCTAGTGCGCTTAACGTACCTTCACAAACTCAAGCCGTTAATTCTCAGCAAGTTGGCGCTATCAACACTGTTGCAACAGTTGTGGACAATACTGCCGTTATTAATAGCACAGCAGTTAATAAATCTAACCTTGAAGTTCAGCAATCAAATTCGCCTAATACCATTGACAAAAATTTAAGTTTCAATCCAACAAAACCTTTGCAAACGATACGTTCTGAGCAAGTAAATGTTGGCGAAAGAGTTATTAAACCGAATAATCCAGAGTTTACGAAAGCATCGATCGCTAGTGAAGTTCCTGATAAATCAGCAATTGGTAAAGCTATTAATGTTGAAGCCAATGTGGTTAAGCCGGAAGTTATTAAATCAAACGCTGAACCACAAAATGTAACAGTTAATACTGATAAACTTGTTAATCAAGTGAATGGATCTGCTTCTCAAGCTGTTGATAATAGCGTGAGTGCTGCTAATAAAAATGATGCAGCTTCAGCTGCTTTAGAAAATGCAGAAGCTAGGTTTTTAAAAAGTAGCAGTGAAAACATAAACTCACCAGTAGTTGATCAAGTATTAGAGCCTAAAGTTATAAGCCCTTTAAGCGTAATGCCTAGGAATATAGTTGGTAGTAATGAGACAGTTGATATAGGTTCATTAATAGGATCAGTAAGCAGTGTCAAAAACCTTAATGCTGGAAATAACGTTGCTAATAGCATCAATAATAGTACGAATTTGCTAAGCGAGCCAAAAAACTCCATTGAAACGGTTGTCAATGAAACTGCAAAATTACAGAACAACCTTGAAGCTAAACGATTTGACCCCTCTGTCAATCAAACGCAATCTGGCTTAAGTGCGAATACAGCATCCGTTTCGTCGCCTTTAGTTTTGGATCCTAGTGTCGCTTTAAACCAATCTCTTGAAAAAATGCGCGCGGGAATAGAGTCGAAAATTAATAGTGATGCTGCAAGTAATTCTGAAGAATTAGCCAAAGATGCTAAAAGTGGTATTACTAAATCAGTTACTGCCAGTGAAGGCCTTGCGCAATTAGCAAGCTTACAAGGAGGGTTGCGTAGTTCTAGTCCAGTGCAAATGCAAATGCCGCCGGGAACACCCCCGACATCAAATAATTGGGGAAAAGCGGTCGTCGATAAAGTGTACATTGCGGCATCACAAAATTTAAGAGTTGCTAATATTCATTTAGATCCACCTGAGCTTGGAGCATTGCAAATTAGGCTTCAAGTAACAGGGCCGGATCAGCAAATGAGCGTGTCATTTACCTCTCCTCATGCATCCGTTAGAGATGCACTAGATCAGCAATTGCCTAGATTACGAGAGATGCTTGAAGAGCAAGGTATTAATTTAGGGGAATCTTCGGTTAATGACCAAAGTAGCGATAATAATCAGCAGGCAGCAGATTCAGATCAACAAGGGTCGGCGGGATATGCCAGTCAAAATGATATTGAAAGCACAGCTAATCCATTGAATACTCAAGGAACGTTATCGTTGGTTGATTTTTATGCATAATTGAGATTGAATCGTCGTTGATTTCTAATTGAAAAATGAGCGGGATTGATTAATAGTGCTTTGATTAATAGTGTTTTGAAAAAAAGGGGAATGAAGCTTGTTTTAAAATAAAGTCCCCTTATCAGCTGCCAGTATAACGACTACACTTAACAACCTGTTTCTAAAAATTAGTGCAAAATCTCAACCTAAAACAGTAATGACTAGTAACATGAGGGTATACATATTTGGTTATTTGGTTAATTCTTACTGTCCTATGATTGGACGCTAGACTATGCAGAGGCCTCTCTATAGTAAAATAGTTTTAGGGTTAATTAATTAAAAGTTATCACTTGAAATAACGTGATTTACATCACTCTTGAAATTATAGTAGCAGTAAAGTAATGATTTGAAAGTGAGTAAAAATAAGTCAAAACAGCTATAATTTGTAAATATACCACTTCGTCGATACATATATCCTTAATACTTTCATCTTAACAGCTGTGTTACTGGAAATTAGAGAGCGTTATGCGCTATATTTAACTTCCATAAGGTGTTATTTTCTTTAAGTTATTATTGGGCTGTTCGCTTTAGTATAATTAGTTAATAACTCAATTTATTTGGTTTAAAAATAGAACTGCTAGGGATATGAAATGGCTGACGAGAAAGCTGCAGAAAATTCGCAAGAAACGCCTAAAAAATCGAAGAAAATGTTAATCATTATTATCGCGGCAGTTGTTGTTTTATTAGGTGGCGGCGGTGCCGGTTACTTTTTTTTGATGAGTTCAAACGATGGTGCTGAAGAAGTTGTTGAAGAAATAAGGTTGCCAGCTGTTTATACGAAAATACGTACAAAATCAGGCCGACCTATGTTTGTATCTACTTTGATTTCCGATGATGAGCGCACTCACTACTTACAAGCTTACATTGTTGCTAAAAGCCGCGATCCAGAAGTAGGGCCAGCACTTGAAAAACATATGCCCTTGATTGTATCACAGTTAAATACTATGTTTTCTACACAAGAGTTTGCCAAGCTTAGTACGATTGAAGGCAAGCAGAATCTTCGTGGCGATGCTACTAAATTACTACAGAATATAATTAAACAGCAAATTGGTATCCCAGGAATAGAGGAAATTCTATTTACTAATTTTGTTATGCAATAAGCGAAGCGAATTAATATAATTTTGAAAGGTTTTCAAAGCCTGAAGGGCAGTGCTATTAATGTCAGTTAAAGATTTACTATCACAAGATGAAATCGATGCACTACTGCATGGTGTAGATGATACTGAAGAGGATGCTCCAGAGGAGGCTCCTGCTGCTGATGCAGACGGTGTTTCTATTTATGATTTAGCGAGCAATGATCGTGTTGTTCGAGGCAGAATGCCTACCCTTGAGTTGATCAATGAGCGATTTGCTCGCAATGCACGAAATACAATTTATAATTTACTACGCAGTGCAGCTGATGTTGCAGTTGAAGATGTACAGTTTTTAAAATATGGCGATTACGTGCACACCTTATACGTTCCTAGTAGCATGTGTGTAATGAAAGTGGATCCATTAAAAGGCTCGGGGCTTTTTATTATGGACGCCAAACTTGTGTATAAACTAGTTGATAGTTTTTATGGAGGCGATGGGCGCCATGCAAAAATTGAAGGCCGCGATTTTACACCTACCGAAAACAGATTAGTCTTTAAATTATTGGAATCATTGTTTCGCGATTTGCGAGATGCATGGGAACCAGTGATGAAGTTAAAGTTTAAACGTATTGGCCATGAAGTGAATCCTGGCATGGCTAACATGATAAATCTAAATGATGTTGTTGCTGTCAGTACCTTTCAGGTCGATTTAGAAAGCGGAACTAGCGAATTTCATATCGTTTACCCTTATTCAATGTTAGAACCTATAAAAGATGATCTTGTTTCAGGCAGTCAAAAAGAAGAGTCGCACGAAGATGAGCGTTGGCAGTTATCTTTGCAGCGTGAAATGTTAATGGCCAAAATGCCTTTAAGCTTAACCGTTGCTAAGAGAGAAGTTACCCTTTCGGACATCGTTGAATTACGAAAAGGTGATGTTATTCCTGTTGAAATATCTCAAGTGTTGGAATTAAACGCTAATAGAGTTCCCGTTTTCTCCTGTAAGCTCGGCACTTCAAGGGGAAATCTGGCAGTTAAAATAATTGAAAAAATCGATCATGGTGAGTGAATTTACATGTGCTTTAAAAGCGTTAATTTAAAAATAATTGTTAGTGGTATGGAGTCAGCATGAGTGATGAAACTGATAATGCAGCAGACCAGGATGCCATGGCAGACGATTGGGCTGCTGCAATGCAAGAGCAAACAGTCGATGAAACTGATATTGATAGTTTAGTTAAACCTGTTGAGTTAGATGAGCTAAGTGATGAGGCTATACCGTTAGGGGATCCTAAGCTTGATGTTATCTTGGATATTCCTGTTACTTTATCAATGGAGGTTGGTAGTACTGATATTGCTATTCGTAATTTATTGCAACTCAGTCAAGGATCAGTGGTTGAGTTAGATAGAGTTGCCGGCGAGCCGTTAGATGTAAAAGTTAATGGTACGTTGATAGCACATGGAGAAGTGGTTGTTGTCAATGATAAATACGGTATTAGATTAACTGACGTAATTAGCCCGCAAGAAAGAATAAAGCGCCTACGTTAATGTTGAAAGCTATTATGTTACGCTACATTGCTATCTGTTATGTTTTAATCAGTTATCCGACCGTTGCGGATGAACAGCTTGTTACAGATAAATCACCAGGGATTGAAGCATTAGGTGCTCCTTCCCTGGGTAGTTCAGTATGGCAAATGGGTTTAGGTTTACTCTTTGTCCTAGGTTTGATTTTACTGTTAGCCTGGTTAATGCGCAGGGTGACAGGGATTCAAGGTTCGAAACAGCACATCAAAATAGTATCTGCAATCAATGTAGGTAATCGCGAGCGTGCTGTTTTAGTTGAAGTTGGCGGTGAACAATTATTACTCGGTGTAGCAGCAGGGCAGGTAAGCTTATTACACAAACTGCAGTCTCCGATAGCGTTTGATAAACAGGTTGATTTTTCACACAGTTTACAAAACGCTGCAGCAAAATTAGCAAACAGATCAGCAGCTTCTAAAAATACTATTAATGCAGCAAAAGCTGAAAATAACCACTCATAAGAGTAAAGGGTTTTACCTTTAATGATTAAATTTTTTACAGTGAGTTTGGCAATATTTTTTCCACATTTATTGTTTGCAGCGGATCTTGGTATTCCTGCGGTTAGTTTGAATATTGCTGAAGATGGAACACAAAGTTATTCAGTAACCATTCAAATATTAGTATTAATGACGTTGCTGACATTTTTGCCAGCAATGGTCATGATGATGACATCTTTTACGCGCATCATTGTTGTATTTGCCATTCTGAGACAAGCCATGGGTTTACAGTCAACCCCTTCCAATCAAGTGTTAGTGGGTTTATCGCTGTTTCTGTCATTTTTTATCATGAGTCCTGTGCTAGACCAAGTTAACACCGTTGCTGTACAGCCTTATATTAAAGAGCAATTAGCTCCATTAGAAGCTTTAAAAGCAGCAGAGAAGCCCTTTAGAAAGTTTATGATGGCGCAAACCAGAGAGTCCGATTTAAATTTATTCTTAAAAATTGCAGATGTCCCTGATTTAAATAGTGCAGAAGATGTTCCTTTCTCGGTATTAGTGCCAGCATTTGTTACTAGTGAGCTAAAAACAGCTTTTCAAATAGGTTTTATGCTTTTTATACCTTTTTTAGTTATCGATTTAGTTGTTGCGAGTGTATTGATGGCAATGGGGATGATGATGTTATCTCCTGTAATTATTTCACTTCCCTTTAAAATAATGCTATTTGTGCTGGTTGATGGTTGGGCCATGATTGTGGGCACATTAGCATCTAGTTTTAAAATGTAGGAACCACTATGACCCCACAGTATGTGTTAGATTTATTCGGAGAAGCCTTTTGGACGGTCGTGATGTTGGTGAGCATGATAGTATTGCCCAGCTTGCTAACAGGGCTTGTGATCGCTACTTTTCAAGCGGCAACGCAAATTAATGAGCAGACTTTAAGTTTTTTGCCGAGGCTGCTAGTTATTATTTTTGTCATCATGATTATGGGACCGTGGATGGTCACCAAATTAACTGATGTGTTTAAACTTATATTTGCTTCCATCCCTATTGTTATAGGGCTCTAAGTAGTGCTAGATCTCAGCTTTCTGCAATTAGAGCAGATGGTAGGAGATTTCATGCTGCCATTTTTTCGCATAGCAGCGTTTATGATGTCAATGCCTTTGATAAGTACACGATATGTTCCTAAAACTATTCGTTTAATACTTTCAGTTTCTTTTAGTATTGCCTTAGTACCTACATTACCTGCGGTCCCGCTTGTTGATGGTCTTTCACTGACAACTTATTTCTTAGTAGCAGAACAAATGTTGATAGGTGTTGCTATCGGGTTTTCGTTACATGCGATGTTTCAAATTTTTGCTATCGGAGGGCAGATGATCGCTAACCAAATGGGACTAGGGTTTGCATCAGTTAATGATCCTGCGAATGGCGTCTCTATTGTAGTAGTGGGACAGTACTACATGATGTTGTCTATGATGTTATTTATTACCATGAATGGGCATTTGATTATGTTTCAAACTTTAGCAGAAAGCTTTCGTGTTTTGCCGGTGGGTGTTTCGGCGCTTGAAAATATAAAGTTCATGGATATTGTTTACTCGGGTTCTTGGATGTTCCAGTCAGCCGTCATCATGGCGCTACCTGCTGTAACCTCTTTGCTTATAGTAAACGTTACTTTTGGTGTGATGAGTAAAGCGTCTCCGCAGTTAAATATTATTTCTATTGGATTTCCCTTTACCATGACTTTAGGTATATTTATAACTTGGATGACATTTTCAGGTTTTCTAAATCAATTTGAACGCTTTAGTGAGTATGCATTAACTTTTGCAGGCCAAGTGCTTGTCGCGCAATAAGCGTTTTTCGCTTGCTGGTTATAAATAAGTTTTTAGGGTTCGTGTTTCTAGATATATTGAGGAATAATGGCAGAAGATAGCGGTCAAGAGAAAACAGAAGACCCCACCCCCAAACGATTGAAGGAAGCTCGTGAAAAAGGCGATATTCCCCGATCAAAGGAACTGAATACCACAGTGTTATTGATGGTTTCAGCCGCTTCTGTATTAGCATTTGGTGCACAGGCAATCAGTGATTTGGCTCAGATGATGAGTGCTAGTTTTACTTTGAGTCGTGAGGAAGCGTTTGATACAAAGTATTTGTTTATTAATTTTGGATCTTCAGCAATAGATGCTTTGTGGGCAATAATAGTATTCATGCTAGTTACATTTGTAGCTGCTTTTGTGGGGCCTATCAGCTTAGGAGGGTGGAATTTCAGTGGTAAAGCTTTAGCACCTAAAGGTAGCCGTATGGATCCGATAGCCGGCATAAAACGAATGTTTTCATTAAAATCTTTAGTAGAACTCTCAAAAGCTTTAGGTAAGTTTGTAATAGTGACCGCATTGGCGTTATATTTTCTTAGTACCGTACAGCAAGAGCTTTATTCACTTGGTAAAATGGATGTTTTTTCTGGAATGTCTAGTGCCATTAACCTAATTGGCTGGGCATTTCTAATTATTAGTTTAAGTTTAATCGCCATTTCATTACTTGATGTCCCGTATGTGCTATATGAATCGGCAGAAAAACTAAAAATGACCTTGCAAGAAGTCAAAGATGAAATGAAAAATACTGAAGGTAAGCCTGAGGTGAAAGGGCGAATCAGGCAGATGCAGCACGAAATATCCCAACGGCAAATGATGAAAGATGTGCCACAAGCTGATGTTGTTATAACTAACCCAACGCATTACTCGGTAGCATTAAAATATGAAGACAATCATCGAAACGCGCCAATAATTGTTGCTAAGGGTTCTGATTTTGTTGCCTTAAAAATACGAGAAGTCGCTAAAGAGCATGACGTGCCAATATTGATGTCCCCTCCATTAGCAAGAGCGCTTTATTACAGTACAGAAATAGGTGATGAAGTGCCGACAGGGTTATTCAAAGCGGTCGCGCAAGTACTAGCTTATGTCTTTCAATTAAAGCGTTTCAAACAAAACGCAGCCCAAAAGCCAATTTTACCTAACCAACGCGATATAGAAATTCCTACAGAATATAAGCGTGATGATTAAGTATAACGACTTTACTCTTATGAACGATAGACTAAGCAGCTAAATGTAATAATAAATAGCTGCTTAGCTTGATGACTAATAAATGGATAAGTTTGTAGATAAGTGAATCTAATCTTAAGGGTTGCCGTATATTAAGGTAATAAATAATGATACTAGTGAGCTATGGATGCTGCTATTCAATGTTTTTAAAATAGTAAACGATCTGAGTGATGAGAGGAAAATATATGTTTAAAATTCTATCGATGTTAGTTCTACTGTGGTCATCTACGGCCTTTGCAGGTGATGCTATTTATACTAGTCTATTCAGCTCTAATGCAGTAAGTGGCTATGATACAGTTGCTTATTTTACGCAGGGCAAGCCTGTAAAAGGTAAGAAGAAATTTTCCACAAGTTATAAAAAAGTAAATTGGTTATTCTCTTCTGCAGAAAATTTAGCAAAATTTAAGGCAAACCCTACCAAGTATGAACCGCAATATGGTGGGTTTTGTGCATGGGCTGTCGCTGCGAAAAATGATAGAGCTTCTGGAGATCCATTACGTTGGAATATAATTGATGGAAAACTGTATCTCAATTACGATAAAGAGATTCAAAATAAATGGAAAAAAGATATTCCTGGCTTTATTATAAAAGCTGATCAAAACTGGCCTGGGCTACTTAAAGACTAATTTTAATAAAAGCAAATAGCTCAAAATCTAGCCCTAGCGGTTTTAATTAAAGGAGTTAGATTTTAGTTGTTTGTTGATTAGAATTTACCCATTGCTGTAAATCAAAAAATATTAAGATAAATACTAGCGTGATGGTTATCACTCATTTACTAATGTAAAGCTTCGAGAAAAAAGTTATAATTATTTTAACTCTGATTAATTATTTTAACTTTGAAGTAGCTTGAAAATGTCACGTAAAAAAAATTTTGATCCAGGCCAAGTATTAACCCGCGCAGTTGAGTTGTTTTGGAAAAAAGGGTACGCAGACACCTCTCTAAATGATTTAGTTGAATACTTAGGTATTAACAGATTTAGCTTATATAGTACTTTTGGTGATAAAAAGAGCTTATATTTGTTATCACTTAATTACTATATAGATAATTACTCTATTCCAGCGCTTGAAAGGTTAAATGCTGCAGATTCTGGTCTTGCTGAGTTAGAAAGTTACTTCACTGATTTCTCAAAAATGCAGTACCACCAGACAAGCGGTTGTTTTGTACAAAATGCAATTTTAGAGTTATCTTTAATAGATCATGATGTTAGCCAAGCTGGGCAACGATTGTATTCATTGGTACTTGCAAGTTTTACTAATGTGCTAAAAAACGCGCAACAAACTAATGAAATAAGTAGTTCGAAAAATATCGATAAAATCAGCCATTTTTTATTGTTACAGGTTCAAGGTATTCGAGTTTTAGGTAAATCTAAGCAATACACTGCTATGGAAGATGCTGTATGTATTATTTCAGAGTTCTTAGAAGGTTTAAGGATTGTGAAGTAATAGCTGCGCAGTTAATAATAAAAATATTAGTTATTTATCTAGTCCAAGAGTAATTGTAATTCGCTACTACTAAGTGGCCGGTGCTGACCAGGTTCAAGTGTATTGCATAGCTCAAGCTTTCCTATAGCGCTTCTGTGTAACTTAAGCACAGGGTTTCTAAAACGACCAAACATGCGCTTAACTTGATGGTAGCGACCTTCTGTTAAAGTCAAAGTGGCGTTTCTCTCTCCTGTTATCTTCAGCTTTGCTGGCTGCGTTGTTAAATCTTCAAATTCGAAATACATGCCTTTTTCAAAAGCAGGTATGTAGTCATTATTCAGGACATTTTTAAGTTCCACTTGGTACTCTTTTGTAACTTTGTTCAGAGGTGAGGTTATTGATTTTGACCACTTGCCATCATTAGTGATTAGCACTAGGCCTGAAGTATTTAGATCTAACCTGCCTACAATATGCAATTGTGAATCATTAATAGGGTTCAATAAATCAAATACAGTTTTATGTATTTTATCATGATTAGCGCAAACAACACCGACAGGTTTATGCAGCATAAAATACTGTGCTGACTGTTCCTGTAAAGTTTCAGAATCAAATACTACTTTGTCAAAAGGACCAATTATTTGCTGTAAATCAGTAGCAATTGCAGCGTTTATGATTATTCGCTTTTGAGCGAGAATTAAACGGATATCTTTACGTTTAATGTTGGTCTTTTTGCTTATAAAGCGATCTAAGCGGCTATATTTTGAGGTCATCAGTCAGCTATCTTTTGCATGTGTCACCTAACAATGAAAGTGTATCTATTTTATTATAATCTAAACTAGCATGGTTTTACTAATTTCCTGATATAAACTGACGTTGGGGTTAATTATTGGTTGAGCCTTATGCTGTTATTTCTGCATCTAGATAGTGGCAGAACTATGTTGAGTAAAGCAAATTGGTTTATTAAAAGGTGGTAATAATAACTTAGAAATACTGCATGTTTAATCATGCGTAGCTATAATGCTTTTTATCTTATTGAATATGGATGCTCAAATGTATAGTCCCGATAAAACACCGGCTTGGCTGGCTCTTGAAAAATTAGCAATACAAAACAAAAATGATCGAATCGTTGAATATTTTTCTAAACAACCATTTAGATTTTCCGAAATGAGTATAAAAAAGTCCGGAGTATTGCTCGATTATTCAAAGAATAAGATTTCAACAGACGTATTTGCACAGCTTCTCAAACTTGCTGACAGTTCGCCCTTGCATGAAAGAAGAGCGCAGATGTATGCCGGTTGTAGGATCAATCTAAGTGAAGAAAGAGCTGTTTTGCATACCGCCTTGAGAAACCGCAGCCAGCAGCCAGTAATGGTTGATGAGCGTGATGTGATGCCTAAAATATCGGCTGCCCTAGAGCGTTTGAAGTGTTTTAGTGAAGCGATACATAAAGGAGAATGGCTTGGCTTTAGTGGGAAAAAAATTACAAATGTAGTTAATATTGGTATCGGTGGGTCAGATTTGGGGCCAAAATTAGTATGCAATGCACTTGCTGCTTTTAAAATACCAGATATGAAATTGTTTTTTGTGTCGAGTGTCGATGGCGCTCATCATCAAGATATCCTGCAAGGATTAGATCCAGCCCAAACCTTGTTTATCATCTCTAGTAAATCTTTCGGTACTCAGGAGACAATGCTTAATGCACATAGCGTTAAAAAGTGGTTTCTTGCAAATAGCAACGCTGAAAGCACTGATATTAAACAACACTTTGTAGCAGTTACCGCTAACAGCAAAGCAGCCAATGAGTTCGGTATTGCGACAGAGAATGTGTTTGAGTTTTGGGATTGGATAGGTGGACGGTATTCTCTTTGGTCGAGTATAGGATTGCCAATAGTTTTGAGTTTGGGTTATGAGAATTTTGTGCAATTACTCGAGGGTGCTCATGAAATTGACCAGCATTTTTTAGAGGCGCCTACAGCTGAAAACTTACCTGTCTTGTTGGCCTTGGTGGGAATTTGGAATATTAATTTTCAAGGAGCGCAAAGCCATGCCGTAATACCTTATAACGAAGTTTTGCGTGACTTACCTGGCTTTTTGCAGCAATTAGATATGGAAAGCAATGGTAAAACAATCAATAGACTAGGTGAGAAGGTGTCGTATAATACTAGCCCTATTGTATGGGGGCAAACTGGTTCAAATGGCCAACATGCCTTTTTCCAATCGCTTCACCAGGGAAGTAATATTGTGCCGGTAGATTTTATAGCTACCCTTGAGCAACCTTTAGAGACTCCTGAGCATAATAAATCTCTGCTCACTAATATGTTGGCTCAAGCCGAAGCCTTTATGTTGGGCAGCAAAGATGATAGCCAATCAAACTTTAATAACTGTCCTGGCAATAGGCCTTCAAATGTACTATTAATAGATAAGCTATCGCCGAAAACGCTGGGAGCACTGATTGCTGTTTATGAGCATAAAGTATTTGTACAAGGTGTCATTTGGAATGTAAATTCATTTGATCAGTGGGGTGTGCAGTTAGGCAAGAAGTTGTCGGCGCGTATTAATGATTTGAAGCATGCAGAGCATGACGACTCTACTGCTAATCTACTGAATTTAGTGCAGCGGTATTTTTGATATTTAACTTTCTATTTAGAAGCAGCTTTAGAAGTTTTCAATGGGTACGCATATAATTAGATAAATCCAATTATTTAGTAAGTGTGAATGGGTTTGCGTTGTTATATGTTAGATAAGAGAGCATGGGTTAGGGGTTGTTAGTTTAGAGCAGTTGGTCCCTAATCTAGCTCTGATTTTTAATGTCAAAGCTTTATTAATCAGGTTATTTATCCATATGACAGTCGCTTTGATTAAATATATAGAATAAAGTTGTATGCACTAATTTATGGTAAATAAAATCTAGCTATGGATTATAATATTCGAATAAGCTGATTTACTGAAAGGGTGCTGTTTTGAATTAGAAATGGATATCTGTAAGGGAAGGTGGTGCCTCTTGTAAGACTCGAACTTACGACAGACCGATTATGAGTCGGGCACTCTAACCAACTGAGTTAAAGAGGCATTGTATTTCTTTGTGTAAAAATATTTTTGAATGTCATATTGGCATTCGAATCCATAAAACTTTCGCCAAACGGATTATGAATCCGTTACTCTAACCAATCGAGTTATGGGTGCTTAACTATTAATTGAAATAAATTAAGGCTATCTCAATAATTTATAACGACTTACTGTCAAATATTTATACTTTGAAAGCTGTCTTAATCAAGAGAGCGCCATCATACATAGCAATGAGTGATGGCGCAATAGAGAATTTAACTTTTTTTAATTACTCGTCTAAAAAGCTGCGTAAGTGGTCAGAGCGGCTAGGATGGCGCAGTTTTCTTAAAGCTTTAGCTTCAATTTGGCGAATACGTTCGCGTGTAACATCAAACTGCTTACCTACTTCTTCTAAAGTATGGTCGGTATTCATATCGATACCAAAGCGCATTCTAAGTACTTTTGCTTCTCTTGCGGTCAAGCCCGCTAGCACTTCTTTAGTTGCTTCGCATAGGCCTTCGCCCGTAGCTGAGTCGACTGGAGAAGAATGATTAACATCTTCAATGAAATCGCCTAGGCTAGAGTCTTCGTCATCGCCGATAGGGGTTTCCATTGAAATTGGCTCTTTGGCTATTTTGAGTACCTTACGGATTTTATCTTCAGGTATTTCCATTCTCTCGGAGAGCTCTTCTGGCGTTGGCTCTCTGCCCATTTCCTGTAGCATCTGTCTTGAAATACGATTAAGTTTGTTAATCGTTTCAATCATATGTACAGGAATACGAATGGTACGCGCTTGGTCAGCGATTGAGCGAGTAATTGCTTGTCGAATCCACCAAGTGGCATAAGTAGAAAACTTATATCCTCTTCTGTATTCAAATTTGTCAACCGCCTTCATTAAGCCAATGTTACCTTCTTGTATAAGATCTAAGAACTGTAACCCGCGATTGGTGTATTTCTTTGCGATCGAAATAACTAATCGTAAATTAGCTTCAACCATTTCCTTCTTGGCTCTACGAGCTCTTGCTTCACCGATAGACATGCGTCTATTTATTTCTTTAAGTTCGGATAGCTCAATACCAGTTTCTTGTTGAAGCTGTTTTAAGCGGCGCTGTGCTCGTTGCAAATCAGGCAAGTGGGTTGCAAGTGCTTGCGAATGCTCGGTGTTTTTATCTATCAAGCTTTGGAACCAATCTTGATTAGTTTCATTGCCTGGGAATGTTTTAATAAATTCTTTGCGTGATATTTTGCAGCGCTGCGTGCAAATACGCATAATGTTACGTTCTTGAGTACGAATTCTGCCAATATACTCTCTAACTCTGCTAACTAATCTTTCGTAAAAACGAGGCGAAAGTTTAACGGGAGAGAAAACCAGACTTAGCTCTATTTGTGCTTTTTCAGCTTGTAAGCTTTGGTTGCCATGCTTTTCAACGGCATTATAGTATTCATCTAAGCGAAGCTGTATGTTGCCAAAGCGAATTTTGGCTTCCTCAGGATCAGGTCCGCGTTCTTTTTCGTCTTCATCATCATCGTCGCTATTATCATCGCCTTCTTTGTTTTCCACGACAATTTTCGGTTCGACTATAACTGGTGCAACAGGATCTGGGCTATCTGGGTCTATATAGCCACTGAAGATATCGCTGAGTCGTCCTTCATCTTCGGTAATTCTATGATAGGCTTCAAGAATGATTTCAACAGAGCTTGGAAAAGCAGAAAGTGCCGACATTACTTCACGAATGCCTTCTTCAATTCTTTTGGCGATGACTATTTCGCCTTCGCGAGATAGAAGTTCCACAGTCCCCATCTCGCGCATATACATACGTACTGGGTCAGTAGTTCTTCCTGCGTCAGATTCGACAGCCGCAAGCGCGGCAACGTCATCGTCGTCGGCATCTTGTGAAGAATCGCCTTCTTTCATGAGCAATGTTTCAGCGTCAGGTGCAACTTCTGATACGGTAATGCCCATATCATTGATCATTCGAATGATATCTTCGACCTGTTCAGGATCTGCGATATCTTCTGGCAAATGATCATTGACTTCGGAGTAAGTTAAATAGCCTTGTTCCTTGCCTTTAGCGATTAATTCCTTAAGACGAGATTGCTGCTGCGAAGTATCTGACATAATAGCCCTGCGATCCATAAAACGATTAGAAAAATTAGCGCGCAATTATAACGCTGCGTAGTAAACATTACTAGTGATAAGTGTCTAGTCTAGTTACTGTTATATGCTCTATTTAATATATGTTCTTAATAATTTATAAATATTACTAAACTAAGTCATAAAAGACGAGTATTGAGTGATTATGTATTTGTGATGAGTCTTTTCTGGTTAGTAGATAAAAGTAGCCTGTTCGAATAAATAAGGAAATCTAGATTACTTGCATATTGAGCAAACAAGTATTTTTTCGATAAATATCGTTCATAATTATTAAACATAGTTCTTATATAGGTTTTATAACTGGTTTTTCAAGGTGTACTGAGTTTTCTTTGTTGTTTTTTATGCTTTATATGGAGTGACTTTAGCTGAGTTTGATTGTATTTTGAACAGTGCATTAGGTGAGCTGTTAAGTGACTCTATTAGTGAGTTGATTTAAATTTTGTGGTTAGTGTGTTTTTTATGTTGAGCTGCAATCTCATCTAAATATTGCTTGGCTTGTTGTTTTACAGAGTTGCTGAGATTGCTTTTTAAAGACGATTGTTGATTTTTTATGTTTCGATATGCAAGGTCTCCCTTTCTTTCTTTGAGCTTTTCCCAGCTGTCTAGAAAAAGCTGTTGGAAGTTCTCGTCGGGGCAGGGGTTTAATCTAGATATTTCGCTTATGACTAGTAGCTTGCTTGAGTATTGTGGAGTGTCTTGCCAGTCGATAAGCATCTGGCCAATACTTGCGTTAGGGTATTTGGTCCAATAATCTACCAGCATTGCTAATATATCGGCATTATCTTCTTCTATTAGGCCTAAGTCAGGTATAGCGGAAACTTGCGAGATTAAATTGGGGTTGTGTAATAGTAGTGAGATAGTTCTGTTTACAAGTGATATTTGCGCGGTTCTTCTTTGATTGCGAGAGAAGGTTGGTTTGAGGTTGAAATTTGGGCGTTGCTTAAATGATTTTTTTTGAATTGCATATTCTGTTGGGTGTGAGTATTCAGAAGAGTAGTTGTTATCTTGTTGAAAGTTATCATGTAAGTGGTTGCTGCTGGTCAGCTGGTTTATAGATAGCCCAGTTAGTTCGCTGATTCGATCTCTCATCATTTGCTGTAAAAGGCTTGGTTGCATATGTTGAATGAGAGGCAGTGCTTGGCTGCTAAACAGTGCTCTGCCGTCAATTGAATCCATATCTATGTTATCTGAAAGAGAGCTGAAAAAGTATTCAGACATGGGAGTGGCGTTTTTAATTAATTCTTCAAAGTGCTCCTTCCCTTTTTGTCTAACGAGAGTGTCTGGGTCTTCTCCGTCTGGCAGAAATAGAAACTTCGCTTGTTGTCCGTCTTTTATAACGGGCATTAGTGTTTCAAGTGCTCTTTTAGCTGCTTTCAAGCCAGCGTTGTCACCGTCAAAACAAAAAATGATCTCAGGTACTATCTTGTATAGTCTTTCGATATGGTGAAGGCTGGTAGCGGTGCCCAAAGTAGCTACGCTATAGTTAATGTTATATTGGGCTAGGCTCACAACATCCATGTAGCCTTCCACAATGATGACTTTCTCCAGTTTTCTGTTGGCTTTTCTTGCCTCGTACAGTCCGTAAAGTTCTCTGCCCTTTTGGAAGGTGTCTGTTTCAGGGGAGTTTAAATATTTTGGCTTCCCATCGCCTAAGATGCGCCCTCCAAATGCAATGACACGTCCGCGCATATCTCGGATGGGAAACATTATACGCTCACGAAACCTGTCATATAAGCTGTCTTTTTGTTCGTGCCTGATGAGCATGCCACTACGTTCTAGATGCGAGACATCCGTGTCCGTAAAACCTACACCTTTGATTAAATTGTCCCACCCAGCAGGAGCGAAGCCTATGCCAAATTGTTTGGCTATATTGCCATCTAGCCCTCTGCTTTGAAGGTAATTAATAGCGGTTTGTTTAGAGGGGTTGTTTTTTAGCTGAGCTTGATAAAAAGCGGCCGTCAAATCTAGGATTTTGAACTGAGCTTGGTATAAGTGTTCGTTGTTTCTTTGGTTTGAAGTGTCTTTAGGGATTTCGATTCCAGCTCTTTTAGCTAGGTCTTCAACGGCTTGTGGAAATGGCAAGTTTTCGTATTCGGTGATGAAAGTTATCGCATTGCCACCTGCGCCACAGCCAAAGCAGTAGTAAAATTGCTTATCGGGGTTTACAGAAAAAGAAGGGGATTTCTCTTTGTGGAAAGGACAGAGGCCGCTATAGTTTTTACCGGCTTTTTTTAAATTAACGCTGCTGTCAATGATGTCAACAATATCGGTTCTGGCCAGTAAGTCATCTATGAATGATTGTGGGATTTTGTTGGCCATTTATTTCTCGTGTGTAAAGCTGTAAAGGATTGGGTAAAGCATTTTATAATAAACAAAAGACTATTTTAGCATGAGATGGAGGAAACTCACGAAAAATGTGAAACCGATGTTTGGCTATCGCATTTGTGTTGGTATGCAATTGAAGTGCAGTTGAAATATAGAGAGTTTTACGTGAGAGAGTTTTTAGGTTTTGTTTGATAAGTTTGGATGCAAAAGCCATATGAGCGCGACCTTGTGGTTGCGGCTTCGCAAGTGCCATCAGATTTCCCATGTCCATCATGCTAGATGTCTATCTTTGGGTGATAGCCTTGTTGATTATGGCTGATATTTCATTATCGGTAAGCGGTGCGGCAAGTGGTTTTAATCACCTCCTGTTCTTGCTGCTCAGTGTCCGCCAGATCAGTGCGGTTCGCTTTTAAATATTGCGTGAGTTAATCTTTGCGCTATAAAGCTATTTTTCTAAAACGCTGATTACTCATGTATCATCCAGCTCTATACGCAATCAGTTATGATGCGTTTAAATTTCACCTAAACTTTACCGATAATGATCCATAATAGGTTTTGCCCGTATGGTATTTTCGTGTCAGCTTTATACATTACTGTATGGAGGTGTAATTTGACCTATCGCCGGTGTAGCTAAGTGCATGATACTTCGCGATCTTTCATTTCAGTGATTTTCTAAAATGGAAGATGTTATTAATCAATATAAAACACTAATTAAATAAACATTGGTCTAATAATGAATATTGGTGTTTTGAGTGATGATTAAATTAGTATAAACGAACTCTGCGAGAGATTTCACGTGATACTTTCTTTGCATGACGTTTTACGGCAGCAGCTGCTTGGCGCTTACGAACTGATGTAGGCTTTTCGTAAAATTCACGACGACGTACTTCAGCTAAAACACCAGCTTTTTCACATGAACGCTTAAAACGACGTAATGCGACGTCAAACGGCTCGTTATCTTTTACTCTTACTGCAGGCATATTATTAAACCTCAATTAAATTAATGGGATTCAACCTTTTTTTCGATAGATAGTTTTAATAGTACAAGTTTGAACTTAGTTGCTAAACCTACTATTAAAGCAAGCACCAGAAGTGCTCGAAAAAGATTGAGCGCGTATTCTACAGCGATAGTATTTGTATGTCAAAATACAAAGAATTAATTGTTGGTGTATTTCGCTGAATTGATTGATTTAGTTTAGTTTAGTTGACCTGCACAATCATTAAGAATTAGAACCTGTTGCTGTGCGCTGAATTCATGGGATTTTGCGCATTTGTAGTTTCTTGATCTCGAATTTATGTATAGGTAAATCCTACAGCGTTTTTTAGTTTATCTAATAGTGAAACTATCCAGTTTATAGTGGATAATATGGCGCAATTTCGATTAATTGCTATTGGGTAAATGTTATGCGAGTACTAGGTGTTGAGACTTCTTGTGATGAAACAGGTGTTGCTGTTTACGATACTGATCAAGGGCTTCTTGGGGATGCCTTGTATTCTCAAGTTGCAATGCACGCCGAATACGGTGGAGTAGTACCTGAGCTGGCTTCTAGAGATCATATTAAAAGACTGATTCCTTTAATTCGTCAAGTGTTAAAGGAGTCGGACACGCAGCAACAGCAGATTGATGCGATCGCTTTTACCGCAGGACCAGGCTTAATTGGTGCACTTATGGTGGGGGCTGCGACTGCAAGAGCAATTGCTTTTGCTTGGGGTGTTCCTGCAATTGGTGTGCATCATATGGAAGGGCATTTACTAGCGCCTATGTTAGAGGATGTATCACCTGAGTTTCCTTTTGTTGCTCTTTTAGTTAGTGGTGGGCATACCCAATTAGTTGAAGTTAAAGGAATAGGTCAATATCAGCTATTAGGTGAATCATTAGATGATGCTGCGGGTGAAGCCTTTGATAAAGCGGCGAAAATGCTAGGGCTTGATTACCCCGGCGGGCCGTTGATAGCTAAGCTTGCATTAAGTGCCGATAGGCAGCGTTTTCGGTTCCCAAGGCCTATGACAGATAGGCCTGGAATGGATATGAGCTTTTCAGGTTTAAAAACCTTTACCTTAAATACAGTGAATAAGTTTAAAAACACCGACGGTTTAAACGACCAAACCAAGGCTGATATTGCTGCAGCTTTTGAAGAGGCTGTTGCTGAAACACTTGCGATAAAATGCAAACGAGCTTTGCAGCATACTAAATTCAAACGTTTAGTTATCGCAGGCGGAGTTAGTGCTAATGCTAGGCTTAGAGAAAGATTACAAGCAATGGTAGAGAAGGAAAGGGCAGTGTTGTTTTATGCGAGGCCTGAGTTTTGTACAGATAATGGAGCCATGATTGCGTTTGCAGGCGCCCAGCGCTTAATGGCAGGCCAAAGTAGCGATCTGACTATTTTAGCGAGACCTCGCTGGCCAATGAATGAATTGCCTGCACTTTAATTTTGACGCTGCTTTCCTTTAATGCGGCGGGTTGTTCCGTAAAGGCTCTAGTTTTGTGCAAATTACGATTAGTGTTTTGTACAGATAGAGAATATAAATAAATTATAATTTGGAAATTGAAAGTATGGATATCGTTTACATTCGTCAACTTAAAATTGAAACTGTTATTGGGATCTTTGATTGGGAGCGTGAAATCAAGCAAACTGTTAGTTTAGATGTTGATATGGCTGTTGATATACGCCTAGCTGCGGCAGGTGAGGATATTGACAGTACCGTTAGTTATAAAAGTGTTGCGGATAGATTGGTGGAGTTCGTGAGCAAAAGTGAGTTCTTGTTAGTTGAAACAATGGCTGAAGAAATAGCTCAATTATTGCGTACTGAATTCTCGTTATCTTGGGTGCGTTTGCGTGTAGGGAAGCCAACAGCGATCGAAGCTGCTAGCGAAGTAGGTGTCTTGATAGAGCGTGGAGATAGACCAGCTATCGCTTGAGCGTTTTTTATTGGAATGCAAAAGATTGAATTTAATATTGTTACGGGTAAATTGAATGACGCAAGTGTTTGTAGCAATAGGCAGTAACTATAATGGACACACTAATATAGTAAAAGCATTGGCAGCTTTAGAGAAAGCATTTGGTAAGCTTGAGGTATCAAGTGTTTACAAAAATTTATCGCTTGAAAATAAAGGGGGCGACTATCTTAATTTAGTGGTCGCTTTTACTACTGCTTTGACAGGTAAAGAGCTTATTTCAAATTTAAAGTCTATTGAGAAGCAGCTAGGCAGAACAGTCTTTAGTAAGCTTGACCAAAAAGTTTGCATCGATTTGGATCTTATTTTGTTTGGTGATTTCAAAGGCAAATTTGGTAATACTAATATCCCCAGTGTTTGTGTCGTTATGCATAGTTTTGTTTTAGCGCCATTGGCTGAAATAGCGGCACAGTTAAAAGAGCCGCATAGTGGGGAAACTTATGCTGCTTTATGGGAAAAGTTTGATAAGAGTAAGCACGTATTAACCAAAGTAAGTTTTTAAACTAAGATTAAGATCATTTCAATACGTGTTTAAAATATAGCATCGAGTTATTTTAACTTAATATAAGCTTTTCTTTAGTTTAGGTTTATTGTGCTTATATGCCTTGATGAATATCATCTGGAAAAAGTGCTTGCCAAGCGCTGAATCCGCCATCAATACTGGCTGTGTTTGTGTAGCCTTGAGAGTGTATAAATTGAGCTGCGCTTTTGCTGCTGATACCGTGATAGCATAGCACTAAGATATTATGATCTTTGGCTAGTGGTTGCAGTAGCGCTTGTATGTTATCGTTGTTGAGGTTTTTTGCCTGGCTAGGATGCCCTTGATGGAAGCTGTCTTGATCGCGGATATCTAATAAAATAGCGCCTTGTGATAATAATTTTTGAGCTTCTTCGCAATTAATGCATTGAAAATCTGACATTTTTCACCTTATAGATTAAAGAGTTTCTGTAAATTAGTTAATTCTTATGAGTTAAAAACTAAGCAAAGTTTAGTTTACAAGTTCATTTTCTTAGCAAACTTGGAGTGCTATATATCTTACGGGTTTCAATACAAATAGCTGTCATTCTCTCCCCCCAAACACATCCAGTATCAAGTGCAATAATATTCTCATGAGAAGTTTTACCCATTAATGAAGCCCAATGGCCGAACAAAATTAAAGGTTGAGACTGAGGTTGATTGTTAGGGTGTAAATCAAACCAAGGGAGAAGCTCTTTTGATTGGCTGCCAATATCACCTTTTTGACTTAGCTCTAAGCTATGGTCGTAATGACAAAACCGCATGCGGGTTAAGTAGTTTGTTATACATCGCAAGCGGTCGATCCCTTCTAGAGAATCATGCCATTGATTAGGAGTATTTCCATACATTTTGTGGAAATACTCTACAAAGTTATCCCCTTGTAATGCTTTACTTACTTCGCTAGATCTGCAAATAGCTTGTTTTAAGCTCCAGTTAGCTGGGATTCCGGCGTGCGTCATTATGGCATTGAGGTTAATATCGTGATGAAGTAGTGGTTGCGATTTTAACCACCACATTAAATCATCACAATCAGTTGCTTGAAGTATTTCTTGTAGGGTATCAGATTTCTTAAGCCTCGCTTTGGCAAAATAAATCGCTAGTAAATGTAAATCGTGATTACCTAAAACAACTTTGGCATTGTTTCCTAATTCTTTAATAAACCTTAATGTTTCTAAAGAGTTAGGGCCGCGATTGACTAAATCACCAACGAACCATAGTTGATCGCCAGCTTGATAGTTGCATTTTTTTAACAAGGCTAGAAGTTCATGATAACAACCTTGAACATCACCAATCGCATAAGTTGCCAATATTTATCCTCTGTGCTGTTTTTTAATGAAGTGCGTTAGGTTTAGCTAGCGTAAAAGCGGCAATTTCAGCTTTAAATTGGCTGCCTTCTTGTGTGACCATATCATAGTGACCGTACATGCTACCTACATCCGTTTCTAAAACAGCACCGGAATTATATTGATAGCTGCTATGAGGAGCAATAGTTGGCTGCTCACCAATAACACCTTCTCCTTGGATTTCTTGTTGCTTTTGATTGCCGTCAGTCACAATCCAATGACGAGAAAGTAACTGGATATTGTAGTCGGCGCTGTTTTTAATGGTTACTTGATAGGAAAAAACAAAACGTTTAGCATCACTGTCTGATTGAGCTGCCTCAAATTTTGATTCTACTGTAATATCAATAAATTTTTCTAACGCATTGGTTAGAGTAGTGTCCTGAGTGTTGTTTTGCATGTTATGGAGTCGCACTAGGTAATAGGGTTATATTTGTGTGCACAAAATCGGCAATGCATATGAACTCAGCAAGAGATAATGTTTCGGGTCTGCGCGTCGGATCAATATTTAAAGCTTCTAATTGTTCGCCAGTAACGGTGTTTTTTAAATTATTGCGGAGCGTTTTGCGACGCATACTGAACGATATTTTAACTATTTTTTGTAATGTCGGTAAATCTTTAGCGACCAACGGCTTATTCTTATAAGGCATTAAGCGCACTATAGCAGAATCAACTTTGGGTATTGGATCAAATGCTTCGGGTGGGACAATAAACAATGGCTCAATTTCACAATAGTACTGCGCCATTATACCCAAGCGGCCATATAACTTATCCCCAGGTTTTGCAGCCAAGCGATCAACGACTTCCTTTTGTAGCATGAAGTGCATGTCTTGCACGCAGGTAGTATGTTGTAGTAGGTGGAAAATAAGCTGGGTTGATATATTGTATGGTAAATTACCTATAATACGTAAAGGTCGATCATCTTGTTGTAATGAGCTGAAATCGAATTTCATGGCATCAGCTTCAAAAATACGAAATTTTTCTTCGTAGTTGAAAAACTTAGCTCTTAGTATTGGTAGTAAATCTCTATCTAGTTCAATTGCATCTAATGCACCGGCCTCGTCGAGTATTACTTCGGTTAATGCGCCCAAGCCTGGACCTATTTCAACCATGTGGTCTGTTGTTCTAGGGCTAACGCCGCGAATTATTCGTCTAATTACTCCTTGATCTTGTAAGAAGTTTTGTCCAAAGCGTTTACGTGCTTTGTGTCCAGCGTTGTTGCTGTTCTGGCGGCTCATATATTTTTTAACCTTTCGTTTGTTGTTGGCATTGGTGAGCCAGTTTTGTTGCATATCCGATTGCTACTTCTAAGCTTCCTGTATCAGCTTGCCCTGTACCTGCAATATCGAGTGCGGTTCCATGGTCTACAGATGTGCGAATTATTGGTAGTCCTAATGTGATATTAACAGCCTTACCAAAGCCTGAATATTTAAGCACAGGTAATCCTTGGTCGTGGTACATGGCGAGTACGGCATCACATGTTTTTAAATACTTATCAGTAAATAATGTATCTGCTGGAAGTGGGCCTATTAAATCTAAGCCTTGGGCTTGGTATTCTGCTAGAACAGGAATAATTGTATTTATTTCTTCCATCCCCATGTGGCCATTTTCGCCAGCGTGTGGGTTTAAGCCACAAACCAGTATCTTTGGTTTATTAATTGCGAACACATGTTGCAAATCTGAGTACAGGATATCAATAATATTGCGTAACTTACTTTTGGTAATTGCGCTACTTACTTTATTTAAAGCTAAGTGCGTGGTTACTAAAGCAACTCTCAAGTGCTCAGTGGCAAGCATCATCACGACTTCAGATGATTGGGTTTGTTGTTGTAGAAATTCAGTATGGCCAGAA
The DNA here is from genome assembly GCA_036960485.1 of Oceanospirillaceae bacterium. Lineage (GTDB taxonomy): Bacteria > Pseudomonadota > Gammaproteobacteria > Pseudomonadales > Balneatricaceae > Rs1. Next base: position 100,441 of record JBALXS010000001.1, read on the forward strand.
AAAGGTATACCTGCCTGGTTTATAATACCTTTATGTACCGGAGGAGTTACCATGGCATGGAACTTTCCAGTTAAGCATCCATCGCATGCTAGCTGCAGAGTGTTTATAACATATTGAGAGTTACTTTGATTTAACGTACCGGCAATAGATGTTTCAGCTAATTCAACAGGATAGACATAAACTTGGCCTTTTCTTGAGGGTGTTAATATGTTGTCATCAAAAATAATTACTTCTAAAGGCAATGATAAGTTTTTTGCAGTGTGGGCTAATAATACCGGATCAGCAATTATAACGAGTTGATCAGGATAATCGTATTGCGAAATTTTAACGACTAATTCTGGCCCTACCCCTGCAGGTTCGCCACTTGTGATTGCGATTCGTTTGATGTCGGTCATATTAACTCGAATGATAAATTTTGTAAGGGCTGATTATATACGATCTGTACTAGGCTGTACTATAAAGTAGAAGTATTAGCTTGAGGGAAGTTAGATTGAGAGCATTAATTACTTTGATTATTGGTGCTAAACAGCACAGTAAACTAACCAAAGTAATTTTTATTATTAGCTTTGGCTAGTTTAGATAAGCCGCTGGTTTACTCTTTAAGAACCTAGCAGTGCTTATTTGAATTCTACATAAGCATTAGCACGTATTTCGCGTAACCAGTTGTCTTTTTCTTCGTTAAACTTACGTTTTCCTAGAATATCACGTGCTTGGTTTTCTTGAGCTAAGTTGTTTACATTTTCAGTTTTTCTATCCATTACTTCTAGTATGTGCCAACCAAAACGACTTTCGAAGGGTAAACTAATTTGATTTTTTTGAGTATCTTTCATAACACGTTCGAATTCAGGAACCATTTGGCCATTTTCAGTCCAGCCTAAATTACCGCCTTGAGAGCTGCTGCCTGGATCATTACTATATTCTTCCGCTATAACTTCAAAATCGTTCTTGTTCTTAAGTAAGCGTTGGTAAAGCTGCGCGGCCGTGCGTTTCGCCTGAGACTTTGAGGTTACTTCGCTGGGTGCTATTAAAATGTGTCTAACTTTGGTTTTTTCGATAGTTACTGGTTTATCACCGTTTCTGGTGTCACGTAACAAGAGAATGTGAAAACCGGTAGGTGTTCGAGTCGGTTTACTAAATTCTCCTGGGCTTAAAGTCGCTATAGCATCCACTAAAGAAGAAGGTAGTTCGGCTGTTTTTCGCCATCCCATATCACCGCCATTAAGTGCATTTGCAGCACTTGAGCTGCTAATGGCAATGTTTGAAAACTTAGCTCCAGAAATTAGTTTTTGGTAAATATTATTAGCTTTGCCTCTCGCTTCTTTTATATTTGATGGTGTCATTGGGCTAGTAATTGAGACAACAATATCACTGATTAAAACATCTGCATTTGACTTGCTTGCCTGAGAGCGTAAAAAGTTTTGTATTTCTCTGGCTGATATTTGAATACGTTGGCTAATATTACTTTCTTGCAGCTGGCGAATCAAAATGTCTTTACGAATTTGCTCGCGAGTTTCAATGTAATTTTGCCCTTGGTCGATGAGCGCTTGCCTAAAATTAGTAAGGCTCATACCGTTATTTTGTGCAATTGAAGTGATTGCAGCGTTTAGTTGCCTGTCTGTTACTTTAATGCCTTGTTGTCGAGCCATTTTTAACATGATAGTACGTGATATCATTTGCTCTATGATTTGAGACTGAAGTGCTTTCTTGTTAGGTAATTTTGCACCTTGTTGTTGTATTTGCTTCATTGCTCTATCGAGGTTACTAATGAAGTTGGATTCAAGGAGTACCTCATCATTAACAATAGCGATGATTCTATCAAGTGGAGCGGCAAATGAAGCTTGAGTGAGAAATATGATACCTGAACAAAGTAAAATTCTTCTGAATGTTTTTTTTAACGAACTAGTTGTTTGCATTATAATATTCACGATTTTCATAACCTTTTATTTTATCTCTAAGTTCTTGGGTCGGGCTTGATCCAATACCGCCTAGACCTTTTAATGAAATTTGTAGAGCAATAGATCTTTCTCGCTCTAGAGTGGTTAATAGCTCATCCCTGATGACAAGGCGCGTTTTCCAACAGCAACTTTGATATTCTATCCCTGCTGCAATATCGATCGTCTCTCGAGTCCTCCAGTCATACTGTAGTAATCCTAAAGTTGACCAATTACTGCTCATCGGCCATAGGTAAGAGAAAGTGGTTTGTTTTCGAGTGCCTCTAGTAAAGCGGTGTCTAAGCCCGATCACATGGTTTATATCTTCTTCATATTTTAAATCGAACGTCATTTCCGAATTGTTTAAGCTACCAGCATCAAAAGCGGCATCAAACAAAGCGCGAACGCGAGTGTTTGGTCGCCAAGTTATAGCAGTAGCAAAATCGGAGGTATCTTCTTCGAGCGGCAATGATTCAGGATCTATGCGTACTTTTCTGTCATTAAAATAAAAAGCATGGCCAAGGCTTGCAGAAATAATCTCTCGTCCTTGATCTGAAATGGCTCTAGATGTTAAGCCTAGTGAAATCTGTTTGGCATCGCCAAATCTGTCATCACCACTAAATCTATTATTACGAAATAGCGAATCATAGGTAAAGGTTAACTCAGAAGTATCAAAGTCAGGGAGCTGAGATTGATCTTTAAACGGCACATAAAGCGCATATAATCTTGGTTCTAACGTTTGGGTGTAAGCTGTTCCTTGGAAGCTAAAATCTCTATCGAAATATAATCCAGAATCAAGTTCTAAAATAGGTACAGTGACACTTTGGTCACTAGCTGTGCCAGCTACTTGATCGTTTAAACTGTATCTAGAGTTCCATAAAGTGGCTGTTGGTTTTATATAACCCCAGGTTTTATGCATTTCAGCGGTAATGCTTGGGTTTAAAATCAAACGATCACCAGTGACTCTATCCGCACCTACTAATCCTGTTTTATCTCTGTCGAACCTAGTAAAGACAGCGCGATAGTTAAAGCTAATGTTCTCTAAGTTATCATTCGGAGTACCTGATATTCTGAATTCAGGTAGTCGTTGATAGGGCTTAGTAGATTGGTCAATAGTTTGATATTTTTGTAATAATAAAGAGCTTTCCCAAGTATCAGCTTGAAATGACACTTTAGCTGTTTGGTTTAGGTGGCTATCATCATCTGACCCTACATCTAAATTGGTGCCTAAGTCAGTAAAGTAATCATCATCACTAATTTTAGTGTAATCAATTACAGTCGTAAAATGACCGTATTGACCTTCGTGATTAGCGCCAATTGCCCAGCGATCATCTGGGCTTTCACTGCTTTTCTTTTGAAAACCGGTGCTAATTCTATTTAAACTGTTAGCGTTTAAGTAGCGAAGCTCATTTTCAATTAATAAACCGCTCTTGGTAAACAAAGTGGGCGTTAAAGTGTCGTCAATATTGGGAGCAATGTTAAAGTAATATGGGATAGAAACTCTGCTGTCATTGCTTGAAAATTTCACATTAGGATATAAAAAACCGCTTTGTCTTCTGTCATCTATTGGAAAGTATAGCACTGGGAAATAGAAAACGGGTGTTCCTAAAATAGTAAGCTTAGCATGGCTTGCTCGACCTAAACCTGATTGTGTATCTAAGTTTATTTCAGAGGCCGAAATTTTCCAGCTTTCATCACCTGGCGGGCAAAACGTAAAACTGCCTTGTTCAATGTTGATAACTTGCGCAGTTTTACGGGTAATAACTTCGGCATCGCCTCTAACGCTGCTTTCATGTAAGACATATTTAGCGTTAGTGAGCTGTGTACCTTCTTCATTTATATTACCTTTTGCTTTAGATCCTGTAATCAATAACCCAGTTTGGCGATATGTTACACCTTCCTCTAAACTGAAAACTCCTGTTTCTTGGTTAAGTTTGGCGAGAGGGCTATGCAAACTTCTGCTGCCTTGTTTTAAATCTACATTACCTCTTAATGTTGAACTTTTTCCGAGTACAGTATCTGTTTGATCAGCGCTAACAAACACAGTCTGCAAACTGGGTAATTCTTGATTGATGTCTTCATTACCAATAATAGGAGAGATGTAACGGCCTTTACAAACTCCTTGCTGGTTTGGATCACCATCAGTATATGGATACCAATCTAACATTTTATTGTCAATATCAGTTTGCTCTTGGATATTTTGTTGCTCGGAGCGTGCCACCTCAGTATCAAGCAGTAATTGATCTCTTTGTGTATCGGCAGTCATCGCTGGAGGCTCAGATACAGGTTTAGCTGTTTTTTTTGTGTCAGGTTCAGTAAATTGCTGTTTAGGGACTGCTTGGCCACTCGAATTATGTTGGATGTTTGTATCTAAATCATTGCTATCCAAATTGCTGTTTCTACGCGAAATGTCAGTATTTACTTGGCTTGGATTCGAGGTGCTAATAGTGCTATTTGAGCTGCTTGTACTGTCATCGCTTACAGAGGTGTTAGTTGCAATAGTCGCCGTTATTTCAGGAGCAGTGCAGTTCCAAGCTTGATTGATTCTTTTACATTTCCATGCTGGATCAGCATAAGCTGTTGCCTGAATGTTGGCTAAAATAATCGTTAAAATTGCATAGCTCAACTTTTGCTGGGGGTATTTCTTTAATAACATTGATTGAAGTCCAGCCGTAGTAAAATTAGAAACGTGTGTTTTGATGAATGAATCATTAGTCAATGTACATGATTAATAAAATTAATTAAATTCGATCCATCAAATATATACATGTTTAAATCTCTAAATAGTAGAATGGGATATAAACTGCTAAAACAGCTTTCTCAGAATTGCGTTGCAGGGGGATAATAAAACATTAACCGTATGAATTACAGTATTTGTGGAAAACAATAGAAAATGCAACAACTTCTTAAAGTTCGAAAATGGATAGAATATTTAATTAACAGTAACAAAGTGGCCTTTGAAGAGCCTTGGAGCCTTCTGCCATTACAAGGTGATGCTAGTTGTAGATGTTACTTTAGATTGAACTTACCTTCTGCAAGTATGATTGTCGTGGCAAGCCCAGTACAGAAAATTGATAACGCAGTGTTTGTTAATATAGCCAGACATTGGGCAGAATTCACCGTTAAAGTGCCAGAAGTTTATCAAGTTGAATCCCAGTTGGGGCTTATGTTGATTGAGGATTTCGGAGAGCAACATTTGTATGATGTTGTAGCAAATCATTATAAAGATGATTTGTATGAGCTAGCACTCGATCAATTACAATTAATTCAACAAACCCCTAATGCTTATTTGCCCAGTTTTGATCGGCCTTTTTTACTCAGAGAAATGACTCTGTTCGATACTTGGCTAGTGCAATATCAACTTGATTTAGCTGCTCCTCCATCTTTGCTTACAACTTATGAAGTGCTGATAGAAAATGCTTTAGAACAGCCTCAAGTAACAATGCATAGAGATTTTCATAGTCGTAATTTGTTGTTAGCAGGTGGGAAAATTGCTGTTATTGATTTTCAAGATGCAGTTAAAGGGCCACTGGCTTACGATTTAGTCTCACTACTTAAAGATTGCTACATTACTTTAGAGCCAGAACAAGTAGATTGCTTGATTAGTGTCTATCTTAAACGGTTAAACACATCTAGCTTATTAGATAAGCATATCGATAAACAGCAATTTATTAAGTGGTTTGATCTCATTGGCATGCAAAGGCACCTGAAAGTACTAGGTTTATTTATTCGTTTAGGTGTGGAGGATGAGAAAAGTAGTTATTTAAAGCATTTACCAAGGGTATTCAACTACGTTCTTGGAGTGACTGTTAAATATACTGAGTTCGCAGAGTTTCATATCTGGCTAAAAGACACAGTGCAGCCCGAGCTACAAAAACAGTGCTGGTACCTATCATGAAGGCGATGATTTTAGCGGCAGGCAGAGGTAGTCGATTAAAAGAGCTGACAGAAAAAACACCGAAACCTTTGGTAAGAATTCTAAATAAGCCGCTAATTGAATACCACCTTGATAATTTGCAGCAAGCTGGTTTTACAGACGTTGTGATTAATATCTCATGGTTAGCTGATCAGTTAGAAGAGTACTTAAATAATCAGTATGAAGGAAGCTTATCGATCACTATTTATCGAGAAGAGCAGGCATTGGAAACAGGAGGTGGAGTGCTTGCAGCGTTAAATGATTTAAGTTGCGATAATAGCCCATTTTTGGTAATAAATGCGGATGTTATGACCGATTTTGACTATGCCAACATAATTAAAGAAATGGATACTCTGGCGCATTTATATTTAGTGAAAAACCCAGCTCAGCATAAGGAAGGGGATTTTTGCTTAGGTATTGATGGAATATTAATGTCAAAACAGACCAAAGGCTCTGAAAGTTACACTTTTTCTGGTATAAGCGTATTAACACCTCAATTATTTGCTGACTGTAATGCTGGTATATTTAGTTTGGCGGTGTTATTCGCCGAGTATGCAGCAAAAGGTATGATTAGCGCTGAATTACTCTCGAATAATTGGTTTGATGTAGGTACTCTAGAGCGTTTGAAATTGGCGAGTGCTTGGCAGCGAGAATTACAAGCTTCAGAGTTAAATACCGGCAATTAATCGCAATTGCGCAAAACAGAATATGTAATAGCTTTCAAGTGAGTGGAGTAACCACTCATTGCAATATAGGTTAACAGTTTAGGATAAGTGGTAATAATGAATCGACAAGTAATGCAGAGCATTAAGCGCTTTAGAACAGGCATAATTATTGGTGGCGTAATAGGCTTATGGACCGGCAATCTCGTCGGTATGGTGTTCGGTGCAGCTGTTGGGTTTTTTCTTAATCGTTGGTTGTTTAATAAATTGCTAGGTGAAGGATCCCCTCAAGCTTTGTTTTTTAAAGCTACCTTTATTGTGATGGGGAAAGTGGCTAAAGCTGACGGTAGGGTGACAGAGCATGAAATAGAATTTGCTCGCAATGTCATGGTTAGAATGCGCCTTAACGATGAAAAAAAGCGTCAGGCAATGGGGTATTTTGCAGAGGGAAAAGAATCTGATTATGATTTATCTAAAATACTACGCCCCTTAAGTCTACTAATTCAAAGGCGCAGTGCAGTTAAAGTGATGTTTTTGGAAATTCAGCTGCAAGCTGCGATGGCTGATGGCGAAGTTTCTCAAAGTGAATTGCAAGTTATTCAGCAAGTTTGTACCTTTTTGAAAATGTCACAAGAAGAGATGAATCAACTGCTGCAGCGAATGCAAGCGCAGCAATCATTTCAGGGGGCAGAAAATTCTCAAACTAGCATAGCAGAAGCTTATAAAGTGCTAGGGGTTACGCCTGAGGCGACGGAAGCAGAGCTAAAAAAGGCTTATCGTCGCTTAATGAGTCAGCACCATCCGGATAAGCTGGTGGCAAAAGGGCTTCCTGCTGAAATGATGCAGCTGGCGAAAGAAAAGACTCAAGAGATTCAAGCGGCTTACGATATTGTCAAAACAGCTCGAAAGTAATAGCAAGCAATCATTCAAGCCCTCGTAAATGTAAACAGGAATCTCGATAAACGAAGAAGCCTGTAATAGTTTACCTAGTAGTCTGTCGGGCTTGGCCGATCGTAGCGAGAAAAAGTAGATTAGTGTTAAGTCTGACATCCTCCTAGCACTAGTTAATGTGAGTCATTACTAGTGCATAGCCCTATGGACAAGCTAGAAATTTAAGAACTTTCCGCTTTTGCTCACTGGTTAGCACGAAAGCTTATCTTAGAAATAATGTTATGCTCATAAACGGGCTTAAGTTGTACTTCCAGGTTTTTGATTCATTTTTTCTTTGGTTTTAGGTTTTTTCTGCTGTTCTTTGTCTGCTTCGATCTTTTGCTCAATATTTACTTTTAATAAGCCGAGTACTTTACGAAACAACCATTCATTTCCTTGTGAACTCCAAGCTCTGTGTGGGGCTTTTACTTGCAAATACTCTTCGACCTCTGATTGATTAGCTGCTCGTTTACGCGCAAGTGCCGCATTTATATGTTTGTTAAATTTTTTTTGCGCAGAGTAAATATCAAACGTATTAACTTTTAGCTGGCTGATCATTTCTCTTAGTTTACCAGCACTGATGTCTGCTGATTGCTGTGGGTTGATTAATAGTAAACGGCTATTCTCTAAATCAGCTTCGCTTAGGGACAAGGCGAAAGCTGTCGCCCATGTTGCTCCTTGCCCTATTCCTGCAATAACGAGTATTTCTGATTTTTCCTTGAGCATTTGTGCTGTTACTTTTGCTCTAGCCAATGATAAGTCAGCCATATTGTTTATGTCTTCAGCTGTGTCAGAAATTGAATCTATTGTAGTTTCTTCAGTTTTATCTTCTTTAGTTGAAGCCGCCTGCTCTGCTGAAGAAGCTTCAGCGGTTGCATCTTCAGTACCCTCAGTTTTAGCTGAATACTCAGCTCTGTCTGGAATAGGAATTAGTTTGGTGCTAGGTAATGTGATGACCGCTGTTTGCCACTTATGCCGAGTTAAACCGATTCTTAATGGATTTAAATTAATAGGCCAATCTGAATGGGTTCTTTCATCCGGGAAAAATAAAATACTACCGATAGGTTCTTTTTCATCAGCTGAAAGATAATAAATATCGAAATCTTCTTCTAAAGCGCTTAGTTTAATAACTTCGGTCAGGGAGTTGGTTAACGCAGCGGCTAAATCTTGTTGTTGTTCTTTTAATGGATTAGGCATCACTCTAACCTCTTCCTGGGTTTCTAAAGCTGATCCTTCACTGTTAGGTTCTGTTGTATTATCTTGTGTAGCTGCTTCTTTATCATCGGCGGCAAAGGTGGTGTTTATAAGTAGAGCAAAAATATAGGTAACTAACGCAATTTTTTTCATAAAAAATAATTTTCACTGAAATTTTAAAAGTCTAAGGATATTAATACGGGAGCCATTTAGATACAATGTGAAGCATAAATTTGAATCAAAAATTAAGGCGTATTCATGAGAGATTTTAAGATAGCACCTTCTATATTGGCTGCTGATTTTGCTAGACTGGGAGAAGAAGTAGAAAACGTACTCGCATCAGGGGCTGATATTGTCCATTTTGATGTGATGGATAATCATTACGTGCCGAATCTCACCATAGGGCCAATGGTATGTAGTGCTTTGCGAAAATATGGCATTAAAGCGCCTATCGATGTGCATTTAATGGTTAAACCAGTTGATAGTATGATCGAGCAATTTATTGACGCAGGAGCTAGTTATATTACTTTTCATCCTGAAGCATCCGAGCATATAGATCGTTCATTACAAATGATTAAAGATGGTGGTTGTAAAGCAGGTCTAGTCTTTAATCCAGCGACACCATTGCACTATTTAGAGCACGTGATGTCCAAACTTGATATGATATTGTTGATGTCAGTTAACCCTGGATTCGGTGGGCAAAAATTTATTCCAAACACCTTAAATAAGTTAGCTCAAGTTAGAAAAATAATTGATGCGTCAGGTTATGATATTCGCCTTGAAGTGGATGGTGGCGTTACCTTAGACAATATTGCCGAAGTAGCTGCTGCCGGTGCAGATACTTTTGTAGCAGGGTCTGCCATTTTTAATACCGATAATTATGCGTTAACCATAGAAAAAATGCGCCAAGAGCTGGCAAAATCTTAGCCGATAGAATTATGCTGTTAAACACCTAGTAGTTTTAGATAGGGAAATATAAATAGTTAGATGCTGAACTTTATTAAACAAAAGTTATTCAACTTAGTGCAGTTGTTGAACAAGTTGCCAAAAATTCATCGAAAGATGATTGTTTTTTTATCCCTGATTTGCCTGATTCTTATCATCGTTCCTGACTTTGGTGAGCAAGAAAATGTGACTCGATTACAGTTCTCGCAACTTAGTGATCCTGAATATGTCGCATTAGAGCCAATAAAGAATAAAAAGATAGATATTCCTGATTATGAGTGGGTTGTGTCGAATGGAGATACTTTAGGTGAAGTGTTTTCATTATTTAACATGTCTTACACAATGACTAAAATTCTTGAGGCTGATAAGAACGTACTTTCTTTAGATACTATTATTGAGGGAGATGTATATCGATTTTGGTTGAGCGGAAATGAAGATGACTTTGGTGCTAACGGTGTGCAGCTTAATAGGATGGAGCAGTATTTAGGCGTAGAGCATCAAGTTGTGTTTAAGCGCAAAGGCGATGGCTTTGAATACAAGGAAACGATACTAGATGGCAAGTGGCAACAACAGCGTATTGTTGGAGAAGTGAAAAGCCGTAGTAGTTTTTACCAATCTGCAGTTGCTCTTGGTTTACCTGCAAATGACGTTTCAGTGATAGGTCGGTTGTTGAAATCGAAAATCGATTTTGCTCGTAGCACTAAGGCAGGTGACAAGTTTCAAATTATACTCTCAAGTCAATATGTGGGAGATAAAGCGACGGGTAACACTAAAATTGAAGGTGTGCGCTTTTTTAATCGTAATAAAGTTTACTCTGCGTTTGCTTACAAAGGTAATTATTTTGACAGTAAGGGGGAAGGATTAGAAAAAGCTTTTACTCGATATCCTTTGAAAGCTAACTATCGAATTTCTTCAAACTTTAACCCTCGTCGTAGGCACCCTATTACGAAGTTAATAAGGCCACATAATGGTACCGATTTTGCTGTACCTACAGGAACTTCAGTATATTCTCCTGGTGATGGTGTTGTGAAAAGAGTCGTTAGGCATAAATACGCAGGTCTTTATATTGAAATACAACATAGTTATAAATATCGTACCCGTTTTTTACATTTGAGTAAGTCATTAGTGACTAAGGGACAACGTATTAAACGAGGACAAAGAATAGCACTTAGTGGCAATACTGGAGCTTCAACAGGCGCTCATTTACACTATGAATTTCACGTAAATCAAAAGCCGATTAACGCCATGGGCAGTAAAGTGCCAGTTGCGATTGGTGTTGATCGAAACTCGATGCTTGCTTATAAAAGGCGTGTAAAAGGTTTAATTAAAATGATGGAAAGTGAAAACTTAACGCGAGCTAATAGCCGTTTAACGAATAAACAGCCTAAAGGTTAATCGTTTACTAAAAGGAAAAAAATTTTGGATTATTTGCAGCGAGTTTGGTTTGGGTTTTGGGATAGTATGGGAAGTGCTTTGCAGTTAAGTAAAATTGTAAAAATACTGATTTCTACCATAGTTCTTTATATAGTGATTTCATTGGGGCTTGCCATATATTGGAGTAATACGCCGGTTATTGATTTATCTGTAAATGTAGAGCAAGAAAGGGCAGTTAAGGTGCCCGGTTTAAAGAGTATAGATGCTCTTATTCAAATATCTGAGACCTTAATGAACAAACCGGGTGGTTACCTCAGTAATGACAAAACCTTACCAGGTGTTTGGATGGATAATATGCCGCGTTGGGAGTTTGGTGTGTTAGTCCAAGCTAGAGATATGGCAAGATCAATGCGCAAAGATTTTAGCCGTTCACAATCGCAATCTACTGAAGATGTTGATTTAAGTAATGCAGAGCCTCGATTGAATTTTAACAATGATAGTTGGTTGTTTCCATCCACGGAAGGTGAGTATACGAAAGCGATAGAATACTTACAAACTTACCGCCAAAGATTACAAGACCCTGCTGTGCAAGATGCTCAATTTTATACACGTGCTGATAATTTGAGTAATTGGTTGGGTAATGTTAGTACGCGTTTAGGTAGCTTATCGCAACGCTTAAGTGCGAGTGTTGGCCAGCGACGTATAAATACCGACTTAGCAGGAGATGCAGAAGCAGTGCAGTCTACGCAGAGCAGCAAAGTGCTAGAAGTAAAAACGCCTTGGCATAAAATTGATGACGTTTTTTATGAGGCTAGAGGATCTGCTTGGGCATTGATTCACTTATTAAAAGCTATCGATCAGGATTTTGCATCGGTATTAGAAAAGAAAAACGCTCGAATTAGTTTACTGCAAATCATCCGCGAGCTGGAATCTACACAAGGCTTTATTTGGAGTCCACTCATTTTAAATGGCTCTGAATTTGGGCTTTGGGCTAACCATTCACTAGTAATGTCTTCGTATATTACTCGTGCTAATGCTGCCATCATTGATTTAAGAAAATTACTGACTCAAGGTTAATGAGTTTACTAAGAGTGCGATTTTTGATGACACTGAAAACACTGAGTTATTATATAAATAGCTAGTTTCTTGTTATTATTTGAAAGTGTTGCAATTGAAAGAACTATAGATTAAATGCTGTTTTAAATTTGAAAAAACAGCGACGAAAAGAGAGAGTAGCAATGAGCGTACATGAAATTAAACACCCACTAATTCAACATAAAATAGGTTTGATGAGATCTGCCACAATTAGCACGCGAAGCTTTCGTCAGTTAGCTGGGGAAGTGGGTTGCCTGCTTACATATGAAGCGACCAAAGATTTAGAGCTAGAAGAATACAAGCTTGAAGGTTGGTGCGGTGAAATCAACGCTGAGCGCATTAAAGGTAAAAAAATAACAGCAGTGCCGATTCTTAGAGCGGGTTTGGGGATGTTAGATGGAGTGCTAGAGCTAGTGCCGAGCGCAAAAATATCTGTAGTGGGTTTATATCGTGATGAAGAAACGTTAGAACCTGTTCCGTATTTTGAAAAGTTAGCTCATGATATAGATGAGCGCTTAGCTCTAATTGTTGACCCTATGTTAGCGACAGGGGGTTCGATGATAGCTACCATTGATATGCTAAAAAAAGCAGGCTGCAAAAGCATTAAAGCGCTAGTGTTAGTGGCTGCGCCTGAGGGGATTGCGAAAGTGCAAGCAGCGCATCCTGATGTTGATTTATATACAGCAGCAGTAGATAGTCATTTAAACGAGCAGGGTTATATTATTCCAGGTCTTGGTGATGCTGGGGATAAAATCTTCGGTACAAAGTAGTTCTCATGGCAGTGGTTGTTGAAAGGCTATTGAATATTAATTCAATAGCCTTCTTGCCAGATATCTAGATCACACCTGAAAAATCTTCTTTCAGTGAAAAGCTAAGCAGCTCCCCAGTTTTCGATAATGTCTACAAACTTCGTTAAAAACTTATTTGTTTGATAAGCATCAAGCGCGCGATGATCTATGGATAATGAAACATAGCACATAGGTTTTATAAGCATCGTATCAATGCCATCTACTGTTCTTACAACCACTCTTTTTTGCATTTTACCTACTCCTAAAATGGCAACTTGTGGCTGGCTAATGATAATAGGTGTTGCCAATAAACTGCCGCTTACTCCATAGTTTGAAATAGTAAATGTAGCCCCTTGCATATCACTGGCTGTTAGCTTTCTCGCTCTGGCTTTTTGTGTTTGCTGCGTTAATGACGTTGCGATTTGAAATAAACTGAGTTGTTCAACATCTCTAACAACAGGTACTACTAATCCGCTATCTTCAAGAGCAGTACCAACGCCTATGTGCACAGCTTTAAAAACCTCTAATCCGTTATCATGAAACTGGCTGTTGATTTGCGGTACTTCTTTCATCGCAAGAGCGCTAGCGGCTAAAAAATAGGCACTAAAAGTAAGATTAACTGCTGCATCTTGATAGCCCAGTTTACGTGCTTGCCTGTGCGCTATGATCGTAGTTAAATCCATTTCAAAGACACTAGTAACATGCGGTGATGTTTCTAAAAGGCTTTCGACCATGTGCTTAGCAATTGAGTTTCTCATTGGGGTGTGAGGAATAAAAGTTGATTCGGACTTAGCGGACAAAGGCTGGCTTACTTCACTATTGGGAGTTTTGGAGCTTAGTGCTGTTCGCGAAGTGATGTGTTGTTGAACATCCTTTTTGCTAATTCTTCCATTAAGACCTGTCCCTGTAACTTCATCGGCGCAAATGGTGTACTCAGTAAGTAGCTTTTTAACAGCAGGGCCAAGCAAGTGGCGCTTTGAAGTGTCATCATTGTGAGCAAGTAAAAGTGTATCTAGCTGAGTATCGTGAAGCGCTTTAGCTTGTTTGGATAATGGGATATCTTGAGTAGTTTTCTGGTTAGAATTTTCTTTTGAGGCTATAAGTGCTAGAGGCGAAATTGTAGCGAGTAGGTCTCCGGGAGCTACTTTTTCAGCTACTTGGGTGTCGATACTTTGTACAACACCCGTTAGTGTAGATGTAACTTCAATAGCGACTTTATCTGTTTCTAGTTCAACAATTGGCTGATCTATTGATACTTTATCACCGACACTTACAAGCCAATTCGAAACAGTCGCTTGCGTGCCTTCTAGTTGCTCTGCTTCAAGTATGATATTGGTAGTGTTTTGCATGTTTAATCCTGTTGTAATCATTTGATGATAAATGAGTGTTGTTATAGCTGTTGTCAAAAATGTATTACTGGCTTATTTTAATGAGTAATAAAACAGGCTTAATTCATTTCAGCTCTTAGTCTGATAAAAGGTTTAGCTGAAAATGAATTAAGGGTAATATTTGTTAAACACTGTGTTATTAACAAGCAAGTAATTCGCTAATTTGTGCACCAATACTGTCGACGCTTGGCAAAGCGCGTTCTAACAAATGTATATTGTGAGCACTTGGGATATCAGGAGAAGCTAAGCGTTTGATAGGGGCGTCGAGTTCAAAAAACAACTCGTCACTGAGGCACGCCGCTATTTCTGCTCCAAAGCCAGCTGTTTTGTTATCTTCGTGAACAATTAGGCATTTACCTGTTTTAGTCACAGAAGTTAGCACCGCTTCTTTATCCCAAGGCATTAAAGTTCGTAAGTCAATCAACTCAATATCATTGGTATATTGTTGAGCCGCTATTTCACAGCGCTCTACCATTGCACCCCAAGTAACGATAGTTAATTTGTCTCCTTGAATAAGTGTTTTAGCGGCCCCAAACTCAATTACAAAATCATCACCAGGGTAAGGGCGCCTTGACCAAGGATTGTCGAGAAGAGCGCGATGCTCAAAGAAGATAGTAGGATTATTATCACGAAGTGCAAAGCGCAATAAGCCTACAGCATCTTCAGCATTAGAGGGCATTGCAACTTGCCAACCAACTTTGTGTACCCATTCAACTTCATCGCTCATCGAGTGCCATGGATCGCCTCTTCTTGCATAGCCTCCGGGCATTCTAATGACCATAGGTGCGGCAAATTGATTATTGGTTCTCCAGCGCATAATGCCGGTATCAGATATTTGCTCAGCGGCGGGTTCTGCATATTTCCTAAACTGAATTTCAGGAACGGGCATCAAACCTGATAGTGCTAAGCCAATTGAGCGGCCAATAATTCCCTCTTCTGAAAGGCTAGTATCAAAGACGCGGTTTTGGCCGTATTTACTATGTAAGTCTAAAGTGGCTCCGTGAACGCCACCTTTTGCGCCTACGTCCTCGCCAAAAACCAACACTTTCGGGTTGGTTTTAAGTTCAAAATCTAAAGTTTTTCGAATTGCAGTCTGCATGTTCTGTCGAGGGCCTGCAGGTTTCGGTTGTAATGAATGTACTGGAAATGTATGTTTTGAGCCGTGTAAACCACCGCGTAATTGGGGCTGGTTCGTTTGGGCAAAAACAAAATCAGTAAGAGATGCGGGGTTGGGCTCACTTCGCAGCTTTGCATTAGCAACGGCAAGCTGAACACTTTGCATAGTTTTGTCGATTAATTGTTGCCACTGCTGAGGGTTGATAATGTTTTTGGCAGATAAGAATGCTTTGAGTTTAGGTAATGGGTCGTTTTTTTGATCTTCAGCAATTAAATGCGCAGGTTTATAGGTTTGTGTATCTTGGAAAGTATGGCCGCATAACCTAGGTACTTTCAAGCGTAATAAACAGCAACCATTTCCATCGCGAACATGAGAAACTGCCTGAGCAATTAGATCAGGAGTGGTGTAGGGATCTGTACCATCACCATCAATAATAAGTAAGTTTTTATAAGCTGCTAAATTTGCAACTTGATCGCCGCCAGGGGTTTGTACAGATTGAGGAACTGAAATGCCGTAACCGTTATCTTCAATGTAAAATAAGTGAGGTAAGTTATTGGTGGTGCTGATATTTAAAGCTGCCCAGAAACCGCTGGTGGACATAGAAGAATCGCCCCCCATGGAGAGGCCAATAGCGCCTTGATAGCAGCTGTCTTGTAACTCATCACGATGATAAACAATAGACTGAGCCCAGCCTGAAATAGGGCTGTATTGAGCGCCAACACCGCCACACATAGGAAACAACATGGCGCCTTGTTCTTTGGTGTTTGGATAATTACAAACGACACCTATATCACGACCATTACTATAGCTACCTGATTTAGCCATGGGAGCTGCAACTGCATCTTCTAAATCTAAACCTAATGATAAAACAAATGGCCGAGAGCGATAATAACCTGTTGCTGCGTCTTTAGGATGGTTCATCATAAGGCCTAACAGAATTTGCGCAAAATCATGACCACGAGCGGAAAACTGATTAAAAACTAATTTTTCAGGGACTAGTTCTGTTTCTTCTATGTCATCTATCGCGCGCGAAAGAAGTAACAGTTCGCTGGTTCTGTGCCAGTCGATTACAGAGTCAGTAGTGGTTAGCGTATCAAGTTTCATTGGAGCCCTTATTGTTATAGTAGCAGTCAATAAATGATACAAAAAAAGTATTGAAATTATCTTGTTATTTATTTTAAATAATTCGCTATAATTGAAATTAAATATCAAATAAATGCATATTTGAGCATTAATATTTTATTATTAATAAGGTCTATATAAAATAATAATTTATAGAGAGCCACTTTGTAAGTGAATAGCTACATAACGGTGCAAATTGTAATGAGATTTGAGATTAAACTAAGCATTAGATTAGCTATGTAAGAAGGCTGTAAAGGAGAAGTATGAAAGAAGCGAGTGTATTAGATAAAACCGATTTGGCGATGTTGGCGTTATTGCAAGAAAATGGCCGTATGACGAATCAAGAGCTTGCAGATAAAGTAAACCTAACTTCTGCGCCTTGTTTACGACGTTTAAAGAAACTCGAAACTGAAGAGATTGTGGAGCGCTATGTGGCTATTATTAATCGAAAGGCAATCTCTTTAGATGTCATGGCGTTAGTGAGTGTGTCTCTTAACTCTTACTCAGATGCAGAAATAGTCGAGTTTGAGAGTTTTATTGCTAATAATCAAAATATAACGGAGTGTTATTCGGTATCAGGTGATTACGATTTCTTTTTGAAAATAGTCGCGAGCAGCATTGCTGAAATAGAAAACATACTCTTAAAGAAACTACTGCGTTTAAGCATTGTTAGAGCAGCAACGACTAATTTTGTGTTGGGACAGAGAAAAAACACTACTGCATTACCAATAAATACTTAGATGTACTCTCGGGTTTAACTAGTCAGTGCTATCTAAATGTTCAATTTGTTGTGCATTGAGTTGCGGCTTTTTTAGGCAGTAAAGCTCTGTTTATAGAATGATTTATGTTCAGAAAGATACTGCCAAACTTTAGCGCTATCCACAGCTTTTTCTAAGTGTTAAATTAGCATTTTAATTGTTTAATTAAGTAGTTTATATTTTGATTCAAAAAACTAAAGCACGCCCAGGTCGCCCAGTTATAAACAAAAAGAACAGCGGTCAAGTTCAGTCGTTGTATCGTGGTTTAGCGCTATTAGAAAAAATAGCAGACGCGCAATCAGGCATTTTACTCACAGATCTAGCTGAACAATTAGAGTTGCCCGCATCTACTACACACCGATTGCTTAATACCTTAGAAGGGCAGGGATTTGTAAGAAGAGAGCCTTCGCAAGAGCTATGGTTTATCGGCACTACAGGTTTTAAAATAGGTAACGCTTTTTTAGCGAGCCGCGACTTTGTTAGACAGTCAGAGTCTTTTATGCAGAAGTTAGTGGCTGAGGTAGGTGAAACCTCAAATCTATCAATTTTACAAAATGGGCAGGCATTGATCATTGCACAACAGCAATGCAGTGAAATGATGCGCATGATGGTTCCGTTAGGTAGTTGCTCGCCTTTACATGCTTCTGGAGTTGGTAAAGCGATTATGGCGGCACTGCCGCAAGTTGAGCGTGATCAGCAAGTGGCACAATTAACTTTGCAAAGCATTACCCCTTGGACGGTAACCTGTAAAAATGAGCTTACACAAATTCTATCTCAAACAGCAGAACAGCAATGGGCGCTCGATGATCAAGAGCATGCCATTGGTTTGCGGTGTGTTGCAGCTTGTTTGTACGATGAAAAAGGTTACCCTTTAGCGGCTATATCTGTATCGGGTCCTTTGGCGCGTATTGATGATCAAAGAGTGCAATTATTAGGTGAACAAGTTAAGCAAACAGCAATGCTCATTACTGACTTTATTGGCGGGCAATGGCCTTCGAAGTAATTTGGCCTTAAAGAAAAATAGCTTTCAAAGCACAGTGAATTATATTTACAGCTAGATAGAGAAGAGTTTTTGACGTTAGTAAAAGCGCCGACAATTAAAGTGATTGTCGGCTCGCTTAAAAAAATAGTAAAATTAACTTAAGCCTTACCGGCAATCAGTTTATTTTTACTCTCAGATAAGTGCAATGCAGGATGAGGTAACAGTAAAAATTGGGATTTAATCTTTAGTTTTAATGACAGCAATTTAAACTCACTTTTGCTATTTGAGTGATTGCTGCCCAATCTTGTTGTTCAATTAACGCTTTAGGCGAAAGCCATGAGCCACCCACACAAATAACGTTTTTTAAAGATAAAAAGTTTTTTGCATTTTCTTGAGTAATGCCACCTGTCGGGCAAAACTTTACTTGCTCAAAAGGGCCTTGTAGAGCTTTGAGCATAGGGTACGAGCCCGCAGCCTCAGCAGGGAAAAACTTACACCGAGAGTATCCTAATTCAAGTGCTTGCATTAGTTCTGATGCGCTGCCAATACCCGGTAGTAAAGGTACTTGGTTATCTTGCCCTTTAAGTAATAGGTTGTGTGTGATGCCAGGGCTTATAACTAAGGATGCTCCAGCATCAATAGCTTGCTGATATTGTTCAGGATTAACAATGGTACCCGCAGCAACTTTCATTTGAGGAAGTTCTTGAGCAATTAGTTGTATTGCTCGTAAAGCTGCGTTTGTTCTAAGTGTTATTTCAATGACTGCTATGCCACCCGCTAATAAAGCTCTTGCTAGAGGGACTGCATCTGTAGCTGAATCTATAGCCACTACTGGAATGATCGGCGATTGAGTGCAAAAACTATCAATCAATGAGACGTTTTGTCTATCTATTGGCATTATGTTACATCTCCTAAGGGCACCAAAGTACCGTGATTTTATTATTTAAAAAGCGTCTAATTGGCATTTCGCGGACATTATCGCCGGCTAAAGCAGTGCTTAATGTTCGTTGCTTATCAGTTCCCTTAATTTGTAGGAATAAATTTTTTGCTTGATCTATCGCATCAGCGCTCAAGCTAATTCTTGCGTATTCAGCTGTGTTTGGATGTGTTGCTAGGTATAAATCTGAAGTCGCTAGTCCTGCATCAATTTGTTGGCAGCAAGGAAACAAAGAAGCAGTATGCCCATCATTTCCCATACCTAGCAAGATGACATCAAAAGGCAGTGCAACGTTTGAAAAATGGCTGTTAATAGTTGGTATTGCTTGATCAGCGGCCAAGTCTGAATGATAAAGACCAATGAAATGCGCTTTAGCAGCGTAGTTTTGCAACAGATTTTGTGCAACCAGTTGTTGGTTACTGTCTTTGTGATCAGCGGGTAACCAGCGATCATCAACTAAAGTAATTGTCACTTTTTGCCATTCAATATCAATTAGGCTTAGAAGGGTAAAAAGTTTTTTTGGGGTACTGCCACCTGAAACAGCCAGAGAAGCTTGCTCATTTCGTGTAATTTGCGATTGTAAAATATCAGCGACTTTGTGAGCTAAAAAATGGCTTTGATCAGCGAGTTGATCAAATTCAAGGTAATTAATATTACTAGTTCCCTGCATATTAGTCCTCCATATACCATTGTCTGTTGTCTTTTCGGATGATGATTTCGGCTTCAGTAGGCCCCCAGCTTCCAGCAGGGTATTTGTGCAATATATGATCGTTCGATTTCCAGTGGCTCATAATTTGGTCACACCAAGTCCAAGCGTGTTCTATTTCATCTCGACGAACAAATAAATACTGGTTGCCTTTGATTACTTCATACAACAAACGCTCATAAGCTTGAGGTGTTCGGGTTCCTTTAAATTCTTGATTGAAATTCAAATCGAGAACTGTAGGCTGGATTTGAATATCGTTATTAATACCAGGAGATTTAGTTTGTACTTGTAAAGATACGCCCTCATTAGGCTGTAAACTCAGGATCAGTTTATTGCTGGCCAAGTCGCGCTGCTCTGGATCAAAAATGAAATGCGGTTGTTGTTTGAAGTGAATGATTATTTCGGTTTTCTTTTGCTTCATTCTTTTACCTGTTCTTAAGTAAAAGGGAACGCCTGCCCAACGCCAATTGCTAATTTCAGCACGAATAGCGATAAAAGTTTCAGTATCACTGGTACCTTGAGCATCAGGCTCATTATTGTAAGCAGATAATAGCTCAACATCATTGTTGCCACTATCGTATTGGCCGCAAACAACAGAGTCTTTTTGTTGCGAATAATTAATGGATTTTAACTGTTTTAAAACTTTAACTTTTTGATCGCGAATGCTGTCTGCAGACAAGTCATCGGGTGGATCCATTGCAACCAGGGATAGTAGTTGCAGTAAATGGTTTTGCACCATGTCGCGCATCTGTCCTGCTTTGTTGAAATAGCTCCAGCGGCCTTCTATACCAAGGGTTTCAGCGATAGTGATCTCAACATGAGAAATGTAGTTTTGGTTCCATTGAGTGCCAAAAATAGGGTTTGCAAAGCGTAGAGCTAGCAAATTTTGCACTGTTTCTTTGCCTAAATAATGATCGATTCTGTAGATTTGCTGTTCGTTAAAATATTGCGCAACTTGATCATTTATCTCAGCAGAAGAATCTCTGTCGAACCCCAGTGGCTTTTCTAGAACAACTCTGCAGCTCTGCTTAATACAATCAACTTGATGTAGGTTTTTGCTAATGGTACCGAAAAACTGTGCAGCAGTGGCGTAATAGAATATGCATTGTTGAGTGGGGAACTCCCCTAACAGCGTTTTTAAAGGCTTATAATCTTGCGCGTTTCGAAAGTCTAATTTTATATATAAAACTCTCTCTACCAGCTTATCTAAGGTAGCTTGATTGTATCTATCTGATTTAACGTGCAGTTTTAGGCTATCAGCGATCTGGGTGCAGTATTCTTTGAGCCCCATACTCTGTCTGGCAAGGCAAATAATCCTGCTGCCAAGGGGTAATAAATCATCCCTTTCTAAGTCATATAGAGACGGAAGTAGCTTGCGCAGTGATAAATCACCTAAAGCGCCAAAAATAATAATGTCTGTTGCTATAGGTGTTTTCATAAGAGACTCTTTTTCTTGTAATTAAACTAGATAATTGATTAATTTTAAGTGTTTTATGCATGATCGTCAAATAATTGTGTAATATTACTAAATATAGTGAGCTTTAATTTTAAAGTGTAGCTTATAAGCAACTTAAAAAAACACTTTAATTGTGTTGTTATAGATATAGCTGGTTTTAATGGGAATACCGGAATTATTTTACCCAGCATTCACTATTGCTAGTGTGGTAATATAACTACAAAATGGCAATCAGTTTGATGTGTTTGAAACAACCTGCTACTTCAGTAGTGCTTTGATGCTAAGGGCTTAATTAATAAGTTAAGTAATAGGTTAATAATTTTATGTCAGCGGTTTGTGCTCAGTCAGTTTTGAATCATGGATTCAGCTATTAATACCGGAGTTTCAGTTGTTATCAAAAATTAAAGAAAAGCGTGACCAGTTAAATAAATCGGAACGTAAAGTAGCTGATGCGATTTTATTAAATCCATCCATCGTTACACAGCTCAGCATCGCAGCACTGGCTAAGGCTGCTGGGGTCAGTGAACCAACGGTAAATCGATTCTGTCGTAGCTTTCTATCAAAAGGTTTTCCTGATTTTAAAATACAACTGGCTAAAAGCTTAGTTAGTGGCTCGATGTTCATCACGAGAAGTGTTGAGCAAAATGATACGCCAGAGCAGTATACAGATAAAATTTTTACATCGAGTATAGCGACTTTAAACGCTGCTAGAAAACATGTTGATACTGCTGCTATTTCAACAGCTGTAGATCATTTATTACAAGCAAAACAGATCGCTTTTTTTGGGCTAGGTGCATCAGGATCCGTTGCAAAGGATGCTCAGCATAAATTCTTTAGGTTTAATTTGCCAGTGATTGCCTATGACGATGTATTAATGCAGCGTATGGTTGCCGCTGCATCGCATACCGGCGATGTGGTTGTCATTATTTCTTATACTGGGCGCACTAAAGAGTTAGTGGAAATAGCGCAATTAGCAACCGCGACAGGTGCCACAGTGATTGCTCTGACCTTAGCTGATTCCCCATTGGCAAAGGTGTCATCAATCGTGTTAAGTGTTCCGCATGTTGAGAATACAGATATTTATATGCCGATGACTTCAAGACTGACCCAGTTAACTATATTAGATGTATTAGCGACAGGGGTGACATTGCGCAGAGGTATAGGCTTTCATCAGCATTTGGATAAGATAAAGCAGAGCTTGCGTACTACTCGTTACCCGATTGAAGATGAGGAAGCTAGTGATTTTGACTAGTATGTACTTGAAATTGTCTGTGTACTTACAAGAGCTGTAGTACTTATGTAGATAAGCTTAAATAATAAAGATACTCAGCAGCTTAACTGCTGAGTATTCGGTTCTAAGCTGAAGAGTATTGAGTAAGTACAGTTAGGAGGCTATTGAATAGCATCTCCAACACGTACAATTTTCAGTGTATTAGTGCCACCTTGTGCATCAACATAATCACCTTTTGTGATAACTACTAAATCACCTTCTTTTGCGCTACCTGTTTTGACAACTTCATCAATAGCACGTTGGTTAATTTCGTTGGTTTTCATGCTGGCTGAACTAAAAGGAATGGTGTGAACGTTACGGTACATAGCCACTTTAGTTTGCGTTTCTGGGTTATCTGATAACGCAAAAACAGGTAACGTAGTACGCAAGCGGGTTGCTTGTTTAGGAGTTGCTCCGGATTCAGTCATACAGATAATTGCTTTTACACCTTCCAAATGGTTTGCAGTATATACTGCTGCCAATGCAATGGTTTCATCGATATTATCGAACTGCTCGTTAAGGCGGTGTCCTGATTTAGCTAAATTTCGGCTAGACTCTGCTCCGCGACAAATTCTATCCATCGCTTCAACTGCTTGTACTGGGTATTGACCAGCGGCTGTTTCAGCTGAAAGCATTACAGCATCAGTGTGATCAAATACAGCATTCGCTACATCTGAAACTTCTGCACGAGTTGGCATCGGGCTGCTAATCATTGATTCCATCATTTGAGTCGCAGTGATAACAACTTTGTTTAAGCTGCGTGTGCGCTGAATGATATGTTTTTGCACGCCAACTAAGGTAGCATCACCAATTTCAACTGCTAAGTCACCACGTGCGACCATGACAACCTCAGAGGCTCTGATAATGTTATCTAGCACTGCATCATCAGCAATTGTTTCAGCTCGTTCAATTTTTGCCACTAATCCAGCTTTAGAGCCAGCAGCAGTTAGCAAAGCACGTGCTTCATGCATATCGTGCTCATCTCTAGGGAAAGAGACAGCAATGTAATCGGCATTAATCTCAGCAGCAACTATTATGTCAGCTTTGTCTTTGTCAGTAAGTGCTTTTGCTGAAAGCCCACCGCCTAAGCGGTTAATACCTTTGTTGTTAGAAAGAGGCCCCGCGGTGATTACTTTTGTGGTGATAGAATCAGCAGCAACGTTAGTAACTTCAAGCACAACTCTGCCATCGTCAAGTAGTAAAACATCGCCAATACTTGAGTCGGTAATTAGCGCTAAATAGTCTATTCCAACTTGATGTTGATCACCATCTTCATAGCCAAGTTTAGCGTTTAATGTGAAAGTAGCGCCTTCAACAAGCTCTATTTTACTTTCTCTAAAACGAGCAATACGAATTTTTGGGCCTTGTAGATCGGCTAAAATGGCAACAAATACATTGTTCTTTACTGCTACTTCTCTAATTATTCTAGCGCGTTCACGGTGATCATCAGCTTCTCCATGAGAGAAGTTAAGTCTTAAAACGTTTGCCCCTGCCAATATAATCGCTTCGATTTCTTCAAAGCTGCTTGTAGATGGACCTAGTGTGGCAACTATTTTAGTGTGTCTTAACATAATTAACTCTCTTTTATAGCTCTGATTTATTACGACTGAGCGGGTGCATTCATGAGGGACAATGTGTTATCTAACATTCTGTTAGAAAAGCCCCATTCGTTATCATACCACGACATGACTTTAACTTGGCGTCCTGAAACTTTAGTTTGCGTAGCATCAAAAATAGATGATAGCGGATTATGGTTGAAATCAATTGAAACCAGTGGAGCTGTATTAAACCCTAAAACGCTATTCTCTTGACTAGCGGTCTGCATTATTTGATTGATTTCTTCAGCACTAGTCGCTCTTTTGGCGATAAAACTAAAGTCGACCACAGAAACATTGATGGTTGGTACGCGCATCGCCATTCCATCAATTAATCCTTTTAGTTCAGGAAGCACTAAGCCAACAGCCGCTGCTGCGCCAGTGCTTGTCGGTATCATAGATTGTGTTGCTGATCGGGCTCTGTAGGGATCGCTATGGTAAGTGTCAGAAAGATTCTGATCATTGGTATAGGCGTGGATAGTTGTCATTAAACCAGATTCTATACCAACGCTTGCATTTAAGGCTTGTGCAACAGGTGCTAAGCAATTTGTAGTACATGAAGCATTAGAAATTATTTGATGTTCTGCGCGTAAAATTTGATCATTAACACCATGTACAACAGTAGCATCCACTTCTTTGCCTGGGGCTGAAATAATAACCTTACTCGCGCCTGCTTCAATGTGCGCCTGAGCTTGATCTCTGTGCGTGAAAAAACCAGTGCACTCGTAAACAACATCAATGTTTAGCTTTTTCCAAGGTAAATTCCTGGGTTCACGCTCTGCAAACATCGCTATAATATCATTGTTGACCGTTAAAGATTCAGCGTCGTGATTGATATCACCCTTGAAAGGGCCGTGTACAGAGTCGTATTGAAAAAGGTGGGCATTCATCTGCGCCGCACCTAAATCATTTATTGCAACGACTTGTATGTTGTCTCTGTAGTTGCCTTCATAAAGCGCTCTTAAAATATTACGTCCGATTCTTCCAAAACCATTAATAGCAACGCGAATAGTCATAATAAACCTCTATATTGTAAAAATTTACTTAATATTACTCCTTTTTAGGTTGTTTGGTAGCTATTTGTGTAATTAATCTTGTAATATTACAACATAAATAGATCTGTTGTTCTTGATTTAAAAATACTAGTTAGTTGACATTACCTAGAGGTGATTAAATAGAGTTTGATTTACGAGTGAAGTAGTAATTAGATATTTAAGTCGTCATAGGTGAGCGCTTCATATAAATAAGCTGCGGTTTAAGTGGCTGTTGTCGATTGCTATTTTAGATAGTGAGAAAGTTATAACTGCGTTGTTGTAAATATAGTTATAAATAAAGGCAGTTAAAGTTTTTTTTGAAATTAGAGCGCAAATTTTTGTAGTAGAATATCATCAATTCTAAGTAGTCTTCATCCTGAAACGGAACTGTAGCTAGAGTGGATCAATGATTAAAGTTGCGTATGACTAGATATGGACGTTTGCTTATTGCAAATTACTAGCCCTAGTAGTACAGGTTAATCCCGTGAGGCGTTTGCAGTAGGTGTCTGTCTCTGGATGGGAACTAAGTAGATTTATTGAATATGATTCTGCGATAGTGAAGCACTGATGTGGTAGGTTACAAAATATTGGGTAATTAGGATTTCAATAGTGAAGGTTTTATCTAAGGTTTTGAATATAGTCAGCAGTTTTGTAAAGTATTAATATTTAGTTGCCGAGTTTAGGGCCAGCATAATAATAGGTGGAAAGAATGCATAGTGAAGTAAGCAGAATAACACAGCGTATTATTGAACGTAGTCGAGCTAGTCGTAGTGACTATGTTAGTCGAATGCAGCGCGCTGAAGAATCTGGAGTGCATCGCGGTGTCTTGTCTTGTGGTAATTTAGCGCATGGTTTCGCAGCTTGCAATGCCAGTGATAAATCAGCATTGAAAATGACGAATGCTGTGAATATAGGAATAGTTTCTGCTTACAATGATATGTTGTCAGCGCATCAGCCATTTCAATTCTATCCAGAAATATTTAAGAAAACCGCGCACCAAATGGGCTCTGTTGCGCAGTTTGCTGGTGGCGTGCCAGCTATGTGTGATGGAGTGACGCAAGGGCAGCCAGGCATGGAGCTAAGCTTATTTAGTCGCGATGTGATAGCGATGTCAAGTGCTATAGGCCTCTCCCATAACATGTTTGATTGTGCGGCATATTTAGGTGTGTGCGATAAAATAGTCCCGGGGCTATTGATTGGCGCATTAAGCTTTGGTCACCTACCGACTATCTTTGTACCAGCAGGGCCTATGCCTAGTGGATTACCTAATCACGAAAAAGCACGCATTAGACAGCTTTATGCAGAGGGGAAAGTGGATCGTACAGCGTTACTTCAATGCGAATCAGATTCCTATCACAGCGCAGGTACTTGTACCTTTTATGGTACCGCTAATAGTAATCAGCTAATCGTAGAGTTAATGGGGCTGCATCTACCAGGCTCTTCATTTATAAACCCTGGTACACAATTACGTGATGCACTGACTAGCGAAGCATGTCGCAGGTTGATTAAACTGACAAGCCAAAATGGTGGATTTACCCCGCTATACGAAATTGTCACTGAGTATTCAATTGTTAATGCAATTGTAGCTTTGCTCGCGACAGGGGGATCCACCAATCATACTATGCACATTATAGCGATCGCAAAAGCCGCGGGTATTATTGTTGATTGGGATGATTTCTCAGAGCTTTCAGCGGTTACTCCACTGGTAACCAAAATATATCCCAATGGGCAGGCTGATATTAATCATTTTCAAGCCGCTGGTGGGACTTCATACCTAGTTAGAACGTTACTTGCAGGTGGATATTTGCATGAAAATGTTAAAACTATTATGGGTGATGGTTTAAAGCACTATACAAAAGAGCCTTTTTTGGAAAATGATAAAGTTGTTTGGAAAGAAGGGCCAACTACCAGTTTAGATCTTCAGGTTATATCCAGCTTCGAACAGCCTTTTAGTGCAGAAGGTGGCGTGAAGCTGTTAAAAGGAAATTTAGGCAGAGCGGTTATTAAAGTATCTGCGGTGGATATAGAGCATCAAATAGTAACAGCGCCAGCTATTGTGTTTGATGATCAACATGAAATTGCTAAATATTTTAATAAAGGGCTGTTAAATAAAGATTTTATTGCAGTGGTTAGGTTTCAAGGGCCTAAATGTAACGGTATGCCAGAATTACATAAGTTGACCCCTTTTCTTGGATCATTACAGGATAAAGGCTATAGAGTTGCCCTTGTGACAGACGGGCGAATGTCAGGAGCGTCAGGTAAAGTACCTGCAGCTATTCATCTATGGCCAGAAGCGAGTGAAGCTGGGCTAATTGGTAAAATTCAGAATGGCGATATTATCAGTCTCAATGCAATAACTGGAGAGTTGATATTGCAAGTAACTGAGCAAGAGTTAAGTTTGCGCGAGCAAGCGAGCATAGATAATACGGTCAATAGCCATGGTATGGGTAGAGAGCTGTTCGCACCACTGCGCGCTCAAGTTTGTTGTGCAGAATTAGGCGCTAGTGTTTTTTAGCATTGGTAAAGTTGATTGATTCTAGCTCAAGAATAAAGAGCATATTGTAAATAGAAGGTGCTGCTCTCTATTTTATTTGTTTACTATGTTTGCATATTTAAAAATTAATGAAGGCGGGTCATTCTTGTGGAGAATAAAGATTGAGTTTCTATGCGCTAGTTGGTGATATTGGTGGTACTAATGCGCGCTTCGCTCTAGTTGAAAAAGGCAGTGTGCAGTTACAACATATAGTTGTATTAAGCTGTAGTGACTTTGAAAATTTTGACGATGCTTTTGCTTATTACTATCAAAGTATAAATGTAAAGCCATTAGGTATTGCATGTATATCATTCGCCTGTCCAATAGCTGAAGAAGTAGCGATGACAAATAATCATTGGGCTTTCAATGTAACAGCGATGCAAAAGAAACTGCAGTTGGTGCAGTTTGATTTACTTAATGACTTTACTGCCATGGCTTACGGAACGTTGTTTCTAAATGAGCAAGATAAAGCATCTATACAAATAGGGAGTAACAACCACTTACAGGATCCTCGTCTGGTCATAGGGCCCGGAACTGGGTTGGGTGTATCAGGTTTAGTGCCTATCAAAGCATATTCTAACGTTGATAATGACAATATTGAATGGCAAGCGATAGCAACAGAGGGAGGACACGTTTCCTTTGCGCCATTAAATAAATTGCAAACCGAAGTGTTGTGTATTTTACAGCGTCAGTATTCACGCGTTTCAGTTGAAAGGTTGCTTTCAGGCAATGGCATTCTCGTTTTGTATCTAGCACTTTGCGAAATACATGGTCAGCAAAGTCAGTTTTCGACACCAGCTGAAATTACGCATGCAGCCAAAGAGCATTTGTGTGACTTAGCTGTATTAGCTATAAATACCTTTTGTGAAATACTGGGTGCTGTTACAGGGGATATGGTTTTAGCGCAAGGTGCGCGTGGCGGTGTATATTTGTGTGGAGGAATCTTGCCGCGAATAAAAGAAATATTACTTAGCAGTGAATTTACGACAGCTATGTGCGATAAAGGGCGCTTTCAACAGTATTTAGCTGATGTGCCTGTTTGGTTGTGCGATGCCCAGTATCCAGGGTTATTAGGTGCTGCAGGTGCTTTGCAAATAAAAAAATGAGTAAAGCCTTAGTGGATGATAATAATATAAAGGTATTTACAGCGTTTTCTTTGTTAGGGAGTTTACATGCAAGAAAAGTTTATTGGTTTTGCGAATGGCATTCATCAAATACAGTGGTTTAATAAAGATGTTTGGCTCATTGTGCAGCCGTGGGGGCAGCTCGTTGTTGCAAAGTTAGGTGCGCAAGTATTGCATTATCAACCTGTAAATCAGCATGCTGTTTTTTGGATAAACAATATGCCACAAACAAGTGTAGATGCTAATGCGCTTAAGAATAATGGTGCTTGTGAATCTGGTTTTAGCATTGACTCAAACTCTGTAAAAGGTTTGATAAAAGGTGCGGAAAAAAAATCTGGAAATAAAGAAAAAGATACCAGAGGAGGCGTGCCTTTATGCTGGCCTTGGTTCGGTCCTCATGTTAGTGATGATCAACAGCCAAACCATGGTTATGCAAGAATCTCCCCTTGGCAGCTACAGCAACATGACTTACAGGATGCTAGTTCACACAATGCTATATCTGAATTTGTGGAAACTGCAACGAAACTAGTATTTTCTCCTGCAGTGTCTATCTCAGACGTATTGAGTGTTAAGTTTGAAATAGAAGTTAGCCACAAAACTTTAAAGCTTAGCTTAATTACGACTAATATAAGCGAGCATAAACAGGCGCTCACGCAAGCATTGCATTCATATTTTACTGTAGGTAATAGTGAAAAAGTTGTTATTGAAGGCCTTAAGCGATACGAATATTTTGATAAATTAGATAAGCAACGCTTAAAACTGCAAGACAGCGAGCTAACGAACATCACTGCTATTGATAGAATTTATAAGCATCACGATAGTGTTAGAGTTATTGATGAAATATTACAACGAGAAATTATAGTCAGTAAAAGTGGCAGTGGCTCTACTGTTCTTTGGAATCCGGGGCAACTACATAAAAACTATGGAATTACTCAAAAGCAGAAACAGTTTATTTGTGTGGAAGCTGCTAATACTGATTATGAGCAATTAATATTAAAGCCCGCTGAAAGTGCAATAATACGGCAGTGTATTACTTTAAGGCCTTTGAATTAACAAAAAAGTAATGCTATAAACACTGCTGTGCTTGGTTTGAATCTAGTTTTTGAATATAGCTTTTATGCACCCAGCCACTTACTTTTTGATAAGCTATTTTACACCATTTTCCTGTGCAGCTGTAACGTTTGATACAACTAGTATTGAAAGCGATAGCGCCCATCTTTTTGCTTTTATAGTTAGTTTTTTGGCGCACGTTTAGAGTGTCGTTATTTTTTACTTTTACGACTTTAACCCAAGAAAAAGGAATATCGCTTTTTTGAGTAGCACTCACAACTTTAGATGCTTGTTGTTGACTTGCAGTTCCAAGAATTGCATTGCAGTTGTATGATGTTGTTTGCTTTTGAGTTAGTTTATTAAGTACTGTTTCACTGGTAGCGTATTTTTTATTGTCAAACTCCACTAAACAAATACCTTGATTACAGCTGTATAACTTAATACAGCTCGCCCCTGCGTGAATAACGTTTCTAGCGTTGTTAACTTGCGGCAAAATTTGTACACTGGGAATGCCTTTAGAGCTGGAATTAGTTAAGTAAACGGCTAGTTTAGATTTGTCAGCATCATCAAATATTTTTTGTACTTCGTTTATTTTTAAATTAGAAAATAAATTTTCGGCAAGTAGTGATGTACTAGTAAGAGCAAACACTGCCGATAAAGAGATTGAAATAATATACTTAATCATTCTAATGCCTTATGTTTAAATAAAGTAATTAAAAACTTAGCAGCCGTTCAACTATCTCGATTTATAAGATAGAGCTGTGCTGTCGTCTGGTTTGATATTAAATTTTTATCGATTAGCTTTTTAGATATAAAAATTGATGATAATTCATGAAAGTGCTATAAAATTAATAAGTGCCTTATTTAGTATATGCCAAAATCTAAACCACAAGCTATGTTTTCTCCTAAGTTTTTGCATTCAACTAAAAAATTTTCATGCCATTGACCGCTGCAGATAATTTCAGGCTGAACCTGCTTCCATTTCAAACCTTTGCAGATGCTTTGAATGGCTATGTTCGTTCCCGTTCCGTCGTGGCCTGCCCGTATATAATAACTAAAAGGTAAACCTTGTTTTTCCTCTAAGCAAGGGTAGTAAATACGATCAAAAAAATCTTTTAGCGCGCCGCTCATATAGCCTAAATTCTCAGTAGTACCCAAAATAATGGCATCACAGCTAAGAACATCAGCGGCTGTCGCTTGTAAGGGAGGAATCCAAGTGATTTCGAGATTCTCCAGTAGATGTTTATTACCCCCAGCAATTATTTGCTCAGCCATTTTTTGAGTATTTGGTGAAGGGGCATGTGCTACGAGTAACAATTTTTTCATTTTATAAAGGCGACAGTATTTGGATTAGGTGTGTGAAAATTAATTTTTCTTTAATGGGTGGTCCGCTGGTAATTGTTTCTCTATCCATAAAGAAAGCTTATGTTTCATTCCATTACCGTCTTCTTTATCTAATGGGAGAGGTACTATTAGTTTGTCTTGCACTAATAAGCGGTATATCGCTTCCACTTTTATGCTCATGGAGTCTGAAGGGTCGAATTTCCCAGCACCGCGCTGTTGGATATAAACAACTCCGACCCTTATAGCTTCTTTCAATAACGGAGCTTCTTGTTTTAATTGTGACTTCATAAATTATCCTTAAAAAGTGTTATAGCTTGAGTTATTAATTTACAATCTTATAAAATTTTTATAATGATCGGTGTTTAAAGTATGCAATTTAAAATTATTCCTGTAACTGCTTTCTCGCAAAACTGCACAATACTTTGGTGCGAAGTTACTAACAAAGCGGTTGTAGTAGATCCAGGCGGAGATATAGAAAAAATTATAGCCTTTTTAACGGAACAACAGCTAGTGCTAGAAAAAATTATCTTAACCCATGGGCATTTAGATCACGTTGGAGGTGTTGCTCAGTTATTAACACTTTTTCAGGTTCCTGTTGAAGGGCCCCATGAAGCGGATAAATTCTGGCTTGATGGATTAATAGAGCAATGCGCTATGTTTGGTTTTGAACAAGTCGATAGTTTCTCTCCTACGCGCTGGCTAACAATGGGTGACGAGGTTGTTTTTGGCGAGCAGCGTTTAGCGGTTTTGCACTGTCCTGGTCATACTCCCGGCCATGTTGTTTTCTACCATGAGGAAAGCAAGCTTGTGCAAGTCGGCGATGTTTTGTTTAACGGCTCTATTGGACGAACAGATTTCCCACAAGGTGATCATCAGCAATTAATAAATTCTATTAAAGAGGTATTATTACCGCTGGGAGATGATGTGTCCTTTATACCAGGCCATGGACTTATGTCAACATTGGGTTATGAGCGCAAAAACAACATGCACATTCAATAGAATAATTGAAGATTTTAGACGATGACGATGAAGACTATTAAAGGATATCAATTAAACGATAGGTCTTAAATAAGGGGAGTCCTTTGGTGCAGTAGGTCATGTTTTGTATGTTTAGGTTGATTACAGCTATTAATAACTTTTATTGCTAAAGTCTGTTGTAATGGGTGTTCAATGTAAAGATTATGTCTTTTTGCTGTTCTTTTAATTGTAGCAGGTTGAGAGAAAGGTTTTTAAATCTGGCTGGTATCTTGTCTAGCTTTGGTTGTCTTGTGAAACAATATTTTCTCTATTATTTAATCCAATAATAACTTTGTTACTTAGCGCAATTAAAGTGCTGTGGTTGTCTTAGGTATTATTGTGTTTATATAAGTGTCAGTGAACTCCGTTGGCGCTGCCCATTACAAGCTATTTTAAGAAGATAACTTTTCCGTCTGGGTTGATAGTATCTCAGTATCTTTTTTGCCAGCTACTAGATTTAAAAGATTCAGTATTAATACTAATGTAATAATAGCTGCTATTGATCGATAATCAATGACTAAGTTTATTGAGTACAACAGAGCTAACTAGAGTGTGATGATCGCAAGCTTTTAGTAAAATAGTTAAACTTTGGTTGTTGTCGCGAGCTATCATTGAAAAATAAGTAACGACAAAATACTCGATTACCACTAAATTAAAGTTAGAATCACAAATATGGATTGTACTTTAAAAAACGATCAACTGTTCATGGCTTTAAAATAATCAACCAAAGACTCAATAGGCATAGGCTTTGCGTAATGGTAACCCTGGCTGAAATCTATATCTAAGCTGATGATTTTGTCTTGTATTAGTTGAGTTTCTACACCTTCTGCAACAATAGCTAACTTCATCTCTTTGGCAAGTTTGATAATGTGCTCAACTAAGTTTAAATGTAGTTGATTTTCTAACATGCAAAGAACAAAGCCTTGATCAACTTTTAGATAGTCAACTTCAAGATCTTTAAGTTGCTCTAAGTTTGAATAACCAGTACCAAAATCATCTATTGCAATTTTGACACCTTTCTCATGAAGTTTGCGAATGGCTTTGTTAACAGCTGTGTGATTACCTTCTTGCTGCTCTGTAATCTCCACTACAATATAAGCGTGTTCTTCAAAACTTAATTGCTGCTCAAGAACTCTTTCAATATGACCGCTAGCTATATCTTCTGGAAAACTATTAATGGACAGCTTGGCGTTTGTCAGTAGGCCAGCATGTTTGAATTCTTTAATCGCTTTTGCTACTAATATTTGGGTGAATTTGGCTGTCTGCTTGTTCTTAATCACGTGTGATAAAAACGGAAATGCGCCATGAATAACCCCCTCTTTATCTTTCCACCGACAAAGCACTTCGCAAGAACTTATAGTTCCAGTTTGATTGTCTATAATAGGTTGGTAGTAGCAAAGTACTTGATCATCGTTTAGGCCTCGGTAAACTTGTCGATTAAAAGAATAAAAGTAGCGAATAAAGTAATGTATACGAAAAATACTTAAAAATAAGAGTAATAGTAGGGTTGCGAATACAATGAGAATAAGTGATTTGTTGTTTATTATATATTCAATGATATTTACTTCGTACGTCGCGCAAGTACTCTCAGCATAGCAGCTTTGGTATTGCCAGATAAGGCCGCGAAACTGAGTAAAACTTGGCGTCGGTTTTTTAGTTAAAGCTTGTATGCTTGTATCGCCAATTATCTTAATGAAATGATTTTTATTATAAACAAAGATTGAAATTTTCATCCAACTGGGTTGTAGCTGTATTATGGTATCGGGTTTGATCAGTGCTTGGAAATTTCCAAACTTTAAGCGCATGGCTTTAATGTTACCTGGAAAATTATCGACTGGTTTAAAGGTTGTAAATTCAAGTGGATTCCCTTCGCTGCTGATATCTGATAAAGGCTGTGTGATAGGTTTTTCAAAAATGCCTCTACTAGTACTGCACAACAAATTTTGGCCATCCAAAAAACCGTATTCATGTAACTTAACTGAATGATACTCAGCTAATCGCATACCTTCTAAAATAGCTTTACTACATTCTTTGTGTTTAAACTTGTAATTTAGAGGGGCTAGATATTTGATGACATCATTGTTAATGAATTTAGAGCTTTGTTGTAATTTCTCATCAAATATGGATGCTTTATTCGTCCACTGATTAACTAGAAATACATAATTAAGGCTCAAAAAAAATAACAACAGAACGCCGAAAACTGCAGTTGATAGAAAACGCCCAGTTTTGATAGTATTTTGGAACATTAGGTTATCCTTATAAGGTTGTTAGTAAAAATAAAGACCTTAAGATATGAGGTGAATATGTTGATAGAGCAGCAGGTAGTTAGTCCATCGTTATAAAGAAATAGGATAACCTTCAGTTTAGTTGATAATTTATCGGCAAGTATTAGCTATACATTAAAATTTATAAACGGCTTCTAGCTTATTGAAAGTGTAGTTTACGGTTTGGAGAATAATAGTACCACTTAGGTTATCAAATTCAATAGAGCCTTAATGCCGTATAAGGAAAACAAGAGTTACCTGCATTTCTTACATCATCAAGGGCGTCATAAACATTGTCAGTTACATGCTAATAATCGCCTAGAAGATGATTAGATAATGCGTGTTGCTGGTTAAAAATGAGTAGCTACATAAAAATTGTAGGCTATATTTTCATATATATAAATTATCAAATCTGCAAAGGAGCTAGCAATCAGCAATTAATCGCTAAAAAAGCTTAAAAAGGTAACTTATATGTAACCATTACAAATTATTGCTTCAAATTATTCTGCCAAACTTTTAAAATACCTGCTAATTATTCTTGATACGCGAAATAACTATGAAATTCATTGTAAAACTATTCCCTGAAATTACTATTAAAAGCCGTCCCGTTCGTAAGCGTTTTATTCAGCGGTTACAAAACAACTTACAGATAGTTTTACGTAGAATTGATGATGATATTCGCGTGAGCTTATTTTGGGATAAATTAGAAGTGGTTTTACCAGAAGAAAAAATAGCACACAGAGAACAAGTTTGTGACGCTATGTCTAAAACTTCAGGGATTCAAACTTTTATTGAAGTTGAAGAATTTCCATTAGTGAGCTTTCAAGATTCTTTTGAGCGTACATTAGCCGCTTATAAAGAAAAGCTAAAAGGCAATAGTTTTAAAGTAAGAGTAAAACGTAGCGGTAAACATGATTTTAAATCGATTGATTTAGAACGCTTTATTGGTGGCGGTTTGCTAGAACATGCAGATACTGAAGGGGTTGATGTTAGAAACCCAAGTTTGTATGTGGACTTAGAAGTTCGAGAGCAAAAGTTATTCGTATTTAATAGGATATATAAAGGATTAGGTGGTTATCCTCTAGGTACACAAGAGGCTGTGTTGTCATTGATTTCAGGAGGTTTTGATTCTGTGGTCTCTTCTTATATGACGATGCGACGCGGATCAAAAACGCATTTCCTTTTCTTTAATTTAGGCGGAAAAGCTCATGAAATGGGCGTAGAGCAAGTTGCATTACATTTATGGCAACAGTATGGTTCTTGTGCACGAGTAAAGTTTATTAGTGTGCCCTTTTCAGA
Source organism: Oceanospirillaceae bacterium (assembly GCA_036960485.1). Classification (GTDB taxonomy): domain Bacteria; phylum Pseudomonadota; class Gammaproteobacteria; order Pseudomonadales; family Balneatricaceae; genus Rs1. The sequence continues at coordinate 136,272 of JBALXS010000001.1, forward strand.
AGTTGTAGGTGATATTTTACAAAACGTTCATCATTCATATATGGGTGTTGTTTTAAAAAGACAAATGATGCGAGCAGCTGAAAAAGTAGCGGATTTCATGAAGATTGATGCTTTAGTGACAGGGGAAAGTATCGCTCAAGTCTCTAGCCAAACATTACCTAATTTAGCGGTGATTGATCGCGCGACAACTAAAGTCATCATTCGGCCATTGATAACCACTGATAAGCAAGAAATTGTAGATAAAACAAAAGCGTTAGGATGTTTTGATTTAGTTGCCTCTATCCCTGAGTACTGTGGTGTTATTTCTGACAGACCTACAACCCGTGCTAAATTGGAAAAGGTTGAAGAGCAAGAGCTGAATTTAGATATGGATATCATTGATAGAGCGCTTGAGCAGTTGCAGAATGTCCGAATAGACGACATTGTTAAAAACTTACAGGCTAAAGCTGAAATAGAAACATTAAGTAAGGTATCTGAATTACAAAAAATTGTAGATATTCGTGCGCCTCATGAGCAGGAAAGTAAGCCTCTTAACATGCCTGGGTGTGACATAATAGTCGCTCCTTTTTATGAGTTAGAAGCGCAGTCAGCAGATTGGAGCGAAGAGTTTGAATATTTGCTCTACTGTGATAAAGGTGTGATGAGCCAACTGCATGCGCAAAATTTGCAGGAAAAAGGAATGCTGAATGTGAAAGTTTACCGACCTGAGTAAATTTTTTCTGTCAAAGGTTTTTTATTTGATTTAGAGGCGTTTATGAGTAATTATAATTGTCGACAATATCTAATTTAGAATAATCAACTAGCCAGAAATAGTTGCGAAAAACGTCATTTTCGGGTTTAATTAGCGTCGTTTTACAGAAAATATCAGCATATGCTCGACAGTATTCGTATTGTTTTTTAGCAAGTTGTGAAATTTACTATTTATAGGAGAGATCCCTGATGGAAAGTTTGATTTCAGAAGGATTGTCATTGATGGTTTTTGGCATGGGTTTTGTTTTTGTTTTTTTAACCTTATTGGTTGGAATGACCAAGTTAATGTCAAAATTAGTGATTAAGTATGAGCCTGCACCCGTAGCTGCTCCTGCTAGAGCTAAGCGTAAAGTTGCAGCACCTGTTGCCCAAAGTAATAACGATGAGTTAGTTGCTGTAATCACCGCCGCTGTTCATAAATATAGATCATAGTTTTAAGTGTTTTGAGAATTTTAAAGAATTAATTTAAACCGTGTCATAATGAAAAGGCCTTGTAAACATGTCAGATGCTAAGAAACCTTTAGGTATTACGGATGTTGTGTTACGTGATGCACACCAATCTTTATTTGCTACTCGTATGCGTATCGACGATATGCTGCCGATTGCAGAAAAATTGGATAGCATTGGTTTTTGGTCCCTAGAAACTTGGGGAGGAGCTACTTTTGATTCCTGTATTCGCTATATAGGTGAAAATCCTTGGGAGAGATTACGTGCATTAAAAGCCGCGATGCCAAATACTAAACAACAAATGTTGTTGCGTGGGCAAAATTTATTAGGTTATCGTCATTATGCTGATGATGTTGTAGATAAATTTGTTGAACGTGCGGCTATCAATGGTATTGATGTATTCCGTATTTTCGATGCCATGAATGATCCTAGGAATTTAGACCGTGCTATTAAAGCCGTTAAAGCGACAGGCAAACATGCTCAAGGCACAATCTCTTATACTAAGAGCCCAGTGCATACTATTGATATGTGGGTCGATTACGCTAAAGCACTAGAAGATCTAGGTGTTGACTCTATATGTATCAAAGATATGTCAGGCATATTAGTGCCTTATGATGCTTATGATTTAGTTTCTCGTCTTAAAGCGCAAACTGATCTTGAAGTTCAGCTACATGCACATGCTACTTCTGGTCTTTCAGATATGTCTATCCTAAAAGCCATAGAAGCTGGAGTAGATCGTGTTGATACAGCCATTTCTTCAATGGCTATGACTTATGGGCACTCTTCTACAGAATCTATCGTAGCTGCTTTACAAGGTACTGATAGAGATACCGGTTTAGATCTCAAAGCGTTAGCAGAAATAGCCGCTTACTTTCGAGAAGTACGTAAAAAATATGCTAAGTTCGAAGGATCATTGCGTGGCACGGATTCTCGCATCTTAATTGCACAAGTTCCCGGTGGCATGCTAACCAACATGGAAGCGCAATTAAAAGAGCAAAATGCTGCGGATAAGTTTGACGAAGTGCTGCTAGAAATACCTAGAGTTCGTGAAGATCTAGGCCTTATTCCTCTAGTGACACCTACTTCACAAATTGTTGGCACCCAAGCAGTTATCAATGTATTGATGGGTGAGAGATATAAAACTATCTCTAAAGAGGTGCAAGGCATTTTAAGAGGAGAGTATGGCGCTGCTCCTGCCCCATTTAACACTGAGTTACAAAACAAAGTGCTAGATGGAAGTGAAGCTATTACGTGTAGACCTGCTGACTTGTTAAATTCAGAAATAAATTCTTTGACCAAGGAGTTAGAGCAGTTAGCAGTCGAAAAAAATATTGATTTAGCTTCAGGCGAAGATCAAGTTGACGATGTTCTTATCTATGCTCTGTTTCCACAAGTAGGTTTGAAATATTTAGAAAATCGCAACAACCCTGCTGCGTTTGAACCCGTACCGACAATTGAGGATGTAAGTAACATGGCAACAAAAAACACAGGACCACAAGTATATACAATTTCGGTTAATGGTCAGGACTATGTTGTGCAAGTTGCAGAAGGTGGAGACGTTTCTTCAATCGCAGCTAAAACCTCAGCAGCTCCCGTTGCTGTACCTGTAGCGGAAGGGGAAGAAGTAACAGCACCTTTAGCAGGGAATATCTGGAAAGTGCAAGTCTCTGCTGGTGATGCTATCGAAGAAGGTGATGTAATCATTATTCTTGAAGCAATGAAAATGGAAACAGAAGTGCGCGCTGCTAGATCAGGTCAAGTTGTTTCTGTTGATGTTAAAGAAGGTGACTCCGTTCAAGTTGGCGATTCACTGATTACCTTGGCATAAGGCGTTAAATTATGGATAAATTAATCGAACTCTGGCTGGCTTCAGGTATTTATAACCTGCAAATTGGTCAGTTTGTGATGTTGCTGGTGGGTTTGCTCCTACTCTACCTTGCTATAAATAAAAAATTTGAACCTTTATTACTGGTACCTATCGGTTTTGGCGGGATTTTAGCTAATATTCCAGAAGCTGGATTAGCTTTCTCCGCTGTAGAAAATGCAGTGCATTTTGCGCAACCAGCAGTAATGGCTAGCTTAGCATCTGCATTAAGTATTAGTGCTTTAGAGCCTAGTGCAATACTGGATGCTTATCATACCTCAAATGCATCTACACATGCGGCGACAGTACTAGCGGCAATGGATAGTGGTTACAGCAACGGTATGTTGTACAACTTTTATAATGTGGCTATCGCATCAGGTGCAGCACCTTTAATTATCTTTATGGGCGTAGGAGCAATGACCGATTTCGGACCATTACTTGCTAACCCCAAAACGCTATTTTTAGGTGCCGCAGCTCAATTTGGGATTTTCGCGACCGTGCTAGGTGCTGTGACACTAACTTCTTTGGGTATCATGGATTTTACTATTCAAGATGCCGCAGCCATTGGTATCATTGGTGGTGCGGATGGGCCGACAGCGATCTACGTTGCTAGTTTATTATCACCTCATTTACTAGGTGCTATAGCGGTTGCAGCATATTCGTACATGGCGCTAGTTCCTTTAATTCAGCCGCCGATTATGCGGGCATTAACGACTGAAGCCGAACGTAAAATTACCATGGTGCAGTTACGACAAGTGAGTAAAGTTGAAAAGATTTTATTTCCAATCGTCTTGCTACTGTTAGTTGCTCTGCTATTACCAGATGCCGCACCTTTACTAGGTATGTTTTGTTTTGGTAATATATTACGTGAATGTGGTGTAGTAGATCGTTTAAGCGATACAGCACAAAACGCATTGATTAATATAGTAACTATTTTCTTAGGGCTTTCTGTTGGTTCAAAGCTATCCGCAGATAAGTTTTTAGATTTAACAACACTTGGTATTTTGTTATTAGGTATTGTTGCTTTTTGTATTGGTACTGCCATGGGTGTCTTAATGGCAAAACTGATGAACAAAATTGAAGGTGGAAACTCTATAAACCCGTTAATAGGATCTGCAGGTGTATCAGCAGTGCCTATGGCAGCGCGCGTGTCAAATAAGTTAGGTTTAGAAGCAAATTCACAAAACTTTTTATTGATGCATGCAATGGGGCCAAATGTTGCTGGTGTTATCGGTTCTGCTGTAGCAGCAGGGGTAATGATTAAGTTTGTTGGCTAAAGCTATAAATTAATTACATGATTGTGAATGCTCAACAAGCTTTGGTTTGTTGAGCTTTTTTTTATGCATAAATTAGAATGGTCTCACTCGATACAGCAATTTAGTAATGATAGTTTGTCTACTCTCCCTCCCCATTAAGCAAGTTATTTTGATGCTTATAATTCTATATTTGATAGTAAAATAATTAATCGCCAGTTCTTCACTTGAGCATTAGACGAATTACTATGTGTCATCGTTTTATGTGCGAAATAACAAATAGCTAATTTGTAAATAAGACAAAGCTACTATATATAAATAACTTTCAGAGAAATATTCAGCTAAAGAATGAGTAAAGTAAACATTTAGCAAAATCCCTAGTATGAAAAGTAAACAAAAAACTTATATTTTGATTTTTATATAGCCAATTGAGCACTTGTTTTAAAAAAAAGGCATAAAGTTGACGAATCGCAGGCTTAAAGCATAGACTTTTTACTAGTAGGCTTTTATGCTCTGTCTAACTCTTGAAATCAGAGTGCACTTTGAGGATGAAGTCGAAGTGATTCAAATAATAATTAGGAAACCATACAATGAAAAAACTATTACCTATTGCTGTTAGTCTTGCAGCTTTAACAGCCATGAATGTATCAGCTTCTACTCTTGAAGATGTCCAAGCACGTGGTGTTTTAAAATGTGGTGTATCAACAGGTTTGGCTGGCTTTGCAACGCCAAATGATGCTGGACAATGGGAAGGTCTTGATGTCGATCTTTGTCGTGCAGTAGCCGCAGCTGCGTTAGGTGATTCAGAAAAAGTTGAATATGTTCCCCTTACTTCAAAAGTTCGCTTTGAAGTATTAAAGTCTGGTGAGATTGATGTGTTATCTCGCGTAACAACATGGACTTATACTCGTGATGCAAGTTTAGGTTTGAACTTCGCTGGTGTTAACTACTATGACGGTCAAGGCTTCATGGTTCCTAAAGCATTAGGTGTTACTTCAGCAAAAGAATTAGACGGTGCATCTATCTGTATCCAAACAGGTACTACAACAGAGCTGAATGCTGCTGAGTACTTTAAGTTGAACGGTATGTCTTACGAGCCAGTACCGGTAGAAACTTCAGCTGAAGGTCGTCAAAACTATATTGCCGGTCGTTGTGATGTTTATACAACAGATGCATCTGCACTTGCTGCACAGCGTTCAGTATTTGAAGATCCAACAGCACACGTAGTACTTCCTGAAATCATTTCAAAAGAACCACTAGGTCCTGTTGTACGCCACGGTGATGATCAATGGCTTGATATCGTTAAGTGGAGCCACAACGTAATGTTGAACGCTGAAGAGTTAGGTATTAACTCTAAGAACTTAGATGAGCGTGGCGCCAATGCTGCTGATCCAGCTGCGCAAGGCATGTTGGGCACTAACACTTCTAAACTAGGTGCAATGTTAGGTTTAGATAAGAAATGGGCTTATAACATCGTTAAGCAAGTTGGTAACTATAGTGAGTCTTTCGAACGTAACGTCGGTAAAGAAACAGCACTAAAACTAGATCGTGGTTTAAACGCTCTATGGACTAATGGTGGCATCCAGTACGCTCCACCATTAAAGTAATAATTATCAAGTAGAATAGTAACGAGCTCATTTTTATAAGGTTGAGAATTCAACATATAAGAATAGAGCTCGTTTTTTTTAACATATTTTAGGTTGTCTATATGAGCGGCATACAAATTCAAGAGAAAAAGACCGTGACACTAGGCTCTATATGGAGAGATAAAAAATCTCGTGGGGTTATTCTACAAATAATCGCCGTGATAGGTATTTTATTATTTCTCGGTAACATATTTTCCAACACCGTTGAAAACTTGGACCGATTAGGGGTAAAAGTTGGATTCGATTTTTTGGATGAGCCAGCCAATTACGATATAAATCAAACCTTAATAGATTATGATAGCTCCGATTCGCATTTTAAAGCAGGTGTAGTAGGGCTGCTTAATACACTGTTAGTTGCAGCTTGTGGTATTGTTGTTGCTACCATTTTTGGCTTTACAGCGGGTGTATTGCGATTATCGAATAATTTTGTACTATCTCGGTTGATGCAAGTCTATGTAGAGCTTACTCGTAATATCCCTGTTTTATTACAAATATTACTGTGGCATGGAATAATAATTCATTCGTTACCAGTGCCAAAAAAAGCTGAAGCATTTGTCGAAGGTGTGTTTTTAACCAACCGTGGTGTATTTCTGCCACAGCCGATCCCTCAAGAAGGTTTTGGTTGGGTTTGGATTGCGTTATTTTTAGGTATTGTTATCGCAATAGCCTTTAAAAGATATGCCAATAAAATTCAAATAGAAACAGGAAAACTACTACCAGCGATTTGGGTTGGTGTAAGCGTTGTTATAGGGTTACCACTGATTGTATTTTTGCTTTTGGGAACACCAGTTGAAATTAGCTATCCTGCGCTTAAAGGTTTTAACTTTAAAGGCGGTTTTGTTGTTAAACCAGAATTTATGGCACTTTGGTTTGCCCTGTCAATTTACACCGGAGCTTTTATAGCAGAAATTGTACGTGCAGGTATTCAATCGGTTGATCATGGACAAACTGAAGCAGCACATGCTTTAGGTATTAGACCAAATTTTACCATGCGTTTGGTGGTAATCCCTCAAGCAATGCGTGTAATTATACCACCGCTCATTAGCCAGTATTTGAACCTCACTAAAAACTCGTCTTTGGCTATTGCTATAGGCTACATGGATTTAGTGGCAACGATTGGTGGTATCTCTCTCAATCAAACAGGTAGAGCATTAGAAAGTATGGGGATAGTGTTAAGTGTTTACCTCTTTATTTCTATTGTTATATCGTTATTGATGAATATCTATAATAAACGTGTTGCGTTGGTGTCGAGGTAATATTATGTCTACAGAAACAAAAAAATATTCGATAGGAATGCATCCAGCTTTACCACCACCATCTGGGACTGTCGGTCCCGTAAGATGGATGCGTGATAACCTGTTCTCCTCAACATCAAATACGCTTCTAACCTTAATTGGTCTTTATTTAGTTTATATAATTGTTCCTCCTTTTATCGAGTGGGCTTTTATTGACTCTGTTATATTTGGCGCTGAAAGTCGTAAAGAATGTTTGAAAATAATGGGCGATGATCGTGGTGCATGTTGGTCTTTTGTTTATAAAAGATGGGGACAATTTGTATACGGGTTTTATCCAGTAGAAGAGCGTTGGAGGGTTAATGTAGGATTTATACTAGCAGCCTTAACTATCGCTATTGTACTTATTGAGAATCTACGTGCAAAGAAGCCGCTTATAATTGCAGCGCTTGCGTTTCCTATTATTAGCTTCTTCCTGGTAACCGGCGGAAGTTTTGGTTTAGCAGAAGTACCAACTAACAAATGGGGCGGTATTTTATTAACGCTGATTGTTGGTTTTACCGGTATTTTCGTTTCCTTGCCTATCAGTATAATGTTAGCGTTGAGCCGTATATCTAAACTGCCAATTTTTTCTTTCTTTGCAACTATATTTATTGAGTTTATCCGTGGCGTACCACTGATTACCTTACTGTTTATAGCATCGACTTTACTATCGTACTTCTTACCTCCTGGATCTAACTTTGACTTATTACTACGTGTATTAATCATGGTTACACTATTCTCAGCCGCTTATATTGCTGAGGTTATTCGTGGTGGGTTAGCTGCTATTCCTACAGGACAATACGAAGCGGCAGATGCATTAGGCCTCTCCTATTGGCAGAGTATGCGACTTATCATACTTCCTCAGGCGTTGAAAATTTCAATTCCAGGTATAGTAGGTAGCTTCATTGGTTTATTTAAAGATACCACCTTGGTTGTAATTATCGGTCTACTAGATCCATTAGGAATTGGTATGGCTGCGATTTCCACAACAGAGTGGGCAGGGTTAAGTACAGAATTATATGTATTTATTGGTTTGTTCTTCTTCATATTCTGCTTTAGCATGTCTCGCTATAGCCTGCATTTAGAGAAGAAGTTACATACTGGACACAAATAGATAGGAGCCTTCCATGGCGAATAATAATGAAAAGCCTGCAATTACACTTTCAGGCATGCACAAATGGTACGGCGATTTCCATGTACTACGTGATATAAATTTAGAAGTTAAAAAAGGCGAAATAATTGTAGTTTGCGGACCTTCTGGTTCTGGTAAATCTACTATGATTCGCTGCATTAACCGTTTAGAAGAGCATCAACAAGGTCAAATTATTGTCGATGGCATCGAGCTGACTAACGATATTAAAAAAATTGATGAAGTGCGAAGAGAAGTGGGTATGTGTTTCCAGCACTTTAACCTATTTCCTCACTTAACCATCTTAGAAAATTGCACCTTAGCTCCAATTTGGGTGAGAGGGATTGCTAAAAAGGAAGCAGAAGAAACAGCGATGCACTTCCTTGAAAAAGTAAAGATTCCTGATCAAGCTTTAAAATATCCAGGGCAGTTATCTGGTGGCCAGCAACAGCGTGTTGCGATTGCTCGATCTCTGTGTATGAAGCCAAGAACTATTCTGTTTGATGAACCTACTTCTGCACTAGATCCAGAAATGATCAAAGAAGTATTAGATGTAATGATTGAGCTTGCCGAAGAAGGCATGACCATGATTTGTGTCACACATGAGATGGGCTTCGCGCGTAAAGTGGCGGATAGAGTTATCTTTATGGATGCAGGTCAAATAGTTGAAGAGAATACTCCAGCAGAATTCTTTGACAATCCTCAAAACGAGAGAACGCAGTTGTTCTTGAGCCAAATTCTGCACTAAGTAGCAGTTATTGAAAAAACCATCATTTATGATGGTTTTTTTTCGTCTAGATAAATGGACGTATTACTATATGGATATTTGATTGAGCCTTTCATTGATTTCATATTAGATGCAGGCATACAAAAAGAAATAGGGTTATGAGCTATACAGTGTCAGATCAGGCAATAAGAAAGTTAGCACAGGTAGTTACTCATGCATCTTCTTCTAGAGCCAATCAAAATCTAAGAATTAGAGGATTATTGCTAGTGAAGAATAGTAGCTATATCTTAAAAAAATATATTAAAAACTAGTAGCTATTAGCTTTTCTGGCGATAGTAAGAATCGTAGTCTATAGCATTTTTTACTTTTTCGGATCTTAGTCAATAGATCTTTAAATACCCTGGCGAAAATTGCTTGCTAATACTCTATTTCTTGGTGTCTTTCTTGTGTACTAAATTCATAGTTGGCTTATTATTAAAGAGTCGATAACATCTGCTAATTTACTAAAGATTCAGCGGTATTAGTTCGCAACACACATATTTTGTGTAAATTATCCTGAGAATAAAAAGCTTTATTTAGAGTCGAGGACAAATCAAGGGGTGGCAGAAGTGGCTATTTTTATACTGAAAAGTTGAAGATTAAATCTTTAGCTTGAATACAGATAATAGGCAATATCGATATAACGAGAACACTAGCCATTTTTGTAGATATCATAATTGGGTAAATACTCTAAAAGTGTTACGTTATAGGCTAAGATAGAAGAATAAAATAAAATTCAGCAATTAAACATAGGATGCTGCAAACAATATTTTATTCTAGAAAGATAGTATTTAAAATTAAGTATAAAGATAAGCCCAAATGAGAAGTTTTTTAAACAGTTAACAAAGGTTTTCCAATGTATAAAATAATATTGTTAATGATTTTTTCATCAATCTTTTCAGCGAAGTTACTATACGCAAGTGATTCAGCATTAGAGCAAGGAAAAGTAATTCTCACAGTATTGGGAAATTTTGAGAAAAATACTACTGGATTTGGTGTTAAATTTGACAGAAAAATGCTGATGTCTTTCAAGCAAACAACCATAGCAACAACAACACCTTGGACAAGTGGAATAAACAATTTTAAAGGGCCTACAATTGAGGATGTAATAAATTCATTGGGCGTTAAAGGTACTCAATTGATAGCTACTGCACTAAATGGTTACAAGGTATCAATACCCATGAGTGACATCAAAAAATATCCGGTTATTATTGCCTTAAGAAGAAATGATTTAATACTCAGTGTTCGCCAAAAAGGTCCTGGCTGGGTTATTTATCCTTGGGATAAGTACCAAGAATTAAGGACTAATGTTTATTACACCAGAGCTATATGGCAATTAAAATCCTTAGAAATACGTTAAATTGATTTCAGGAAATAGTGTGTCTAAACGAATGAAAGCTGTTTATCTCATTTCTACGTTGATGATTTTGATTGCGTTAACAGCGTTGGTATTTGATCTATTTAAAATTCAGCAGCTTCAAGGAATACAAAAAAGGGATGCTAAAGTTAGCTTGGTTTGGTTCCTTACACAAACAGATAGAGAGTCGATAGCTTTTTTACAAAATGTTAGTGATTTTTATATTGGAAATAACAATTATTCAAAACAGAAGATGCTCACTAGTTTTGATATTCTATGGAGTCGCTACGACAGTAATTTAAATGGCCAAATTGAACTGTTAATTAAATCTATACGGTCAGGCCCTGAAATCGTCACAAAAACACGTAATTCTTTAAAGATATTAGATCCTTTAGTACAGTTTCTTCAATCAGGAAATAAACGCGATTTTCTAGAAATTAACCGCTTAATGAAAGAAAATCTACAGCGCTCATACGAGTTAGCGATCAATGCACTGCAAGTGCGACAGCAAGAAAGAAATAAACGATTAGATGCCATCAATGGTTTGTATATGCACTTGCTCTTTACCCTCTTTGCATTACTTTGTGGCGTAGGAATTGCAATTGGCTTATTTGTAAAAAATAGCAAAGAGTTAAAGCATCAAAATGCAATTTTTGAGTTGCGTGTCCAAGAGCGTACGGAACAGCTGAAACAAAGTAATGAATCTTTATTGATTGAAGTTCAAGTACGAAAACAAACGGACTATAAAGCACAGCAGTTAATTTCCGCTTTTGATCAGTCTAATGAAGTAGTTTTCATATTAGACAGTAACAATAACTTTATTTTTTATAACGAAAGCTTTTTAAGAATAAACCCTTCAATCAATTCTCTAATAAAAATAGGTAGCTGTTTTGACGATTATTTGCGCTTAGTTATTGCTCAAAATACTGAGTTAAATAAGGTAGAAAAAAAGCAGTGGGTTGAACGTTGGTTAGAAGGATTAGATAAATCGGATAGTTATTTCGAAGTTAATTTTGATAACAGCGTGCAGTTTATTTTTAATATCGATCAGCTTGATGATGGCAGTGTGATTTCAATAGGTGCTGATATTAGTGCATTAAAGGAGTCCCAAAAAGCACTCAAAGCGAGTGAAAGTCGTTTTAGAAATTTTGCGCTTATTGGTGCTGATTGGTATTGGGAAATGGATCAAGGTCTAGCACTCACTTTCCTTGCAGGTGGCGTAGAAAGCGTATCCGGTTATCCCCCTGTTTTTTTTATGGGTAAAAGCCGTGAAGAAGCCTATGGAATAGTCGGTAAAGCTAATCAGCGTTCACTGCAGATTTTTTGGGATAAAACTGATAATGAAGAATCTTTTCATGAGTACGAAACTAAGTGGAAGAGAAAAGATGGTCAAATAATTACTATCAGTCTTTGCGGTGAGCCTAGATATAATGACGCTGGTGATTTCATAGGTTACATAGGAGCAGGCAGAGACGTAACCGCTCGTTGTTTAGTAGAAGAACGTGATAAACGTTTATTAACAGCTATTAACAGTCTCAATTTAATGATTAGTATTTATGATAGTGCAGATAATCTTGTTTTCTATAACCAGGAGTTTGATTACTTTAAAAATAAACTTAACGGTAATATAGAATTAGGAATTGGATTTAATAGAGTTTGGCAGTTGTCATGTGATTATTATGCACAAGAGTTTGGGTTCGATGCTAGTTATTGGTATAAAGCTAGATTATCAGTTCATAGAAATCCTGTGAATAATTTTGTGCTACCTGTAGGAAGTGACAAATATATAAATGTTTTTGAGAAAATGTTGGATGATGGGGGAGTTATAATTGTTAGTACTGACATATCATCGAGTAAGAAAGCAGAGCAGGAAATTCACCAACTACGTAATTACTTAGCAAATATAATCGATTCAATGTCTTCTATTTTAATAGCAGTAGATGCTCAATGTCGTGTGCTTCAATGGAATATAGCAGCGCAAAATGAAACGGGAATTAGCTTAAATCAAGCATACCAACAACCGTTGGTATCTGTGTTCCCGCGATTAGAGATTGAACTTGATAATGTAAAGGCTGCAATTAGTAATGGAAAAGAAACATCACAATTAAAGCGGTTGTTTATTGAAGAAGGTAGAGCATGTTATGAAGATATTATTATTTACCCTTTGATTAGGAATGAAGAAGCGGGAGCTGTTATTCGTTTAGATAATGTAACAGATCAAGTGTTGATTTCAGAAGTGATGATTCAATCAGAAAAAATGCTTTCAGTGGGTGGCCTCGCAGCAGGTATGGCGCATGAAATTAATAATCCTTTAGCAGGAATGATGCAAACAGCTAATGTTATGACAAATAGGCTTTGTGGTGGTCATATACAAGGAAACATCGACGCTGCTAATGATGCTGGAATTAGTATCCAAGCAATTGAGCAATATATGCAACAACGAGGGATATTAAGGATGTTGCAGAACATCACGGAATCAGGGAAAAGAGTCGCTTTGATTGTGGAGAATATGCTAGATTTTTCTCGTCAAAATGGCGCTATAGCCAGTGAACAAGATTTAGCTAAATTATTTGATAAAGCGCTTGAGTTGTCAGCAACAGATCATAATCTTAAATATAATTATGATTTTAAAAACATTGGAATCATTAAAGAATATGAAGACTCGATGCCATTTATCATGTGTGAGCCAGGAAAAATGCAACAAGTGTTTTTGAATATTTTGCGAAACGCAGCTCAAGCAATGCAAGAAGCGGGTATCGAATGTCCAACAATTATTGTCCGACTCAAATTTGATGGAGCCACACAGCAAGCCGTTATTGAAATAGAAGATAACGGGCCTGGAATAGCTGATGATGTTAAACGGCGTGTATTCGAGCCTTTTTTCTCCACCAAAAAAGTAGGGCTTGGAACAGGGCTGGGCTTAAGTGTTTCGTATTTCATCATTACCGAAAACCACGGCGGAAAACTCAGTGTTGATTCTATCTTAGGTAAATGCACTAAGTTTGAAGTTAGGCTTCCTCGAACGGGGGTAGATAGCATTAATAAAGAGTATCACTAATTATGTAGGGCTATGATATTTAAAAAATATCATTTATTCAGTTAACTAAACGCAAAGGGTTGTTAGTTTGTTGCACCAAAAGAAGCTCAAAACCATTCTAGTGATAGATGATGAGGAAATAGTCAGGCATAGTTTTTGTGATTTTCTTGAGGATTTAGGCTATCAAGTCATCGGTGCCGCTAATGGAAAAACGGGTTTAGTTCTAGCTTTAGCAAGTAAGCCTGATCTTATTTTAACTGATTTAAGAATGCCTTTAATGGGAGGTATTGAGTTTATAGAAAAATGCACTGTAGCATTACCTGACACACCTGTGATTGTTATCTCTGGCGCTGGATTAATGGGAGATGTGGTGAATGCTTTGCATTTAGGTGCCTTCGATTACCTTACCAAACCGATCAGGGATCCTGATTTGTTACAAGCAGCGGTGTCCAGAGCTCTAGAGCAAGTTCGCTTAAGGCAAGAAAATACTATATACCAACAGCATTTAGAGGAGTTAGTTGAACAGCGTACGATAGAATTGAGCGTAATTAATACTGAATTAGAATTACACCAGCAGGATTTAGAGAAGCTAGTGAGCAGACGTACTAAAGAGCTGCAGGTGGTTATTAATAATCTGAAAGACACACAACAGCAATTGATTGACTCAGCAAAAATGGCTTCCTTAGGACGGTTAGTGGCTGGAGTGTCACATGAACTCAATACACCACTAGGTATATGTCTCACTTTTATTTCAAGTTTGGGTCAAAAAATAAATGACTTTGAAAAAGATTTTGTAAAAGGCGTGTTACGTAGAGAGGATTTTGAGAACTTTTTATCTTCAGCACAAGAATCTAGCGCTATAGTGATTAATAATTTAACTCAAGCATCTGAGTTAGTTCAAAACTTCAAAATGGTATCGGTGGATGTAAGCAGTGATATGCGCCGAAAATTTGATATAGTGGCCTATTTTAATAACGTAATCAATAGCTTAAAACCTGAGTTGTTTGATACGCAAGTAACTATACATTCCGCTCCTGAATATCGATATATAATTGATTCATACCCAGGATTATTTTCCCAAATATTAACAAATTTAGTTATGAATTCTATGACTCATGGTTTTACTGGGGGTTTTAAAGGCCATATTAAAATAGAGCTATATTATGAGGGAAATTTATTAGTTATATCTTATAAAGATAATGGTTGTGGCGTTAGTGAAGAAGTAAAAGCACAAATGTACGAACCTTTTTTTACTACTGCTAGAGGAACCGGGGGTAGCGGCTTAGGTTTAAATATATTATACAATTTAGTTGTAAATAATTTATCAGGGACGGTTCGTTGCTATAGTGAATTAAATGAAGGTGTTGAGTTTTTGATTAAATTACCGATGTCATCGAAAACCGAATAAACCAGTAATATGCTGGTGCATCTTAGCTCATTGGTAATGATTCCTTTGAAACTGAAAGAAAATGTTAGATAATCTATACAATTGTTTATTCATAAAATCTGGTTTAATAGTTATTTTATCAATTATATACCAGTATATTTTCTCTCCAAATCGAACACTGTTTCGTTATACAACAATAAAGACTAAAATTTTCAAAACTCTGCGATTAGCTATATTGTAATATTTAACTAGGTTTGTTATTTTGCCAAAAATAGATTTCTCCAGTAAGAACGCGTTAGTAATAGATTCTAGTAGCTTAATGCGTACTACAACAATAACCATGTTGACAACATTAGGTTTCAGACGCGTTAAAGGCTCGAATACTTCCAAGCGTGCCCTAGAGCTAGTTGAACAAGGAAATTATGATTTAGTTTTATTAGGTTACTCTGATCTTGAACGACTATCAGGTTTGCAAATATTAGAAGAAGCACGCTTTAAAGGACTTATTAAGCCCACCGCTTGTTGGGGGTTTATGACCAACGATAACTCATCAGAAGTTGTATTACACGCGATGCAATGTAGGCCTGATTTTCTAATTAGTAAACCTTTTAGCATTGGTCAGTTATTAAGTCGTTTGCAAAGTGTTTTGCTACAAAAGCAACTAGTGAAACCCATAAACCAAGCGCTTGATAGCGGTAACCTTAGCCGAGCGCTAGAGTTTTGTGATTTTGCAATTGAAAAAAATATTTCTACGATAGCAGTTCAACAAATAAAAGCAGATTTGTTATTACAAACTCAACATTATGCTGAAGCACTAGAATTATTAAATGAACTAGCGGGTACTGCTTCGAATAACAGTATTGATTTAAAAGTTTGTGAAGCTTTAATAGGAACGGGTGAAAAGGATGATGCCCTGTCAAAGCTTGAAAATTTAATTAGTAGCTCCCCACTATTAATTAAAGCTTATGATCTAAAAGCTCAACTTCATGAAGATAAAGGACAAATTGAAAAATCAGCAAATGTACTTTTTCAAGCAATGAGCCTAAGTTCGCTGGGGATTTCAAGAAATCTTAAACTAGGTAAATTAGCTTTAACTACTGGTAAGTTGGATATGGCGGAAAACGCTTATAAGCGCACCATCCAGTTGAACAATGGTAGTTGCTTTCGCACACCTGAGCCATATTTTGGTTTAGCGAATATTAAACGTGAAATTTTGAAAAGCAGTGAAGATTCGCGAGAGGCAGAGCAACAAATTAAAGCTATATTAAGTGAAGCACAAAACAGTTTTCCTGATAACCCAGAACTCAAAGTTCAAGTTGCTTTATTTAATAGTCAGTTACAACAAGATTTGAATAATTCGGCAGATGCGCAACAATATCTAGAACAAGCACAGAAAATTATTCTAGATAATAATATTACTGAAAATCTAGAACAATTGAAAAATTCGGCTTTGATGAAGCTACCTGATAGATTGACCAAAAAAGATCAGCTTGCGGCTAATCAGCCATCAATTGAAAACCAACCTGAGATGAGTAATAAAGTAAATTTACAGGGAATAAAACAGTACTTGGCAAATAATAGAGCTAAAGCTGTAAAGTATTTTACTATGTCTTTGGAGCTAAACAGTGAAAATGGTTCAGCGTTGTTAAATTTGGCGCAAATTTATTTAGAATCCC
>JBALXS010000258.1:0-2816 GCA_036960485.1 Oceanospirillaceae bacterium
GTAACCCTTGAAAATACTATAATAAGTTGTATTTATGGCCGAGGTAGGGGTTGGTCATTTTCCAAGAAAGATTTTAGCTCTATCGGTGAGGGTGGAAGTATTGATCGTGCATTAAGCCGGATGGCAGAAAGAGGGGTTATTCGCCGAATTATGCGTGGGCTTTATGATTACCCTGCCTATAGTAAATTACTTCAAAAAGACTTAAGTCCAGACATTGACCAAGCAGCTCAAGCTTTGGCCCGTAAGTTTGGCTGGCAGATTCAAATCTCTGGCAATGCGGCATTAAATGTAACGGGTCTATCTACTCAGGTGCCTACTCAATATTTGTATTTAACTGACGGCCCTAGCAAAACGTATCAAATCGGTAATATTGCCATTGAGTTCAAAAAGACACGTTTTACGCAGTTGGGCTTAAAATATAAGCAAAGTGAGGTATTGGTTCAGGCGATTCAAGCGCTAGGAGAGAGAGTGTTAAGTTGTGATGAGAAGCAAGAAATCATTCACTACTTGGCCAGTACTAGTGGAATAAAAGACGTCGTTGAATGCGGTCAGTTATCTGAATTACAAATTAACCGAATTTTTAAAGACACTCAGTATGTTACCAGTTGGATTGTTAGTAATATTCGAAAAGTACTGTTAAATAGTGATTCAGCTAAGCAGGATGTTAAATGAAAAATATTGCTAGGTTATCAGAACAAGGTCGTAGAGAGCTATTCAGCGAAACCGCTACCGCAATGGGTGTGACTTCTGCGGCAGCCGAGAAAGACTTTTAGATATGCTAGGTATTGCTGTGTGTATTTGAGGATGAAACGTTAAATCAGTATTTACGTTTTAAAGGTGGCACTAGCCTTTCTAAATGTTACAACGTGATAGAGCGATTTTCAGAAGACATTGATTTAATTTTAGATTGGATACAGCTGACACAAGAGGACCCTGCGGATGTTCGTAGTAAAACTAAGCAGGGAAAGCTTAATCAGTCGATTAACGAGCAAGCACAAATTTATATTGCGCAGACTTTGCTGCCTCGGCTAATAGAGCTGATGGGTGATGTTTGTGAATTGGTTGTTGATACAGAAGATCCACACACTATAAACATAACTTATCCTAAAGCATTTTCATCAGAATATTTACGACCACAGGTACGCTTAGAAATTGGTCCGTTGGCGGCCATGCTGCCGATGAGTGGTGTGATGTTCAGCCTTATGCAGCAGAGTATTTCCCTCGCATTTTTGATCAAGCCATTGTATCGGTCCCTACGATTATTGTAGCTCGAACTTTTTGGGAAAAACTGACGATATTACATGCCGAAGCCCATAGGCCAGCAGATAAATTATTACCTAGTCGCTATGCTCGCCATTATTACGATGTGTATCGATTGATTGAATCTGGTTTCTCTAAGAGTGCTTTAGAGCAAGTGAGTTTGTTAACAGAAGTGGTCGTATTTAAGTAGAAATTTTACCCCAGTGGCTGGGCTAATTATAGCAGTGCCACATTAGGTAGTTTGGTGCTGCAACCCTCTGAGTATCATATGGTGGCATTGAAAGTAGATTATGAGCAGATGCAAGAAATGTTGTTTGGTCATAAGCCAAACTTTGACGATATATTGAAAGCGTTGATTGATTTGGAAAACGAAATACATTCGCTCACGTTATAAGAACAAGGAGGATAGTTTTCTTAAAGTGTAGATTCAACTAACAAGAACTCAACCTTCTTTGGTAATTAAGGAAGATGCACTATCTAAAGTGGAAATGGATTTTAGCAAAAAACATTTCAAGTTTGAACGCCGTCTGAACCATTGTGGCGGGCTTGGGTACGTTGAAGGTGGCTGAAAAAGATCAGGCGGATGAGGTGTGGTTTGTTGGTGACGTCTAGTAAGGCGAATTTTTATACTGAGCGGTTGATTAAATTCGCTTTATGACTGCCAATAAGTAGCCTACGACACCAGGGCATACATCTTAGGTAGATCGGCACCGAAAGCGTAAGCTTCTTTTGCTGCATTTACTTTCATTGTCATACCTGCAAGTTCAGTAAAGGCGTCATCAATCTGGTAAGCCTCTCTTTCTTTCAACTAATTCAGCACGGTAAATAAATGCCAAATTGATGATTTACCTTCATGAATTGGATACGGAAAAGAACCCACATTGCGGTTCATAATTTGACGAATATTTTGTCTAGAGCAACCAAGAATCTCAGCGACATCTGTTAGGCCAACAATATCGGGTGTTGCTTCAATTAACTTAGCTTCAGGGATCGCCGTTTTAATATTTTGTAGTGCGCTGTTGATTGCATCATAGGCACTATCAGCTTCGCGGATAAAATCTAAAGCTATACTGCCTGTTTTACCTGTGCCGATGAGCGCATCATCACAGCCGCTATTATATAGCTTTTCAAGGTGATCATTAGGGTTTAGTGAGGTGCCTTGAAGGCTGAATTTTAAAGTAAATTCGTATTCTTTCATGGTTCAGTCCTTTGTTGATTTGTCGTTGTTAGAACCTCCGACATCAATACGCCAGCCTTTCTTTTCAGCATGCTTTAGTGCTTCTTCAATATCTTTCTTCGAATGCTTTTTTCTGGACATAGTAAAATTGGTTACCTTGTCTGTGATGATAGAAGATCTTCAATCGAGTTGTCAACTGACAATTGGTGTGGTGGCTGTATACTCATGTGACTATAGTTGCTGGGCTGAGCCTTCGCTCTTAAGATCTTTTATATGTTATCGTACGGGATGCCCGTATAGTAGTGAAAAGGAGTGGTTAATATGAATATTGAACGCATTGCACAAGCGATCGAAGATGATGCTGGTGAGTCGATAGAAG
>JBALXS010000259.1:0-2791 GCA_036960485.1 Oceanospirillaceae bacterium
AGTAGACACCTTTTAACAGCATCTCAGAAACGACATTGGTTTTATGCTTAGTCTTTAACCTAAAGAAGCATTGCAAAACTCGCCATTTTATAAGAGGTAAGAAAGATCGAAATACAGCTGAGAGATAAGGGGAATAAAGAGCTAGAGCCGGCAATAATGAACACTTCTTGGCCCCTTTATGCCTAAAATAATCGATATTTAAAAAAGATGGCAAATAGGGGTTGATGAAAATGAGAATTAATGATTAAATACAAATCATTATCATTTAGATTGGTAGTTAAGAAAATGTCCATACCCAGTACGTCCGATTTTACCGCCGAGCAGATAATCTCTACTGAGAAATTAATGCAAGGTAAAAAAGAGTTGATCATATTTCATAGTGAGCAACGCTATATATTACGTATAACACGTAATGGAAAGCTAATACTTACTAAGTGATTCAGCTGCTTTTTTAGTGCAAAAGCAAAAATTAGAACAAAATTTAAACAGCAGTTAAATTAATCGACTGCTTAAAAACAATTCCCTTGCCTAAAATAGCCACCTGACGGCAGCCAGTTAGTGCAACTTGTAGTGCGATACCAAGAGTGAGTCCACAAATTTTAATGGGCCTGCGGTCATACGTGCACAAGCAAACTAAATATGCTCAAAAGAGCAGACATAACTAACAGGTTGTAACATGAAACTCTCTATATCCCCTTTACTCATTGCTAGTGGAGCATTCGCTCTTTGCAGTTCATGCGTAGCCTTCGCTGCAGAAACTCAACAAGAAACTGTTTTCATTTCTGCTAAAGCACCGATCAGTGCTCAAGAGTATTCAGGTTCAGTTAGTGTGGTAACAGCTGAGGAAATTAGAGCAACGGGTGCGACAACAATCGCACAAGCGTTAGAGGGTGTGCCGGGCATTGCTATTGGTATCACTGGTGGTAATGCTGGTGAAGATATTAGGATTCGTGGTCTGGCTGCTGAGTATGCGTTGATTTTAATCGATGGCAAGCGTGTGCCTAACACTGAACGTAATATTTCGTCTAGCCCTGCTAATCGAAATCGCTGGGTAGCGATTGAAAATATTGAGCGAATTGAAGTGATTCGTGGTGCTGCTTCAAGTTTGTACGGCGCAGATGCCTTATCAGGTGTGATTAACATCATCACCAAGAAAGCAACTGAGCAATGGCAGAGTAGTGTCACTGTTGATGGACGTTCAGTTAAGGAAGAGGGAGGTAACGGGTCAGGTATTAATATCTCTACGAGAGGAGAAGTGAACGATAAAATTGGTGTAGCTTTTTCAGTAGATCATCAAGCTGACGATGCCGTTTTAGATGATGCTGGTTTGTCAATTCGCTCTAAGAGAAGAGTGACTAACACTCAACTAGGCTTTGATATAGCCCTGAATGAAGAGGATAGCTTAGCGATTGATTTGCTGTATGGCGAAGAAGTTGCTGAAGATATTGATACGCTCGGTTCACCGCTAGAAGTAGATCAAATCAAGCAGTTATACTCAGCGCAATACAATAGTAAAATAGGCGATTTTAATGCTAAGTATGCACTTTCATTAGGAAATACAACCGTTAAACAAGGTACTCAAGACTGGGAAATAGCAGATAATAACTTCAATTTTGATATTGATGGTGCGCTGACTGATCAGCAGTATTTAAGTGCTGGTGTTGGCTATCGTGAAGAAAAAGCGTATCGCTATGATAAAGATTTTGCCGATACTTTTAAATCTTTTACGGGATTTGCGCAAGATAGAATCGATTTGAATGACGAGCATTCTTTAACGTTAGGATTTTCTGCTGAGGACCATAACAAATATGGTGGCAAGGTTAGTCCAAAAGTTTATTGGAACTGGAGTGTGGATGAGCAGTGGAGTGTAAAAGCAGGCTACTCACAAGGTCGAATTTCACCGGCTATCCGCGAGGGATCAGCTTTGTATATTATTCCAGCCGGTCCTACTAGAACTTATCAGGGAAACGATGATTTAAAACCTGAGAACAGTAAAACCTATGAAATTAGCGCCGCCTATGACAATCAAGATATCTCAGGCTCTGTTGCTTTGTTCAACTCTGACATTACGGATCTTATTTCTACTACAAGTACTGTTACTGGAGCTAACACACTCGTTGTATACAGCAATGTAAATGAGGCCAAAATTAGAGGGCTTGAAGGCTCTATAGCTTGGCAGGTAAATAATTCAGCTAATCTTTCTTTCAACTATACCTATCTTGATACCGAAAACGGTAGCGGCACTGACGCTGGTAAAGAATTGACTGAAAGGCCGAACCATACCGCTAACTTGAAATATACACAGCACTTAAGTGCAATTGATACTACTGCCTCGCTTTCTATAAAAGGGGTAAGTGCTCAGTATACTGATTCAGCCAACACCACACAGATTGCTGGTCACGGTATTGTTAACCTAGGCTTCGTCAAAAGTTTATCTAAAAATATTGACCTATCAGCGTCGGTTAAAAACTTGACAGATAGACAAGTATTTGACGGATCAGAAGCTATTTATGTTGGCCGTGAATTTCGTTTAGCTTTAACCGGTCGTTTTTAATCTATCTGCCTAAATAATATCAAAAACTGCCAAAGGCAGTTTTTCAGTATCAAAACATTGGAGAAAAAAGTGGAAACGTTAACTAGTTTATTTACAAGCCCAGCGGCACAGGAATCATTCACAGCGAGTGCGTTACAAATTCGTTTTGATGAGCTGTGCGAGCAAAGTCCTAAATTACGTAGACGCGATGCAGCGCTGCAATTAGCCGTACCAGAAGCCGCTTTAATTGATGAGCAG
>JBALXS010000041.1:0-36963 GCA_036960485.1 Oceanospirillaceae bacterium
TATCAATTGAAGAAAGCGAATCTGATATATTGTCTGCCTTTATTGCCCAGTGGTATTTAAGCGCGAGTAAAGAAATTCCTGAAAGCATTATTCTTAGTCATAATGTTGAAGATCAACACATTCTGCAAGAAGTGCTATCAGCGCAACGCAATGCAAAAGTAGAGCTGAGTTTCAACGTGCGCGGTGCAAGAGCTGGCTGGCAGCGTTTGACGCAAACCAACGCCGAGCAGCAGTTGATTAATCAGCTAGCGAGTAAGAAAAACATTTTTAATCGCTTCCTTTCTTTACAGGAAAGTTTGCAGCTTGATGAAATACCAAAACGCTTAGAATGTTTTGATATCTCACATAGTTCAGGAGAGGCAACCGTTGCCTCTTGTGTGGTGTTCGATCATAACGGCCCACTTAAAACAGATTATCGACGCTTTAACATTGAAGGAATAACCGGTGGAGATGATTATGCAGCAATGCATCAGGCATTGACGCGCCGCTTTTCAAGATTAAAAAAGGGTGAAGGAAAAAAGCCTGATATTCTGTTTATAGATGGCGGTAAAGGTCAAGTGACACAAGCGGTAGATGTATTGAAGGCACTTGATATACTGGACATACAAGTGATCGGCATCGCAAAGGGAGAAACCCGCAAGCCTGGTTTAGAGACGTTGATAAACCCAGACACGAATCAAGAAATTATCATAGCTGCAGATTCGCCTGGCTTGCATTTAGTACAGCATATTAGAGACGAGTCTCACCGCTTTGCGATTACTGGCCACCGAGCTCGACGCGGTAAAGCGAGAACTCGCTCTAAATTAGAAGATATTGCAGGCATAGGCCCTAAGCGGCGTAAAGAGTTGCTCAAGCATTTCGGTGCTATTAGCTCAATTGAAAGCGCAAGTATTGAAGAAATTAAAAAAGTGTCTAGTATAAGCACGGCGCTTGCAGAAGATATCTATGCCGCTTTGCATCCAGATCAATAGACAAATTTTAGGAGTAACACAGTTAAACGCTTTATATTATTGATATACATAATAAAGATAACTGTCAATTTATGAATATACCGAATATTTTAACACTACTGCGCATAGCCTTAATTCCTATCCTGGTTGTTTTGTACTACTTGCCATTTAGTTGGGCTAATCTTGCGTGTGGGGCAGTATTTGGGCTCGCTTGTTTCACGGACTGGCTAGATGGATACTTAGCGCGCAAGCTTGATCAAAGCACCCGTTTGGGAGCCTTTTTGGATCCAGTGGCAGATAAGTTAATTGTAGCTGTGGCGCTTGTGCTGCTGTGTGTTACCTACGCAACACCTTGGGTGACTATTCCTGCAATTATTATTATATGCCGCGAGATCGTTATTTCTGCTTTGCGTGAATGGATGGCTGAATTGGGCAAGCGCTCTAATGTCAAAGTTTCATCGATAGGTAAAGTGAAAACAGCTATGCAAATGATCTCTATTTTAGTGATGTTATCCGTAGAACCGCACGGTTGGTTGAGTTTAGCGGGGATTGTTGCTTTGTATGTCGCCGCTTTATTAACAATTTGGTCGATGTTTATTTATTTAAATGCTGCTTGGGGCGATTTAAAAAAGCATAGCTAAGATAATAGAGCGATGCGTTAAATCGATAAGTTATTGAAATGGTTATAAAAGCTTTAAAAAGAGGGTGAAAAGTAGTCAGATTTTGGTCAAAAAAGCATTATAAGTGGCTAATAAGTAAGCAAAAAATAATTAAATATTAGTTGTTGACAAGCCCGCCAAGATCTCTATAATACGCCCCACTTGTTACAGAGAACGCAGCGATGCGGGAATAGCTCAGTTGGTAGAGCGCGACCTTGCCAAGGTCGAGGTCGCCGGTTCGAACCCGGTTTCCCGCTCCAATAATTCTCAAGTAACTAGTAAAGAGGGGCGCGATGACAGAGTGGTCATGTAGCGGACTGCAACTCCGTCAACGCCGGTTCGATTCCGACTCGCGCCTCCATTATTCCTTTCAGCTTTGTTGCAGCTGACACTCGAAGCCCGGGTGGTGGAATTGGTAGACACAGGAGACTTAAAATCTCCCGATCGCAAGATTGTACCGGTTCAAGTCCGGTCCCGGGCACCAGTTTGACTTAATTACATCTATTAATTAATTTTCAGTGTTTACTCAGGGATTATATAAAATATCCTAAGCTTTATGTAAATACTAAAAATATTCTGCTTTAATCTCATCAGTAGTCATATCCGCTCTTAATATAGTTCCTCTGCATTACTTATCTTTATACTACTAACCTCTGTAGCTTGTTCAATTGCATTATTAATTCAGCATAGCTTATTTTCCATATAGTCTCTATCTCATGCGTTTCAATCTTGTTCTGTCTATTTTTTGCTTATCATAAAATTTTATGGACAGTTCGCTAGCTCTTTTATTTATACCATCTATTCTTCTCTTGCCGTTTGCCTTTTTGTGTTTTCCTTTATTTATCAATATTTTTGCCGATCTTTATTTTCAAAGTGATACATAAATTCGCCTTTATGATGATAATTGTGACGTATTTATATAAACAACTGTACTGATACTAAAAAATAAAATACAATCGATTTCATGTATCACGATAATGTTCGGTAATAGATCACTAGCATCAGTCGATATTTATAGTTAGAAATAGAAGCGACGATATAAAAATAATATCCATCGTCCTTAATCACCTAAAGAATATTAGCGATTTATTGCAGATGCGTGCGCTAATTTATTTTGAGAATCAATAAGAGGTTACTTCAATGTCAGAATCCGGACAGGCTATTTTTAATCACCGCATTGAAAACGAGCAAAAAATCGAGCCAAAAGACTGGATGCCAGCTGATTACCGTAACAACCTAATTCGCCAAATGTCGCAACATGCGCACTCTGAAATAATCGGTATGCAGCCTGAAGGTAATTGGATTAGCCGTGCACCTACTTTAAAACGCAAAATGGTGTTATTAGCGAAAGTGCAGGATGAAGGCGGACACGGTTTGTATCTATATAGTGCCACTGAAACGCTAAACATCACCCGTGATGAAATGAATGATGCGTTACACGCTGGTAAAGCCAAATATGCCTCTATTTTTAACTATCCTGCGTTGAGCTGGGCAGATGTTGGTGCAATAGGCTGGTTAGTTGATGGTGCAGCAATTGTTAATCAAATTTCATTGCAGAGCACTTCTTATGGGCCCTATTCAAGAGCAATGATTCGCATCTGTAAAGAAGAGAGTTTTCATCAGCGCCAAGGCTACGAAATGATGATAGTGCTGGCAAAAGGAAGCAAAGAGCAAAAAGCGATGGCGCAAGATGCACTTAACAGAACTTGGTGGCCTTCACTCATGATGTTCGGCCCACATGATTCTGAATCAGCGCATTCTGGCCGCTCGATGCAATGGAAAATAAAGCGCCGTACCAATGATGAGTTACGTCAAAGTTTTGTTGATCAAACCATACCGCAAATAAAGTATCTGGGTTTAGAAATGCCTGATCCTGAAATTAAGTGGAATGAAGAACGCGGGCACTATGACTTTGGTGAAATCGATTGGGGTGAGTTTAAGCGCGTTATCTCAGGCGATGGGCCTTGTAATCGCGATCGCATTCGACACCACAAAAAAGCATTGTCGCAGGGCCAGTGGGTAAAAGATGCACTAGATGCTTATCATAATAAAAAATCGACTGATTGCGCAGCGTAAAGCTAATGGATATGAACCACAAGATTTTAGCAATTTAAGAACAATCATATAATAATAACCAGCGTTGTATTTACACAAATCATCAACACAGCAGCGTTAATAAATAGTTAATTGCGAGTAAAAAATGAAAAAAAATAATGATCTTTATGAAGTATTTCTTCGCTCTATACGCGGTGTTGATCATCGCCATGTAGGCTCTTTGCATGCAGATACGCCAGAACAGGCTCTCACTTATGCAAGAGATTGCTATACAAGGCGTTCAGAAGGCGTCAGCATTTGGGTAGTTAAATCAGTTGATATCGTAGCTTCTCAAGAAGAAGACACTGAAAGTTTCTACGACCCTATGGATGATAAGCCTTACCGACATGCTTCGTTCTATGTTCTACCAGAAGAAATTGACAACATGTAAGGGTAACTTGATATGAAAAATTTGAATGATACAGCCCTCTATAATTATGTGTTGGGTTTGGCAGATGATGCTTTGATTTTAGGACAGCGCACCAGTGAATGGTGTTCTAGAGGGCCTTTTCTAGAAGAAGATATCGCGTTGAGTAATTTGGCGCTAGATTATATTGGTCGTGCCCGCATGTATTACCAATATGCGGCCCAGATAGAAGATAAGGGAAGAAGTGAAGACGATCTAGCCTATTTTCGGGACGAGCGACAGTACACTAATTTATTGATTAACGAGCTGCCGAATTTTGATTTTGGATTCTCGATTGTGCGTCAATATTTAATCGACACGCATGCTTGTTTGTATTTAGAACAATTGCAACAAAGTAGCGATCAGCACTTATCTCAAATTGCCGCTAAGGCAATTAAAGAGAGCCGTTATCACTTAAAACGCAGCGAAACTTGGATATTACAGCTCGGCCAAGGCACGGTAGAAAGTAGCGAGCGCTTGCAAAATGCGATAGATGAATTATGGGGCTATACACCAGAAATGTTTATTAGCACGCCATTTGAAACGCAGTTATTAGCAACAAAAACAGCCGTGGCAAGAGAGAGCTTAAAGGAGAAATGGACTGCCCAAGTAACAGCGCATATTAAAGCCTCAGATTTACAAATCCCTGAACAGCAATGGCAAGTGGTTGGCGGTCGAAAAGGTGATCACTCAGAGCACTTAGGGCATCTGTTGGCTAATATGCAAATTATCCAGCGCAGCTATCCAGGCCTTGAGTGGTAACTATGCAGCATATTTCACTGGTGACCCCAGAATACGCCGATAGACGTGCAATACGTGCTAATTCTGATTGCCCGCAGCTGTGGGATATACTAGATGACGTTTTTGATCCAGAGCTACCCGCAGTGACCATTTGGGATTTAGGTATTTTGGTCAATGTGCAAGCGCTGGATGGGAATGATTGCAAAGTAGTGGTCAGCCCAACTTATAGCGGTTGCCCTGCAATCGGTGTGATTAGTGATGATATTAAAATCGCTTTACAACATGCGGGCTTTAATTGCGTCGAAGTACAAGTGTCTCTAGCTCCCGCTTGGTGTACTGATTTAATTTCGCCAGCGGGTAAGACTGCGATGTTGCAGCAAGGTATCGCGCCACCTGCAGATAAAGTGGTTTGCCCGCAGTGCCAGAGTGAAAGTGTTGCCTTAATTAGTCAATTTGGCTCTACAGCCTGTAAAGCACTCTATCGTTGTAAAAGCTGCTTAGAGCCTTTTGATTATTTTAAAGATTTTTAGGAAATAGTTATGAATGTCGAGTTTTATCCATTAAAAGTTAGTAATATCAACAAATTGTGTCCTGATGCGGTTGCTATTGATTTTGCTGTAGATAGCCATTTAACCCAAGTGTTTAAGTTTTATCATGGCCAGCACCTAATTATTGAAGCTGAAATTGAAGGCGAGAAAGTACGTCGCTCATACTCTATTAGTGTTGGTAGTAATAGCGCTACTCTACAAGTGGGCATTAAAAAAATCAACCAAGGCGTATTTTCAAGCTTTGCCAATGAAAAGCTACAAGTAGGCGATATACTACAAGTCATGCCACCTCAAGGGCACTTTTACACGCCGCTAGATGAAAGCCAGCAAAAGCACTACGCACTAATTGCAGCGGGTAGTGGTATAACACCGATGTTGTCTATCGCTGAATCTGTATTAGCGATAGAGCCAGATGCGCAAGTCACGTTATTATTTGGTAATAAAACCACGCAAAGTATGATGTTTAAAGAGCGCGTTAGCTTCTTAAAAAACCGTTACATGCAGCGTTTTTCGCTGGTGAATGTGTTCTCAAGAGAAGAACAAGAAGCTGAAGTATTACACGGCAGATTAAGTGGTGAAAAACTGATTGCGCTAGAGGAAAACCACCTTATAGATATGAGCAGTTTTGATGAATGCTTTTTATGTGGTCCCCAGCAAATGGTTAAATCTGTTGAAGCTACGTTAATCAATGCCGGCATTAACACGAAGAATATCCACTACGAGCTATTTTACGCAGGCGATGAAGTGCTCCCTGAATTAACCGCTGCACAAAAATCTGATAAGAGTATCAAGGAAGTGGTTGTGAAATCAGGCGGGCGCAAGTTGACGTTAGAGTTAACAGCAACCGGCACTAATATATTAGATTCAGCAATGCAACACGGTTTAGATTTACCTTTCAGTTGTAAAGGCGGGGTGTGCGCAACCTGTAAAGCTAAAGTTGTCAGCGGTGAAGTACGTATGGATAGAAACCACTGTTTAACTGCTGAAGAAGTGGTGCAAGGGATGATTTTGACTTGCCAAGCACATCCTGTCTCTGCCCGCGTTGAGGTTGATTACGACGTGTAATGTTTAACTGATAATCGTAGTTGTTTTAAAACTATTTTAAGCTTAAAATAAAAAGCCTGATAGAGATTTCTTTATCAGGTTTTTGTTTTTTCAAATTATATTTAGCGCCTTGCTGCCATCACCTTTAACAGCACTAAGGCACTGTTACCTACCAGCCTGCTTTGGAGTCTGCAATGTCCCTCGTGAATATCCGCGTTATTGAACAAACAGCACTGATCGAAATTAACTCACCACCGGTAAATGCACTTAGTGCGCAATTGCGTGCAGAGTTAATCGCAGCGATCATAAAAGTACCATCCATGGCAGGTGTTAGCGCAATTGTGCTGCATTGTTTGGGAAGTACTTTTATTTGTGGCGCCGATATTCGTGAATTTGATGGCGAGCCATTAACACCACACTTGCCTGAGCTAATAACGCTATTAGAAGCTTGCCCATTGCCCGTCATCGCTTTGCTGCATGGGCATGTATTAGGTGGTGGATTAGAAGTAGCAGCAGCTTGTCATTATCGCATCGCGCTAGATAATACTAATATTGGGTTACCAGAAGTAGGTTTAGGTGTAGTGCCAGGGGCTGGCGGTTGTCAGCGAATGATGCGTCTTGTCGGTATTGAAAATACTGTAAAGCTAGCTACATCAGGTAGAGCGGTTAAAGTGACGAACCAAAACTATCGCGGCGCTTGTGATCACCTTTTGGATAATAAGCAAGATCTATTAACAACAGGCCTTGCTTGGGTGAAGACACAAATAGCTGCGCAGGAGCTGCCAGCAAAGGTAACTAGCGAACAGCCATTACAAGATACTGGTACTGATATTAATTGGCAGGCCCTAGTTAAATCAGTCACCCGCAGCGCCAAAAGTAATCCAGCTCCCCTACGGTTATTGAAGCAGTTACAAACAGACTGGCCTTTACCTGTGGTAGAAGGTGAGTGTAACACCAGAGAACTATTTTTAGAATTGCGCCAATCTGTCGCTGCAAAAGCATTACGACATGCTTTTTTTGTAGAGAAAAAAATGCAAGCAGGGCGGAGTAATCAACCGTTTACAATCCAGCAAGTAGCAGTGATTGGAGCAGGTACTATGGGCAGCGCTATTGCTATTTGTTTTGCGGACGCTGGTTTTGAAGTACTGTTGTTAGAACAATCTACAGACGCCTTAGACAGAGGGCTTAGCAGAATTAAAGGTGAATATAATCGCAGTTGTGAAAAAGGGCGGATTAATGCTCAGCAATGTGAAACGCGCATCAGTTTAATAACAGGTAGTTGTGATTATGCAGCGCTATCAAATGCTGATTTAGTAATAGAGGCGGCGTTTGAAAGCTTAGACGTTAAACAAAGTATCTTTAAAGCGCTGGATGGGGTGTGTAAAGAAAACGCTATTTTAGCCACCAACACCTCCTACCTTGATATCGATGTAATTGCACAGTCAACCAGTAGAGCAGGGTCAGTAGTGGGGTTACATTTTTTCAGCCCTGCTAATATCATGAAATTGTTAGAAATTGTGAAAGCAGATAAGACAGATGACGCTGTAATAGCGCAAATGCAGCAACTGGCTAAAAAGCTGCGCAAGCAAGCGGTAACGGTAGGTGTATGTTTTGGCTTTGCCGCAAACAGAATCTATACGCGCTATGGCCGTGAAGTACAACAAATGTTGCTAGAAGGCGCTTCTATTGATTTAGTTGATAAGGCGATGCGTGATTTTGGCATGGCGATGGGACCATTAGCCGTGCAAGATTTATCAGGCATTGATATTGGCCATAATGCCAGATCTCAGTATCCACAACCTGAGCATGATGTAGGCTATTTTAAAGTGTCTGCTGCTATGGTAAAAGCTGGACGACTTGGTCGCAAAACAGGCTCTGGATTTTATAATTACGCAACTAATGAACCTTCAATAGATCAAGAAGTTATTGATATTATTACGCAACTTGCTACAGAATTAAAGATACCACAAACAACGTTTGATGTGGCATCTATTCAAGAGCGCGCGATATTGGCAATGATCAGTGAAGCGATGAAAGTTATAAAAGAGGGTATTGTTAGCGATAAAGAAGCAATAGATTTAATTTGGTTGCACGGCTATGGCTTCCCAAGAGCAAAAGGTGGTCCTATGTTCCAAGCGGCTCAATCGGGAGCAGCTGAGCTAGCGTCGAAGATGGCAGTACTAAGTGCTGCATATGGCGAGAAAATATGGCCTAAGTTAGATTTTGGAAATGTTTAGCAAGAGTAAATAGTAACAACATAGCATCTGTAGAGTTCACTATCCTGCTTATCAAGAATTAGTGGCAGGATAGCGTTTTTTTGCAGGTTTGTTTTACGATTACGTCCAGCACTTAATAATTAGATGTTTTTTCACTATGTGCGATATAAAAATTATGGTTTATTAATCGCACTGATAGAATCCGTAGCCCAATTTAAGCTTTCTCGATAAGCGTTATCATAGATAACATTATCAATGTCATTATCTAGCTTGCGCCAGTCCCCACGACCAAAGTTTATAGTGTTGTGCAATATTTTACCCATCACCCCATTACCGTTACTAATCGCGGCTTTAATTTCAGAGCTTAGTGGTGTTTGATCTAATAGATCTTCAAGTTCAATATCTAACAAAGCGTTAACGCCAGACATCATTCCCGCAATCATATACCCCGTTGCATCTTTGACACCGCTAGCCAAGGCTATTTTTTCACACATATAGCCTCTAATGAGCAGTTGTCTTGCTAATTCTTCTGATTTATTTTCATTGGATAGCATCACAATAATAAGCGCCCATTTTTTAACTTCAGGAATACCCAAAATGTTAATTGCTTCTTTTATCGAGCTTATTTCGCGCACCAAACCGTGTGCACTGGAATTGACAATACGTAGAACCTTAAAGGTAAATACAGGATCTTGTAAAATCAGTTTTTCGATAGCATCAACACTGATATTTGGGTCTTGCAGTGCTTGGATAAGTGCCAATAATTTAGTGCGGGTGGGATTGAGGTTTATGCCCTCAACAATTTCAGGCTTAGATAGAAAGTAGCCCTGAAATAATTTGAAACCTAGTTCTTTACAATGCTTGAACATCGCATGAGTTTCAATTTTCTCTGCAAGCAGTGTTACTTTATAAGGCTTAAGCTTGTGTACTTGTTCAGTTACTTGCGCAAAACTCATGTCAATCACATCAACTTTAATAATATGCACCAGTTTAAGTAAGTCGATAAATTTATCGTCGTAAATAAAATCATCTAAAGCAATGGTGTAGCCTTTCTTGCGTAATGCTTTAACACTATTGATAAGCGCTGGTGTTATCTCCACATCTTCTAATATTTCCAACACAATTTGATTAAAGGGGAGCTTGGGCAGTGTTCCATTGACTAACAAATCATAAGTAAGATTTATGAAAGCAGGCATACGCTTAAGTTGATTGTTTTGATAAATAGATGTGTAAGCATTGAGTAGCACATTGACTGTAGCTAATGAGCCTGAAAAATCAAAAACAGCTTCGTTGTTAATTGAATCAGCCCGATAAAGCAATTCATAAGCCACCGTCTCTTTGTCGCCATTAAAGATTGGTTGCCTGGCCATCAGTGTTTGTTTTTTGATTGATTTCTTACTTGGCATGCTTTAAAGCTCGTAAGTTAAGTGAATGTACAAATGATGGAAAGGTTTAATGTTTAGCGTAAAGCAAAACTGTTTTAGATTTGTCAATTAAAGGTAATTTGAAAATCCTTTAAGTGTCATTAGCTATCGATTTACTGCACTGTGGTGTAAATACGGCCATCACTTGAACCTTAAATTTGATAAAGATATTCTAGCAGTAATATGAGTGAAGTTTGTACTTTAATTCAAACGTAGTGACTAATGTTATTATATAGTAAATTGAATAAGTTATAACAAACAGTTTAACGTTAAACTAAGTATTTTTGAATGGAAGTATAGTTCCAGGCATTATTTTGCATCGATTATATCACAGTGGTTTGTTACATATGATCCGTGTTAAAAACACACTAAAGTGTGCGCAATAGCCAGCAAAATTACACTATTGATTGCGCTTAATTGAAAATATTTAGTTGATAGTACTTATGGTTTTAAGAGGGTGACAAGTAACTCGACAGTGGACTCTTATAGCGCTGCATTGATAGATTGCTAGCGCTATAAGGTATGGGTGCTATTGAAGTTTTAAAGTATTAGTTAAGCCAAGCTTGGTGGCAATCTCGCCAGCGAATGACACGCCTAACCTATCGATAACTTCCTCGAAAGGAGATAGTTTTGGTGAGAATACTTGAAGAGTTTCTACTCCTATTATTTCGCGAGCAACATAACTCGAGCTACCAAGGCCGTCAATAAGACCTTTGCCAAGCGCTTGCTCACCTGTCCAAATTAAACCACTAAACAATTCAGGTGATTCAACAAGTCTATCACCACGTCCTTTTTTAACTTGATCGATAAATTGTTTATGAGTCGCTCCCAATACTGTTTGCCAAAACTCTTTGTCTGAAGCTTTCAATGGGCTAAATGGATCCAAAAATGTTTTATGCTCGCCAGAGGATAGTGCGCGCCTTTCTACACCTACTTTATCCATTAAGCCTACAAAGCCAAATCCAGATGAAATAACACCTATTGATCCCACTAAGCTTGCTTTATCTGCGTAAATATAATCAGCCGCTGATGCTATGTAATATGCACCACTTGCGCCAATATCAGAAATCACTGCGTAGAGTTTTATATCGGGATATAAAACACGTAAACGCTTAATTTCATCATATACATAACCCGATTGGACAGGGCTGCCGCCTGGGCTATTAATTCTCATGATGACAGCTTTCGTCATAGGCGATTTAAAAGCGCGCCTTAAAGAGCCAATCAAAATATCAGCGCTGGCTTCACTGTCTGCTGCAATGGCGCCATTAAGCTCGATTATTGCAGTGTATGCATCTCCATCATCGGTAGATTCTGTTGATTGCGCAGCATTTTGGTTGTACAAAAATAACCCTAAAATGGCGAAGAGGTATAAAAAAGTCAAAGATTTAAAAAATATTCCCCAACGGCGCGCTGTTTTTTGCTCTTTAAACAATCCATTGACTAAGCTTTCTATTAAACGCCATTCTCGGCCATTACTAGCGGCGTTTTTTACAATGTCGACGGCGCTTTGTGCACTTGTGTTGTTCTTTTCATTCCAGGGGTCGTTACTCACTTTTACTCTCCAATTTACTGTCTAGCCATTCTTCGATTTGAGGAAATCTGTCGACGATTACTAAAGGGCTATATTTTTTCAATAGTGTTGTCTCATGCATGCCATAACTTACCCCAATACTAGGCATTTGAGCGCGCTGCGCCATTTCTAAATCGTAACTGGTATCGCCAATCATGATTGCATCGTGCACTTTAATATTTGCTTGCTCTAGTATCTGTATTAACATCAAAGGATCCGGTTTTGAATTTGCTTCATCAGCTCCCTTGGGGATATCAATAAGCTTATCAAGCTGGGTTTGTGCAAGCACTCTATCTAACCCTTTGCGGCTTTTGCCGGTGGCAATGGCCAGCATATAGCCTTTATTTTTTAGATTGGTGAGCGTGTCTTCAACACCTTCATATAAATAAGTAGGGGTTTGATCAAGCTCTACATAATGCTTGGAATATGCTTGTGTTAATCGTTTAATATCTGCGTCACTAATACTGGGTACAATTTGTGGTATTGCTACATCTAAAGATAAGCCAATAATATTGCGCACAGCTAATGCACTAGGAACACTTAGCGATAAGCTCTCACTAGCGTTTTGCATGCTTGATACAATTCGAGCAGATGAATCCATAATGGTTCCATCCCAGTCAAAAATGATCAATTTACAGTTATTCAAAATAATGCTTCCCTTTTAAATAATTAAAAAACACCGTTTAAATTCGTTATTTGGTGATCTGCTATTTTAAAGCAGGAATTGTAAACTTTAGTATTGCTATAAACTAGTCTCTTCTAGAAACATGCATGGATTAACAAACGATAGTGGTAAAAAACACAAAGAGCTAAAATTTTATTTTTAAAGCGGGTCTAATGAAGCGAATCTGTCTTTTACTTTTTAAAGTAGTACTAAACACTCATAAGCTACTCATTTTTTTGGAAATAGCATACCCCAGTGTGTTATAAATGTAGTATATAAGCGTTTAAGTTAAATAAAATCAAAGTAGTACACTAAATGCCTAAAAGATCTGAAACTTCTGATAAAGTACAACTCGCGGCGGATGAGCTATTAGCACGTGGGCAAAGGCCTACCCAACAAGCAGTACGTGAGTTAATAGGTACTGGCAGTATTACCACCATAAATCATGCCTTAAACCATTGGTGGTCAAATTTATCTAAGCGCATAAATAGGCAGGGCGAGCATCCAGAATTACCAGACCCGGTAATAACCGCTGCATCAAAATTGTGGGATCAAGCTTTGTTGTACTCTCACGCTGCACTAAAAGAACAGCGCCTTGAATTAGAGAAAAAGCTAGAAGAGCAAAAACAAGCAGATAACAAGCAATTAATAGCTGCACAAGATAATATATTATCAATGCAGCAACAGAATAATAGGCTGTTAGAAGCGAATGAAAAACTACTCGAGCAGAAAAGCACTTTAAGTCAAAAAGTAAATGAGCTAGAAGCACAGCTAATTCGTGAACTGGCAAAAAACGGTGAATTACAACGTGAAACTAAGCAGCTGCAAATAATAATTGATAGCAATGTCAAAAGTACTGAAACTCTTTATCAAGCAGATGATTTCTTTCAAGCTAAGATTGACATTAAAGTAAATGAAGCAATTATTAGAGATTTAAAAGCAAACCTATTGCTCAAAGAAAATCACTGTAATAAGCTACAACAACAGTTATTCGATCAAGAAAAAGCCAGTATTAAACAAATACATCGCTTAGAAATAGTGATTGCACAGCAAGATACAAAATACCAGAGTGTGAAAGAGCAGTTAGACAATTTATAATAGCTATGGCCATTAATACGGCCAGTAAAACTATAACTAATTATGCAACCCTAATTTGTCAATATTGGAAAATTCATGGAATTCGATTTAGTAGATAATACGACTTACGAAGATATTAAATCAGTACTGATAGAATGTACTCCACAAGATGTTGTAAATTGCTACAGCTTAGAGGTGTTTGAAGAAGCAAAATCCGTTTTAATTAATGAAAAACTCACGGAAAAAACTGTGCAGCTATTGGATGAAGATGATTATGTGCTTCAGCAAGTAACAAGTAAGAAAAGAGAAGATGCTGATAAGGAAGTCGAATTTTCAGATCGCCAGTTAGCGGTTATTAAAGCGATGGAGAAAGTATTGAAGCACTGTCAGCGCGAAGGTATAAAGTTAATAGGTTATAGTGATGAGTTAGTCGCTTATCCAGCAAATTGTGACAATATTGATCTTGCGTCGGAATACTGCTTAGAAATAGATACCAGCCAAACATATAAAGGCGCATAACCGCACAATTAATTGTTAAATTTACATAATTCCACAATAAATAGTTTTATTTACATGTTCTTTGAGTAAGTTACAATAAAATGCGCTATGTTTAAATCATGCTAATGGCATAATTTGGTTTCTCCTTTTTAATTGATTTAATTATCAATTTTAGGTTGCGCAATAAATATAAAAAAGTTATCAGCAAATAGATAACAAGTTGAGTGGTTATAATGACAATTAAAGTTTTATTGGTTGACGATCACGAAGTGGTAAGAGCTGGATTTAAGAGTATTTTGGATTCACAGAAAGACATTGATGTTACCGCTGAAGCGCAATCAAGTAGTGAAGCTTATGATTCTTATAAGAAAAACTTACCTGATATAGTAGTAATGGATTTATCACTTCCCTCTGATTCAGGTACGTCTGATAGCACTCATGGCGGAATAGAAGCGATCAGAAGAATACTAGCCTTTGATAAAAGTGCCAAGATTTTGGTTTTATCCGGTTTTGATACCGCGCCTTTCCCCAGCACTGTGATAAAAGCAGGAGCTAAAGGTTTTTTAACAAAACGCGGCCCTGCAGATGAACTAATCACCGCGGTTAAAATGATTAATAGCGGTCAAAAATACTTGTCGCCTACGGTGAGAACTCAGCTCGATGGCAGTGAACCTGCAAGCCCTTTGGAGATATTAACTAAGCGTGAAATTCAAATTTTTTCTCTGCTAGCAGATGGTAGAAAAGCATCTGAAATTGCAGATAACATGTGTTTATCTAATAAAACCGTTCATGCGCATCGTGCGAACATTCTGCGCAAGTTATCTTTAACTAATAATTCCGAACTAGTCCATTTAGCGATACGCCACGGCGTTGTTCGTCCATAGTTCTGCGTGGGTCATTACTTCTTAAAGCGCTAAATAGCTGTTACAGGTGTTTAGTGCATTGAATTCGCATTTCTTCCTCGCAATACCCAAAACTAAGCATTTTTAACATAGCTCTTGTTATTGTGGACGATTTAGTGAAGCTTTATGTCTTTTGAGTAAATCATGTAACAGATTGTTAAGATATAGGCTTTATATAACTACTGCTTTCATCTTCAATATAAGCTATCATTTCGCAGCTTTTAGGGTCTGTTGTTCAGAATTTTTTGTGCGCTTTCGTCCACTTATAAATATCATCAAAGAAGCTTGTTTTTTAGTCTTTATGCTAAATATTATTTCATAAATTAGTAACATTAAGTGGTTATCCTCTGAAAAAGAACAAAAAAAAGGTCGTTGCAAAGTTTTTGCAAGGATCCATTATGAAACATGTTGTAGTACTAACGGTTACCTCATCTATTGGTTTAGTCTCGCTTTTTGCGGTAGATTTAATCGACTTATATTTTTTAACATTATTGAATAATCAAAGCATTGTTGCAGGCTTAGGGTTTGCGGCCAGTATTATGTTTTTTAATATGAGTTTTTCTATTGGGCTCTCTATATCAATGTCGGCCACCGTTGCTAAGGCGATAGGTGCCAACAAAGATTTACAGGCAAGATCCTTGGCTCTGAGTAATTTTGCTTTTAGTATATTATTTACCAGTATCGTTGCAGTAATTACTTGGGTCTTTAGGAAAGATTTACTGCAATTAATAGGTGCGCAGCAAGATGCTTTTAAATATGCAGATCAATACTTAGCGATTATATTGCCCAGCTTGCCTTTTTTGGCAATTGCTATGTCAGGTGGTGCTTTGTTACGCGCAATGGGTGCCCCTAAGCTATCCATGTTAGCGATGCTCAGTGGATCTTTGGTTAACGTGCTGTTAGATCCTTTGTTTATATTTGTTTTAGAGCTTGGTATAGAAGGTGCGGCACTGGCCTCTGTTTTTGCGCGTATTGCGGTGGCTATTACAGCGCTTTATTTTATTTATGCAAAGCATGATTTCTTTACAGAGTTTGAAATACCTGACTTTTTGAAAAATGTGAAATTAATCCTCGCGATAGGTGTACCCACCATAGCAACACAATTAGCGACACCTTCTGCAAATGCTTATATGACTTACGAAATTGCCAAATTTGGTGAAAGTTACATTGCAGGTTGGACCCTAACAGGACGTATGACGCCGGTGGTGTTTGGTGTTATATTTGCGCTATCTTCTGCAGTCGGCCCTATTTATGCACAAAACTTCGGTGCTCAAAATTTTTCTCGAGTAAAGCGCACGTTATCTGATAGCTGTATTTTTGTGACCAGTTATTGTGTAGTGGCAGCGCTGCTGTTTTATTTGAGTATAGAATCGTTAATACTGTGGTTTAACACCAGTGGGGATGCTGCGCATTTCATGCGTTTTGTTAGCCTCTGGATTGGACCTGCTTTTGCTTTTTATGGTTTTTTGTTCGTGGCAAATGCTGCATTCAACAATTTGGGTTATCCGTTCATATCGACATTCTTCAATTTTGCAAAAGCGAGCATAGGCACTGTGCCTTTTGTGCTCATCGGTGTTCATTATTTAGGGGTTGATGGCGTTTTCATGGGTAATGCTCTCGGTAATATCGTTTTTGGCATCGGTTCGTTAATTTGCTGTTTTTATATTATTAATAGGTTAGATATAAAAGCAGTTGGTGTGAACGAATAGTAGAGTTTTATGCAGATAATGAATGCAATATTTTTATAACCAAGGTCATGAGCATCCATACTCTAAATTGTTAGGTTATAAATGGGTTTAATTAAGAGGGTTTTACAGCGATTCAGGTAGATCAGCAAGATGTTTGCTTTGAAGCGATTAAACCAGAAATAGGTACTTAATGTGCACTGTTTTTAAGTAGAAGCTGGTGAACACTTTTTTCTAAGGTTTTAAAAAAGCGTAGCACTGCTTTGGCAAAAAATGACATGCTTTTTACCAGGTATTATTTGGTAAAAAGCATGTCATGATTTATTCATTCTTTATCAATATGTAACAGTATGGCTATTGCGATAACACTTCGATAGAGACGAGTTGAATACAAACAGTTAATATTTGCATAGCTAGTTTGATTTCATCCAAGCTTGGCAAACTTGGAGCAATTCGAATATTGCGATCTCTAGGGTCATTCTGGTAAGGGAAGGTTGCACCCGCCGCTGTCATTATAACTCCAGCTTCTTTCGCCATTTTAACAATTTTAGTCGCACAGTTATCTAACACGTCTAGATTAATAAAGTATCCACCTTTAGGGGAAGACCATTGCGCTATGTTTTTACCTGCTAAATGTTCGTTAAGGATGCTATCAACTGCTGTAAATTTAGGAGCTAATATGGCTCTGTGCTTATCCATATGCTGATGAATGCCATCTAAGTTTTTGAAAAAACGAACATGCCTCAATTGATTTAATTTATCAGAGCCTATAGTTTGCACGCTAGCATGTTTTTCAAGCCATTTAATGTTTTCGATACTTGCGCCAATGAAAGCGACGCCCGCACCTGCAAAACTAACTTTAGAAGTTGAGCCTATGATAAATGCTCTGTTTGCATTATTTTGCGCTTCGCAAGCTCTAAGCAAATTCTTGATTTCTACTTTTTCAGTGGTTAAATGATGTACGTTATAGGCATTATCCCACATGATTCTAAAATCTTTGGCTGCACAATCCATTTTTGCTAGACGATCAACTGTTGCATCAGACACGGAGAATCCACTGGGATTGCCATATTTAGGTACGAACCACATGCCTTTTATAGCATCATCGGAAGTGACTAAACGCTCAATTTGATCCATATCAGGATCACCGTTTTCCAGCAGGTCAATAGGGATCATTTCAATGGAAAAATGTTCACAAATTGAGAAGTGACGATCATAGCCAGGTGCTGGGCACAGAAACTTGATGGATGGCAGTTGTGACCAAGGCTGTATTGAATCACTGTTACCATGGCTCATGCATCTAGCGACGATGTCATGCATAAGTCCAAGGCTAGTATTGCCGCCAATAAATAACTCGCTAGTTTCTACATCTAGGTACTCGCAAAAGAGTGTTTTAGCTTCGCTAATGCCACTTAAGCCACCGTAGTTTCTGCAATCAACACCGCTGCTATCTTTATAATCATTAGTATCTAAAATATTGAGTAGTGGATTGGCCAAATCAAGCTGCTCTGGGCAAGGTTTACCGCGAGTCATATCTAGCGTTAACCCTTGTGCTTGAAAAGCTTGGTATTGTGCTCGTAAATGGTCTTTATTAGATTTCAATGATTCAAGATCTACTTCTTTAGCCAACATGCTGTGCTCCGAAACAAAATAGCGTTTGATAAGGTTTAGAAAAGGCAGATTATGAGCTGTTTTGTGCAAAACAGCTAGATTTAAAGCAATAAACATAAAAGCATATTTAAGTTTTAGCAAAACGCGCAAAATGCGGCTTTTTGTCTTAACTACATAAATATATAACAAAAATTTAATAGTAAATAAATACATCCAAGTGAGAGGGAATTAATGTTTGAGACACAAACAATTTAACACTGACGTAACCTATTAGTTAGAGGGGATATTTCTAGCTTGGGTAAGGCCTTATCTTAAAGCAATTAGTTTCGTCGTGAAAAGTAAATAGCAATGCAATACTGGTTGTAGCGGGAGTAATAATGCAATTATCTAGGAATAAATTCTTGTGGTGCGATGTCACTTTATGGCTAAGCATATTAAGTGGCAGTGCTCTATTATCAGGTTGTGCTACAACAGGAGGAAATGCAGAGTTTCTTGTTTATCAAGATGCCTTTAAAACGACAGATTCAGTGGCACAAAGTGTATTAGATCGCATGGCAGTTTCTGAGCGCGTGTTGCTCAAGATGCAAAATAGTGATGAAACCCTCATGAATATAGAATTTAAACCTGAAAATGCTCAATATTACGTAACTGATGCAGAACCTCCTATCACTCGTTCATTGCGTAATTCGTTCAAATTAGTCAGCACTTATGGTGAAGCGCTAGCTGCTCTTGCATCTGGAGAATCCGCTAATTTAATGGCATCTCGTGTCTCAAAACTCGCTTCTTTGGCGGCCAAAGCGATGTCTACATCACCTGCAAATATTTTTTTAGAACCTCTTAGCTCATCCGTACAAGTGATTGATCCAGTAAGTGCATTTGAGCCACTTATCGCATTTGCTTATACGCAGCGCACACGACAAGAATTTCAACAGCGTTTACTAGCGGACTATCAAAATATTGACGCAGTGCTAGTGAGCATGCATCGCAGTACACCGCAAATATTTGATGTGATGAAAACGCAATACCGGCAAACCGCTGAGATGGCAGGAGGCGATCGTGAGGATGAAGCTGTTTTAAATGATATTAAGCAGTTACGAGCACTTATGTCGCATTTAGTCTTATTAATAAATCACTCTAGATTAGCATTAACTCAAGCTAAAACGGCCATAGAATCGCCTAACCCTAGGGGGTTTCTTGGTGGAATACTTTCCTCAGCCCAAGAGTTAGAGGCCGTGGCACAAGGGGTGCGTAATAATTTGCTGAAATTGAATTGATTAAACGCGCTAAATTAGGAGTAGTTCATGTCACAAGCTAGCAACAAAATATTTGCACTTATAGTCGCGACAGCGAAGGAAATAAAGCGTGCGCAGCGAGCAGGAGATCAAGCGAGTGTGGCAAAACTTGAAGCATTTCGAGAGGAACTAAAGCGCAAAGAGGCGAGTGTGGTACTAATGGATGCAGCCCAAGCTGCGTCAGAGTTATCTGAGCTAGCTGCAATACTGCAAAGATCTAAAAAAGACATAGATGAAAATGTAAATTCGCTCTATCTCGGAGATTTAAATGAGGCGAGCACAGTCATTGAAGAGGAAGCAACCAAGCTGCATGAAGAAACGCGTTTAGCATCAGCAGATGAAGAGAGTGGTGAAGATGGACATCACAAATTCGTAGAGCAATCCAATAGTAAACCACTCACTGACCTAGCTAGCAAATCCAACATTAAAAATGCAGAACTGTCAGCAAGACCTCCACTTAACACTGAACAATATCAAAACTGCTTTATGCAGATGGAGCTAAAAAAAGTTTGGCAAACTAAAGCTGATAATTGTGTCTCCAAAATGGTGGATGAACATGCCTGTGCTAAGTATCGAAAAGTAGAGCAAATGACTGGCGTACCTTGGTGGTTTATCGCCATCTTGCATATGCTTGAAACCAGCCAAAACTTTAATGCACATTTACACAATGGCGACCGGCTATCGGCTAAAACAGTGCGGGTGCCTAAAGGACGACCAAGTAACTGGCAAAAAGGCATGTCTTGGGAGCAAAGCGCTGCAGATGCACTTATAAATGGTGGCAAAAAACTGCATGAAGTGACTGATTGGTCGATTGGTAATGCATTGCAATTAATGGAACGATTCAATGGCCTAGGTTATAGAAAGCGCAATTATATGTCGCCTTATTTATGGAGCGGGTGTACTTATTATGAAATGGGAAAGTATGTTAAAGATGGCGTATTTGATGCCAATAAAACTTCTGAACAAGTTGGCTGCGCGTTACTCATTAATAGACTTGCAGCTAAAGGCTACATTTCAATTTCTGCTAAAAGACAAGTAACTTCAATGCCCGCTGCTGTGCTAGGTAACTTATCTTTTAAAAAAGCCAATTATGCTGTTTTTAAACATGCTAAACAAGAAATTGAATTTCCACTCACTGCAAACGCTGTTATCGACACAAGCTATGGCGCCACTAATCCTAGCAAAAACCAACGGATGGGCATTAAACGTATTCAGGAGTGGTGTTGCTTGCATCAGTGCAATACCGGAATAGATTGTGATTTTGGCCCATCCACGCAAGCGGCAGTAAAACTTTTTCAACATCGTAAAACACTGCCTGAAACAGGTGTTGTGGATCGTCAAACATGGACAATGCTCACTGCACCGATGCGCAAAGCAATTGCTTCAATTGAGGGTGCCGATAATTTGAATAACACGGTGCTGAGCGTAGCTAAACAACATCTAGCACAAGTACCTAAGGAGGTAGGGGGCAACAATAAGGGCCCTTGGGTTAGGTTGTATATGAATGGGAAAGAGGGTAATTCACAGCGCTGGTGTGCTGGGTTTGTGTGCGCTATTGTAAATCAGGCAGCAGCTAATCTCGGCGGTAGTTGCCCTTTTAAAAGGCAAGTGGGTGTTGATGCACTTGTTAAAGATGCAAAGAACAGTGGTCGTTTTATTAGCGAGCCTACAGTATCTAATGAATTAGCACGCAAGAATAAAGTTGCATTAGGAAGCTTATTTGTTATCCGTAAAAGCCATGATGATTGGATACATGTGGGTATTGTTACTAATGTCGAAGCAGAGCGCTTTTTAACTATTGAGGGCAATACTAATGGTGATAATGTTGATGGTGGAAATGCTACATATTCATCTAGAGGCTTTAAAAATAAAGATTTTTTACAATTGATATGATTCAGGTTTATGCTCTATATGCTGATAGTTATATATTATGAGTTCATACTGCTTTTACTAATTCTCAATTATCTATAGGGAGTTGATTCATTTCAAGATGGTATTTTTTTGCTTTAAAAAGTACGATGTAGTCATTTTTAAATTATTGAGTAACAGCTAATAATTTACAACTGTACATAGGTGACTATAGCTATGACCACGATCAAGAGCACGAGTATGGGTAATGCTATTACGTTGTTAGATGAAATTCGCAGCTGTACTTTGTGTGAAGAAAAGCTTCCTTTAGGGCCAAGGCCAGTTTTACAATTTAGTGAAAACGCTAGAATTCTGATAGCAGGGCAAGCGCCAGGTAGGAAAGTGCATCTCACGGGTATTCCTTTTGATGACGCTAGTGGTGCAAGGTTGCGACAGTGGTTAGGGGTGAGTGACGAGCAGTTTTACGATGCGCAGCAATTCGCTATTTTGCCAATGGGTTTTTGCTTCCCAGGTACTGGAAAATCAGGTGACTTACCGCCAAGGCCTGAATGTGTTGAAGCTTGGCGAAAACCATTACTGGATCAATTACCTAATTTACAAATGACGGTAGTGCTTGGGCAATATGCACAAAAATATCATATGCAAGGGCGCAATATGAGTGTAACTGAACGGGTTAGGGCTTGGCGCGATCATTGGCCAACACTAGTGCCTTTACCTCATCCGAGTCCGCGTAATAACATTTGGTTACATAAAAATAGCTGGTTTGAGCAGGAAGTTATCCCAAGTTTACAATCTAAAGTGCGCAGTATTTTAGCTCAGCCTGAGTGATATTATGCAAACGCTTATTCTTTGCACCTAAAATTTCCACAAAGCACTATTCAAAAATATAGGTGCAAAGAGTCACACAAAAGCCGTAAAAACAGCGCTAATCTCTAAAAGCAACTACTGTTAATCTCAATACCTTAGTACTGAGCGCCTCGCTGATCGATTACCAATTTAAAATTGTTGAAAAATAATGTATCTTAGCCTTAGTTGAACTAACAAAGAGACACACACTAGTATGATTATTAAACCAAAAATCCGTGGCTTTATCTGCACTACCACTCATCCTGAAGGATGTTCGTTTAATGTTCGTGAGCAAATTGCTTACGTACAAAATAAAGGTGAAATCACAGATGGACCTAAACGGGTCTTGATCGTTGGCGCATCCAGCGGTTATGGATTGTCATCACGTATAGCGTCAGCTTTTGGTAGTGGTGCTGCGACGATTGGGGTCTTTTTTGAAAAACCCGCCACTGAAACTAAATCTGGCACAGCAGGTTGGCACAACAGTGCAGCTTTCACCGCTGAAGCAGAAAAAGCGGGTTTA
The DNA here is from genome assembly GCA_036960485.1 of Oceanospirillaceae bacterium. Classification (GTDB taxonomy): domain Bacteria; phylum Pseudomonadota; class Gammaproteobacteria; order Pseudomonadales; family Balneatricaceae; genus Rs1. Next base: position 22,623 of record JBALXS010000041.1, read on the forward strand.
TACGCTAAAAGCTTAAATGGCGATGCTTTCAGTGACGAAGCGAAGCAAAAAACCATTGATTTAATCAAACAAGACTTAGGGCAAATTGACTTAGTCATTTATTCCTTGGCATCGCCAGTGCGTAAAATGCCTGATTCAGGTGAAGTGATTCGCTCTACACTAAAACCGATAGGCGCACCTTACCAATCAACAGCAATTAACACCAATAAAGATACTTTATTCAGTGCGGAAGTAGAACCTGCTACAGAGCAAGAAATTGCCGATACAGTCACTGTAATGGGTGGCGATGATTGGCAGCGTTGGATCGATGCGCTGATGGATGCAGATGTGCTGGCACAAGGTTGTAAAACAGCTGCGTACAGCTATATGGGATCTGATATTACTTGGCCTATATACTGGCACGGTACTATTGGCCGCGCTAAGCAACACGTTGATGAAGTGGCTGCGGTTTTAAATACTAAAATGCAAGACATTGGCGGACAGGCGAATGTTGCAGTACTAAAGTCAGTTGTTACTCAAGCGAGCTCTGCTATCCCTGTTATGCCATTATATTTATCAATGGTATTTAAAGTGATGAAAGAGAGTAATGTGCACGAAGGTTGTATGGAGCAAGTAGATCGCTTATTCCGTACTGGCTTATACTCAACTGATGTCGTATACGATGAAGGTAACCGCTATCGTATGGATGATTGGGAGCTACGTGCTGATATCCAAGCGCGTTGCAAAGATATTTGGGAAAAAGTGAACGACGAAAACGTTTTCGAAATTACTGATTATGCGTATTATAAAAGTGAATTTCTAAAACTATTTGGCTTCGCGATTGATAGTATCGATTACGAGCAAGAAGTTGAAACATTACAAGGTTTCAATGTTATCGATATTTAAGCTCTAGCTAGCTTTAAAAAAACCGCCTGTTGGCGGTTTTTTTGATTTTAGCTTGTTGTTTCCAATGTTACTGTAAATTATTGCTGTAAGCTCTCAATCAGCACTTGCATAAAACGCGCTGCCTCAGCACCGGTTGCCGCGCGATGATCAAAGGTTAAAGATAAGGGCAGTATGGTATGTTCTTGCACTTGTTGTTCGTGCAGCACTAGTTTTTTAAAGCAGCGCCCCGCGCCAATGATAGCCACAGTAGGTGGGACAACAATAGGATTTGCATATTTACCGCCTATAGAGCCAAAGTTAGATAAGGTAATGCTATTGCCGCGTAATTGATCAGCGCGAATTTTGCGATTATTTACTAAAGTTTTAAGTGAGGCGATTTTCGCTCTTAACGCAGCGCTATTATATTGAGCGGCATCTTCTATTACTGGCACAAATAAACCTTCTTTAGTCTCGATGGCTAAGCCTAAATGTACTTTTTCTAATAATCTTCGTCCGATGGAGTGGCTGTCATACCAAGCATTCAATGCAGGTACTGCATCACAAGCGGCTATGATAGCGTGTATTAAGCGCACTGTTATATCGCTCTTATCACTATCGTCACTTTTAACATTTTTGCTACTGTTAGTGGCTGGCCAAGCTTGGATATCAGCGTCATCAATAATCGTCACCGCCACCACTTCTGCATGTGCTAGCGCCATGGTTTTAGCCATGGTTCTGCGCACCCCTTTAAGGGGTTCTAGTTTGCCTACTTTGCTATATATTTTATTTACTCTTTCTACATCGCTTATTTTAATCGTTCCATCAGGGCCGCTGGGCGTAATTACCGCTAAGTCTAAATCGTAACGCCTTGCCAGTGCTCTTACAGCTGGGGTGGCTTTAACACCAATGTGATTATGCGCAGCACTGCTCTGCGCCGTTTCTTTGAGTTGTTGCTTATTTGCCGGAATTTCACCTACTACAGAAGTTGATTCACTATGGGCGCTAGCTGGCGGTATTTCAGCATTTTCTGGCTGTTGAAATGCTAGCAGTGGATTGCCGGTGTGAATGATATCGCCATTAGCACCATATAGTTTTTGAACCACACCTGCTTGTGGGCTAGGGATTTCAACGATCGCTTTGGCAGTTTCCATCGCGACCAGTAATTGATCGCATTTAACATCATCTCCTTCTTTGACAAACCATTCAACAATTTCGGCCTCTGGCAGCCCCTCACCTAAATCGGGTAATTTAAAAATATCCATTAGAACTCCATTACTTTTTTAGCAGCAGTGATAATTTGTGCAACGCTGGGCATGTAATATTGCTCAAGTTTGAACAATGGCATGACAGTGTCGTGACCTGAAACACGAATAATAGGGGCCAAGAGGGAAGTTAAACCTTCCTCTGCGATAATCGCTGAGATTTCAGCGGCGACCGCGCCAGTTTTTGCCGCTTCACAAACAATCACACAGCGGCCCGTTTTTTCAACAGATTCTAAAATAGTGAGTTTATCGATAGGTTTAATTGTGGCGAGATCGATGACTTCTGCATCTATGCCTTGCTGTGCTAAAGATTGGGCAGCTTGTAGTGTTTCTTGCAACATCGCGCCCCAGCTTATGAGCGTTAAATCACTGCCTTGTCGTAAGGTAAAACACACATCTAATGGCAGTGCTTGCCCATCGTCTATAACTAGTTCAGATTGCGCGCGATAAATACGCTTGGGCTCTAAAAAAACCACGGGGTCAGGATTTCTCATGGCAGCTAGCAACAAACCATAAGCTCTAGCGGGAGAGGAGGGGATAACGACACGAATGCCGGGCACATGGGCAAAAATGGCTTCAGTGCTTTCACTGTGATGTTCAGGTGCATGAATGCCACCGCCAAAAGGTGCGCGCAACACCATAGGGCAGCTTAATCTTCCTCTAGTGCGATTGCGCATGCGACTTGCATGGCAGATAAATTGATCAAACGCGGTGTAGATAAAGCCCATAAACTGAATTTCAGCCACCGGTTTAAAGCCTTGTACCGCAAGGCCAATTGCCATCCCAGAAATTAAAGATTCAGCTAACGGCGTATCTATAACACGCAGTTCACCAAAGCGCTGTTGTAAATTATCGGTAGCGCGAAAAACACCGCCGTTAGCGCCAACATCTTCACCTAACACTAGAATATTTTCATCTACAGACATCTCGTGTTGCAATGCGGTATTCACCGCTTCAATCATCGTAAGTTCTGCTACAGGTGACGACATATTACACCTCCGAATTTAATGATTGTTCAAGCTCATCAAGTTGCTGTTGCAGGGCGCTTGGCATTTCTTGATACATATATTCGAAAATAGCACTGACAGGTTGGGCAGGTGTTGCTAAATATTGTGCAACGCTTTGCTCTACTTGCGCATTGCATTGCGTTTGCATATCCTGCAGCTCAAGCTCGCTGCTGATTTTCTCGTTTATTAACAATGTGTGTAAACGTTTAAGAGGATCTTTCAGCCAAGCATCGGCAAGTTCTTGATCATCTCGATAACGGCTCGCATCATCTGCGGTGGTATGGTCAGTTAATCGATAGCTGATAGCCTCAATGAGCTGTGGCCCATTGCCGGTTCTAGCATTGGCAATGGCTTTGCTTAGCTGCAAATGACAGCCGACTATATCGTTACCATCAACTTGTTCACCGCTAAAGCCTCCTGCTATGGCTTTTTGTGCTAAGGTTTCACAAGCTGATTGTTTGGAACGTGGTACCGAAATGGCCCACTGGTTGTTAATGACCACAAAAACGATGGGTAATTGCCAAACACCTGCGGCATTGAGCGATTCGTAAAAATCACCTTCAGAAGTGCCGCCATCCCCACAAACAACCACGGCTACTCGCGCCTGTTTACGCAGTTTAAACGCGTAAGCGATACCAACACTATGACAGCACTGGCTAGCAATCGGTACATTGTAAGGCATGTCTTGATTGTTGTGTTCAAAGTTCATGCCACGCTCATCACCTCCCCAATACAGTAATAATTCATGCATTTTTGCACCACGACATAAAAAAGTAGCGGCATCACGATAACCTGGAATAAAGACATCGCTGGGCTGCATTGTTTGGCCGATAGCTGTACTTATCGCCTCTTGACCTAAGCACGAGGCGTAAGTACCAATACGACCGGTACGTTGAAGGGCAATGGCCTTAGTATCAAAAGTGCGGGCAAGTAGCATATGGTAATAAAACTCACGCAGGTCTTCAAAGCTAACACCTTGTGATTTAAGAGCGTCTAAGGTGATATTTAGCTGGCCAGTGCTGTTTAAGGTTTGCGAATAATTTATAGTGAATTGGGCAACTTCTTTCATCGTAAGCTCCTTATATTACAATTAATCAAAAGTGTAGGAGTGCGAAATAGCTGAAAAGGGATCTATATGACTATAAATATAAGATTGGGAATTTAATGTTAAACTTTTTGTTACAAGCTCTTTAAAAATAAGAAAGAATTTATAGTTTGTTATGTGTAGATAGAGAACCAAAGGTAAGTGCTTTTAAGATTGACTGAGAACTATGTTTTACTATTAATAATATTTTTGACCGGATAGTGCTGATTTAATTCATTAATTTAGCACAGTTTATATGACTAATAAATTTTAAGCTGTTTGTAATAGCTAGCAAAAACACAATAAATAGTAATATTTTTGTTTAACATACAAAGCTAATACATTGTTTTGTTTGATTTGTAATGAGCTAGCTACTTATAATGAGCCACTTAACTTTTTAGGGATTTAATTTTAATGAAGCAAGTGCCATCTGAAAAAAGTGCAAATGACAAAAGCATTAAAAAAGCCAATAAATCCACATTCTATATTCTGGTTTCTTTTGCGCTGCCTTATCGTAAAACGCTGTTTTACGCGATGCTGGCGCTGATTTTTACAGCGGGAATTACCTTGTCGATAGGCCAAGGTTTACGGATGATGATCGATAATGGGTTTGTGGCGCAATCAAGCAGCCAGTTAAATCAAACTACATTAGTGATATTAGGGCTGACTTTATGCATGGCGGTAGGCACTTATTTGCGTTTTTATTTAGTTTCTTGGCTAGGAGAACGAGTATGTGCGGATATTAGGCGCGCCGTATTTGATCACTTAGTAGAGCTGCATCCCAGTTATTTTGAGGAGAATCTCAGTGGCGAAATAATGTCACGCTTAACCACGGATACTACCTTGCTACAAACCATTATTGGCTCATCGATGTCGATGGCGCTGCGCAGCGGTTTAATGTTTATCGGTGCAATAGTCATGTTGCTGTTAACTGATGCTTGGCTAACTATGGTGGTTTTCATAACGGTACCTGTGGTATTGCTGCCAATTTTTATTTTTGGCCGCCGGGTCCGAGAACTTTCTAAGCGCACCCAAGATACTGTTGCGAACGTGGGCACTTATGCTGGGGAAATCATTCAGCAGATTAAAACGGTGCAAAGCTATTCTCGTGAAGAATATGAGAAAAAAGCCTTCGCCAAAGAAGTAGAGAATACTTTTGAAGTGGGCAAATTACGTATTAAACAGCGCGCTTTATTGATAGCTGCAGTTTTGTTGTTAGTGTTTTCTTCCGTGGCAAGTATGTTGTGGCTAGGTGGTGGCGCGGTTATTGAAGGCAGCATGAGTGCAGGCCAACTCGGCGCGTTTGTTTTTTACGCCATCTTAATGGCTACCTCTGTCTCCACAATTTCGCAAGTTTGGGGTGATTTGCAACGTGCAGCGGGCGCTAGCGATAGGCTAGTTGAGCTGTTACAAGTGCAAAGCGCTATTATATCTAAGCCAGAAAAAGGCCAAGAGTTAGCAAGTTGTCTAGCGCAAATCAGCTTCAAAGCTGTCGACTTTTATTACCCATCACGCGCTTCACAAGCGTCTTTAAAAAACCTTAATTTTAGTATAAAAGCGGGCGAAACGATTGCTTTAGTCGGCCCGTCAGGTGCGGGAAAATCAACGTTGTTTGAACTGATTCAGCGCTTTTATGATCCTCAACAAGGCAGCGTTTGTTTTGATGACATAGATATGAAAGAGCTAGAGCACCATGCTCTCAGGGACCAAATGGCACTAGTGCCACAACAACCGGTATTGTTTAGTAATGATGTAAAATACAACATTGCTTATGGCTGCATATCTGCAACGCATGAAGAAGTGGTGAGTGCCGCAAAAGCGGCCAATGCACATGATTTTATTATGCAATTGCCTAAGCAGTATGAGAGTTATTTAGGTGAAAAAGGAGTGCGTTTAAGTGGTGGTCAGAAACAGCGAATTGCCATTGCTCGCGCTATCTTAAAAAACCCTAGGATTTTGCTGCTAGATGAAGCGACTAGCGCGTTAGATGCGCAAAGCGAAGCCAAAGTGCAGCAGGCACTTAATCATTTAATGCAAGGGCGCACCACTATCATTATTGCTCATCGCTTAGCGACAATACTTGATGCGGATCGGATTATTGTATTAGACAACGGGGAAATAATTGCCATTGGTACACATCAACAATTATTACAAAGTTGCGATTTGTATAATCAACTCGCAAAATTGCAATTTAGAGAAAGTGCCTAGTTATAGTTGTAGTGAAGGATAAAGCTAAGATTTATTTTTAATACAGTTTTTAATTAATTAAGCCATAACAATATTATAACAACTCGAGCAACAGCGTTTAGGGAATTCAACGCTGTTGCTGGTTACTAAAAAATAACTATTATTAATCAATATCTTATAGGGCGTATAAAAATAGCCCTATACCCCCTATAGAAAAACTAGTCGGCAATCAGCCTCTGACTTTATTGATTTAAAGCCAGAATTTTTATAATTTATACCCAAGCAGTAACGACCTTTTTAGACAAAGATAATAATCATTGTGTTTCGTATACGCAGGTTTATCTGCCAAAAAAGTGTGCCACTTGGGTAAAGCGCAATTAAGGAAATCGTTCGTTGAAAAATTTATGGCATGAATGCCAATCAAAACATGCAGAGCAAACCCTAAGTCAGGATCTAGAAGTAGATGTCGCCATTGTTGGCGCTGGATATAGCGGATTATCAACGGCACTACACTTGGCAGAACAAGGCGTGAAAGTGGCTGTTTTAGAAGCACAGCAAGTTGGATATGGCGCTTCTGGGCGCAATGTTGGGTTAACCAACCCAGGGCTTTGGATTATGCCGCAGCAAACAGAAAAGCTATTAGGTAAAACGCAAGGCCAAGCGGTTAATCAACTGTTGATCGATGCACCAAATTATGTGAAACAGCTCATCACACAACACCAATTAGATTGTGACTTTTTAGATAATGGTACTTTACATTTGGCGCACAGTAAAAGCGCGATTAAGTATTTGAAAGAGCGCCGCCAGCAATTATTAAGCTATGGCGCAAAAATCGATCTTTTAGACACCGAGCAAACCTTTAGTAAAACACAAGCAAGCGGTTATCACGGCGCACTACTTGATAACAGAGCAGGGACCTTACAGCCTTTAAAATACTGTTATGCATTAGCACATTTGGCAGAACTCGCTGGTGCGCAGATATTTAGTGAATCACCGGTGCTACGTATTGAAAAAGAATCTGAACGCTTTGTTTTGCACACAGCAAAGGGAAAGATAAAAGCTGAGAAAGTCGTTTTGGCGACAAATGCTTATGAAACAAACCTTAAGCAAAACGATGCTTTATATACGCCGCTATATTACTGCCAATTAGCCAGTGAGCCGTTAACCGCGCAGCAGCGCGAACACTGCTTGCCAGACAATAATGGCTGCTGGGATTCAGGGGCTGTTATGCGCTCTTTTAGAACAGACAGCAGTGGGCGTTTAATTGTGGGTACGGTAGGGAATATTCACACCCAAAGCGCAAATGGCTTTAAGCGTTGGAGTAAACATGTTGTGGCGAATACCTTTAAAGATTTAGGTGAATTAGAGTATTCATTTGCCTGGTCGGGGCGTATTGCAAAGAGCCATAACAATATCCCGCAAGTATTAGAGTTAGAGCCCAATATTGTACAAATAATGGGCTACAGCGGGCGAGGAATAGCAGGGGCGACGGTGATTGGTAGAGAGCTAGCCAATTATATTAGCAGCAAAACTGATAGACAAGCATTAGCGTTACCGGTTAACCAAGCTAAAAATATTAGCTTTAACCAAGTGCGCGCAGCTGTTTACGAAGTAGGCAGTCAACTTTCACATTTAAGTGATCATTTAATAAGGTAAAACAATGAACATCCAAGAGATTTACGCAGAATTAGGTCTAGATGAAAATCTAATTAAAAACGGTGATATGCCAGTATATAGCCCAATAGATGGCGCGGTTATCGCCAATATTACGACTGACAACAGCGCGCAAATCGATGCAAAAATTAATGCATCGCAAGTGGCTTTCAAGCAATGGCGCACAGTGCCTGCGCCAAGAAGAGGCGAGCTGATCCGCATTCTGGGTAATATCTTAAGAGAAAAGAAAGAAGCTTTAGGTTCTTTAGTGAGCCTTGAGTGTGGCAAGATTTACCAAGAAGGCTTAGGTGAAGTTCAAGAGATGATTGATATTTGTGACCTTGCTGTTGGCCAATCTCGCCAATTGTTTGGATTAACGATTGCCTCTGAGCGCCCAAGTCATAAAATGCGTGAATACTGGCAGCCATTAGGTCCAACAGGTGTTATCTCTGCCTTTAACTTTCCAGTGGCAGTATGGTGCTGGAACACTGCGTTATCAGTGGTTTGTGGTAACAGTGTAATCTGGAAGCCTTCTGAAAAATCACCGTTAACAGCACTGGCATGTGAAAAAATATTTGCCCAAGCAATGGCTGAATTTGGTGACGATGTCCCTGAAAATTTACTACAAGTAATTATTGGCGAAAAAGCAGCCGGTGAACAGCTGGTGGCCAGTAACAAAGTACCGTTAATTAGTGCGACAGGCAGCACCGCCATGGGCCGTGTTGTAGGTACGCAAGTAGCACAGCGTTTTGGCCGCTCGTTACTAGAACTAGGTGGCAACAATGCCATTATCGTTGCGCCATCTGCAGATCTATCAATCGCATTTCAAGGTATATTCTTTGGTGCAGTAGGTACTTGTGGGCAACGTTGTACTTCTACACGTCGCATCTTTGTACACGAAGATATTTACGATGATCTAATTCCACAGTTAAAGAATGCCTACGCACAAGTGAAAATCGGTGATCCACTGGATCAAAATGCACTAGTCGGGCCTTTAATTGATAAAGATTCATTTGATAATATGCAAGCTGCACTGGTTAAAGCAGTTGAAAATGGCGGCACGGTTATCGGTGGTGAAAGAACATTAGAAGCGCAGTATCCACATGGTTATTACGTGAAGCCTGCATTAGTGGAAATGACTGGCAGTGTTGATAATGTGCAAGAAGAGACCTTCGCGCCAATTTTGTACGTATTCAAATATACTGATTTAGATGAAGCGATTGCGCGTCAAAATGATGTGCCACAAGGTTTATCTTCAGCTATCTTTACAAAAGACGTGTTAGAAGCTGAAATATTCACCTCTGAGTGCGGTAGTGACTGTGGCATCGTTAACGTAAATATCGGCACTTCAGGTGCTGAAATTGGCGGAGCTTTTGGTGGCGAAAAAGAGACTGGCGGCGGGCGAGAAAGTGGTTCTGATGCATGGAAAGTATACATGCGTCGTATGACATCTACTTTGAACTATTCAAAAGAGCTTCCTTTAGCGCAAGGGATCAAGTTTGACTTTTCAGAACTGTAATACATCAGCTTGATAGCTGTGTAAGTAAACTAGAAAACAAACAACTAAGCTAGAAAGTTGAATACTAGCTTGGTTGTTTTACGTAGATTTTCTTCATAAAATTTATTAACAGATTCTCTTCATTAAATTCACTCATACATCCTGCCCATCAAACAGTCCATTATGCTACCCTAAGCGCATTCAATAGTGTTGCTAACATATTTAGCTATTATCTTGATTCGTAAATGTAAATTGTTAGGTAATAGAGAGAACAGCAGATTCCCTAACGAAACTGACTTGGTGGTTAATTTATGCATGAATTTTTTCCAGAAATAGAACCTTATAATCACTTTATGATAGAAGTTGATAGCGTCCATAAAGTGTATGTTGAACAGTGCGGAAACCCTGACGGCCAGCCGGTGGTTTTTTTACACGGTGGTCCAGGTGGTGGTTGCTCTTCCAACGATAGACGTTTTTTCGATCCACAACGCTATCGTATTATTTTACTTGATCAAAGAGGCTGTGGCCGCTCGTTACCTTTTGGCTGTTTAATTGATAATACAACAGCTGCATTAATCGCAGATATTGAGTTAATTAGAGAAGCTTTAAAAATTGAGCAATGGCATGTTTTTGGTGGTTCTTGGGGATCTACGTTATCGCTCACGTATGCACAAGCGCATCCAAAAAAAGTACTATCATTAGTGCTGCGCGGTATATTTTTGGGCCGTAAACAAGATACGTCTTGGACGTTTGAGGGCGGTGGGGCTACGCGTCTTTATCCAGATTACTGGCAGGAATACTTGCAAGCACTACCGCCAGGTACTGCGCAAAGCAGTGTACAAGTTGCCTATGATATTTTAACCGGTTCAGATAAAGAAGCGGCGCTGCGCTTAGCGAGAGCTTGGGCAAAGTGGGAAATTAGCTGCTGCACTTTAATTCCAGATGCTAAGTTTGTTGAATCAGCTACAGATGATGAAAAAAGTTGGACACTAGCACGCCATGAAGCACACTTTATGATTCATGACTGCTTTTTGACAGATAATCAAATTCTGCAGAATTGCCCTAAGATAAAAGATATTAAAATGATTATCGTACATGGGCGCTACGATATAGTGTGTCCTTTTGATAATGCTTGGGCATTAAAGCAAGCACTACCAAATGCACAGCTGGTGGTGAGTGAATCAGCAGGGCACGCTTCTATCGAAGCTGAAACAAAGCATCATCTTATTAATGCCACGCAGGCGATGCTGGCAATCAGTTAAGCACTTTTATATGAGCATTTATTATTGCGTGAGTGCTCATAAATAATTTCTCCAAAGTGGCTAAACTCTCAGCCTTGTCATATTTGTAACATTAACCATCTTTATACTTAAATCTAGTATTATTTATAGAGAAACATCAGCTCCTAAATTTGAGGAATTAAAATTCATGCAACCGATGATTAGCTTTATAACCAGTAGTGCGTGGGATCTAATCGCTTTGGTTTGGTTCCTTTGCTGTTATAAAGGGTACCTTTACTATTCAAAACTAAAGAGCTACGACACGCCTTGTTTAGCCAACGTATTACACCGATATCGTTATGAGTGGATGCTACATATGCTAGAGCGTGAAGTGCGCATTGCAGATGAAACCACCATTGCCAATTTAGAGCGCAGCGTATCTTTCTTTGCATCAACTACCATTTTGATTATAGCAGGCTTAATTACGTTATTAGGGTCTAGTGATGTAGTGACTAAAGTCTTATCAAATATTCCGATAGTGACGACCGCCGTTAACAGCTGGACTTTTAAGATAATGCTCTTAATCGTGGTTTTTTTATATGCCTTCTTTAAATTTACGTGGAGCTTGCGCCAATACGGTTTTTTATCGGTAATGGTCAGCAGTGCCCCAACACCTGCGGATGAGTGTACCGTTGAAGCAAAGCAGTTCCACGCAGAGCGCATTGCATTGATGTGCTCTAAAGCTGCCGGTAACTTTAATTTAGGTTTGCGCACTTATTACTTTTCAATATCAGTACTAGCTTGGTTTATTAGCCCGGGTTTGTTTATGTTTAGTGCCGCTTTTGTGGCCTTTATTTTATATCGCAGAGAGTTTCGCTCAGAAACCTTAAAAAATCTGATGATGAACTTAGGTGAGGTGGGCAAAATAAACTTTAATCGTAAAAGTAATACCGACAGTAAACACAATATTTGATAAAGATAATTAGCTCGAACTAAAAGAATAGTGGCAAAAGGAATTAATATTTATCCAGTTTAAGGAACTATTGGCAAAAAATATGATTATTGATATTTATTGCCCAGCCCGCCCCTTGAAACTTAAAGCTCTGTCCCCAAATTAGCTATCAGGTAACGAACAAATAAATAGGGGCGCTGATCTAAGGCGTTCCTGTAGTCAACAGGATTAATGACACATGACAACTGAGACACAACAAGAGACGCTAGGTTTTCAAACTGAAGTCAACCAGCTGCTAAACCTAATGATTAACTCTTTGTACTCTAACAAAGAAATATTTTTAAGAGAGTTAGTTTCAAACGCATCTGACGCTGCTGAAAAATTACGTTATGAAGCACTAGAAAATGGCGATTTATATGAAGGTGATGGCGATCTAAACATTCGTATCAGTTTCGATAAAGAAGCTAAAACCGTTACTATCGAAGATAACGGCATTGGCATGACACGTACTGAAGTTGTCGATCATTTAGGTACAATTGCAAAATCCGGTACAGCGAGTTTCCTAGGTCAACTTACTGGCGATCAATCTAAAGACAGCCAACTTATTGGGCAATTCGGTGTTGGTTTTTACTCAGCATTCATCGTGGCTAAAGAAGTTGATGTTTTCACGCGTAAAGCCGGTGCAGACGCTTCTGAAGGCGTACATTGGAGCTCTGAAGGTAAAGGTGAGTTCAACTTAGGTACAGTTGAAAAAGCTACTCGTGGTACTCAAATCGTTCTACATTTAAAAGATGAAGAAGATGAGTTCGCTGATGGCAGCCGTTTACGTCACCTTATCCGCAAGTATTCTGACCATATCGCACTGCCTGTTATCATGCAGCAAGAAGCGCCAATGGAAATGCCTGCAGCAGAAGGCGAAGAAGCAACAGAGAAAGAAGTTGTTGCATTAGAAGACGAGACAATTAACTCAGCTTCTGCATTGTGGACACGCAATAAAAGCGATGTTACAGATGAAGATTACAACGAATTCTACAAGCATTTATCAAATGACTATGGCGATGCACTTACTTGGTCACATAGCCGTGTTGAAGGCAAGCAAGAATACACTAGCCTTTTATATGTACCGACTAATGCACCACACGATCTTTGGAACCGTGAAGCGCCACGTGGCTTAAAGCTTTACATCCAACGTGTTTTCATCATGGATCAAGTAGATGAGTTTTTACCACTTTACTTAAGATTCATTAAAGGTGTTATTGATTCAGCAAGTTTATCACTGAACATTTCACGTGAGATTCTGCAAAAAGATCCTAGCGCAGAAAAGTTAGGCGCTGCATTAACTAAGCGTGCTTTAGATATGTTATCTAAGCTAACCAAAGATGAAGATAAGTATCTCGTTTTCTGGAAAGCATTCGGTAATGTAATTAAAGAAGGACCAGCTGAAGATTTCGCTAACCGCGAAAAAATCATGAAGCTAATGCGTTTCTCTTCTACACATAACGAAACCGATGCACAAACAACTTCGCTTGCCAGCTACATCGAGCGCATGAGCGAAGGTCAAGAAAAGATCTACTACGTAACGGCTGAGAACTACAATACGGCTAAAAACAGCCCGCATTTAGAAATCTTCCGCAAGAAAGGCATTGAAGTACTATTGCTAACTGAACGTATTGACGAGTGGATGATGAGCCACATTTTCGACTTCGACGGAAAGTCTTTCCAAGATGTTGCTAAAGGCGAATTAGATCTTGGCGAGAAAGACAGCGAAGAAGATAAGAAAGCGCAAGAAGAAGCGGCTAAAGAAGCTGAAGGTTTCACTGAACGTCTTAAAGCGAGCCTAATAGACAAGGTTTCTGAAGTACGTGTGACAAACCGTTTAACTGACTCTCCAGCATGTTTAGTACTAAATGCTTATGACATGGGCGCGCAAATGAAGGCGATCATGGAAGCAGCTGGTCAAGCGGCTCCGGATAGCAAGCCTATTTTTGAAGTGAACGTTGAGCATCCTCTTATTCAAAAAATGGATGGCGAAACAGATGAAGATAGATTCTCTGATTTAGCTAACATCATTTTTGATCAAGCAGACCTTGCCGCTGGTGGCCAATTAAGCGACCCAGCAAGCTACGTTGCACGTCTTAACAAGTTACTACTTGAACTAAGTAAGTAATTCGTTAGACGTAAAAAAACCAGCTTATAGCTGGTTTTTTTTGGTCTTTTTTAATGGGTGTAATCGAGAAATAAAGATTCACACTAGAATTATACAAAATTACCGAATAATCCGAGTTTGATGAAGGCAGGTTTTGGCCTAAGGAACCATTTTGTAAGTATTAATAGTGCTTAAATATCTAACATAAACGTGGCACTGATTTTATCATTATCAAACACTGATTTTAAAGACAGCGTTATTTAGATCTGTGGTTAATATCGTGCGCGTTTGCACACTGAACCCTAAGTATTATGCGCGTTTACACTTGTAAAATTTTAGAAACTACCGCAATATCAATAATATAAGTATGAACAAAAATAAATAACGAGAAACTCGTTGTTTTTACAAAGGCGCATGCGCGTTTAGCCAGGGAGGGTTTTAATAAAATGGATATTATCTCAAACAGAT
>JBALXS010000042.1:0-35920 GCA_036960485.1 Oceanospirillaceae bacterium
TATATGGTCTTGCCGATTGCGTTTACATTAATGACTATCCGCATTATCCAAGTAAACTACTACAAACTTGTCTTAGGTGTTGATATTCGTGACCCAGAGTCAAAAGAATTAGACGAAATAAAAGAATTAGAATTAGATCTTTCTGAAGACGATAAAAAATAACAAGTAAAGCGGATTAAGCTTTAGGAGCTTTTCATGGCAGAATCATCCATAGTACTTGTGCTGTTTGGAACATTCTTGTTCCTGCTATTTATTGGCGCCCCCGTGACTGTGTCACTTGGCGCTGCAGCATTAGCCACTTATTTTTCATTAGACAAAACCCCTATTGTTATGGTGCAAATGGCATTCAGATCAGTAGGTAACTTTCCCTTAATGGCACTCCCCGCTTTTATACTAGCAGGTGCATTAATGGAAGCCGCAGGCATATCGAAGCGACTCGTCGCTGTTGCTGAAAGCTTTGCAGGCCCGTTCACCGGCGGAATTTCAGCAGCGACTGTACTGGCGTGTATGTTTTTTGGTGCTATTTCAGGTTCAGGCCCAGCAACAACCGCTGCTGTTGGCATGCTGATGATCCCAGCAATGGTAAAACGTGGTTACGATAAAGGTTATGCTTCTGCTATTACGGCTTCTGCCGGTGGCTTAGGTATCATTATCCCACCTTCAATTCCTATGGTAATTTACGGCATATCAGCCATAGGCTTAAGCGTACCTTTAGAAGCGGTGGCCAAGTATGGCACTTTCCAAAGTGTATCTATCACTAAGATGTTTGTTGCTGGGGTAATACCTGGTCTGGTCATCTCGTTAAGCTTACTAATACTTAACTATTTCCGCTGTCGCGGTTATGGCTATAAAGGTAGCGGAGAAGATTGGGATATGTGCGTTGTTGCTAAAGCAGTGCGCAATGGATTCTGGTCAATTTTGGCACCAGTGGTTATTTTAGGTGGAATCTATTCAGGTTGGTTCACGCCAACTGAATCCGCTATCATTGCCATTTTCTATACCTTATTTGTCGGTATCGTTATTCATAGAGAGCTCAAGCTAAAAGATATTTTCCGCTCTTTAGAAACGACTACATGGCTATCGGGCAGGGTGTTATTGATCCTTTTCACAGCAACCGTATTTGGCAGAATTCTGGTGCAATACCAAATTCCGGCTATTGTCGCTGAGTCTATGCTAAGTGTGACCAATAATATTTATATTATTTGGTTCTTAATCATCGCCTTCTTACTCTTTGTTGGTATGTTTATGGAAACACTTGCAGCCATCATGATCTTAACGCCAGTACTACTTCCTGTGACCTATAACCTAGGCATAGACCCAGTACACTTTGGTATTGTAATGATTTGCTGTTTATCAATTGGTTTCGCAACGCCCCCCTTGGGAGAAAACCTATTTGTGGCATCCGGAATATCCAATATTTCTTTGGAAGAAGTTACTGCTAAAGCATTACCTTTTGCCGGAGTCTCAGCTATTGCAGTATTCGTCATCGCTTTTTTCCCAGAAATATCGCTCTTTCTGCCAAGGCTAGTCGGATACTGAGGTAACTAACAGTGTAATCTTAAGCTATTTAAAGCCAGCGTTTGCGCTGGCTTTTTTGTGCCTAGAGCATTAAGTACATAAATTAATTCATTTATTAATTGCAGCAACTTACCATCGCTAAAGACTAGCTTGCAGGGCGCCAAGCAGATACTCCAAAATATGCAGCTACAATCGACGTTAAAAATCCTTCAATCCAAGTAATTAAAGATTCATTGGCCTTTATTGATTCTAATATCCCAGTGCAAGCTCCAGCTTTGACACAAGTATTAGTACCATCCATAAACGCCGCTATAAACAATAAAAATAGCGATACAACGATGGTTAGAAGCGCAATATAAGCCATGCGTCGTCTGTTATTAAACTTCTTTTGCGCATAGGCAATTAAAGTCGCTTTATCTTCAGCAGACAAATCGGGGTCTTTCGCAATCTCAATCATTTTAGTTAAAGGGTCTTTAGCAGACTCTGGTGAGACCGGGTCGCTATTAGGGACAAATGAACTGGTACTCATATGCTGATCCTCATCTAGTTTTAGTAATTAAAAGCGACGATTTATTATGCAATGCATACTTGTACTGGTTTAAATGATCATTTTAATCACATCAGTGCAGCGACATAAAAAATATTCAATTTTTGCTAACACTTACTAGTGTGTAATAAATACACAATTATTTATATAAATTTACCAATAATTCAGACTAAAGAAGCTAGCATTGAGAAGCTTCACAGCAGTAAAATTAACAATATTAGAAGTACTTAGAGGAAAAGAGAGAAGATAAAGAATGTAAGAATGTAAGAATGTAAGAATGTAAGAATGTAAGAAAATTGTAGTGAATAAAGCAGCAATTTAAAAGTAACTCTAAATTGCTATTTAGAGCAGGTTATTTAGCTTGAGTCGCGACCGCATCTTTTTGCATTTGTTGGCGAATAAAGCGGATACCTAATCCTGTCATTACCACCATAGCAGCAACAATGATTAAAGATGGAGCTATCGAATAAAAATTGTATATATCAAAACCGAACATATTTTTTCCCAAATAATTAAAGCTGAATAAGAAACCACCAAATAATCAATATTTTAGATCTTTTATTGACTCAGACACTAAAACTGTTCTTTAAATTAATTTTTGGCACGCTATTTTTGCGCGAGATTGTAGCATACACAATATTATTTTTCTCTAGATATCGCTCATTCCACTGCCCTTAATGCAATTACAGGTATAATCTTTTATAGTTTTTTTTAATTCCCAGGAGCTAGCACTTTGCAGCAGATATTTATCGATAAACACGCTTGTAAGCCCAGCAAAATTATTTGTGTGGGCCGTAATTATTTAGAGCACATTAATGAACTAAATAATGAAATCCCTGAAAACATGGTGCTATTTTTTAAACCCAATTCCGCTATTTCACAAGACCTTCAAGCCGAACACAGCATTAAAAATGAAGCTGAATCTATTCACTATGAAGCCGAAATTTGTTTTATCTATCAACATCAGCGTTTAGCTGCAGTCGGCATTGGCCTAGATCTTACTAAGCGCGCCCTACAGACCAAACTCAAAGAAAAAGGCTTACCTTGGGAACGTGCCAAGGCTTTTGATGGCGCCGCCCTTTTTAGTGACTTTGTCAGCATTGCTGCAATCAGTGAACAGCTAGAGCTCACTTTACATATTGATGGCGAACTAGCCCAACATGCCCATATCTCACATATGATGTATAGCCCGACACAAATTTTACATGAAATTCAGCAATTTGTTACGTTACAAGATGGCGATATTATAATGACAGGGACACCAGCAGGTGTTGGCGAAATTAAGCGTGGTAGTCTTTATAGCTGTGAATTAAAAAATGCTGATAAGTCATTAATAACGAAGCAATGGCTCGCTATTTAAAATCATTACTCAGCAGCTCTATTCATTAAAGAGCTGCTTTTAATTTAGTCTTACTTTTTACAGCATTGCTTCGTTTTAAATTAACGCACTGTTATAAGTCAAACACCTGCTGCTCAACGCATTTTACATAATTATATTTGGCGATAGGCGCTTGATTCAAAATAGCTCTTCGCAGCATGTCCAACGCCACTGCTGCAGCTAAATCCCTAATATAAGTGCGTGAGCGATTAGCTGAAATCGCGATTTTTTGCGTATAAACCTGGTTATGCACTTTCACAGCGATAACTACTGTGCCCACTGGAATTGCTTCAGTACCACCGCTTGGCCCTGCGACTCCGCTGGTTGCTAATGCATATTCACAACTTTCAGCCACTCCCTCTACAGCTGCTAAATTGGCCGTGCCTATCGCCATTTGTGCTACACACTCTAATGAAACCTCAGTATGTTGCTCTATCACCGCAGAAGGCACTTTTAGTATCTGCATTTTTGCTTCATTGCAATACGATACTACGCCATGTTTTAGATAGGCAGAGCTTCCAGCAACAGCAACTAGCTGTGCACATATTTCGCCGCCGGTTAACGACTCTGCAACTGCCAAGCGCTCTTTTGATTGCACCAGCATATCGTGAACTTGTGCCGCTAAAGTATTTTTATTTTGAGCAACAACCGTATCTCCTAACAGCTTCTTGGCTTGCGTTACTGCTAACTGCATCGCCTGCTCTGCCACATTGCGAGCAATCAGCTTTAATTCTAGGTAAGGCGTGTAAGAGCGATAGCCCAATGTTATCCCTGCAGGCCAAATCTCACGCTCCAGTAACTCAGCCATAGAGGATTCACCCATACCTAACGTAAGTAGCTTAGTTACAGTGACAGAAGCTGTTTGTGGACTATTTTCTTTTACAAATGGCATAAACTGCTCTGTAACCATTTGTTTAAATTCATGAGGAACGCCTGGTGTAAAAAACAGCCATGCTCTATTTAGCTTTACTCTAAAACCACACGCCGTACCTACTGGGTTATCAACCATGACAGCACCTTGTGGTAGCAAGGCTTGCTTTAGGTTACTTTGCGATAAAACAATGCCGCGTTGCTCAAACCACTGCTCTAAAGTACTGCGCCACTGTGCATTCTCTTGTAACTCAACTGACATTGCCTCTGCCATTGCAAGCGATGATAGATCATCAGCCGTTGGGCCCAGCCCGCCATTTACCAAGATAATATCTGCACATAAGCTGCGCTCTTTAAATACTTCGACCAGATCTGCTAAGCGATCACCTACCGTCGTTCGACGTTGCATCTCAAACCCTGCATCCATCAATTGATTACCTAACCATGCAGCATTGGTATCCACTATTTGCCCAGCGAGCACTTCTTCACCAGTACATATCATTTCAAGTTTCATTGATAATCCCTCAAGACAGTATTTTTAGCCAGTCTAGTAGATCTATTCTTTCGCTGATAGAGCTAATCAATGCTTTTCTAAGTAAAGTTATGTAAATTCAATAGCCTACTTTTTGTAATCGTCTACACTGTGTCAGAGCTATAAATAAAGACAACAAATAGACTAATGCTTAAATCTGCTCTAAAAATGATTGCATAGCTTTTTAAGGTAGCTTTGAATTGGCAATTTAAAAGTAACAACTCCAAAGCGACAACGAATATTTTTTAACCTTACTAGATTAAGGTTATAATTTGAAATTCATTACATTCCCTATTACTGATTAAAATAGCTGGTTAAAACATGCTAATTAGAACAACATTATTTACCAAAGCATTCACTATATCTTTCACTTTTAGCAGTGTCATTTTATTATCAGCTTGTAGTGGTTTCTCTCCCAATATACCCTCAGCGATAAATCAAAGTACTACAAAGCCAAATATTGCCCCTTCTTATGGTAATCCTGTAAACAGTATTGCAAACAACACTAACACCAAACTAAAAAGCACCCAGATAAAATTAGTAAAGGATGGTTTAGATCAGTTTTCAAACACCGCTTTATCAACAGCTATCGCACAAGCAATGCTTGAAAACCATAACATTAAAGAACAGCAAGCTATTCTTGAACAAGCAGTACAACAGCAAATTATTACTGAAGCTGATCAAGGCTTTACATTGAGTTTGGCAAGTACAAATTCAATACGGGCTAATAGTGGCGATAGTAGTACCAAGAATTTTGATTTAGCGCTACAAGGCAGCTTTACTCCAGATATTTGGGGAGCATTAAATGCGCAGACAAAAGCGGCGCATTTGCAAGTGGCTCAAGCTAAAGCCAATTTAGAGCGTGCTAGGCAACAGCTAATCGCTGACATTACCAGTGCCTGGTATCAGCTCATCTACAATCAAAAACTTTACGCATTAGTACTTGCACAGCAAAATAATACACAAGCACAATTAGCTGCTATAGAATCGTCTTATAATCAAGGTTTGAGCCAGTCTTTAGATGTGTATTTAGCGCGAGGTAATTTAGATGAAGCACGCAGCAACACCACTGCAAGACAGCAAGCTTTAAGCATTGCATCACGAAGTTTAGAATTATTACTTGCAGCCTATCCCACAGGAAAACTAATAATTGACGGCAATTTAGCGCTCTTGAATGATAATTATTCGTTGGGCATTCCCGCTGATTTATTGCAAAACAGAGCAGATTTAAATAGCCGCTGGCTGGCGATCCTCGCACAAGATGCCACAGTTGCGAATCGCTATGCAGCTCAGTTCCCGCAATTAAACTTGACGGGGAATTTATCCCTTACTTCAGCCAATCTTACTGATTTATTTAAACAAAATATCGCTTGGACGTTATTAGCCAATATTAATCAAACGCTGTTTGATAACGGCAAAAAGAAAGCACTATATAAACAAGCACAAGCTAAATTGATTGAACGCGAGCAACAGTATTTGCAAGCATTACAAAATGCTTTCAGCGAAGTTGAAAATTTGTTGGCCGATCAACGCTCTATCAACAAACAATGGCAATTAAATCAACGAGCGCTTAAAAATGCTGAACTGTCCTATGAGCAAGTCAACGTACAATATCAAAATGGGATCGCTAACTACCAGCAAGTGTTGAACATTCAACAGCAGTTATTTGCAAAACAAAGATTGCAGTTAGATTTCAATATACAGTTAATTAATAACAGAATTAATTTATTACTCGCTCTTGGTACTAAAGAGCAGAAAGAAACTATAAAAGAGTCTAATTAAACATGCGCTATATATTACCTATTATAATTATCTGCTTAGCTGGCGCTGGCGTTTGGTATGTAAAAGAAAATGCACCTCAATCTAAAAAACGCCCACCCGCTAAAGCCACCAGCATAAAAGTATCCACGCACACCATTAAAGCTGCTCAGGTAAAGCTCAGCTTGCAAAGCTTTGGGCAAATTAGCGCCAAAACCACCAGCACCCTCACCTCGCAGGTCAGTGGCTTAGTCACTTCTGTTAGTGATGACTTTGTAGAAGGTCGGTTTTTTAAGAAAGGCGATTTACTGCTGTCACTGGATAACCGGGATTTTCAAAGTGCGATCAACTCAGCAAAAGCTAGCTTGACGCAAGCACAACAAGATTTAGCTTTAGAAAAAGCCCAAGTGATGCAAGCAAAGGCAGATTGGCGACGGTTAAATAAAAACAAAGCGATTCCAGCTCTGGTCTCTCGTACTCCACAAGTGCTGAAAGCGAAAGCTCAAGTGTCGGCAGCACATGCACAATACAACCAAGCTGTCTTAAATTTTAGACGCAGCAAAATCACCGCTCCTTTTACTGGCAGAATCTTAGCAAAACAAGTTAGCATTGGTGATTTTATCAATGCCAATTCTGCCCTGGCAGAGCTGATGACAACCGATGCTTTACAAGTGCGCTTAAGCCTAAAAAACAGTGATTTAGCTTTCATTAATTTACCCGAAATCAATAGCCAAAAAACAGCACCTTTACCGACAGTTACTTTTGAGGCTAATTTAATTTCTCCTCAAAGCTGGACTGGTAAAATTGTAAGGACAGAAGCCACTATCGATAGCGCTTCACAGCAACTGTTTGTTATCGGTGAAATTGAGCAACCTTTTGCAGTGCGTAATATTGAGAAGCACCCTTTAAAAATTGGCCAATATGTCACGGCAAAAATCCAAGGAAAAGCTCTACAAAATGCTATTAGCATCGATATTAATAGCATTTACCAAGGCGAGTTTGTTTTCTTATTAAAGGATAACGTCATTGTGCGTCAAGACATCGATATTCTTTGGCAAGATGATAAAACAGCTTTAATCGGCAAAGGCTTAACGGATGAAGATAAATTGATTGTCAGTATTTTATCGTTAGATGCACAAGGTAGCCTTGCAGTTGATATTAAAGATGCCGTAAAAAAATCATCTACTGATGTTGCTCGAGTTAAAACAGATAGCAACGCTAAAGCTCAATAACATATTATTTACC
Organism: Oceanospirillaceae bacterium; assembly: GCA_036960485.1. Lineage (GTDB taxonomy): Bacteria > Pseudomonadota > Gammaproteobacteria > Pseudomonadales > Balneatricaceae > Rs1. The sequence goes on from JBALXS010000042.1 coordinate 7,849, forward strand.
TTTGTTGTCGTTGTTACTTTTAGCGAAGTCGTTTAAGTATCACATTTATAATTTTAATAGTCTGGATTTACAATGATTGAATGGTTCACCAAAAATCATGTTGCTGCTAACTTACTCATGTTAGCAATCATCATCCTCGGCATCTTTAGTTTGAAGGCGAGAATTCCGTTTGAGGTTTTCCCAAGCTTTGAATCTAATACCATCACTACTAGTGTCAGTTTATCCGGTGCTACTGCACAAGATATCGAACAAAGTGTGACATTACTGATAGAAGAAGCAGTTGCCGACTTAGAAGGCATTGAAACGATCACTAGCTACTCAACAGAGGGTAGAACGGTGGTCTATATGAAAGTAGATGCAGCATATGATAAAAGAAACATTTTAGCGGATGTTAAAAGCCGTATTGATGCCATTAATGATTTCCCAGAGAATGCAAAGCAACCCATCACTCAGCTAAGCCAACGTAAACGTGAAGTTATTAGTGTCAGTGTCTTTGGTGATTTTAGTGAACAACAAATACGCCGTTGGGGAGAGAAAATTCGCGATGACTTGCTACACATTTCTGGTATCACGCAAGTTGAGCTAGACAGAGTCCGGGACTATCAATTAAGTATCGATGTATCACAACAGCAATTACGTCGACATCAACTATCTTTAGCTGATATCAGTACTAGTGTCGCCAATAGCTCTATCGATTCATCGGCAGGTAACTTACGTACGGTTGCTGGGGATATTTTAATTAGCACTAAAGGTCAAGCGTTTGACAGCCAAGCTTATGGCAACATAGTGGTAAAAACTGCAGAAAATGGCGCTAAAGTTCACTTATCTGATATCGCGGTGATTAGTAATAGCTTTGAAGAAACACCTTTAAGAACTCGTTTCAATGGGCAAAATGCGGCATTAATTGAAGTGTATCGAGTGGGAGCCCAAAACGCTTTAACGATTGCGCAAGACGTTAAAGATTACATTGCGGCTCAACAACCATTAATGCCAGCGGGCATGAGTTTGAGCTATTGGAGCGACAGATCTAAGATACTTAAAAGCCGTTTAAAAACACTGACCGATAATGCCTTACAAGGCGGTTTACTGGTCATTATAATGCTGTCCTTGTTTTTACGTCCTTCTATCGCCTTCTTTGTCTTTTTAGGTATTCCTATCAGTTTTATGGGTGCCTTTATTATTATGCCTTTTCTGGGAATCACTCTTAACATCATTAGCTTATTCGGTTTTATACTGGTGTTAGGGATTGTAGTGGATGATGCTATCGTTACTGGTGAAAACATTTATCGGCATATGCAAACAGCAGATAGTGGTATTCAAGCAGCTATTTTCGGCACCAAAGAAGTCGCGGTTGCTGTCACTTTTGGGGTATTAACTACTGTTGCAGCTTTTCTTCCCTTTGCTTTTATAGAAGGTGCGAGAGGCGCTATTTTTGCGCAAATCCCGGCGGTAGTTGTGCCTGTATTACTCTTTTCACTGATTGAATCAAAATTTATTTTACCCGCTCACTTAAAGTATTTACGCCTGCGCCAAGCCGATTACACGCCAAATATTTTTAGCCGCTGGCAGCAACGTTTTGCCGATGGCTTTGAAGGCCTTATTATTGCGCAGTATCTGCCAGTACTAAAAAAGGCACTGCATTACCGCTACAGTGTTTTTATTGGCTTTGTATGCTTATTATTAGTCATCATCACTTTTATTTCTAGCGGTTGGATGCGCTTCACATTTTTCCCGAGAGTACCTAGTGAAACAGCAAGAGTAACGCTCAATATGCCGACTGGCACCAACTTTGATGTGACCGATAAACACGTGCAACACATTGTTAATGCTGCATTACAATTACAAAAGAAATACACCAATGAAACTACTGGCGAGAGTATTATTTTAAATATTCTCTCCACAACTGGATCAGGTGGCGGTGCTAGTCATCAAGGGCGTGTTCGCTTTGAAACAATAGCACCTGAAGATAGAGCCAGCATAACGCACAGTCCAGTAGAAATGAAACAGCTAGTAAAAGAGTGGCGCCAATTAATAGGCCCTATTATCGGCGCTCAATCTATGACCTTTCGTGCTGAAATTGGCCGTGGCGGCGATCCTGTCGATGTACAGCTCAGTGGTGATTCAATTACCCAATTACGTTTAGCGGCTGCTGAAATCAGAAAACAGTTAAAACAATATCCTGGCGTATTTGATATCAGTGATAATTTATCTGACGGTAAAGAAGAGCTGCAGATATCATTAAAGCCTTTGGGAGATGTACTGGGGATAAGCAGAGCGACTGTCATCAATCAAATTCGTCACTCGATGTTAGGCATTGAGGTGCAACGTTTTCAACGCGGCCGAGAAGATGTACCCGTTGTAGTACGCCTACCTTTATCTGAGCGCGATTCAATTGCGGATTTAAATAGCCTTGAAATTTCATTTGCTAATAACCGCAAAATTCCATTATCTCAAATTGTTGATATTAGTATTATTGCAGGACCTTCTGCAATGTACCGTACTGATCGCTTAAGGACTGCTAACGTCATTGCGGATATTAACAAAGAAGAGGTTAATGCCACTGTTTTAAATAAGGATATTTCAGCCTTTTTAACACAGCTAAAAACGCAGTTCCCCAGCCTAAACTTCAGCTTAAGAGGCGAAGCGGAAGAGCAAAGTGACTCTTTTGGCTCATTACAATGGGGCTTGATTTTTGTCTTCTTTGCTATTTATGCACTATTAGCGATTCCTTTTAAATCGTTTTTCCAGCCACTGATTGTAATGTCTGTTATTCCCTTTGGCGCCATTGGTGCAATTTTTGGCCACTGGCTAATGGGGATGGATCTAACCATTATGAGTCTATTAGGTTTACTCGCACTAATTGGCGTCGTGGTAAACGATTCCTTAGTGCTGGTATCATTTATTAATCAGCAAGTTAGTGATGGAAATAGTATCCAAAATGCTGTTTTTAAAGCGGGCGTTGCTAGATTCAGGCCGGTAATATTGACCTCTATCACTACTTTTGCAGGCTTATTACCACTACTATTTGAACAAGCCACTCAAGCGCAGTTTTTGATACCAATGGCAGTATCATTAAGCTTTGGTATTGTTTTCTCTACGGTTATTACCTTACTGCTTATTCCTGTCAATTATCTAATTATCGAAGATATCAGCAACGCTTTTAGTAAACGCTCTCAAAAACCTGAATTAGTTACTGATCAATCGATTATGCCTGCTGTTGCTATTGCTTCAAAAAATCAACAGATACCAGGTTGAGCTAATAGCACTAAAAACAGTGTAGTGGTAAATATAAAAACTCTACATTGAGTAGCCTTTTTCATGGTAAGTGATCCTACTGCTAACTCGCTGCTGAAAAATTACTGGTTTAATAGTGCTTTTTACGCGCAAAAACTCGCCAAAATTCTATATCATGGGTAGAATGCGCAAATTTACTTAAATGAGAAAAAGCGTTGTTAAAGCGAGCCTCACTCAATTACCAAATACCTTGCACTGAATATCTACAACAAGTGCGTCACTTGGGACAAGCTGTTTTATTAGATAGCGGCTTTCCAAGCTGTAAGCGTGGTCGTTACGATATTATTAGTGCTGCGCCTATCGCTACTATTGCTAGCCATAAAGGGGTGTTATCAGGTAATAATCTCCCTTTTTGTTTAGATGATGTTCACGACCCTTTTGAAGCTGTTTCACAGCTTCAAAACAGTGCTAAGAAACAGCTTAAAAGCCTTAATTTCTGCTTTGATTCTCAGTACATTTCAGAGCCTGCTGTAGATGACGATTTAGCATCACCCTTTTGTGGCGGATTACTGGGCCATTTTAGTTATGATCTAGGGCGCAGCATCGAAGAGCTTCCGCAAATAGCCGTTGATGACAGTGATTTGCCTGAAATGCATTTAGGTTTATACACTTGGGCCATTATCGTTGATCACAAGTTGCAGCTTTGTTATTTAATTGGCTGCGATTTGATTAGCGAAGCGGATTTTTCAGCGCTTGAAGCACTTATAAACGCACCATTAGCCGTAGCTTCAGAGCCATTTAGCTTGTCATCTTCTTTTAAAAGCAATTTAGAGCGTGAAGATTACACCCGTGCATTAGAAACAATTGATGACTACATATTAAGTGGAGATTGCTATCAAGTTAACTTTGCGCAGCGCTTTAGTGCTACCTGTGAAGGCGATCCTTTAAGTGCTTACAAAAAACTGCGCGATGCTGCTCCCACGCACTTTTCTGCATTTATAGACACCCAGCAAGGCGCTATTTTATCACTGTCTCCTGAACGTTTTCTCAGCGTTGACATAACAGGTAAAGTGGTAACTCAACCGATTAAAGGCACACAGCCAAGATCTCGCGATCCCGTAGTTGATCAAGCTAATATTGAATATTTACATAACTCTGAAAAAGACAAGTCTGAAAACTTAATGATCGTTGACTTAATGCGTAATGATATTTCAAAAAGCTGCGCGTTACACAGTGTTAAAGTACCTGCTTTATTTGCCGTTGAAAGCTATCAAAATGTGCATCATTTAGTCAGCACTGTCACGGGGCAATTAGATCAACAAGCAGATCCAATAAGCTTATTACGCCATTGTTTTCCAGGCGGTTCTATTACTGGTGCACCTAAAATTCGTGCCATGGAAATCATCGATGAGCTAGAGCCACATCGCAGAAGTATTTATTGCGGTAGCATCGGCTATATTAGTTTATGTGGACGTATGGATAGCAGTATTACCATTCGTACTTTATTAGTTGAAGGTAATCGCATTCACTGTTGGGCAGGTGGTGGGATTGTTGCTGATTCTGAAATAGACGCTGAGTATCAGGAAACGTTTGATAAGGTAAATAATTTATTGAATGCGCTGCAACCAACAGATGAAGCGGTGAGCTAACATGCATTTTAAAATAGCTGATTTAATTAAATCAGCTATTTGCCGTCCTTTGATTCACAGTACCTTTATTGACAGTGCTTTTACATCAAAGCTATTTTGACAATAGTTTATTCACGTAAGTTGATAACACATCAATCGCGACTTGGTTTTCACCGCCACCAGGGATAATCACATCTGCGTGCTTCTTACTCGGTTCTATAAACTTGTAAAATGACGGGCGCACGGTCTCTTCATACTGGTTGATAACCGAATCCATAGTACGGCCTCGCTCACCTACATCACGCTTTAAACGTCTTATGAAACAAAAATCTAATGCGGTATCAACATAGATTTTTGCATCTAAAAGCTTGCGTAAACGACGGTGCGTGAAAAGTAAGATACCCTCGATAATGATTACTTTCTTAGACTGTAATTCTACTTTTTGCGCAAAACGGGTGTGGTTAACAAAATCATACTGAGGTATCTGTACGGTTTCGCCAGCAATTAATGCTTCTATATGATCACAAAGTAAATCGAATTCTTTAGATTTAGGGCTGTCATAATTCACTTGAATACGCTCATCCATCGATAGCTCATCTTGGTTATGATAATAAGAGTCTTCACAGATTAAGCCAATATCATCATTCCCTGTCGCGCTCACCCGCTCAATTAAGGTATTAGCTAACAGCGTTTTACCTGAAGCTGAAGCTCCAGCAATGCCAATGATAATAGTGTTGTTCTTCATTTAGATTCCAGTATTTAAAAGTAATGTGTGTAATAAAGTTGTCATTTTATCACAAGCGATTGTAGATACCGGAATCTAAAGTCTATTTTTGCAACTAATTTGATACTACTCAAACGTACCTTTTACCTGCATCTGCCCAGCCCTTTTATGCCATTTACCCATCACTAACACATCGCTAATTTGAGTTTTTTGATCCAATACCACTAAATCCGCATCAAATCCCACCTGCACTTGCCCTTTAACATGCAAGCGCAATAGTTGTGCCACGTTACGAGTTAGCATCGGTAAAATTTGTTCTAGCGCTACGTCAATTTTTTTCGCCGCTTGTATCGTTTCTATTAATGTTTGTGAGCGGCCAAAATCCATACTCAACAAGTTGCCACCACGGTCAAAATTGGGAAGACAACCACCGCCATCAGAACTAATGGTTATTCGCTCTAAGGGTAAATCTTTCTCTATTGCAATCGCTACTGCTTGTGCAGCTTCCCAGCCTTTATCTGAACTACCTTCAGGAAATGCTGTAATATCGATATAGCAACCTTGTTTAACTAACTCACAAGCACTTGCAAAGAGCGCTTTATTGCGATTAACATGAGTTGGGTTAAAAGTACGCGCCGGTATTTCAGTTTGTTCGATCGCCTGCTCTATTAGTTCTAACTTGCGATCTCCATCACCTAAGTGAAAATGGATAATACCTGCTTTTTTGGTCATTAATCCGGCAACATGCGCTTCACTTGCCAAACGAATTACTTCATCAAAAGTTGGCTGACTAGAGCGGTGATCACTAATGGCAAATTCACCGATACCAATTACTGGATCTAAAAACACAATATCTTTTTTGGCGCTGCCAATTAGGGTTGTCAGTGGATAATGGTATCCACCTGTCCAGCAATAGGCTGTCATCCCCTCTTCACGCAGCGCATAAGTGCGGGCAACCAAACTTTCTATACTTCTGGTTGTATCATCGGTACCTAATAAACCAACAACCGTAGTAACACCTGCACCGGTAAATTGGCTAATAGGAACAGGCGGCACTTGGGTAGCAAAACCGACTTCACCACCACCACCTGTTACGTGTGCATGGGCATCAATAAAGCCAGGCACTACTCTTGCGCCTTTAAGATCTATTTCTTCTACCGCAACATTGCTAGGCAGCTCTATCGCTGTTTCCTCGATCGCGATAATTTTATTCGCGGCGATTAAAATATTCCTTAAACCTAGATGCTGTGGATCATACAAATCAGCGTTTTTTAAATAGATCACTGGCTTTCCTTTTAATAATGAGCTTTGAATAATGGTCTTTATAATCTTTTACAAAATAACAATAAAATTCAGCCTAAAGCGCGTTCAAGTAAACAGCGATTAATAGCCAATCGCGATTTGCTGCTCACTTATCGGCGCTTGCTTTTGAATGTACTTATTGAGCAATTGAGTGTCTAACTCTTTTTGCACTCTAGGATAACGTGGATTGTGCCTATCGTTGAGCATCGCATGCTTCCAACCTTGGGTAAGCTGCATAAAATCATCACAAAACTGCGGTGAATATTCAAGACAGCCAGCGATAATGACATCTAAATAACTGAAGACTACTGGATGATTTTCACAAGGACTCACCACTTCTTGGGATTGATACAGCCAAACTTTAACCTGTGTATTAGCTTGCGACTTTAAATCCATTGCCTGGCTATAAAACTCAACTTGGTAAGCGTCCACCAGCACTCTTTGATAACCACGCTCTCTTAAATCAAAGCTTGGTAGCTCGCTCTCAGGTACTTCTACTAATACACCATTACAAGCTTGGCCTTGTTCAGGCACCACCACTACAGAACTCATTCCAAAATCTTCAGAAATACGTGACCAGTAGCGTACAAAACCTGAAATTTTAACGGCTACAGCAACTCCCGTTTCGCCGGTTACGGTGCGTGAGATACTATTAATGAGACTGCCGTAGCCAAAAATATAATGGCGGGTTTGAGATTCCTGTGAATGCTGTTGCAAAGTATTTCCTCTTACTGATTTAAATGCTTGATTTTATTAATGCGCTACTTTATTAACGCCATATTATTGCTTCTACCTTTTCATAAACAGTAGAGACTTTACTTTTAGCCCTCCTGATACTTAAGCCAGCCAAGCTTTATATAAACCAAGCACGCTAATTAGCATTAAAACAGACCCCATAAAACGATAAAAAACAGGCGTGCTGGCATTCACTAACTTGTTATGTAACTTTTGCCCTAAAATATGCCCAATTGTCACTAATGGTAGTAACCACAGATGATGAACCCACTGGAAATCAACACCCGCCAGTGCAAATGCAGCCACTTTGATGAGCACTAACATAAACCACAGAACAAACAAGGTATCTCGTAATTGATGCTTTGCAACATGGCTTGCAAAAACAGCGACTATTAAGGGCGCTCCTATTAAAGATGCACCGCTTATATAGCCACCTAACATTAAGAAAACAGAGTCTAATACTTTGTTATTGCTTTTAAAAGGGCGATTAATCACATAGCCAATTGCGTACACCAACACCACTACAAAAATAATGCTGGTCATCAATTTAGGTGGCATCGTTAATAGCCCAAAAACGCCGATTAACTTAGGGATGATCATAATCAACATGGCATATTTGAGATACTGCCAGTTAATGGTTGAAACGCTATTTTGCTTCTCTAAGCCTTTATTAACATTGCGGTAATTAGTGATGGCCATCCACGCTGAGAATATTAATAAATGGATGGCTATTAAAGGCAAAAACAGTAACGGATCATTATGGATTAACAGCAAAAATGGCAGCGCTAAAACTGCACCACCAAATCCTAGCCCCGAGCGTACAAAACCGCTCCAGATAAAAACTAAACCTACCAGCGCTAGTTCTATTGGGGCTAGCTGCTCCATTTATTTCTCCAAAGGGTAATATGAGAACCAATGTTCTATTTTATACCTTGTGCATATCCCTTGATTCAAAGCTCAAAGTTGATCGTGCAGCTGTTTGATAATCGCCTGCAAAGGGTGATTTATTATTTTTTGATCAATTCGTTTTACTTGGCTACGACAAGAATAACCGGTGGCTAACAGTGCAGAGCTTTGATTATCAGCCACCACTTTTTTCCAGCTCATATTATAGAGTTCTTTTGAATTTTCAATGTTTTGCGTTTCATGCCCATAGGTACCTGCCATACCACAACATCCCAGCGCTTCAACTGTTAATTGCTGTCCTAATAACTGAAAAATTTGCTGCCATTGCTTATTCGATGCCGCTGCAGAAGTTTTTTCGGTGCAGTGCGCCATCAATTTATATTCTTTAGCGGTTAACTTAACGCCTAATTGTTCCAATTGGCTAGTTTTATTTACTAGCCATTCTTGTAGCAACATGACATTCGGAGCATCAATTTGTGCCGCTATATATTCTTGGCGATAAGTAAGCGTCATCGATGGGTCTATTCCTATTAGAGGAATATTTGCTTGTGAAAAACCTGTTAACATCGCCGCGTTTTTTGTAGCACTTCGCGTAAAGGCTCCTAAAAAACCATGCACATGCAAAGGTTTACCATTCGCTTTAAAGGGCGCTACAAACACATGAAAGCCTAAAGCCTTTAGGAAATCGCAAACATCTAATACTAACTGTGTTTCAAAGTAGCTAGTAAAAGCATCTTGCACTAGCACTACACTTTTCTCACGAATTTGCGGTGATAAGCTGTTGAGTAGTTTATTACTGGCGAACTCTATCTGCCTTTGCTGCATCCCTTTAACTAAACTATGAGTGCAAATACTTGGCGAATCTTGCACACCTATACTGGTTAATAGCTTAATCCCTAATTTTGAGGTTGTTATGAGATTATATGCACTGGGCATTTTACTCCATAGCGGCACTAAATATTCCAAACTAGCTATAAAGTAATCTTTGATAGGCCTTTGATAGCGTTGGTAGTAATGTGATAAAAACTTAGACCTAAAATCAGGAACGTTAACTTTAATCGGGCACTGAGCCACACACGATTTACAGGCCAAACAGCCCATCATTGCATCATGCACTTCGTGCGAATAATCATACTCGCCCTTGATTTTAGCCCGTGTATTGAACGCTTTTTTCAGCAGCATTTGTGGTGCATTGATCACTGCTTGCAATGTGCTACTAGGGGCGCTGTCAAAGCGCTCACCTTGTTTTTCCAGCATTAACAACCATTGACGAATCAGCGAAGCGCGCCCCTTGGGGCTGTGTTTACGCTCTCTTGTGACTTTCCATGAAGGACACATTGCATCATTAGGATCATAGTTATAACAAGCACCATTGCCGTTGCAGAACATCGCTTGAGAAAACTCTTCTCGCGCACTAATACCTATTTGACGGTCATAGCCACCTCTTGTCGGCACTTCATCTATCTTTAGCAGTTGTATTACGTTTTCTTCGCTGTTAACAGATGCTGTCTGTTCACAAGGCCTATTTATTAAAGACGAAGCTATTAAAGGCGTGGCTATTTTCCCAGGATTGAGTTGATTGTGCGGGTCAAGACACCCTTTGATAAATTGTAGCTGCACATAAAGTTCTCCAAAAAAAGCAGGAGAATATTCAGAACGCACTCCTTTGCCATGCTCGCCCCACAGTAAACCATTATACTTTTGCGTAAGTTTAACCACGCCATCCGTAATAGGCCTGATTAGCGCAGCTTGCTGTGGATCTTTCATATCAATAGCGGGACGTACATGTAATACCCCAGCATCTACGTGGCCAAACATACCATAAGGTAAATCGTAACTATCCAATAACGCTCTAAATTCCATAATAAAATCGGCTAGGTTTTCAGGCGGGACAGCGGTATCTTCTACAAAAGGGATCGGCCTTTCTTGGCCAACACCATTGCCTAATAAGCCTACTGCTTTTTTACGCATAGCCCATATTTTATTTATATTCTGGCTGCCTTTAACGATAGTGTAGCCAAAGCATTTTCCGAGTTTGCCCGATACATTCTGCAAATGCTCTTCAAGTTTAGTGATTTTGGCATCGAGCTCAGCTTCATCATCAGAGGTGTATTCAACCAAGTTAATGCCTTGTATTTGTGGCTCCCCTACTACGTGCTCAAAAAAATCGGTGACCGATTCCCAAACAATGTCGTTCATCGCTAAATTTAAGACTTTTGAATCAATGGTTTCTATAGAAGTAGGTTGCCACTGCATCAGCTCTTTTGCATCGCGCATCGATGACTCAAAACTTGCGTACTTAAGATTGACTAACGCCGCAAATTTAGGAATTGCTAACACGTTCAACTTTGCTTCTGCTATAAATCCAAGAGATCCTTCACTGCCACACAGCACTGAATTCAAATCAAGCTCACCTTTCTCGTTACGAATGTGCGCTAAATCGTATCCAGTAAGACAGCGGTTAAGCTTGGGAAATTTCTCAGTAATTAAAGCGCCTTGTTCGCGCTCAATTTTATCAAGCAAACGGTGAATCTCGCCAATTCGATCGTCTCGCTCACACACAACCTTTAATTGCTGATCATTTAGCGGGCTTGATTGCCAAGTTTGACCATCGAGAAACACCGTTTTTAATGAGAGCACATGATCACGAGTTTTACCGTACATACAGCTGCCCTGGCCGCTCGCATCGGTATTGATCATACCTCCTAGAGTCGCTCTATTACTAGTAGAAAGCTCTGGGGCAAAAAATAATCCGTAAGGCTTAAGCGCTGCATTTAATTGATCTTTAACAACCCCTGTTTGTACTTTGACCCAACGCTGTTCGCTGTTTATTTCTAATATATTGTTCATATGTTTTGAAATATCAACCACGATACCATCTGTTAACGATTGGCCATTGGTACCGGTTCCGCCCCCACGTGGGCTCAATACTATTTGCGAGAAAGCCTTTCGATTAGCCAAACCGGTAACAATTTCTAAATCTTCAACACTGCGCGGGTAAACCACCCCTTGTGGCAGTATTTGATAGATGCTGTTATCGGTTGCCAGTACTACTCGCTCAGCATACTCACTACTCACATCACCGCTAAAAGCAGATTCTCTTAAGCGATCTAAAAATTCTAAGTAGTGTGTGGGTGGTGTATGAGGGTCAGCCAGTTTAGGTATCATATTCTTCTCAAAAATTTAGTAGTTTAAATGCTTACTATTTTCAGAAAAAGTAAGCAGTAATCTTGTTAATCAAATCGGTACAGCTTTGAGTGGCTTTTATAGCAATTTTTATACAAGCTCATATATAGTCACAGGACTATTAATAAACTAGACGTTAAAGTGCTTATCATGCAAAATTAACACTTATCAATCAAACAATAAAATTCAATCAATTAATCGAAAAATATGAATAATAGTAATAATTCAACCAACATCTCTATTAAGCATCTCACCGCTTTTGTCGAAATAGCCAATGTCGCGAGCTTCACGCGCGCCGCGTCACAGCTAAATGTTACTCAATCAACTTTAACAGCCAGCATCAAACAGCTAGAACAACAAGCGGGCTTAACGCTGTTTGACAGAACGACTCGCCAGGTAACGTTGACGAAAGAAGGCATGCGTTTTTTACCTGTCGCCAGGCGTTTAGTCACTGACTTTAGGCTCGCTATAGATGATTTAAAAGCTGGTTCAGAGCAACAGCGTGGGCATATTACAATATCAACCTCACCTACCGCTAATAGTTTTCTAATCCCTCAACTGATCAACGCTTATCATCATGATTATCCCAAAATAGAAATATCGATATACGAAGCGGGCGCAAGTGAAATAGAGCAGCAAGTTTTATCAAAATTTGCAGATTTCGGTTTAGGCAGCAACCATAGCCAACACCCCGATTTACAGTATCAACTTATTTTACAAGATCGCTACGGTGTGGTGATGGATAAAGATCACCCTCTGGCAAGCTTTAAGCAACTTAGCTGGGCGCAATTACAAGTGCATAAAATGCTCCACTTATCGCTAGATAACGGTATAAGGTCAGAATTAGAATGGCTGAACAAACAAGGGACTATTCAATACCCCAATAACCCTCCCATTATTGAAGCTTCTAACCCTAACGGTTTAGTAGCACTAATCAAGAGTAAAATTGGCATTGCCGTATTACCAGCGCTCAGCGCGCAAGAAATGTGCTTCTCTCAATTGTGTTTTATTCCATTAACCGCGCCTGCTCGTTCGCGCTCGCTTTATATCGTAAAACGAAAAGATTATACTTTGCCACCCGCTCCCTTAAGTATGTTAGAAATCTTACAGCGCACGTTGCAACAACATGCTTTACAACAGCATCCATTAGTAAAAGTGACCACTAAGTAAAATAGAGATCTGTACCTAAAATATCGAGCGCTGATAAAAACAACAAATATTCGTAATAGCGCAGTTCTCATGTCCTTTGAATTAGCTACGCTGAGCTTTTAACCACCTAATCATGAGACTCCAATGGCTAAACCTAATTCGAAAGGCCCATCTAAAACGATTAATATATTTTGTAATCAATGCAAAGCGCCGTTATTTAAATATAGAAAGGGTGGCAAAGGAGCACTCGTAAAGTGCTTCAAAGAGCGAATTGTTAAAGATTTCACCTTAGATCAAATTTCATGCCCTAACTGCCAGCAGCAATTTGCTAGGGACACATTGATAAGAGGAGTGCCTGCTCTTAAGTTCATAGGCACTAAAGTAAGCTTTAAATGACGACGCGCCATAACTTTTATTAAAATAAGTACCCAAACACTTTAAAATTTTTTAAAAGCAACATTCTTGTGCCCCATTACAGAAATATATGAATCGTTGCTTATTATTCACCGTTAAATGGATAACAAAAGCCGCTTTGAAGTCTACTGTTGTGATTTATGCACTACTCATTTAAATTTTATTAAAGAGTGTCATCATCTATGCACACTTATTATTCAATTTTAAACAACCACAATACCTGTTCATATTTTAGTCATAAATAGGCGAAAGCCCCTGCATATAAGGGCTAGATAAATGTGCCCACATCTACTGTGGATAACTCTGTTAATAGTGTCATTGGATTGTCTTGTAGCCCGTTTATTACAACGCATCCGCCGAATTGTCTATTTTTTAACCACTTATCCATATTGTTAAAAAACATGCTGTTATAGGTTCTTTCAAGTGTTTTTTCACTAATTCCTTGCAGCGCCCGTTGTTTCTAGCATCTTTTATGTCAATACCTTTTTATATAAAAAGAGGTTTTTTTACAGGTTTTATAGAAGTAATAAATTGCAATTTTTACTTGATTTTTAAATTTCCCGCTGCTGTGGTCTCAATGGTCTTGTTACTCATTTTGAGCGTCTGAATTTCGAGCTCTTTTCGCGATCACTCATATTTTGTTTGCAAAATACCTTTACTTTAAGCATGTTATTTGGCGCTAGATACCCATATCTTCTTATCAATAAGTTAGACTTGCATTCTTTAAGCTACCCTTTCACTTTCATCGTTAAATTAAATACAAAATATAATATGAGCTACGAGCGCCCTAAAGAAAAAGTTGAAGTGTTTCAAGTCATCAAGAAAAGCCAGTTTATCGGCAACCTTGCTATAGTCAGTAGCTCAGCACAAGCTCTGGAGTTTGTTCAACAGATAAAATCAATACACAGCTCCGCTAACCATAGCTGTCACTGCTTTATTGCCGGTACTCCTGAGCAATCATCCATGTGGGGCTATAGCGATGACGGTGAGCCCAAAGGAACAGCAGGGCTACCAATGTTTCAAGTTTTAAAATACAGCGCCTTAGGCAACGTTTGCATTGTTGTTACGCGCTATTTTGGCGGTATTAAATTAGGGACTGGAGGAATAGCAAGAGCTTATAGCTCAACCGTGAAGCTTACATTAGATGATTGCACTAGAGATATTATTGAGCTTACCTGCGAGAAGTCTCTTATTGCTCCTTTTCACTTAACAGGAACTCTTGAGCACATTATTAAGCAGACAAAAGGCATTACGGTTACGCAGCGAGAATGGCAAGCTGATGGGCAAAAACTCACGCTGTGCATTGAAGAGCCTAGTTTAGATACTTATAACTTGGCGATATCACCTTACCTTCATGAATTACAAATATTAGAAAGCTCTGAATAAACACCGTTAGTGTAAACATTCAGGATAAATAGTTAGTGCAAATAATTAAGTAAAGGTAGATGCTTAATTTTATGGTAGCGCAAAGCCATTGTTAAGCACACCCGAAGCTCTGCCATTGGAAACACTGCTAACACACCTGGTTTGACATCTTCACAGATCTGGTTATTGATCGAAAAAGTTATCTCTCGATTACCTACGAATTGAAAAGTATCAGGGAAAATTTCTTTGAAAGTGCGCACTAATATTGTACGGCAATTGAAATATACACAAAATTGTTGAGCGTCATTCGCTTTGTAAGCTAAACGAATAGGGCTGCCAAACGTAGTTTTATAGCTAGGCTCACCCCATTTTAAAGTTTCTTCTACCTCCCCCAATTGCTCTTGCAGCGCTATATTGAAAATAATTTCTCGTAGTATTAACAGCTGTTTGGAAATATTTTCAGGGTAAGTAGAAAACTTATCTAGTACATAATTATTCACTATCGCCTCTTTGCTATCCAAAACCTACATAGATAAAAAGATAGCTACGTAGATAAGGTTTCCATCTATAAGTCATGCAGTTAGTGCTATGCAATTAGTTTATTAATCATAATAGGAAGAGAAAACACTATTGTCAAATAGATAAAATGAATACTTATAAAGAATACAAATAGATATATACGCCATGCATTGATTCTCTTTGAGAGGATTATCAAAGCTGCAGCACTTTATTACTGGACGGTCATTTTTCACTTACTGCTATATTTTGTCTCAAGGTGCTTAATATGCTAGAAAAGTTAAAGGAATATAAAGAACTAATTTCTATTATCCTTTTTTTCTTAGCTGGTTTTAGCTGGTTTAATAATCAATTCCCTACTAAAAACGACTTAAGTAATGAAATTAAAGTCGTTAATTGCTTATTACAAAATTACATGGAATTAACGCAGCTGCAAATTGAATATCAGAACAACTTACCTCTTCTTGACACGCTCACTAAAGAAATAAACAGATTAAAAAGTGACAGCTTGTCTTTAGAGCTTTCACCACCGCTTCGTTCACAACTTATTTTCAATTTAGATCAAAGCGAAAATAATTTTAGCCATTTAGTGGGTAAGCAACGCAACATTATTACAAGCATAGAAGAGATCATGAAACGTCTCGCTAGCCATGTTTGTAAAAAAGAATAATTTGGAATAATTTTTATACAAACCGACACAGCGATAAAACTCAGCTAGCAAAACCTCAATGCAGTCATTAAGAATTATCAGCTGTTTGTTATTCAATGTGTAGAATTTTAATTGGTAGATACTAAAGAGAGAAAAACATAAGGAAACAGCATGCTTAAGTTTAATTTTTTCAAGCTCAGTTTTATAATCACACCAGCTTTGCTAGCCTCATATGATGATGTACCTAGCGCCAATCAGCATAGATACATTAATCAAACATATTTAATAAAAATGATACTGCTAGTAGTCATCACTAACGTTTTACTGGTAAATAGAACTAATGCTGGGCTTTCTGAATCCATCCAGAATAACCTGCTCAATTATAACCAATCTTATGAGCGAGTAACAAAGTCCAAAATAATCAAAGAAGCTCCAGCGAGGTTGTGGATCCATATAAGAAGCGATGACCAATCCACTTTAGTAAAAGATATTTATCGGTTAACATCTACTATTAAACTAAATGGCTTATCTATTAAGCAAAAAGCTTTTCTGAAAGTACCAACAGGACCTTACAACAGTCAATTACGCTTTTTTAAAAGCGCAGATCAAAGCAACGCTAAATACTTAGTAAATCAGCTTAGAAAGCTTATTCCATCTATAGAAACTGTCGATTTATCTGGAAAGTATAATAGTGTTAGCTGGATAAAAAGTGGTCACTTTGAAATTTGGTTATCTATACAGGCCAATAGTGAAAATTAAGCACTACTGATTTATCTGTATTGCGTATCCCATGGTGTCAGCAATGTCATAGTTGCTTTTGAATTATCTATTTTTAGATAGGGTAAAGGTGGTTTGCTACCTTTTCAACGATCAAAGATAGGTATTATCTGCGTTTGATAAAAAATGCCTGCCTTAAGCTTTAATAGCCACAGTTTCGTTTATATTTACTTCTTTATAATCAATGAAATTCATTTTATTGATCAGTGCAATTAGCACTTTGTGAGTTTCTATTACTAACCCTGGTTGCTCACCATAGACTTCTACACTTTAAATATTAGCCACTATTAAGTTAGCAAACTGAGTTATATCAGTATATTAACTAGCATCTACTTTGCGTGATTTCGCCTAATTCCCTGCTCTTCTGTCAGTTAATTAATTAATTAGTGCACTGAAGCACGGGTGTTGTAGATGCATCAACTTTTCAAGGAAACTGTTATCACTGTGTTTTACAACAGCCACTATTTCGTTGATTTTCAACATATAGATACACAAAGACCTTTCTCACAATACATTTTTATTGGCAGCTAGGGCTAATTGGTTGTGCTGATAATGCAAGTAGTTTTCCAGTGCGATGTAAACGATACCAATATTTTCATCGCTTATTAACTGCTCGTAATCTGTATACGTCGCCTCTATTTATATTACTCAGCAAACTCTAATACTGCACTTTTTCAACTCCCCGTCAACGCTTGCAAATGATACTCAGGATGATCAACGATGGCCCGCGCGACGGTACCTGATGTCAAATTGATACCTAATGTTTTTAATAGTGTTTTACATCATGACATTGTCTGTAATGAAGATACTGACTGAAGCTTGTGTAAAATTAGCAAGCCTGTTACCTGCATCTCATTTAATTACTTAGATTAATAAATCTAAGTGTCTTGGCTGCCTCATTCAATGCGCCTGCACTTATGCATAACTATTACTCGCAAACAAAGACCACATCAACAATAATAGCTTTTGATATTGATTACCTAGAATGATATTAATTAAATGTGTTTAACTGAGGAAGGTACGTATTATGAATGAACTTATGGAATTGCAAACTGGCCAAGTCGCTTTTATTAGCAGCTTAATGGCGGGGTTTTCATTATCAATTGCAGTTCAAATTATTCGCTTGAGAAGGTCTGATGTACTCAGTAACTGTAGCTTTTTGCTTTTCACTTTAAGCGCTTTATTATTTTTAGTGGCTCTTTATATCGATGTTGCACTGAGTTTGCGTACTGCCGGATTCTCTAATATAAACGAAGATACACTACAAAATATTGTACAGATACGCAATATTGGCACATCAGCGGCAACCTCTGCTTTTTTTCTATTTGTTATGTCCATTGCGTTAGTGGGTTGGCTACAATCAAAAACCACCGGTATTATAACCACACTAGTGGCGGTATTCACGTTGGCAGTGCTTATCTATGCCCGTGCTACCATTTTTAATTTAGTACTATAAACCTATTCTTTTCTATAACCTACTTATTAGATAGCTGAGAAAAAAGCGCTTTTAGTAAGAGCGCTTAATGTATAAATGTTATAAATTAATAGCGTTTAAGAAGCTTTAGATAACTGCTTGTTATATAAATAACCAATGCCTGCGATGATGACAGCACCGACTAACACAGGCGTTAGTAAAAAGCCCCAGCCTGGGTTTAATAACATAACCAGGATAGGATTAGCACCAGCAGGTGGATGAGTAGTTTTAGTTAACAACATCAAACTCACAGCGACACCTGTTGCTAATCCTAATGACCAAGGGTGAACACCCACAAATTGTACAAACAGTAATCCTACTGTGGCAGTCAACAAGTGACCTAAAATAACATTCTTAGGTTGTGCAAGTGGACTTTGTGGCAAACCAAAAACTAATACGGTTGTAGCGCCAAAGGGAGCCATTAACCACATACTCCCTTCAATGTATTGATCCAAGTAGGCAAGCACTGCTATCGCAATCGTTGCGCCTAGACCGGCTAATAAAGGTGTTAAGTATTTTTGCATTTTAATTCCTTATAACTGTAGACTGAGTTGTCTACCACTATAGACAAGTCGGTCTACCTCTGTCAATATTCTCTTATTAAATACACTTGGAATGACCATGTCAGATAAGAAACACACCATTATTGTCGCTGCGCTACAACTTTTTATTCAAAAAGGCATCCACTGCGTGGGGATAAATGAGGTCATAAAAGAAGCTAAAGTCGCCAAGAAAACCTTATACCATTACTTCCCCTCTAAAGAAGCACTCACTATCGCCACTTTAGAGTATCGAGATGCAATTTTTATGAGCTGGATGCGCAATAGCATGCAACAAGCAAAATCAGCTGAGGAGTCACTTGAAGCGCTATTTTGGGGATTAAATGATTGGTTTAACAATAAGGCGGTAGCACTTGGCAACTTTCATGGCTGTTTCTTTATAAATGCAGCAGCGGAATATAAAGAGCAAAGTTCAGCTATCAATCAATGCTGTCATCAGCATAAAATTAATGTGAAGAATTTAGTTGCACTCTATGTAGAAAAATTTGAAACGGATCCACAAAAAGCGCTATTTATAACTGACAGTATTTGTATTTTAAAAGAGGGAGCAATTACTTCAGCCTTAGTGCAGCATGATTTAACAGCAGCATTAAAAGTTATACCATTGATAAAATTATTGCTAACTCAAAGGTTACCAAGTGTAGGTGCTGCAAGGGAGTGCGAAACAAGAATAAAGGAAAAGTAAAGAAAGCAGAAAGAGAGAACAAAGCCTGCACACCAGCTTACTTTTTAAATATGTATCACTAAAACTAACACACTATAGTTAGCGCGCTAGTTTTAGATAGAACTGACTAGTCTTGACGATCAGTCGTTTCTAGTAAATGGTAACCAAACTGAGTTTTAACAGGTCCATGTACTACATTGATAGCTTCTTCGAAAACAACTTTGTCGAATTCTGGAACCATCTGGCCTTTACTAAAAGTACCTAGATCACCACCACTACGACCTGAAGGGCATGATGAATGCTCTTTAGCCATGTCGGCAAAGCTGGCGCCAGCTTCGATCTGTTCTTTAATTTCTACACATTGTTCTTCGGTTGCAACTAATAAATGACGAGCGCTTGCAGTAGGCATAATATTTATCCTTGATAAAGTTATTTGAAATTTGTTTACATAAAAGATCAAGGCAAAGCAATAAATCGACTTAGTATTGCCATTGTATTTACACAAAAAAATGGATGCAAATGATAACTAGCAACCATACAAAAAGCTAGCAATTTTCACTGTATCATTTTAACTAAATGAAACATTTGTTTTATTTTTGCACAATATTTCATTTAGTGGGTAGCCAAACTTTAAGTTAGTCTGTTAAAAAATTAAATTGATCAATGGAATAAGAACGGCCAAAAATAACAAGGTCATAATGCCACCCGCTTTAATGAAATCAAACACTTTGTAACCACCAGGGCCCATTATTAAAGCATTCACTTGGTGTGTGGGAATCAAGAATGCATTAGAAGTCGCGAGCGCTACTATCAACGCAAAAACCGCTGGATCACCACCGGCACCAATCGCTATATTTATTGCCAATGGTACTAATAGCACTGTGGCACCAACATTAGACATCACTAGTGAAAACAATGTTGCTAGCACCGCTACGGCAAGTTGTAATCCCCAAATAGGCACGCCATCTAAAATTTCTAGCGTATTATTAGCGATCCAAGCGGCGGTTCCACTATTTTGAACAGCCATACCTAAAGGAATTAAACTTGCTAACAGAAAAACAGTTTTCCAACTCACCGCTTTATAAGCTTCATCAATACTAATAACATTACTAATTACCATGCCTAAAGCTCCGGTTAATAAAGCGATAGATAAACGCACATCCGTAAATAGCACCATGCTGAGTGCAATGGTAAAGAAAGTTAAAGCCCAGCCTACTTTATGGGGGCGTAGCTCCTCTATCGGGTAATCTTTATTGACAACCACATAGTCCCTATTACCTTCCAAGCGTGACAAGGCATCCCATGTCGTATGGCAAATCATCGTATCACCCGCTTGAAAAGGTATGGCTCTCACGTTATCTCCAGCTTGTGTGGTTTTGCCTGCTCTGTGCAACCCCATCAAAGACATGCCTGTTGAGTTACGCAACCGCAGATCAATAGCTGACTTGCCAATTAACTTAGAACCAGGTGGTATAACTACTTCTGCAATACCCGCTTTTTGCGCGCTCAATGTATCCGCAAACGAATCCATTTCCGGTCTCAGTTGTAATGTATATTTACTGCAAAAAGCACCGAGTTGCACAGGTGTTCCCATAACTCCCAATACCGTATTAGCATCAATCCCTACGGTTCTATCTAAGCCTCCTGGCCCAATACGTAAACTACCGTTAGGAAATTGTGCCGCTATAACTCTGACACCATTTGGTGATTCTAACGACTCTAAGCTACTACCAATTAGATCACTGTCAAATGGTACTAGTATTTCTACCAAACCGTAATCTAAGCCATATGTTTCTTTAAAATAAGCCATCGGTGAAGATGAATCTGCTTCATCTTGCATTGCAGCTTTAGGTAATACAAAGCGCCCTAATACCACGAAATAGATGATCCCAACCAATATTAAGCAAATCCCGATTGGTGTGACTGAAAACAAACCCCATTGCTCCATTTGCTGATTAGCAGGCAAGGTTTGATTCGATGTTATCATCAAATCGTTCAGTAAAATTAAAGGGCTAGAACCTATCATTGTCATGGTACCCCCTAATATCGCACAAAAACCCATCGGCATTAATAAGCGGCTCATCGGTATGTTCGCACGTGCACTAATACGACCAACCACAGGGATAAAAAGCGCCGCTGCACCGACGTTTTGCATGAAACTTGAAATAAAGGCGACGGTAGAGGAGATGATCGGAATAATGCGTTTTTCAGAGGTTCCCCCTACTTTTAAAATGACTTGAGCAACTTTCCCCATTAATCCTGTTTTATCTAAGCCTGCACCAATAATCATTACTGCGATAATCGAAATAACTGCATTTGAAGAAAATCCAACAAACAGCTTTTCAGGATTAACGAGGCCTTCTTCTAATCCAATATACGGCGCTAGCAATGAAGTTAACCCAAGAAAAACCATTACACATATCGCCGCAATATCAATACGCACTACTTCGAAAGCAAATAAATAGATGGTCATTAATAAAACGCCCACTACCCAGGCAATTTGAATAGTTGGAACAAAAGCACTCACTGTTATTGCTAATAAGATGAAGACGACTGCACCTACCACCTCTTTTATGGGTAAACTTGAGACCTCTTCAAAATATTTTTTGTGATTCGATACTGCAAACATATCTTTTTTTTCTACAGGTTGGACTTCATTTGAAACGGCAGAGTTTACGTTTTTGGCTTCCGGCATCGGTTAATCACCTTTGAGACTAGTTTTATAAATATTTTTTATATCAACACATTGTTATTAAAACAATAGCTTTAAACACATTAACGTATGCCTTCAAGCTATCTTAAACTATTCTAGGGAATTTATGATATTCTTTAAAACGAAATAAACTGTACTTCAAATTTGATTATACCGAACAAGAGATATTTACTTTTATTTATACTGAACAACCCAATACTAGTTAAGATAATCCCAAGCGCGCGTTACTTATCACTTTTATAGCAATGGCTAACTTATTGATCTCAACAGCAGCTTTAAACACCAAGATAAGAATAGACTAAGAGGTAATAAATAGACTTTATATGGATACATTACTATTAAAAACATTTCTCGAAGTAACCCGTACTAGGCACTTTGCCAAAGCTGCTGAAAACTTGCATGTAGCACCGTCAACTGTCAGTACGCGAATCCGCCAGCTCGAACAATCTCTAGGGCTTAACCTGCTAGTGCGTAACCATCAAAAGGTGATAGTCACACCTGCCGGTGAGCGCTTAATTAAACACGCTCGCTTAATACTAAACGCCTGGGATAGAGCTTATGAAGATGTTGCGTTATCTGAGCAACTCAAAAAGCGCTTAGTTGTAGCAGGCCCTTCGAGCTTGTGGGATATTTTTCTACAGTCTTGGCTAAATTCTTTATATCAAAACAATACTAAAATCGGCATAAGAGCAGAAGAAAGCACTCCGCAACGTGTTATTGAAAAGCTCGATAGAAGGTTAATCGATATTGGTTTTCTTTATGAGCAGCCTAAAATACAAGATATGGTGGTTACGCAGGTTAAAGATATCACTTTGATTCTAGTTTCTAACCTTAGCAATCAAACAGCGCATTCAGCCATGTCCGAAGGTTATATTCGGGTGGAATGGGGAACCACGTTCAATGTTTTGCATGAAGCGCATTTTATTGACAGGCCGTTAGCCGCCGTAAGAGTCAACAGCGCACGTATCGCATTGAATTTAATATTAAATGCCGCAGGTGCTGCTTATTTACCGAATGTGATGGTCAATGAATATTCAGAAAACGGGCAGTTGTTTGAAGTGATTGACGCTCCAAAAATACCGTTAAAAGCCTTCGCCGCATATTCATTACACGGCGAAAACACAGAGCTAATAAAAGAGCTTTTGAAAATTATTTAAATATTCTGCTAGCCCATAAAGTTAATCCGCTGGTAACACTACCAAAGTGATCACCATTCACAATTTCGATGTCGCCAATGTGCTCAGCAATGGCTTGTCTAATCACTGGTGATTTAGCAGATCCACCGGTTATGTAAATCACATCTGGCTTTATGCCCGCCTGCTCAATGGTTTCACTCATTAGTGAAATCATTTTCTTAAGCGGCCTTCGAACTGCATCTTGCAATTGATCAAAAGCTACTTGGCTAGTTAAGTTCTCTTCAATAAAACTAAGATCAACACTAGTATCGCTCATATCAGACAAATTAATTTTAGTTTGCTCAGCGCTTCTAACTAACTGTTGGTTAAGCTTGTTTTTTCTTAAGTGATGAAAACGCTGCATCAGTTGCGGCTCAGTGGTATCTCTTAATAGTTGCTCAAGTAACAAACTGGTTTCCAATTTATTAAACTCAGCTTGCGCGCCTAAATCGTTAGTACACACTGCGTTCCAATACACTTGAGTTGGCATTGGCAATCCGCTTTTTAGCACACTATTCATGCCTAGTAATGGCATCAAGGTTCGAGCGGCAACGTGTATATCAAAATCGTTGCCTCCTACTCGCTCACCAACGTGCCCTAGAAAATCTGCTTTCCTATCTATTTTATTTATATGCTTAGGCCCCATTTGAACCATAGCGCAGTCACTTGTTCCGCCTCCAATATCAACCACTAACACATTTTTTTGACAAGTTAGTTCACGCTCAAAATCAAAGCCTGCAGCAATAGGTTCATACAAAAACTCTACCTCTTTAAATCCTGCTCTTTTAGCTGCTGTTTCCAAAATGCTCAGTGCTTGTATATTACTGGTTTCAGAGTTTACCCCTTGAAAGTTCACTGGGCGGCCAATAACAGTGTGCGATAAATCTGATGCGCTATGCAGCTGCGCTTGCTGTTTAATATGCAGCATCATTACTGTGACGATATCTTCAAAAAACTGAATATAGTTATCACGCACGCCTTTTGCACCTAAGAAGGATTTTGCAGATTTAACGAAATACCCCTCTCCTGCATAGGCAAAGTATTGATCAAAAGCTGCGCGTCCAAAAAACAAGCTTTGCTCATTTTCCCTAATGCTTTCTTCAACTCGAAAGCGGCTGGCAAGGTTTAAGCCTCCTTGTCGAGTTTGCATGTATTGCTGTTGCATAGTCTCATCAACGATGTTTTTTGCAACTTGTTCGCATATAAGCTCTCGGCCTAAAGCATATACCGTAGAGGGTAAGAACGCGTGACCATTTTCTAAAGGAAGCAGCACTGGCTGTTGATTATCTGGGCTCATTACGCCAATAGCGCAGTTAGATGTACCGTAGTCAAAACCTGATATCATATAAAATCTCAATACTGTGAAAAAGCGCTGCAAAATAACATAGCTGGTAAGTACTTTTCTAGCTATTTTTGACTTAGAGTTTCAGCGTAAGGTAATAAGCGATTTTTAGCCGCTAAACGCGACGATAATAATGGAATTTGTTAAATAATCTGATGATTAGACTAAATTTTAACCCATCTTTAAAATGTACTTAAATACCACTCGACCTCAGCCTTATTCCAAGGTAGTTTATCTCTCTTTATTTCCCTTGATGACTATTTTGGAGCATAAATGCAAAGCCTAACACTACAGCCTATATCTAAGGTTGAAGGAACTGTCCAGATCCCAGGATCTAAAAGCTTATCCAATCGAATTTTGCTACTTGCAGCGCTAGCAGAAGGCGAAACAATTATCACTAATTTGCTAGATAGTGATGATATTCGCAGAATGTTGGAATCACTGACTAAGTTAGGCGTAAGTTATCAACTTAATGCAGATAAAACAGTTTGTACTGTACAAGGTCTTGGCAAAAAATTTAACACAGCAGATACAAAACTGTTTTTAGGCAATGCCGGCACCGCTATGCGCCCTATCACTGCCGTGCTTTGTGCTAGCGATGGTGACTATGAGCTCACGGGCGATCCGCGGATGTATGAGCGCCCAATTGGTGATTTAGTTGATGCGTTACGTCAACTCGGCGCACAGGTTGAATATTTAAAAGACGAAAACTATCCTCCTTTAAAAATAATCGGCACCGGCTTAAAAGGCGGAGATGTTTCTATCAAAGGTAGCATCTCTAGTCAATTCTTAACCGCTATGTTAATGGCTGCACCTTTTGCAGAAGATGACCTAAACATTGTGATTGAAGGGGATTTAGTTTCAAAGCCATATATTGATATCACCCTAGATGTTATGCAATCGTTTGGCATTCAAGTGACGAATGACAATTATCAGCGCTTCACTATTAAAGCTGGGCAAAGCTACCGCTCACCTGGAAGCATTATGGTTGAAGGCGATGCATCATCAGCATCATATTTTCTGGCAGCAGCAGCCATCAAAGGCGGAACTGTAAGAGTAGACGGTGTAGGCGAGCTAAGTGTACAAGGCGATAGACTCTTCGCTGACGTTCTAAAGGCTATGGGAGCTAACGTAGTATATGGGCCTAATTACATTGAAGTAAGTTATGACAAGCCTCTGATTGGGGTAGATTTAGATCTAAATCATATCCCCGATGCAGCAATGACCATCGCGACGACAGCCCTTTTTGCCAAAGGCGTTACTAAAATCCGTAACATCTATAATTGGCGCGTAAAAGAAACAGATCGCCTTAGCGCAATGGCCATTGAATTGCGCAAAGTAGGCGCTTTAGTGATAGAGGGAGATGACTTTATTGAGATCACCCCGCCAAAGCAGATAATACACGCGGCTATCGATACTTATGATGATCACCGTATGGCTATGTGTTTCGCTTTAGTGGCATTAAGTGACACTGCTGTAACTATCAATGACCCTGGTTGTACTGCAAAAACGCTACCAAAATTCTTCGAGTTATTTAAGAGTATTAGTCATTAACAAATATGCCTACATAAGCACCAGCGGCTAATACAGCCCTAGCTTTTTTTCTTTAAAATTGTAGTAAGCGGTGATTTTTAAGCAAAAAAAAGGGTAACCCAATGGGTTACCCGAAAATGACAAGAACCGTGTATTCATATTTAATTTGGTAGACAAATGAAACATGAAAAGTGAAGCTAACTTGTTAATCAAACAAGCTACCTTGCGAGCAAAGTAATAATATCAATAATGAGAATGATTTGCAATAGCATTACTCATTTATTTTACTATTCTTCTCAAACCTTTACACTTTGCTCAACAAGGCATACTGCAGTTTAGTGGCAGCAAACTATGCACTGAGCTTCATACTTTTTGACGCCATCTGTTCAACTAGATTCGAAGATATTCACTAACATTCTTCTAAGAGCAATTACATTGCTATTAAAGATAATCAAAACACTATGATCATCTTTATGTCATTATCCAGGCCGTTTAATTTAAGTACTTGAATTGAGCTTCTTATAACAGTGATAACAGATCACTTCATCCATGCTTTACTATTAATAGAGACGATTGTTTTTGCATATATAAGATAACGGTGATTAATGGCAGGTATCGATGATACTTTTTTGAAGAGTTATTTATAGAGACTTCAAGTCTGATTAGAAAAGCCTTGATGGCTATAATCATTTCTACTTTGAATAAGGTAACAGCAATTTTTAATCTAAAGCTGATTGTTTTACACATCAAATTCAATTTTTTTTAAAGCAACTTGATTTACAAGAATAGATATTAGCCTGTTATAACTAACAGGCTAACTTGGGCAGTTTTTATAGACGTTCTATTTCAGCTGCGGTGTGTGTTTGCGTTACAAAAGTTTGGTAAGCTTGGTTACCTAAACGTGCTGCTAATGCATTATTAATAGCTTTTAACTCTTCCTCAGAAAGAGTAGATAAATCAGCATCAATAACTTTATCAACAATAACAATTGCTAAGCTTTGGTCGGCTAGAACAACTGAATCAACAGATACTTTACCGTCCTTAGGATGTGGTAAAGCGAAAGCTTTGTTAATTACTTGTGCAGGAGCTTCAGCTGAAATACGAGTGGCTTTTAGTTGTGTTTTCAATACAAAATCTGCCGCAGATGCAGTTGCATCCCCTGTTTTCATGATTTCTTGAATAGCACTTGCCGCTCTCTCTTCTAACTGTAACGAAGCTTTTTTAGTTAGTAGCTCATCTTTCAACTGCGCAGCAACTTCATCAAACGCTTGCGCTCTAACGGGTAAATGCTCTTTTACACGTATTACGACTGCATTTTGTTGATTGATTTCAATAGGAGCACTGTTTAAGCCATCCTTTAAAACTTCATCGCTGAATGAAGCTCTGATAACTTTTGAATTTTGTGATAGTAATTCGCTACCTCCTGCTTTAGTAAAAGCGGGTAATAACTTTATTTCTAACGCTAACTCAGCGGCTATTTCACTTAAATCACTGCTAATAAAAGCCAAATCTTTTAGCTTTTCCAGTTGCTCAAGATACATCTGTTCTGCTTTGATAGTTGTTAATTCAGCAACAATCTTGGCTTTAGAGATTTCTAATGATGGCGCTTCACTGGAAATTACTTTTAATACTTTGATCAGGTGATAACCGCTTTCTGATTTAATTGGCTGTGATATTTCACCTTGCGCTAAGGTAAATAGGCTTTGCTCAAAGTTTGCTTCAAAAGTTCCTTTTGCAACAATACCTAAATCACCGCCATTTTCTGCACTACCAAAATCGTTTGAGACTTCTTTAGCGACCTTTGAAAAATCTTCTCCTGCATCTAATCGAATTTTAACAGCTGTTATCTTTTCTAAAGCAGCAGCATCGTTTAGCGAGTCATCAACTTCAATTAGAATATGCGCTGCTTGGCGTTGCTCTTGTGATTCAAAGTTTGCCACTATCTGCTGGTATTCGCTGTCTATTTCAGCATCAGTTAATACTAATGATGCTAACAACGTTTGCTGATCAAGTTGAACATATTCTA
>JBALXS010000043.1:0-8266 GCA_036960485.1 Oceanospirillaceae bacterium
AATTAACGAAAATGAACGTTACATTTGGCCAAATAAACTAGATCGCAGTAGATCAATGTGCATATATATCTGTATTTTTTAATCTTTTAGCGCATTGAACACCCCTGTTGTTCATTATCAATTAATTTTACTGACAAACGGGATCTTTTCGAGCTTTGACTGTCGAAGCTTAGAATTAAATTTAGTATTAGGTGATTTATGAAACATTTTAACAAGTTATATCTTTTAGTCGCGGCGCTTTTTATTTTAACAGGGTGTGCGAGCAATCTAACGGGGGATAACTATTCAGCTTCTGAAGCGAGAAAAGTTCAAGAAGTTAGCTTTGGAGTAGTCATTGCGCAGCGCCCTGTTATCATAGATGGGCGCCAAAATGGGCTATTGGGTACTGCTGCTGGTGGTGTGTTAGGTGGTGTAATCGCCAGCAATGTTGGCGGCGGTAACGGTAAAGATATCGCCACAGGAATTGGTGCGGTTATCGGTGGAATTTTAGGACAAAAACTTGAAGAAACAGCTACGCGCAAGCAAGGTCAAGAGCTTACTATTCGCTTAGATTCAGGTAATACAATTTCTATTGTGCAACAAGTTAGCCAAGCCAATTTTTTTGCTGACAACGATCGTGTAAAAATATTAGGCCAAGGCAAAACTGTCAGAGTAAGTCATTACTAATTTAAGGTTTCTCGACTACGCTAAATACCATTTTGCCGCTGTTAGCGGCAAAATGGTTATCTTTAATTTCAATTTTAAATTCTTTTTAACCTACCAATCCTTTAATCTACAATCCAAAACGCTGCGGGCTAAATGCTTTTGCAAAATCGTCACACGGTTGCGCGCACACTAAATTAGCAAGTATTTCTGCAGAGCCCGGCCCCGTTGAAAACCCAATATGCTGATGCCCTGTATTGAGCCATAATCCAGCTAATTTGCTAGCACCGATAACGGGCAAACTATCTGGCATAGTTGGCCGTGCGCCTTGCCACTGGGATACATGAGAATCACCAAAGGTTAAACCTTGGCGTGCATTGTGCTCGGCTATATCTAGCTGCGTATTACTATGCTTTGCAAGATGATGATTAAGCTCAACGCCACAACTCACTCTAAGTCCATTTGCAGTTGGCGATGCTACAAAACTGCCTTCTATATCATGAATTGGTAAGCTCAATGCGGTTGTCTGCGTATTGACATATTCTCGATGACCACCACGTTCAAACAGCATTGGTAACTTCATCCCCAGCTGTTCCAACAACTGCTTAGACCAAGGTCCTGCTGCTATCACTAATTGCTTACAGCTAATCGATTGCTCTGAATCAGAATTTTTTAAATCAGAACTTTCTAAACCTGAGCTTTCAAGTATCCAACGCGTATCTTGTTGTTGAATACTTTCAACTTGTAGCTGCAATAACTGGCCACCACCTCGTACAAACTCATCTGCGTAGCCGTTCACCAATGCACTTGGACTAGCGACAGATAGCGCATCTTCAATCAATACTGCTTTTTGGTAAATTGCTTTTAAACGCGGCTCGACAGTCAGTATTTCATCATTGTCTAATACCTTAGTACTGACATTATATTGCTGGTAAATATCTTGCTCATATCGCGCATTGTGGTAAGTTTTCGCTTGGCGATACAGTTTTAACCAGCCGCTAAAACGCAGCTTCTCAGCGCAATTAGCCTTATCTGCCTGTTGAATATGTAACTCAGTAGAGCGCTCTATTAACTGATATAAACTGTGCACACGCTGCTTAGTCGAAGTTTCTTTAGCAAAGGATAAAAACTGCAATAGAGTCATCATCTCGCTAAAAGCATAATTTAAGTTATAGCGAAAACCAGCGCTTTTATTCCCCATAAATCCTGGCAGCGCTTTAATCAAACGCGGGTTATTTATAGGAATTAACGAACTTGGCGTAATAATACCTGCATTGCCAAACGAGGTTTCAGAACCAGGTTTAGCACTGTCAATTAAGGTCACTTGCAAGCCTTTCTTTTGCAGTGCTAAAGCGCTGCAAACGCCGATCATACCGGCGCCTAATACAACTACATCTTTATGTTTCATAAATAAATTAAGGTCTTGCTCGCATTTGTTCAGGTAGCCATGTGGCTAATTCAGGCAGCGCTATTAAAACAAATATCATTAACAACATAATTAGAAACATCGGCACTGCAGTACGTGCGATATAACCAATTTGATAACCTGTCATGCCTTGTAGTACAAATAGATTGAAACCGATTGGCGGGGTGATTTGCGCCATTTCGACCACCACAACGATAAAGATTCCAAACCAAATCAAATCAATACCCGCTTGGCGAATCATTGGCTCGACAATCGCAATGGTTAATACCACCGCAGAGATACCATCAAGGAAACAACCGATGATGATATAAAACACTAACAGCGCCATTAACAGTTCAAAGCGACTTAGCTCTAACGTGGCAATCCACTCGGCTAACGCTCTTGGTAATCCTGTAAAGCCCATAGAAAGCGATAAGAAAGATGCACCCATAAGAATGAGGGCGATCATCGCTGAAGTACCTACAGCGCCAAAAAGGCTCGCTTTAAAAGTGCTGCGCGTCATAGAACCTTGCACTGTCGCTAAAATAAGCGCACCTATTACACCAAAAGATGCAGCTTCAGTAGCAGTTGCAATACCTGTGTACATTGAGCCAATAACAAACAGCACCAATAGTAATACTGGTATTAAAAAGCGTGATGCAGCCAGTTTTTGTTTAAGTGTTTTCGCACTATCAACGATAATATCTTGATGACCCATACACAGTGAGTAAATCACCACATACAACATGAATAACGATGCTAAAATTAAACCAGGCACAATGCCTGCCAAAAATAATTTTGAGATCGATTCATTAATGGTTACGCCGTACACAATTAAAGTTAATGATGGTGGAATCATTAATCCTAACGTTGCCGCGCCGGCTAAAGTGCCGATGATCAAGTGTCTTGGGTAGTTTCTTTTTTCCAGTTCAGGGATCGACATTTTACCAACGGTGGTCAACGTCGCCGCTGATGACCCTGACACGGCTGCAAAAATAGTACAGCCAACAATGTTGGTATGTAATAAACCACCAGGCAAACCAGACATCCAAGGTGAAAGCCCTTTAAATAAATCTTGTGAGAGCTTGGTTCTAAATAATATTTCACCCATCCATATAAACAGCGGTAAAGCCGTTAGTGACCAACTGGTTGAAGATGCCCAAATAACTGTGAGCATCGCATCGCCAGAGGGGCGCGAGGTAAACAATTCAATACCAACAATAGCCACACCCATCAAGGCAAAACCTACCCATACTCCGGTACCTAATAGTAAAAAGAGTACAAACAAAAAAATTGAGATTAGTCCAATATGTTCCATTAAAATACTCTATTTATAATTAGATTGATCGGCCAGTTGATCGCTTGATGAATCAGCGGCATTGTAAACTGGGCTCAGCGGATCTTGCGGCATCATAAGCATCAGATATAGCCTTTCAAGCATCACTAAACAAAGCACACTTGTTCCTATTCCAGCGACTAATTGCGGTATCCACAGCGCAGTTGCATCTTGCCCCTGTGATACATCGTGAAACTTGTGTGACCAATAAATCATTTTAAAGGCATAAAAACTAAAATAAACACTAAGACCCACTGCAATTAAATGACACCAAAGCTCTAGCGCAAAACGAAACCTTTTTGAGATATTTAAAAACAATGACACGCGAATATGACTGTTAATATGCATCGCATAACTAAGGCCAAAAAATGAAGCTCCCGCCATACAGTAGCCAGCATAATTGGTGATACCAGGCGTTGCATAGCCCACAAAACGTCCTACTACCTGCACGACAATTAACAGCAGTATGGCGATTAAGAAACCAGCGGCAATATAGCCACATAGTATGAATAGCCCATGCAAGGCTGTTCTAAATTTTCCCATGGTGTTTTCCAATGATTAAAGTGATTAGCTGACAAACAAACGAAAATGAGAATGTAAAATGCTTGATAATCATGCTTGCTAGTTCAAGAGTAGTGCGATGAAGTGTTTTAGGTAACCCTAAGCGCTCATTCTAAAATAGTTATCTATCGTGTTTATTATTTCTATAACGCCACAATACAATTATTTATAACTTTTTAGAATGAACTCTTACCTTATAGCTAGCCCTTTTATAGCTGAGTATCTCTCAAGTCGATTCACACAACTTGCTAGATACCCTGATGTCTATCTAAGAATTGAGCTAAAGACTGAACTAAATATTACTGACTGTAGTTGGTAAGTATTTTAGCAGCGCTGTCGCCTGCTGATTTTTTCCACTCATCTGCCATTGTTTTACCTATGTCTTGCAAATCAGTTAACAACTGGCCTTCAGCGGCTTGTGTTTTCATACCATTCGCGGCTAGCTGGCTAATATACCAATCAGATAGCTGTTGCGCTTTTGAAGTGCCTGCTTGTTCTGCTAGCATGGCCATACCTTTCACTATGCTCTGAGTGCTTTTATCTAGCCCTTCCCACGTGTCTTTGTTAACAAAGATATAGTTTCTTGGTAACCATGCATTTACATCATAGAAATGGGTTAACTGTTCCCACACTTTCTTATCGTAACCGGTTGATCCGGATGAAATCATTGATTCAACCACACCTGTTGCTAGCGCTTGAGATAACTCTGCCGCTTCAACTTGTACTGGCTGCATACCCATTAATTCAGAAAGACGCGCAGTGGCTGCATTGTATGAACGAAATTTAACACCTTTAGTATCTGCTTTGCCTGTTACTGGCTTTTTGAAATACAAACCTTGACCCGGCCAAGGTACTGAATAAAGCAGTACTAGGTTATCGTCAGATAATACTTTTTCTAGCTCAGGACGCGCTGCATTCCAAAGTTTAACAGAGCTATCAAAAGAAGAAGCAAGGAAAGGAACGGAGTCAAATCCGTAAACTGCATTTTCATTAGCGTGAGCCGAAAGTAAACGCTCACCTATTTGTGCCTGCCCTGTTTGTACAGCGCGTTTAATTTCTTTGCCGCCAAACAAAGATCCACCACCGTGAACCACGATATCTAACTTGCCTTGGGTGGCAACTTTCACCGCTTCTGCAAATAACTTTGCGTTTTGAGTGTGATAGTTAGTATTAGAATAAGCCATCGGCATATCCCATTTCTCAGCATTGGCTAGCGGAGAAATAAGGCAAGTTGTGACGGCAGTGACTGTGAGTAAGTTTTGCAGTTTACGAAACATATATCGTCCTTTTATTAGAATTATCAGTTAAACTTAAATCAATATAAGATACTTTGAATCGCATAGCAATACCTTGTATTGGCATTCCTTGCTGTCATACTACTCACTTACTAATAAGAAGCTTTATTATGACGCCACCTAAAAAAGATCCACTTTATGTACAAAGTGTTGAAAAAGCATTCAAAGTATTGGCTGTTTTTAATGCCCAACAAAGCGCGCTATCACTAACAGATGTAACAAGATTAACCGGATACAGTAAAAGTAGTGCGCAGCGCTTTTGCTACACGTTGCTGCAATTAGGCTATTTAAGGCGCAGCTTTAATAATACTGATTTTGAATTAACCGCTAAAACCACCGAAATCGGCGCGCGCTTTATTGAATCAAATAATTTAGTACGCCGCGCTCGCCCTTATCTACACAGTTTGAGTTCCAAAACAGAAGGTGCTACGACACTCTCCATCTTAGATGGCAATGAAGTTATTTTTGTTTCTAGGTTTTTGGGCAAAGATGTATTAGATACCACGGTAACAGTAGGTAGCCGCTTACCTATTTATTGCACTGCTTCAGGTCGTGCCGCTGCATCATTACTAAACGATGACCAGCTAGATAAAATCTTAGCAGCCCAAACTTGGGAAAAACGCACTGCGCAAACTGAAATTGATCCTCAACAAGTAAAACAGCGTATTATCACTTGTCGTGAACAAGGTTATGCTTTTGTAAAAAACCAATATGTGATGGCTGATTTATCCTTAGCAGTGCCTATTTATGATCGCCAAAGTGATCTGCGCGGTTCAATCAATTTAGCAGTTACCTCTGCTAATTTTAACGAAGAACAACTGTTTGACCAGTATTTAGCGTTGTTACAAAGTACCGCTCGCGCTATCAATAGCTAATAAAGGATATTAGCCGCGCGCAGCTGCCAACCAGTGAATAGCATCTACTAAATCAAAGACAGGAAGTTGAAAGTGCTCACGCAAGGCTGCTTTATAAGGTGATAAGTTAGTGCACTCTAGTAATAAGCAGCGAGGTTGATATTGCATAAGTTGCTCAACTGCTTGAATAACATCACGCTGTGCGAGGTCTAAATCTAACTCAGTGCGCCCCTCTTTTATAACCTGATGTAACTCCTGCCCATTTTCAATACCGGCTATTTTCAAGTTGCTATCAAAATGGCCATTAAAATGGGCTTCGTTTAATACCTTACTATCAAAAGTAACCACGCCAATGGTGCATAGCGGGCCAAACACTTGGCGCAAAAAAGGCAGTAAACTAAGTGAGCTGGCAATAAAAGGTAAATCAATACTTTGCTGTACCACACTTTGTACCTTGGCTAAAAAACCACAGCTTGTGGTGATGATATTCGCCCCAGCCGCTTTTAAACTTAACGCTCCTTCTATCACTTCCTCGATTAACTGCGGCGCAAGCTCTTCGCAAACTACATTCGCCACATTTGCTTTACGCAATTTAAAAATCTGTGCTGGATATTGATAACTAGCTACATTGCCAATATCACCTACTGGCCTCGCGAATTCGGTGTTAAGCATAATAATACCGATATGCGGCGCATTGTATTGAGCTGACAGCGATGATAGTGACATGTTTACAAAATCCTTATAATAGATCAGTAGCAAAGGGGGTTGCTGCAGAGTTTAAGCTTAATACTTGAAATTAAGCAAGCACGTTTTAGTGCTTCACTCTTACCGTGCTTGTTAATAAATAAGGAGTAAAGCAGCCCAACCACACTATTGATCTTAAAGCGATGTAAGTCATCTAGTTATTAACATAAAGCGCTGTATTTGTTTAAGCTCAAGCATAGCTTAGTGCTGCCTTATTAGGTTAGAATCAGCTATCTTTTTTATCTATTTTACGGCTACTGACTATGTCTAATCTCTTTACTCGTCTGCTTAATGAACGCCCTTATTTAATCACTGACGGTGCTTTGGGCACCAACCTGTTTATGATGGGTTTACAAACGGGCGACGCACCTGAACTTTGGAATATAGATCATCCTGAGCGCATCGCTGATTTGGCGCAACGCTTTATCGATGCGGGCTCAGATATATTACTGACCAATAGTTTTGGTGGTACCCACTATCGATTGAAGCTACACAATGCTCAAGACAGAGTTGAAGAGCTAAACGTAGCCGCTGCACAAATTTTAAAGCAGCTCGCTGATAAAGCTGAGCATGATGTTGTGGTCGCAGGATCTATGGGGCCAACGGGTGAGATTTTAGAACCCGCCGGGACCTTAACTTATGAGCTAGCCTATCAAGCATTTAAAGATCAAGCAGAGGCACTTAAAAAAGGCGGCGTTGATGTTTTATGGATAGAGACTATCTCTGATGCAAGTGAAGCTAAAGCGGCATATGAAGCGGCTGCAACCACAGGGTTACCGGTTGTATATACCATGAGTATCGATACCAATGGCCGCACTATGATGGGCGTTACTCCCTCTGAGTTAATCGCTTTAGATTCCCAGTTAAGCAAGCACTCTAGCGCTTGTGGCACTAACTGCGGCATCGGCGCATCAGAAGTGGTGGCGGCTATTTTAAATATGAAACTAGCAGCAAAGCAGCAGCAAACCAACCCCATTTTAGTTGCCAAAGCTAACTGCGGCATCCCGCAATACGTTGAAGGCGAGATTGTTTACTCTGGCACGCCTGAATTAATGGCTGATTATGCCCGCTTAGTATTAGATGCTGGCGCCCGTATTATTGGCGGCTGCTGTGGCACTACCCCTGATCATATCGCCGTCATGCGTGATGCACTTAAAAACCATCAAGTGTCTAGTGCGCCAGACATGGAAACTATCGAGCAAATACTTGGCCCTGTTACTACTGGCGCTAAAGCACAGTTTAAAGGTGACTTAAGTGTTGCCGGTGGTTCTTTAAGTGGCGGCGCAAGAGAGCGACGCAATAGGCGACCACGTAGCTAGTTTCCTGAATGGATCAAGGTGATGTTGTGACAGTAATACAACGCAGGTTGTGTAACAGGCAGTGTAAAAAATAATGAAGCACTTTTTTATACTCACACTCACCCTCTTTC
>JBALXS010000043.1:8366-35662 GCA_036960485.1 Oceanospirillaceae bacterium
CAGGCAGTGTAAAAAATAATGAAGCACTTTTTTATACTCACACTCACCCTCTTTCTAGCGGGTTGCGATACTGTATATCAGCCTTTAGGTTGGGATGGTGGTTACGAAGATAAAGCGTTGGCGAGTGATCGCTATTGGATAAAATACCAAGGCAATGCCACCACCTCCTTAACTTGGGTAACGCAAAGCTGGCACAAAAGAGCAGCCCAACTTTGTAAAAATAGCTATGAAGTTCAGCTTATGGGTAGACAAGCGGCCCACGAAGCCCCTAAGGAGCTTATCGATATCCCCCTAAATGTTGATAATCCTACCGTTGCAGGCGAAATACGCTGTTTGTTAAAATAACATTCAGCCACTCATCAACAGTGGCACCTTCCCTGTTTTAAAACGTTACATTTTGATGCCTTGAAACTGCTGATTAAGCGCGATCACTTGCTCGGTTAATAGCTGGCTAAAAGCTGAAGTTAACAGCGATGCAGGGCGATGTGCTGGTTGTAAAATTGAAACTAATAACGGCACTGTTGGGGTAAAAACTCTGAAAGTTAATGCTCCGTTATGCTGTTGATAATTAAAGTAGTTAGCAGCAGAAATAGGATCACAAATACAATAGCATAAACCTTCTTCTACTAATGTCAGCGCCGGTTGAAAATTTCGCAATTCAAAACGCTGATTGATGGTTGCACCGACTGCGTTGAAAACATCAAAGGTGGCTATTTGATTAGGGTGCCCTTCTTGCAACGTAGCGATTGGTCGGCCTGATAAATCTTCAGGGCTGAGGCTATTTTTTTGAGCTAAAGCATCATCGCTGCGCAACACACATACGCAGTTCAGTACAAAATCTTGCTGGCTAATGGCTCTATTTGGTGGCGGCGTTTCTGCTAAGCCTACATCATATTGCTGCGAAGCTATCCACTCCTCTATCACACTTGATGCTCGCATCATTAACGATACTTTTACCTTAGGTTTATCTTTAACAAACCCCGCCACCAGCTTGGGCATCACAAACAGTGAGGATGAAGGCATACATGCGATACGTAATTTACCTTCTTTTAAATCTCCTACTTCTTGCATAGTGCGCGCCGAACGCGCTAAGCGATCTAAGATCGCCTCTGTTTCCTCGTAAAAATACTGCGCTTCGGGCTTGCGAATTAAGCGTCCACGCTGGCGCTCAAACAACAGTAACCCTAACTCAGTTTCTAAAGTAGAAATCATAGAACTTACCGCAGGTTGCGTACGATTTAAGGCGCGCGCGGCCTCTGAAATAGACCCCGTACGCATCACTTCACGAAACGCTTGTAACTGGCGAATATTCAAATTCATAGCAAAACTCCTTACAACACAATGCTAATATTTTAACCAAAGGTATAAGAAAAATCTATACATCCATCAATATTATCGTTTTGATTCTATAACTTAACTTTGCCATTATCTGTTAATCCGTAAATAAATATAACAAGTCACATTCTATGTGATTGAGGAACGATGTTATGAATCGCTTTGTCAGTATCCTACTGACCACAATGATCTGCCTAGTCGCGCTAGGTCAATTCGTGCAGGTTATTACCCGCTACGTCTTGGAAATTCCAGTCATGGGTCTAGAAGAAAGCTTGCTCTATCCTACACTGTGGCTTTACATGCTGGGCGCGATGAATGCGTCTCGTGAAAACACCCACATCAAGGCCAATGTACTAGAAATATTCCTTAAAACCCCTCGTCAACATGCCATTTTGGCAGTGATTGCCGAGTTTTGCTCGTTAGTGATAGCAGGTTGGCTTACTTATTGGGCTTGGGATTTTATGCGTTATTCACTACGCGTTGGCAAAGAAAGTCCTACTTTGTACATCCCAACCATCTTTGTGGATGCAGCACTATTAATCGGTATGGCCGTGATGATGCTCTACACCATTATGCACTTAGTTAAGCACCTTAAAGCCGCTATGAATCCTGTGGAGACCACATCATGATAGAAGTTGCACTATTATCAGTCGTTGTACTGGTTATATTATTGACCTTGGGCGTGCCTCTGCCTTACTGCTTTGGTGGCGGTTTAATGGTGATGTACTTCGCTGGCGATGTATTTATGAAAGGTAATATGTTGTGGGGATTTCAGCAGTTAGGAAACCCTGTGCTATTAGCTATCCCACTGTTTGTATTGGCGGGCACCATAATGAGTGTCAGCGGGATTGCCGCAAGTTTACTCAACTTTGTAAACATCTTTGTAGGTCATTTACGCGGTGGTTTAGGCGTTGTTGCTACCATTAGTTGTGCATTGATTGGTGCTATCTCAGGTTCTGGTTTAACCGGTGTTGCTGCGATTGGCCCACTGCTGATTCCTGAAATGGAAAAGCAAGGTTACCCTCGCGCTTACGCAACCGCTCTGATTGCCAATGCATCATTACTCGGTTTGCTAATCCCACCGAGTGTCACCATGATCGTTTACGGCTGGGTAACAGATACTTCAATCCTCGCTTGTTTCTTAGCCACTTTAGGCCCCGGTCTATTGATTATGACCAGCTTTTCTTCGGTTAACTTATGGCTAGCACGTAAATTCCCACTGATCTTAGCGCCACGTCTTGAAGGTGCTGAGTTTAAAGCAGAAGTTAAGAGTCGCGGTATTAAAGCAACACCTGCACTACTTATGCCAGTGATCATCCTCGGTGGCATTTATGGGGGCATTATGACCCCAACAGAAGCGGCAGCAGTAGCGGTTATTTACGCGATCCCTGTTGGCTTTTTGATCTACAAAGGGCTTGATTTTAAAACCTTCATTGGAGCAGGCAAAGAAGCCTCTACCTCTGTTGGTACCATTATGTTGATGATTTTATTCAGCATGATTTTATCGCAAATGTTCGTACTTGAAAGCATTCCACAGGCAATCGTTGAATCTATCTTCTCTGTCACTGATAACAAAGTACTGCTGTTAATTCTGATTAACATCTTACTGTTTTTAGTTGGCATGATCGTTAACGACGTTACCGCCATCATCTTAATCGCACCTTTATTATTACCGTTGATGGAAGCGATTGGTATCAGCCCGATTCAATTCGCTGCAATCATGGGGGTTAATACTGCGATGGGGGGTGTTACACCACCATATGCTTCAATTCTCTATTTAGGCGCACGTATCGGTAAGGTACCTGTTACTCAAGTAATTCGCCCTGCAATGCTGTTGATCGTTACTGGTTATTTACCCGTAGTATTTCTGACTTCATTCTGGGGAGATCTATCTTTATTCTTACCGCGTTTCTTCGGGTACGCATAAGGAGCCCGTCCGAGGACAGGCTTCTAGTAAGTGCAATTTGTACAAAAACCAAAAATCAATATAAAAACAGGAAAGGAAATAACATGAAACTTAAACCAATGAGCCAAATGATTAGTGCAGTAGTAATTGCTAGCGCACTAAGTTTAACCACAGTTGCACAAGCAGCAACGTTGAAAATCAGCCACATTCGTCCACAAGGTGCGACGATTGATAACGAACTAAAAGCATTCTCAACAGACGTTGAAGCTAAAACCGGTGGCGATGTAAAAATTAAAATCTTCGCAGCCAGTGCACTAGGTGATTACACGACGGTACAAGAACGTATTTCTATTGGCGCAATCGACATGGCTGTACAGCCTGCTGCGACAGCTGCTTCTCGTAAAATGCAAATCAGTGCATTCCCATACGTTGCAGAAAACTGGGCTAAGGCACGTGAAATTTACGGCCCTGCAGGCGCTATCTATGACGTGATGAAAGGTTTATACGCTAAGCAAGATATCACTATGCTAGCGGCGTACCCTGTATATTTCGGTGGTGTTGCACTAAACCGTGATGCAGTTAAGCCTGGCGATGCATATGCAGAAAAAGGTATTAAAGTACGTGTTCCTGGGATCAAGAGCTTTCAGTTAACATCTGACGCACTAGGCTATATCAGCTCACCAATTCCTTTCTCAGAAGCTTTCACTGCAGTACAAACGGGTGTTGTAGATGGCGTTATCGGATCTGGCGCTGAAGGTTACTATGCATCATTTCGTGATGTAACTAAGACTTATATCCCAGTTAACACTCACTTTGAAGTTTGGTACATGATCGTAAACACAGAGAAGTTCAATTCTCTGGATGCGAAAGATCAAGCTGCACTACAAACTGCAGCAGCAGATTTTGAAACACTTCGCTGGACTAATGCAGAAACAGATCAAGGAGCTTTTGAGCAAAAGCTAGCGGATAACGGTACGACTATCGTTAAGTTAACTAACGAAGAGTTAGCTGCTGCTGCGAAAAAAGTACGTGCTGAAGTTTGGCCACAAATCATGGAAGACGTTGGCATTGAATGGGCACAAGATATCCTCAACAAAATTAAGTAAGTTCAACTTACTTACTTGTGTGGTTAAAACAACTCGCTTCATTGTTAAATGAAGCGAGTTGTTCTTAGTTTCAGCGAGTATCTTCCTCTACCAGTATTAACTTCTTTTCCTTAAAGTGACGAACTCCTTCAACTTAGACAACTTATAAAGCTAGTCACTACATTAGCCAGCGCACCATCAGATAATAATAGGCAAAGCATGTTCCGCTCACTACGTAACACCGACTGCGAACAAGTCGCAGTAAATATCAACGGTAACTTATTCCAAGTGCCAGCAGGTAGCTCAGTTTGGGCTGCATTGGCACTAGCTAAAGATACCATTACGCGTATGGCACCCGTATCTGAACAACCCCGCTCAGCCTATTGTGCAATGGGCGTATGTTTTGAGTGTTTAGTTGAAATAGATGGGCAGCCTAATCGCCAAGCCTGCTTAACTCAAGTTAGTGCCGGGATGCACATTGTTAAACAAAACATCGTACAAAGCAGCCAAGCAGAAGTAGCCATGTACCAACCTCTCTGCGAAGGAAATAGCAAAGGAAAAACCCATGACTAACTCCATGCAAGCGCTGAGCGAGCACGCAGTCACCAGTTTTGATATTGCAATTATCGGTGCAGGACCTGCAGGCATGATGGCCGCAATAACGGCCAGTGCAACCGGCGCGAAAATCGTCGTACTTAACGACAAGCCTAGTGTCGGCGGGCAAATTTACCGCAATGTCGATCGCTCTCCTTTGGTTGATAGCTCAGTACTGGGCAAAGATTATTTAGCAGGTGCGGATTTAGTCGCACAATTTAATCAATGCATTGATGCCGAAAATAACAACGTACAAATATTTAACAATGCTAACGTTTGGCATATAGGTGATGACGGCGAACTGCTGTTTTCATATAACGGCCAAAGCAATAGCGTTCAAGCCAAACAAGTGATTGTTGCAACCGGTGCGATGGAGCGCCCATTCCCTATTCCAGGCTGGCATTTACCTGGTGTTATGTCAGCAGGTAGCGCGCAAGTTATGCTTAAATCTGATGCGCTAGTCACTGATGATGCTGTTTTTGTCGGTAGCGGCCCATTACTGTACCTGATTGTTGCGCAATATTTGCGCTTAGGCGTAACCGTAAAAGCGTTAATTGATACCACGCCTAAGACTAATTATGTAAACGCAATGAGCAAAGCACTCAACGCGCTTGCACAACCTTCAATGCTGATTAAAGGCGTTGGATTACTCAATGAAATTCGTCGCAGCGGCACGCCCGTTTATCGTTTTGTCAGTGAGTTAAAAATTACAGAAAGCGCACAAAAAGCAGACAGCATCCAATTTATCTGCAAAGGCGAGCAAGTAACTCTCAATAGCGATCAGTTCTTTCTACACCAAGGGGTTATCCCTAACTTAAATGCCACCCGCGCATTGGGCATACAACACCACTGGAACCAGCAGCAATTGTGCTGGCAACCAACCCTTGATCAATGGGGCTGCAGCGATGTAGAGCACATCAGTGTTGCAGGCGACAGCAGTGGTATTGTAGGTGCCGATGGCGCGCGTTTAATGGGTCACGTTGCAGCGCTAAATTGCCTATCCAAATTAGCTTTAGTATCACAAACTGAACGCAACAACCAAGCAGTTGATTCACTACGTCAATTAGCCTTACTGAACCGTTTTCGTACCTTTATTGATCGACTATATCAGCCCCAAGCTGCGCATCGTATTCCACGTGATGAAGCCACTGTTGTCTGTCGTTGTGAAGAACAAAACGTGCAGCAACTCAAGTATGAGTTTGATCGTGGTGCTAAAGGTCCGAACGAGCTTAAAAGCATGTCACGTTGTGGTATGGGTCCTTGCCAAGGTCGTATGTGTGGCACTACCGTAAGTGAATTATTAGCCGATTGGCGTGAAGAACCCGTTGGTGATGTAGGCTATTATCGTTTGCGCTCACCGATGCGTCTGTTGAGTTTAGTGGAATTAAGTAAATTTAATACCTTAAGTGCACCACCACCTGAGGTAGTACAAATTCACACAGGTAGCCAGCAATGAACACTGATGTAGTAATTATTGGTGGCGGCATACAAGGCTGCGCCAGTGCATATTATTTAGCAAAAGCAGGCGTGACTGTCACAGTCTTGGAAAAAGATTGGGTATCACGCCACGCATCTGGCGTTAACGCCGGTGGAGTACGCTCACTTGGTCGTCACATTAATGAAGTACCTTTAAGCTTAGCCTCTATCGAATTATGGCAGACGTTGAGCGATGAACTTAACACTGACACTGGCTTTCGCCGCAAAACACTGATCAACATTGCCGCTGATGAAGCCGACATGCAAACCTTGCGCGCACGCGAGCGAGAAATGCATGCGCTGGGTTATTACCACGAGCACATCTTAGATGAAAAAACACTACGTAAGCACTTACCGCACGTAGCAGGCCACTGTGTCGGCGGCGTGTTATCCAATACAGATGGTTATGCTATACCCTATCAAACCACCACTGCATATAAGCGTGCAGCCGCAGCATTGGGCGTAAAGTTTGTTGAGGGTGAAGCGGTTCAGCAAATTCGTAAAGTGGGTAACACTTGGCTAATAGCAAGCGATAAGCATAAGTATCAAAGCCGCCATATCGTTAATTGCGCAGGTGCCTGGGCTGATAAAATCGCGGTGATGATTGGCGACAACGTGCCTATGTCATACAGTGCACCGATGTTAATGATTACTACTCGATTACCGCATTTTGTCACACCAGTCGTCGGTGCCGTTAGTAGACCACTATCATTGAAGCAATTTGAAAACGGCACCGTCTTAATTGGTGGTGGCGCTAAAGGTTTTGCAGATCGTGAACAAAATCGTAGCCGCTTAGATTATAAAAAACTCTCTGTGGGTGCTGGCACTGCCGCAGAATTTTTCCCGATGATGGCCAAAGCATCAGTTAATCGGATGTGGGCGGGCCTAGAAGCTTACATGCCTGATAACCTGCCGGTAATTGGCCCAAGCTTAGCAGCTGAAAACGCCTTTCACGCTTTTGGCTTTTCAGCACACGGCTTTCAAATGGGACCGATAGTTGGCAAGATCATTAGCCAGCTAATTAGCGAGGGCAGCTCGACTTTTGACTTATCACCCTTTAGAGTGGACCGTTTTGATCGCAAAGTGCTTTAATTAAATTCATTGCTGTACAGTTTAATTTTTGTTGCTCTCTAACTCATTGATTTTACGTTATCGACAAGTATCATTTCGTCCAAGAATGTCGATTTGACCATAATAGAAAACCACAAATCAATAAGTTAGAGGGTTTACATTTTTTAACCGGACAGCAATGAATTGCAGTACTAACTAAGCGCTATAACACTATTTATACACCGCTATAAAGCACATTTCATATGCTGTGCAACGACTTTAAAAAACACTAACATTTACTAATAGAGGATTTCAAATGAGCATCGAACGCATCGGTTCTACAGAGCGCATGAGCAGAATAGTAAAGCACAATAACACTGTATATTTATGCGGCCAAACCGCTTGTGACCCTGCATGGGATATCACAGAGCAAACTAAGCGCTGCCTAGTTAAAGTTGAAGAGCTACTAGCAGAAGCTGGCAGCAGCAAAGAGCAGATGTTAACGGTTACTATTTACGTACGCGATATCAAAGACTTCGCATCTATGAACGCTGTATGGGATGCATGGGTAGCTGATTGCCCTAAACCGGCACGCGCTTGTGTTGAAGCACATATGGCTCGCCCTGATTTACTAGTAGAATTCTCTGTTGTAGCCGCTTACTAATTACGTTATCGCACTGACAAAGCATCTCGTCAGTGCGATATTTTTCTATATAACACAGCCCTGCAATATTCAATACGCTTAGAAATAAGCTTTTGAATCATCACAGTCCCCAAAAAAACCACCTCTAAATACAAGTTCAGCTTACGCTTAATTGCATTTAATCAAAGATGCTACTAATTACATTATCACCAACATTCATTGTCATTAAGTCAGCTCTTGAATCTCTGAATTCAGCTGCTCCTTTATCCAAAGCCGAAATTCTTTAGCGGCACTAGAAAGTGTA
This sequence comes from Oceanospirillaceae bacterium, assembly GCA_036960485.1. Lineage (GTDB taxonomy): Bacteria > Pseudomonadota > Gammaproteobacteria > Pseudomonadales > Balneatricaceae > Rs1. Next base: position 16,760 of record JBALXS010000043.1, read on the forward strand.
GATTCTGAACGATACATTAGGTAATAACGCTCCAGCGCAGCAATGGGCACAAACTCTGGGCAAGCAACCAAACCATAGTTTTGTAACATCACATCAGTCACTGGTGTTCTTGCTAACGCAATACCGTAACCGCTGGCCGCCATTGCCAATGCTATTTCACTGGTATCTACTTGCACAAAATCCGTATCTAGTGCTGGCGCAACCCCATGAGCATTCAAAATAGTCGTCCAATTCACCTTATGACTCGTTACTTCTATTAAGCGATACTGCAATACGTCTTGGCAGCTTTGTAAACTTGTCGCTAAATTACGGCTGATGACGGGATAAATTTTCTCTTGTAATAACGGTTCTGCAACGCCCCAACTGCGCTGCACCGCGCCAAAGTTGATAAACAGCTCTGGACCTAACCTATCAATATCTGAATCGCGATAGCCGCCACTAATATGCACAACTGTATCTGGGTTTTGTTCACTAAACGAGTGCAACCTTGGCGCTAACCAAGAAGTGGCAAAAATCAAACTCACTTGTAAGTTAACAATCGCTTTCGGTGATCCACGAAATAAACTATCAGCTGCTGACTCCAACGCATTCAATGATTGCTGTACTGTTGGTGCAAAATTAGTACCAGCATCAGTAAGGCTAACGCTTCGAGGTCCACGTTTGAAAAGCTCTGTACGCAAGTGAGATTCTAGTGCGTTCACCTGCTGGCTAACAGCCGATGCACTCATATGCAGAGACTTTCCGGCTGCACTAAAGCTACCGAGCCTTGCTGTGGCTTCAAATACTCTTAACCAGTTTAGCGAGGGAATTGTCCTTCTCATCTTTTTACCCTTTGTTAGCGCAATTTTTATTCTCGAATATAAATTTAGCGACAGTATAACTTATGCTTAGATTAAAAAACCATCGGCTGTGAAACTTCTTGACTGGTGTATGCTTAAATGAAATCAAAATGACAAAAAGGATATCTCATGAGTGAATTTAGCAAAGGCTATTATGATAAAGGTTATGCTTTTCCCTTTGATGTATTAAGTGAGCAAGAGGCAATGCAGTTCAGCGCTGAGCTAGAAAAGCTTGAAGTACTCATCCAAGATGAAACGGTTGGCCATAAAGCTCAGCTAAATTACCCTTATGTGATTTTCAAATTTGCCAATCAACTAGTACGCCACCCCAAGATTTTAGCTCACATTAAACAGCTATTAGGTCCGGATATCTTAGTTTGGAGTGCCACTTTTTTTATTAAAGAGCCACATACTCAAAACTACGTCAGCTGGCATCAAGATTTAAAATATTGGGGGCTCAATGATAACGACGGTCAAGTGAGTGCTTGGCTAGCATTGGGGCCTGTGAATAAAGAAAACGGCTGCATGCAATTCATCCCAAAGTCACATCAAGGCGAAATACTCGCGCATAGCGACACACAAACTGAAAACAATGTTTTAACCCGCGGCCAAGAAGCGCAGTTTGATTTAGACACAAAAAAAATTGTGCACTGCGAACTAGCACCTGGCCAAGTTTCTTTTCACCACGGTAAGCTACTGCACTCATCAGCGCCTAATCAATCAGATAACAGACGTATAGGACTCGCGATTAACTATATTGCTACTAAAGTAAAACAAAACCATATTGAGCATGATTACGCCATGTTGGTGAGCGGTGAAGATAAATACCAACACTTTATCCACGTTCCTGATCCCGAAGAAGATTTATCCAAAGCATCAATGTCCTTGCACCGAAAGATGTTAGAAGCGCAAAAGAATATTATTTTTAACCGTGATGACCAGATACAACGCTAGCATTGTAGAAAACATACTGTTGGTGTTTTATTACCTTATAGAATACCAACAGTATTAAACACTGTTTAACTCAAGCATTGATCTTATTCACAGCTGCGATAACGGATTAAATTGTAGAGTTTCGCTCTTCATTTAATCGACACCCATAAAATTTTCTTTGTGCCTTTCCATAATTTACTTAATACTTCAGTTAATATCATTTACAGTCGTTTAATACCCTAGCCTGCCTGATCTAAAAACCGCGAACGGTGCTGATATTGCAGCAGCACACATAGAAGCTGCAGTAACCATTTTAGATGTAACGCTAGTGCTACGTGGCACAACACGCTAAAACAGCCATTAAAGATTAACTGCTATAGAGAGAAGTAAATGTTAGCTAGATACCCATTAGCCAAAACAGTGGCCGTCACCGCAGGAAAGCTCGCCTTATCTTATCAAGAACAAGCGTTAACCATTGAAGCGAAAGGCATTCAAGACTTTGTCACACAAGCCGATCAACAGGTTGAAAAACAAATTAGGCAAGCACTGCAAACCGCTTATCCGCAAGATGGATTTTTTGGTGAAGAAACAGCCAGCGATGTTCAGCCAGATCAAGCGTTTTGGGCGGTTGACCCGATTGACGGCACATCTAACTATATGCGCAAAGTTGACCAATGGTGCATTTCTATTGCCTATGTGGTGGATGGAGTCATACAAATCGCCGTAATTTACGATCCTGTTAGAGATTTGCTATACCACGCTAATCGCGGCAACGGTGCTTTTTGTAACGACCAACGGCAGTATTTGAATGGCGATGCACCCATCGACCCTACTCTAATTTTAGGCCACTCGCGGCGCGCACAATTACACATTTACCTCGATGTTTTACAACATCTTTATCAACATGATGTAGAGCACCGTAAATTCGGATCCGCCGCATTGGGGTTGGCACAAGTGATTACTGGGCAATGTGACGGCTATTTTGAAGCTGACCTTAATCCATGGGATTGCCTGGCAGGATTACTGTTAATTGAAGAAGCGGGTGGTGTGATAATTAGTGGTAATGATATGGCGAAAACACTAAAAAACGGCCCTGTCGCTGCAGGTATTATTAGCCAAGGCGCTGTATTACAAAAACTGTTGGAAATCGTAGCAGCTTCCCCTGTTAAATAAAGGCACTAAATAAAAGTTAGCAAATAAAAACTAGCGCAGTTTTTGGCAAAGGAAGTTTACATGCTCAGCACCAATAACATCTCGATTCGCACCATTAAAGAAGCAGATCTTGAAGCTCTATTTAACTTGTTAAACGACATCGAAAGCCAAGGTGAATTCCTACCCGCGACCTTAACTTCAGAGATAGAGCTAAAAGCTCAGTATCTAAAAAACGGCTTTATCTCAGATGATTCTCAGCGCTACCTTCTCACCAATAAATCGAATAACATCATCGGCTCAATTTGGGCCTTCAAATCCGTTCCATACTTTGACGCGATTGAAATTGGCTACCAAATTTTCGATCAGGCAAGTCGCGGTAAAGGATATGCGACTGACGCACTTAAAATATTTCATCAGTACATATTTGAGAGCACTCAAGTTAATCGCATCGAACTAAGGATAGCCACGCAAAATATACCATCACAAAAAGTGGCGCTCAAAATAGGATTCAAGCTAGAAGGCACTAATAAAGAAGCGGCTTACTCAAAGGGAAAGCTGCATGATATGCATATTTACGCAATGCTACGCCGTGAGTATTTGGCTAATAGCTTGTGCCGGGAATAAAGGTTGCTGTATCTCAACGATATTATAAGATTTTTGGGCTTTGAATCGATGCAGCTTGAGGCCAGCCGCTTTACAGGCGGCTGCTAAAAACTCATCACGCCTCACCGCTTTTTTACTATTGTGCGATGCGTCATCTAATCCAACGGTTGCGATTATTGATAAGTCAGCAGGATGACATAAAACGAAATCAAAATATTTACCTGAAATTTTATTAAAGGCGATTTGTCTCACTTTTGCGCAAAGCCCGCTTTGTGTTTTAAGAATGTCGGCCACTCTAACTTTACCAAAGACTAACGCTTTGCCTTTAGTTGCCTGGCATAACACACCATAAAAAGATCTTTCGGCGAGAGTGAACAAAATGCCTATTTGTTGGTAGGGGTAGCTAGAATCTTGATCCTTTGGCGGCTTTGCTTTTACAAAGATAAAAACAGGGTAATGAAAACGAAGAAAAGGATGTCTATAACGGTATTATCCAAGATCACAACTCCATGTATGTATTGATTGTTGCGGTATATGCCATCGCTTATGAGTGGAGTTTTAATCAATATTAGATTGCCGTTCTTTGCTCGCTTGGATGAGAGTATTTGATAGCGCTTTATCTTGCTAATGCAAGCTTCTTTATTGAGAGGTATTTTGATTTAGCAGCAGAAGATGCATAGGGGCAAAGCATTAATTCATTCAGGCTGTAATTACTTCTAAGTAGTGCTCATCCTGAAACGGGGTCGTCACGAGAGCGTCTCAATGATTCAAGATAAGTTCTACTAGGTATGGGCGATTGGTTATTCCAAACAACTAGATCTAGTAGTGAGTAGATTGAGTTAGTGAGGCGTTCACAGTAGACATCCGTTTCTGGATGGGCACTAGGTAGAACCTTTGAGAAGAAAGTTCAGCTGATTTTAAATTAAATGCGAAGTCGTTATTGTGGTTTAAAAATACAGGAAAGGATGTTATGCGTGTATGGGTGAGATACTTTGTTTCGTCTCTGGTTTGTATTAATGCTGCTTTTGCTGAAGAGATAAATAAAGAGCTCATTCATGTCGAATACGACCGCTATGAATTGTGGATAGACTGTGATGAAAAAGCAGCGATTGCTTTCAGGTATACAGTGGCTGACGATCTTGCAAACCTCACTCGCTACTCTAATTTTTATAAAGATCCTAACGCCCCTTTAAATTGCCATCAACTCTCTAATAAGCCTTACGAGCATCATGACTCGAAGCTTCCTAAATTTGAGAGAGGCCAATTAGCGGCAGCCAATCATTTTGATTCTAGTAAAAAAGCACTTAGGCAAGCCAACTATATGAGCAATGTTTTACCTAGAACAGCCGCGCTCAATCGCGGCTCTTGGAAGCGAACAGAACAACTTATCGAATGTTACCGAGACACCTTTCCAGTAACAACTATGGGAGGGGTGATTTGGGGCACTAATGACTTAAACGATGCATTCACACTTAGCCATGGAATTAAAACCCCTGATTCATATTGGCGACTCTTATCTGGCGGGCTTAATGGTAATGATCACTATATTTCGTGGATCTTGCCGAATAATGAAACCGCTTCATCCTCTATGCTGCAGCACTATGAAATTTCTTATGATGAGTTAATACAATTAATTCAACCAGTGGTCAGTTTAGATGTTTTAGCTAAACTAGATAAGTTAAAAATTAAGTCAGGTAAGCCATTCAAATATACCAAAGGATGTAGAGCTTATGGGTCATAAGTTTATTTTAATGACAATTTTCATCATCATAGCTATTTCTGCTCTTGGCTTCTTCGCTAACTTCGGCCATGGTCTTATCTGGTTAAGTCACGATAAACCAGAGGATTTCGTCGCGTTGATGATGAGGCTATTATTTCTAACCTTAGTTACAGAACGAATTGTCGAGTTCTACAAATTAATGCACCTTACGAAAAATAGGAACTGCATTAGGTTAGAGATAGAAATCGCTAGATTCAATGAAAGTGATAATAATGCTGCAAAGATTAAAGGATTTCTTGTAGAAAAAGAAAAGTATCACGCTCAAACACGTCAAAAAACCACGTTAATGGGCTTTGTTGTTGGTGCAGTAATGGCCCTGATGGGGATTAGGGTGTTCACAGGTATGTTTGATTTTGAGGATGCTTCAGGTATTCAAATCGTGCTATTTGATATCTTCGAAGTACTAGTAATGGGAGCTTTAATGGCTGGTGGATCTAAAGGGATTAATACTATGGTGTCAGCTATAGAAAGCTTTGCAAAGCCAGCTAAGGTTAAACAAAGCCCACCGTGAATTACTTTAGGGAAGGATTTTACTCGGCTCAATACTCAGTCTATGGCTTCCTCTGCCCACGCTTAACTCGACACCTTACGATGTAAAGCCCATGTCTCGGGGTCTTGGCAGTTTGCTAAACCTTACCAAACAGAGGACTTGCGCCTCCAATCTTCTATCGATTCAGCGCGGCGCACTGGATGTCCTTTATTGCATTGGTTTTTCTACCTATCTTTTCTTTTCTTTGGAAAAGATTAGATTAGATTGGTGATCATAGAGCACTCAATAAAAAAGAGATTGGTTTATTATATAATCAATTTACTCGACCCCATTGATTATCAATACTTTCGCCCTGCACGGGGCTTATAACGAGGAATACTCCAACCTCTTAATAGCGCTCCGGCGCGGAGAATAAAACCGCAGCTAATACCAAAGGCAGCAGATATTGATTGCGAAAAATCAAGATGCAGCGCAGCTATATAACTCAGTGCTGCCAACATTGCCGCTGAAGCATAGATTTCCTGCGTCAATATCAACGTTTTTTCTTGAGCTACCACATCACGTAACACTCCCCCAAAGCTTGCTGTCATCATTCCCATAAGCACAGCAACTAGTTCAGTCGCTCCGGTAGATAAAGCAATGTAAGCGCCAAAAACACCATAAGCAGAGAGCCCGATGGCATCGAGCCATAAAATTGCAGTGTATCGCCGATCAATAAGATGCGCGCCAAAGAAGGTTAATATAGCGATGCTTAAACACACTATTATGTAAGTTTGATCTTCTACCCAAAAGATATTCCGCCCTAGAATAACGTCGCGAAAAGTGCCTCCACCAACACCCGTTGCTGTAGCGAGGAATGCAAAACCAATTAAATCAAGCTGCTTACGGCTAGCGACGAGTGCGCCTGTAGTAGCGAAAACAGCCACTCCTATGATATCGGCGATATAACTTGCAAATACGGACAATGTAAAATACTCAGTGGGTTAAAAACATCAATTGTAAGTTGATTCTCAGTAAAATTCTATGCAAACCAAATAATTACCAAGAAAATATATACCTAAAAAACTCACAAATCCTTCTAGGATCAGTGCATACAACACCTGACAGTCACTGTGATTGATCAACAAAACAACTGAATTAAGGCGCAGGTTTAAGAGGGTGGATTTACCAATAAAAAGGCACACTCATTTTTTTAATACCATGAAGGCGATTCAGCAATGATTCGCCTTTTTTTACTTTTCGCGCATCTGGAAAGTAAATTGCTAAGATTATGTTGAATTACTAAATGCTATGTTATAACATTATTAAATCATCAATCTGGAGTTACCTTAATGTACTTATTTAACCTTAGTTTTGCTCAGCGTTTAGCAATAACTGTAGCCATACAAGCTTTGCTTTTTTCGATGTTGATGGCGCTGGTTTGAAAGCAATTGATGTAAAGGTATAGCTGCATGATTAAGTTTGAAAACGTCAGTTTGCATAGATCGCAGCGCTGCTTGTTAAATCATTGTGATTTGACGATTGAGCGAGGTGGTTTTTATGCGTTAACAGGTGATAACGGTAGCGGCAAAAGTAGTATTTTACAGGTTATTTTAGGCGAGCTTGCCGTTAGTTCAGGCTCTATCATTAAGGAATTTGGACAAGGTGATTATTCATACTTACCACAAAAAATTCAGTTGGATACACAGTTCCCAATGAGTGTTGAACAAGCGGTGATGGCGGGTTTGTGGAATAAATTTGGGGCGATATCAGCACTTAAGCCCAAGCACTTTGAGCGAATAGAGCAAGCATTAGATGAAGTGGGGATCGCTCATTTGAAACACGCTTCGATCAATCAGTTATCAGGTGGGCAGCTGCAAAGACTGCTGTTTGCCAGAATGCTAGTGCAAGAGGCTTCTTTGTTATTACTGGATGAGCCTTTAGCGTCGATTGATCAAAAAGCAAAAAATATCTTACTGGATATTTTAAAGATGAAGCATCAACAGGGAGTGACTATTCTCATTACCTTACACGATGCTGGTTTAGTTAAGCGCTACGCCTCGCAGCAGTTGCACATCAGCGATCAAAAGATCCGCTTGTGTAATACTGACTTTACTCACTCAGACGAGTGCTGCCGCCTTCCCATTAAACAGATGGCCTGCTAATGATTGATCTAGTCGTTTCACCCTTTGTTGAATTTGAGTTTATGCAGCGTGCGCTATTTGGCTGTCTACTATTAAGTATTAATGGCAGTTTGATTGGCGTTTTCCTATTGCTTAAACGCATGAGCTTAAGTGGCGATGCCATTGCTCATGCAATTTTACCCGGCGCGGCAATAGGCTATTTTTTTGCAGGTCTAAATGTACTGGCAATGACAGTGGGCGGTTTGATTGCAGGGGTGCTAGTGGCATTTTTATCCGGCATCACCGCGCGAAAAACCAATACCAGTGAAGACAGCACCTTAGCTTCATACTACTTGTGTTCGCTTGCCTTGGGGGTTTTGATTATATCAATGAAAGGCGGCAGTGTTGATTTGTTGCACGTCTTATTTGGTTCTATCCTGGCGCTAGATAACGACACTTTATACCTACTCTACTTTAACAGTGCCCTTTGCTTGTTAGGCTTTTGCTGTTGCTATCGTTTTCTAGTGATGGATTGCAGCGACAGCGTTTTTTTCAAAGGATTGAGCAAATACAGTGGTTATAGTCACTACCTGTTTTTATTTTTGTTGGTGTTCAACTTAGTGGCAGGTTTTCACGCGCTTGGCACACTGATGGCTGTTGGCGTGACTGTGCTACCCGCTGCCACTGCAAAGTATTGGAGTAACCGTATAGAAGGCATGCTCTTCATTGCCTTCCTAGTGGCTGTTATGGGTGCGCTACTCGGACTACTCAGTTCTTATTATTTTCGCTTACCTAGTAGCTCTGCCATTGTGCTCTGGTTAGGTGTTTTCTATTTATTATCTGTTTTACTTGGCACTCAAGGCGGCGTATTGCGCAGTATTGATCGCAAGGTAAAACTCAACGAGGAAATGTTATGAAACTCCCCAACAGATTTGCCGGCTTTATTTTAGCCTTTTTATGTTCATCATTGACGATGGCGGCTGATAAGTTATCAGTGGTTGCCAGCTTTAGTGTATTGGGTGATATTACTAAAGAATTAGGTGGCGATAAAATAGCGCTAACTACTCTTGTTGGGTCTAACCAAGACAGCCATGTCTACAAACCCACCCCTTTTGATGTACAAACCCTAGCCAAGGCTGATGTAATTGTGATCAATGGTCTATCTTTTGAAGGGTGGATAACCAGGTTAGAGGAGTCCTCAGGTTTCACAGGCTTACGTGTTGTCGCTAGTAAAGGGGCAAATATCATTGATCTTAACGAGGAGGAGCATGATGATGAAGATAAACATCATGCACAAGAACACAAAAAAAATAATGAACATAAAGATGAAGATCACCAGCAAAGCGCTGCTCATAAAGGACAATCTGAGCACAACCACGGTGATCAAGATCCGCACGCTTGGCACAGTTTAGCGAACATTCGCGTCTACATTAACAATATTAGCGCAGCGCTGATGACTGCTGATGTCGATCATAAAGACTACTACGCAGTAAAAAAACAAGCGTATCTAGCTAAAATAGACGCTTTAGAGAAACGGTTAGCGATTAAAGTGGCGACAGTGCCTGTTGCGCAGCGCCAAGTCATCATATCGCACGATGCTTTTGGCTATCTTGGGCGAGATTATCACTTCCGTTTTTTAGCGCCTGTTGGATTAAACACGCAAATGAAACCTTCTGCCGCTGATGTTGCCCAATTGATCAGGCAAGTAAAAACGCAGAACATTAAGGCGTTATTTGTTGAGAATGTCTCTGATGATCGGTTAATTAAACAAATTGGCCGTGAGACGGGGGCAAAATTAGGCGGCCATCTCTTTTCTGATGCGCTGTCAGCCAAAAACGAGCCCGCTGCCACCTACCTAAAAATGATGGAACATAATATAGATACCTTGATTGATGAATTACAAAAAACTTTATAAAACACGGATAGCGCTTTTGGGCATAGCATGTTTGCTGTGTTCAAACGCTGCACTCGCCCATCCACACAATTGGATTGATCTGCGCACTCAAATAAATATCGATGAGCGGGGGTATTTAACAGGCTTTAGTCAGCATTGGAGCTTTGATCAATTTTTTTCGATGATCAGCTATGCAGAATTGATGAATGAGTACAATGACGAGCCTATAGGATTAGCCAGTACCGCGCTGAAAATGGTCGCCAATGTCGCACCTGATTCGTACTTATCAGAGCTAAAGGTGGCCGCAGAAGTTATTCCTCTTCCTGTTCCTAAACGTTATACGTTGGAATCAGTAGCGGTTAATGGTAGCCCTATCTTAGTATTAAAAATGAATTTTATATTGAAAGAGCCAAAATTGGTAACAGGTAAAAGTATCACCCTACAAACTTTTGAGCCTAGTTATTTTGTCGCCATGAACTACCCTTCCCAAGAACACGTTCGCGTAGTAAGCAATACTCTGCATTGTACAGCGCAGTTGATTAGAGCAAATCCTAGCGAAGAGTTGATAGACTACGCAACTAGCTTAGACCGCAACGTCAAAGAGACTCAAGGCTTAGGCGATGATTTTGCTGAGCGAGTCACTATTCAATGCTAACATCTATGATACGCGGTTTTAAAATACGCGAGATAAAACCACACTGGTGGCTATTAATTGTTCTGTGTAGCGGTTTTATAGCACTTTATAACAGTTTTTTGTGGTCAGGCTTAGTGCACTACATCGCCTCGACCCAGTTAACATTCCATAAATTGCTCAATGCACAGGTGATGCAAGTTGCTCAGCAACCAGAGGTTTACGGGTTTAGCTTAATGGCTATCAGCTTTGTTTACGGCGTGTTTCACGCATTGGGCCCAGGACACGGCAAAGCGGTTATTGTCAGTTATTTAGCCAGTAATCCGCAAAGCCGATTAAGTAGTTGTTTGCTCGCTTTTAGTGCAGCGATGTTTCAAGCGCTAACGGCGATACTGTTAGTGACTAGCTTGAGCTTAATCTTAAAGTACAAGTATGCTGAGATAGCCGTTAGTGCCAGCAATTTTAGTTTAATAGGTTATGGCTTATTACTGGCCTTGGGCGGATTTATCGCGCTCAGAAGCATCGTGCAGTTATATAAGACTGAAAAAACACATACTAGCTGTGGCAGCTGCTGTTCTAGTGCCAACATTAGAGTGCAAGAAAAGTCACTCTCGCAGCTTTTGTTGGTAGCTATTGCTATCGGTTTGCGGCCTTGTTCCGGTGCACTGCTTATTTTAGTGACATCGTCTTTGCTCGGGATTTATCAATTTGGTGTACTAGGTACGTTAGCCATGGGTTTAGGCACGGCGCTGGCGACTTGTGTCATTGCATTGGCTAGTCAGTACGCAACAAAATTTTTGAATAAGACACTTACTTTGTACAGCGACCACCAACAGCAAAAACGCTACAGTTTATGCATCCAGCTCGCAGGTAGCATCTTTATCATTCTGCTTGCCTGGGCCTTGATCGACACCAATAATACGCTGACTAACCCGATTCTTTGAGTTCGAAGTTAAGGCTATGGGTATAGACAAACCAGCGGGTATTTAAGCCATGTGCGATTTGCTTGAATTGTGTCTTTTTGTATCGAAACACAAAGAGAAAATAGCTATGAGACAGCTTTTCTTATAGCTTTTTTGGTGAAGTAACTGATAAAACTTGCTGCCTTTTTTGTCCATAAGCTGTGTTGTAAAAGTTCGTGTTAACTATTATATTTTTAAGAGTATCGCTCTACTCAGCTACTTTGCTTTGCTTATAAGAGTGTTAGGATGAAGTGTTTTCCAAATCAATCATTCCTTCCTTCCTTACCTAGCAAAATATAAATATTGTAATAAATGCTTATAGCTCTTTATTTATAAAAAGTTATGTTATAACATTTTATAATCATGTTAATTACTGAGTTCTTAAAGCTAGCTATGAAATCTCTAAACGAAATACCACCCATGCATAACAAAAAACTTGCGGTAACCGTTCTTTCAGGTTTTCTTGGCGCAGGAAAAACCACCGTATTGCAGCATATTCTTAACAATCGGCTAGGCCTAAAAGTGGCGGTCATCGTCAATGATATGAGTGAGATAAATATCGACTCTTCTATGCTACGACACGAAATCTCTTTAAATCATAGCGAAGAAAAATTAATTGAAATGAGTAATGGCTGTATTTGCTGCACGCTACGTGAAGACTTGTTAATCGAAGTTGGCAAGTTAGCCAACGAGGAGCGATTCGATTACCTAGTGATTGAATCCACTGGTATCTCCGAGCCATTACCCGTGGCAGAAACATTTACTTTTACCGATGAAAATAATCAATCTCTTGGAGATATCGCTAAGCTTGACACTATGGTAACCGTGGTAGATGCGGTCAATTTTATTAAAGACTTTGAAGACGCTGAATATTTGTCACAAACGGGACAACATCTTGACGAAGATGATGAACGTAGTGTCGCCGATCTGCTCGCTGATCAGGTTGAATTCGCCGATGTTATCCTTATTAGTAAAATCGACCTAGTGCAATCGTCAGCGCTAAAACAACTAACCGCTATTCTAAAAAACCTTAATACCACCGCTCGAATAATTCCGATTAGTAACGGCGAAGTTGAAATTTCTAACATTTTGAATACCGGTCTATTTGATTTTGAAACTGCACAACAGGCACCCGGTTGGTTAAAAGAGATGCGTGGGGAACACATACCAGAAACTGAAGAATACGGCATTGAAAGTTTTAGCTATTCAGCACGAGTTCCTTTTCATCCCCAGAAATTTTATGACTTTGTGCACAACACACAGCAATACGGCAAGTTGATTCGTTCCAAGGGTTACTTCTGGTTAGCCTCGCGCCCTGAGTTCGCAGGTAAATGGAATCAAGCGGGCGGAATTGCACACTACGGCTTTGGTGGAATGTTTTGGAAAGCTGAACTGAAGAAAAACTGGCCGACTGATCAAGAGACTTTAACCTCGATCCATAACAACTGGGTCGAGCCCTTTGGTGATATGCGCCAAGAGCTGGTGTTTATTGGTCAAGGTCTGAATCAGTCAAACATGACACAAGCGCTGGATAGCTGCTTGCTCAATGAAGAGGAATTGTTAAAAGGTGAAACCTTTTGGCGCACCCTACCCGATCCTTTCCCTGTGTGGGAGGAAGAGTGATGAGCATTCTAAAACAACTTGGCGGTGCTGTTACTGAAGGTAAAAAAGAGCGAACAGTATCGCGGGGAAGTCACCCAAAAATCCTCACCGATATCTACCAAGAGGAGACGAATATGGTGATTTGGCAACGCATATTATCATCGACACTAACCGCCCAAGTGAGTGAGATTCTACTGTCGAATGCACCATTACAAATAGTAAAAGGAGTTACGCCAAAAAGCGTACTGTTTGATATGCAGCAGGAGCTAGGTGGGCTAGATTGCGCCAAAGAGCTAACTGAAAATATTGCAGAACTCGTCGATATGTTTTGCTGCCTTTTTGAACTCAAACGTGCTGGGCTTCGATTAACCAAGTTACAGCATCCAATGTGCCCACGATTTCACTTCGATAGAGTTCCTTGTCGTTTGGTAACAACCTACGGCGGAATCGGCAGCCAATGGCTACCTCACCAGCTTGTCGATCGCTGTAAGCTGGGAGCGGGTAACCAAGGGCTTAGTGATGAATTAAGCGGGCTATATAAAAATGCCAGTAACATTAAGCAATTGGATTGCGCTGATGTTGCACTGTTAAAAGGTGAGAGCTGGCATGGCAATGAAAATGCAGGATTAGTGCATCGCTCCCCGGCAATGCACTCAGCAGAAAAGCGTCTTTTACTGACTTTAGATTTCTTAGCCTAACCCACACCTACGGTGCATAAATGATACGCATTTGCCAATAATCACTACCTGCAACATTTATTTACTCAAGCTAACCGGCTTCCCATTCATCCTAAAATCGGTAGTTGGACATCATTTTAAGCGCAGAAAAATCGCATTGTAACGAGCCTTTATTTGCAGTAAATGGTTGTTCCCTTTACAAAAATTATAACGAAGTTACAGTGCGATTTAGCAAGCTTAAAGTGATGTAATGTCTTCACTCAATGAGTGTGATCAAGTTCATATAGAACAACAACTTGATCCAAAGTTTAAATGGTCAACTGCCGAATTTAGGTTCATGGGCACTAAAAATTATCATGACTGCCGAGAAACGAGCGACTTGCTCTGCAGACATATATTTACTGTATCTGTTGGACAATAAACCCAAGATGGTGTTTTGCAAATCGACTAGGTTACTAATTGCTCAGATATCGAGATCTTTCAACCATTAAACTTCACTGGAAACTTATGTTCAACTCAAAATTTCTCCCCGATATCGCCTCTATCGAGCAGGCTCAGTACCCACAAAAATTAAACTGGGTGGGTATGGAAGGAATCGCTGTGCCTTTCTCTATCGAGCTACCGGATGGCACACAAGTGCCCGTTTCTGGTAAAGCCGATCTATTGGTTAGCCTTGATTCCCTCAAAGCTAAAGGGATCCATATGTCACGGCTGTATTTACTCTTAAATCAGCAGCTTGCCGGCAATAAACTTGACAAAAAACGATTACTTACGCTACTAGACCTGATGGTTGAGTCGCAAAATGGGATTAGCCAAAGCGCCAAAATAAAACTTAAATTTAAACTAATTCTACAAAAAAGCTCTTTGCTGAGTAAACAGAAAGGCTATCAATCCTACTCGGTAACTTTAAGTGCCCAGCGTATAGCGAATCAAACAAGTTACCAAATGGAGCTTTCTATACCTTATTCTAGTACTTGCCCCTGCTCTGCCTCTTTATCTCAACAACTATATAGCGAAGCTATCGATAAGCAGTTTTTAGCTGCAAATATCGATAAACAAGCGCTACTTACATGGGTCCAATCCTCGGCTGGGATGGTTGCGACACCACACAGCCAACGCTCATTTGCCTATTTAAACCTCACTTTGAACGAACAGCATAATCTTGATATTCCCGCCTTGATCTGTAAGTTTGAGAAACGAATTGCCACGCCAGTTCAGACTGCAGTAAAACGCGAAGACGAACAAGAGTTTGCTCGTTTAAACGCTACTAATCTGATGTTCTGTGAAGATGCAGCTCGACGGATTAAAAGCGAATTAGAGTGCTTACCGCTCATTACTGATTATTGGTTTAAAGTCGAGCATCAAGAAAGTTTACACGCACATAATGCAGTGGTGATTGATCAAAAATATAGCTAACGGCAAAAAACAACGCAACAGACCTTAGAGGCTTACGTGGTACTAAGCAGCACACGCTATGGACGAGAAGCCTCTGCTTTGAGCTTATCTAAGTACTTTTTTTTCAGGAGATTAAGTTTTTTATCATGGCGGAATACACGCTTCAATATAATGCATAATGACTAAAAACAGCGTCCTTTCATATTAATTAGTCATTTGTGAATCCATTTTTATTTAAATTGCGTACAATTAAATGACGAACAATCAAAAAACTTAATTTGCAAGGTTTTCTATGAAACACACATCATTCAAAAACGGATTAGGCGCTCTTTTAGCAAGCACAACGATCTCATTACTGATTGCACCTACAGTAATGGCTCAGAACAATACCGGCTGGTACGGTGAAATCTCTATCCTTAGCGCTGATGCGAAAGATGCTGAATTTAATAGCACTGGCCGAAATACAAGAACTCAATTTAATAAAGATGCAGGCTACTCTGCTGCACTAGGTTATAAGTTCACAGCTAACGCTGTCGGGCAATTAAGAGTAGAAACCGAGTTTGTATCCACATCCAATGATGTAGATGGTGTCACTTTTAACGGTAATAATTTTTCAGGAAGTGCTGTCGGTGGAGACATCGACACTAAAAGCCTGTTTATTAATGCCAAATATGCTTTTGATGTAGGGTCTGATAAATTTTCACCGTATGTAGGGGCAGGTATCGGCTATAGTAAAGTAAATAGCAGTATCAACTACAATAATGGTAGAGCTAATATTAACGATGACGACACATCATTATCCTACCAATTATTAGTAGGTGCCGACATTAACATCAATAAAAACTGGCAAGGTTTTGCACAGTATAGATATAGCAGAATTGATGACTTAAACCTAACAAGATTTGGTGGGCCAGCGTCTGCTACAGCCACTAATCAAAGCGGAGACTTCTCTTTTAATGCGTTATCTGTCGGTTTGCGCTACCAGTATTAAGTAGCTCAATATCATTCAACATAAGATCTCAGCATATCTAATTTTGCGCTTAACTAAAGCGTGCAGTAAATAGGATTCAAATTATGACGAAGTTAAATACAGTCAAAAAAATGCTCTATGTTGCAGCGGCCCTTAGCACCAGTGCTTTTTTGTCCATGCAAGTTGCTGCTAATCAGACACTGGCAGCCGATTTAGGTACTTATCCTGGTTCTTCATTGAGCGCCCCAGCCGGTAAAGTATCAGTAAGTTTTGATAAAGAAACCCTATCTGTTAAATTCAATATGAACGGTATCACCCCATCAAGTAAAGGCGGCATACATATCCATACTGGAACAAGTTGTGATGATGCAAGTAAGGTCGGCGGCCATTACTGGTCTGCAACATTAGGCGATGACACATGGAAAACGACGACCTGGGAAAGCGATAGTAACGGTAATGCTAAAGGCGAGTTAATGGTTAAAACCGGCTATAACTATGCAGAGAACCTATCACATGCGCTAGTCATCCATAACACTGAAGGCAGTAGGATTGCTTGCGGTATTTTAGTAGCATCAGCAGACTAGTTTGCGACATATTTGGTGACGCTGCAGAGTTAAAAATAGATAGGATGCTCCCCCTATCCTATCTATTCTACTTAACAAATGAGTGTAAAAACTTTAATATGGGCACGAACCCGCTGTCTTGATTACACCTTTTTTACCTATAATTTCTACCAAACTCAACATTGTTAAACAGTGATCAACTTGCTCTAATACCATTAATAATGTAGCGGATTTAGTAGATCTTAGTAGCTTAGAATCGATCTCTTTATACTAGTGAATCAATTTAGTGATATTACTTAATAAAGGCTCTTTTACTAAGGCTGATTCAACAACATTAGCTGCACAGCGAAAGAAATTTAAAGAAAATTTAAAGGCCAGCCAAACAGCTAATTTGCTGTTCACGCGCACGAGTCATATATCCTCCTACTCAAAAAACTAAATTGATCTTTTTTGATAAACTCGACTCTACATCTATCTTTTCAATTAGCCAAATGTTCTGGGTGTCCTTGAGATGGCCGAGATGTGGCCTTTCATCGATATAAGGAATTGAGTTTTCCATACAGTTAACTATCGCCATGTTCAATAAGCCTGCGCTCAATAATCTGGCCTGAATCTAAAATTCTGTATTTAGAATATGAAAGCATCAGCACTATCAAATAGCGCACATTTAAGTAAATAAAAGTAAATGCGTTAGTGGCAGTGATGAGTACGTTATGACAGTAATAACCTTATTCATTACTCACTATTCGTGCCGGCCATTTATCTCAAGGATAACGCAATGCTAGAAAAAGTAGTTATCGCCGCGGTTGCTGGGCTTTTCGGATTAATGCCGTTGGCTTTACAATGGTTATCTGCACGGCGTAAAACTAAAAGTTATGAACACAAATTGTCTGCGTTATCGTGCGAACTGGACTTTCTAGTAAAACTGATGAATTTATCAAGCCAAGAACTCGAAAATGACTCCAGCCAAGCCAGCAGTGAAATGACTTTATCCATCAGGTTGGAGGCGCAAAGAATATTCGCCGACTACAGGTCTTTACAGCAAACAGAAACGAAAGCAAAATCAGTGCACACTGTCGTTCCCCTGTTTCGTCGCTGTTTTCTGTTATTTCAACCTACTTCTACAAAAGTATGGCTAATCCATTCCTCATTTTATGTGTTAATGATTTTTGCGATATCGATGGTCATCTCTGAATACCAATCCCCAACATTTGACCCTGAAACAGGGGAAAATAATTTCACGAATCTTCTAATTGGTACAATAGTTATCTTTGGACCCATTATCATTTATCTTCAGCGGGTCGCTATGCGTCATTATAGAGGTAAGCAAGAGTAGCAGATTGAGTAACTGCCTGCTTATTTTTACGATGCGCAGCTGCTAATACGAAGTCTAACTCACTTATAACTTTCAATTATCTTCTTAGATTTGGCTCAAGTTCAGTATTTATATAGCCGATAACATCTCGATTCACACGGCGCTAAAAACGAATTTAATCTTGTTTAAAAATGATACATTTATCTTAAGAAACAATAGATTACTTAATTTACTAGTTTATCAACTAGCTATAATATATTCTTTCAATCTCTGCTTATCTAATCCCCAGTTCTTGAGCTCAATACTATGATTTTAAGTGACAATCTATTATTTAACCGTTTGATTAAAATGTGGCTAGCGCGTTCTATTTTAGCTATATATGCCCTTTTCCCGCTCAGTGGTTTAGCAGTCACTAATATTCAAATTGTGAGCGAGCAGTTTCCTCCGTTGCAATATATGAATGGAAAAGAGAACTCTGGGTATGTTCATCAGTATATTCAGGAAACAATCCGCCGGGTAAATTTGAAGCTAAATATCAAAGTCTCAAGTTATGAGTTTCTTCCTTGGAAACGCGCTTTACTCAAAGCACAATCAGCTCCTAATGTGCTTCTATTCTCTTTGTCACGAACAGTAAAAAGAGAAAATAAATACCAGTGGTTAGGCGAAGTTTCTGTCTATCAGCAATCTTTTCATCGTTTAAAGAACAACCCTATTAAAGCGACAAACCTTACCCAAGTTAAAGCGCTTGGTTACCTATTATCGGTGCAAAATGGTGGCGCTGTTTTTGATCATTTAGAGAGTTTAGGCTTTAAATACGATACTGATTTTTATTACTACTTTAACTATAAACAAGGGTTAAAACAGCTTTTTAATAAAAGAGTCGATTTGATTGCTTTAAACAATGCAACCGCTCGACATGCTACCTGCATGGAAGGCTTCGATGGTGACCAGCTTATCCGCCAAATACCCATAAAAGCGTTAGCAAAACCACTTTG
>JBALXS010000044.1:0-35620 GCA_036960485.1 Oceanospirillaceae bacterium
GCACCATTAGTGTAATTTATTATTACCTAACGTCTATTTAAGCAAAAAATCGGGGTTAAAGAGTTCTCCCGTAAAAGCAGTGGTTTACAGCAAGCAGCATCACTTAAAGCATTACGCAGCGGGGTGCTGGCTATTTTGTATCCTGAATTAGAAAAGTCTAAAATTGTGGTTGCCTGGCCAGAGGTTGAAAGTGACGTCGTCATCTCTGCAGACTTATTGCGCTTAGAACAAGTGATGGTCAATTTAATTGCTAATGCGATGCAAGCGGTGGCACTGGAAGCTCACCCGCGTATAGAAGTATCTCAGCAGTTATGTGGCAATAGTGAAGTAAAAATCCGGGTGCGAGATAACGGCCCTGGCATGAATAAGCAAGATATAAAGCATATCTTTGAGCCCTTTTTTACCACTAAAAAAGAAGGACAAGGGTTAGGATTAGGGTTATCTATTTCACAGCGCATTATTGAAGATTTAGCCGGTAGTTTAAGCGCCAAAAATTATCAGTGTGAAAAAGAAGCATCAGCATCACAAGTCAGCGGCGCACAGTTCACAGTATTACTACACAGAGGTTAACAGGACATGCAACAGGCGAATGTAAGTAAGCTCTCCAATAAGGTCTTACTGGTTGATGATGAAAGCGCGGTGCGCATGTCACTTATGCAAAGCATCGAACTGGCCGGATTTGAAGTAATTTCTAGCAATAGTGCAGAGCACGCTTTGACACAAATAAGTGCACACTGGGAAGGGGTGATTGTGTCTGATATCAGTATGCCCTGCATGAATGGCTTAGAGCTAATGGAGCAAGTCAGCAAAATAGATAGTGATATTCCGATGATTTTGATGACTGGCCACGGTGATATTTCGATGGCAGTATCAGCGATTCAACAAGGCGCTTATGACTTTTTAGAAAAGCCTTTTGCCCCAGATAAACTGATAGATGTGATTCGTCGTGCTAGCGAAAAAAGAGCACTGTCACTAGAAAACCAAAGGCTGCGCGATGAGCTAGAGACCCAAGCGGCACTGGGGCCACGTATTATTGGTAATAGTCCGGAAATAGTACAGCTGCGCCGCATTGTGCAAAGTGTGGCAGATGCCCCAACAGATATTTTAATTGAAGCAGAAACCGGTACCGGTAAAGATTTATTAGCGCGTTATCTGCATGAGCACAGCCAGCGACGAGATCATAAGTTTGTTGCAATTAACTGTGGAGCAGTGCCAGAGAGCTTAATTGAAAGCGAATTATTCGGTCATGAGAAAGGCGCCTTTACGGATGCAAAAGCACGGCGCATCGGTAAGTTCGAATATGCGAATGGCGGAACAGTGTTTCTCGATGAAATAGAAAGTATGCCCTTGGTGCTGCAAGTAAAACTGTTGCGGGTGATTGAAGATAGAAGCATTGAACGCTTGGGTTCTAATGAATCTGTGCAGCTTAATTTGCGGATAGTCGCAGCCACTAAAGTTGATTTAAAAGCGCTCGCTGAGCAAGGTTTATTCAGAGAAGATCTTTATTACCGCTTAAACGTGGTTAAAGTGGAAATTCCACCCCTTAGGCGCCGCAAAGATGACATTCCCCTGCTGTTTCAGCATTTCTCTATCATTGCTTCTACTCAATATGGTCGTGATGTACAAGAGCTGTCTAGAGAGCATATGGGTGCATTGATGAGTCACGATTGGCCGGGAAATATCCGAGAGCTGCGCAATATTGCCGAGCGCAATGTTTTATTAGGAGAACACTGTACCTTTGATTTTGATAATCAGCTAATCACTCAAGATCCAGCAGTGTTAAACCTAGCAGAGCAAGTGGGACAATTTGAAAAGCTACTCATTCACACAGAGCTGAGTAAATGTGGCGGTTCGATACGCGATACCCAAGAAAGCTTGGATTTGCCGCGTAAAACCTTATACGACAAAATGAAAAAATACGGCTTAGATAAAAAAGATTACAAGTTATAAGTTAGTAGATCAAAGCCTGGTAATAGATGGTCTGTAATAAATAGCCTCGTTTAAATAGAGGCTTTATAAAGGGAGTAAGCGCTACTCAAACCAGCATCCCTACTGGTTTGACTCTATAACTTCTAATTCTTCAAGCTTTTCCATCCACTCTTCTTCGGTATTTTCTAACTGCGATTTTTTTGTAGCTTGATCCGTTAATACTTGTTTGAGCTTAGTTTTGTTTTCGCTACTGTATATGTCAGCATCGGCGAGTGTTCCTTCAAAATCATCTAGATGCGTTTGCAGTTCGTCAATTATTTTTTCTAACGCGGTAATGCGGTTCTTTAATGGGCGCACAAGAGAGCGCTGTTCGGCCGCTAAGCGTTTTTGATCTTTCTTTTGATCAGCACTTAAAGAAGCACTTTGACGACTGACCATTTTTGAGGGTGCTAGGTCGCGACGCTGTTGAGTTAGCCACTGTTGGTAATCGTTTAAGTCGCCTTTAAATTCAACGACTTTGCCATTGGCAACTAATAGAAATTCATCCACGGTATTACGCAGCAAATGACGATCGTGAGATACCAAGATAACTGCGCCTTCAAATACCTGCATCGCCATGGTTAAAGCGTGGCGCACTTCTAAATCCAAATGGTTGGTCGGCTCATCTAGTAACAATAAGTTCGGTTTTTGCCAAGCAATTAATGCTAGTGCCACGCGCGCTTTTTCGCCGCCTGAAAATTGCTTAACAGGATTAAAGGCATCATCACCAAAAAATCCAAAAGAGCCTAAGTAACTACGCACTTGCTGCTCCGTGGCTTTTGGAGATATACGCGTGATATGGGTAATAGGTGAGGCTTCTAAATCTAATGCTTCTAGCTGGTGCTGTGAAAAGTAACCAATTTTAAGGTGCTCACCGGTATTGCGCTCACCATTGAGTTTCTCTAAATCACCCACTAAGGTTTTAATCAATGTTGATTTACCCGCGCCATTTGGCCCCAATAAACCGATTCTTGAGCCGGGAGCGAGCACGATAGAAACCTGCTTTAAAATAGGCGTCCCTTGATAGCCACAATCAGCTAAGCGCAATGATAATAATGGGTTAGATACTTTTTCACTACACGCAAAGTTAAAGGTGAAAGGGCTATCAACATGGGCTGCAGAAATAACGTCCATGCGTTCTAGCTCTTTAACACGACTTTGTGCTTGTTTAGCTTTAGAAGCTTTGGCTTTAAAACGGCGTACAAATTGCTCAATTTCAGCGATGCGTTGCTGTTGTTTATCAAACTGTACTTGCTGTTGGGCAAGGCGTTCTGCTTTGGCGCGTTCAAAAGCGCTATATTGGCCTTTGTAAATATCTAGTTTGGCATTGTGCATATGCACAATGTGATCAACTACTTGATCTAAGAAATCTCTATCATGAGAGATTAGTAATAAAGTGCCTTGATAGTTTTTTAACCAAGTTTCTAACCACATAGTAGCGTCTAAGTCTAAGTGGTTGGTCGGTTCATCTAAAAGCAGAACATCAGAGCGGCACATCAGCGCTTTGGCCAAATTCAAACGAATGCGCCAGCCGCCTGATAAATCGTTGATATCGCGCTGGGCATCATCTGTGGCAAAGCCTAAACCGTTGAGTAGCTGCTGAGCACGAGATTCTGCTGTATATCCATCTAGATTATCTAACAGTGCGTGCAACTCACCAATGCGCTCGGGTTGGTGCTCGCTTTCTGCAATCGCTAAATCCGCTTGTACCTTGCGCAGTGCAACATCGCCATCTAACACGTAATCTAATACGCAGCGGTTTTGGGAGTGCACTTCTTGCGCCATATGTGCAATGGTTTGATTTCCTGAAAACTTTAGCTCACCAGCATCCAGTTGCAGCTCGCCTAATAGCAACTTAAATAAGCTGGATTTGCCGACACCGTTGGCGCCAATAATGCCTACTTTCCAACCAGAGTGTAAAGTAAGGTCAGCGAGATTTAACAGTTGCTGTGGACCGCGAAGTAAACTAAGTTCTAATAATTGAATCATAAAAGGCCGGCGAGTAATTTTGTCAGGAATCAAAGCGGGCGATTTTAACACAGTGAGCTATTTTTGCATGCTGATTGTGGGCGCTGTTTTGTGAACAGGCATTAATAAATAGACAATGAGGAATAAAAGGCATTGGAAACTAAGATAGAACAAAAAATGCTCGATGATAATGCACTTTGGCAATTCGCGGTTCACTTCTACCAAGCACCAGGTATTGCGACACAGCTACTAGCGTTACAAAACCAATACGCTTTAAATATCAATCAGCTTATTTTTGCGATTTGGTTAGCGACTCAAAAACATCAATTGACAGGTTTTCCCGAGGTAACTACGGCATCAGAAAGTTGGCGTAACGATATAGTGATCCCTTTGCGTAACTTACGTTTTAACATCAAACAGCAAAAGAACAGCACTGCTGAAGATGTCAGTGCTAGTATAGGTGTCGTTAAACCGGCCCACTTAATTGAAGCGTGCTATCAGCAATTGCTTAAAGCGGAGTTGGCCGCTGAAAAAGTAGAACTGAGCTATTTATATCAGCAACGTAATGAGTATTCTCAAATTCAATTTCAGTCAAAAAGCAGTGCAGAACTGGTTTTTGAAAACCTAAATATTTGTTGGGATTTGTGCTTAGTAAACAATAGTGAAAGTGAATTTAAGGAGCAAGTGCAGCTCTTTAACGGCGCTGTAATAAAGTGGCTGAAAGAATCGTAAACTCGTTGCCACCATTACAAATGGTTTTAAATCAGCTAGATACCAAAGAAAATCAAATGCGCTGCCCGCCGCCATTTATAATAGCAATCCGCAGAACTTTCCTGTTTAATGTTGTCTCATCAGTAACAACTTTCGCAGTAGATCAATACGATACCTAATATTTAAGGATTAAGGATAAAACATGAAAAGAACAATACTAGCTATAGCCATGACTACAGTGTTTGGTGCATCTTCGGCATTTGCGGTAACTTTAGACAGTGAAGAGCAAAAATTGAGCTATAGTTTTGGCGCGATGATGGCAAAGCAAATGCAACCTAGCTTTGCAAAGTTAGATGTTGAAGCTTTCAGTGCTGCAATCAAAGATATTTATAGCGGCGCAGATTCGCAGCTTAGTGAAGAAGTTATTGAAGCGTCATTGAAAAAATTCCAAGATGCGCAAGTAGCTATTCAACAAGTGGCAGCAGCAGAAGCAGCGGCGCAAGCTAAAATTGCGGCAGAGAAATCAGCTGCAGAAAATCAAGAAAAAGGTAGTAAGTATCTAGCTGAGAATGCCAAGCGTGATGGCGTGACCACCACAAAAAGTGGTCTACAAATAGAAATCACTACCCCTGGTAAAGGCGCAATGCCTACCGCCGAAGATACTGTCATTGTGCACTACACAGGTACCTCAATTGACGGTACAGTATTCGATAGCTCAGTGAAGCGGGGCAAGCCAGCTACTTTCCCACTTAAGGGTGTTATCCCAGGTTGGACAGAAGGTTTACAGTTGATCAAAGAAGGTGGTAAAGCTAAGTTGTACATCCCATCTGAGTTAGCATATGGTTTACAAGGTGCTGGTGGGTCTATTGGACCTGGCGAGACATTAATCTTTGATGTTGAACTCATTGAAATCGTGAAAAAAGAAGAAGCAGCTAAGTAATAGTTTAAACAATAGCTAAAAAGTATTAAAAAAAAGGATGATACTCACATAGAGATCATCCTTTTTTTATATCTAAAATGCGCTTTTTATTTAAACTCGTTCAGCACACCGTTACTACCTAATGCGAGATAATCTCCAGAATCCGCAAAGGCTACCGCGATAACACTCACACTATTAGGGCCATATAGATCTTTTTTGTGCGCTTGCCAATCTTTTAGCATTGCACCATCTTGGATGTCCCACAATTGTACAGAACCAGAAGAAGAGCCGGTTAATAACTCAGTGCCGTCGCTGGAAAATCGCGAGCTTAGATAACTGATGCGTTTTTGCATAAATGACTCGTCACCACTAATGTGCGAGATCACTTCGCCGCTGGTAACATCCCAAACCACCCCTTTATCCAAACTGCTAGCACTAAATACGGTTTTTCCATCATCGCTGATCGCAACGGTATCTACAATATTTTCTAACGTTAGCTGGTGCAATAGCTTGCCACTTTCAACATCCCAAACACTGGTGGTGAAATCGTCGGCACCGGTAATAGCTGTTCTACCGTCACGACTTAAAGCCACTGAGCGAACTCTGCCGCCGTGGCGCAAAGTGCGGTTGATACCGCCATTGACGACATCGAAGAGTACCGCAGTGTGATTGGCTAAACCGAGCAGCGCAAAACGCCCTTGTGGTGCCAGAGCAATATCGAGTATTTCACCAGGCGAGCTCCAAAACCATTCAGGCATGCCCGTTTTAGTATGCCATAACACTAAATCTTGCTGATTGGCTGTGACGGCAAATTCATTCTCTGGGGAAAAAGCTGTTTTAGCGATTAATGAGCGCGTATTTTTTTGATGGTTCCACTCATACAATCGCTCTTGCGAGTCTATTTCCCATAAGCTGCCGCCTTCCTCTTGGGCTCCTATCACAGCATAGCGCCCGTCTTTAGAAATGGCTGCGCTGTAAAGACCTAAGGTTGCATAGTTTTGCCAATCAAAAGGAGCTTCACCGGAGCTACAAGCTGTTAATAAAACGCTAACGAGAGAAATAACAGCAAATTTAGGCAACAGTCGCATAGTTATTATTTTGCCGTATTTTCATTGTGAGTTAAGTGTAAAAGCTCGATCATTTTATCTTCTAACGAGAAGCGGTTTTCTAGTGCTTCGCCTAAAGAGGATAATTGCTCGGCAAATTCCCGAATTTCTTGTACGCTTGGATCTCGCATAGAAGAAAACTTATCATTGAAATCTAAAGCTTGATCAGTGGTTGGTTGAATCAGTGGAAACAGTTGCTGCGCTTCCTCTAATGATCCATCATTAAATTCACTGCCCTCGCGTAGTAATTGCTCGTATACCTCAAAGTGCCCTGAGGATAAGTAATCCATTAATAGGTCACAAAACATGCTTAAGCGCTCGTTCAAACCATGAGCTATACTTTGTGAAGGTAGGGCAACAAAATGGGAGATAAGGATCTGCCGACCTTCTAACCAAGAATCGATGATGTCGCTAACGCCACCCCACCTTTCCTTTGCTCCTTGACATTTTTCTAACATATTCAATTTCCTTTGCTTACAAGTGCATGTTCCCTTATATTAATCCTAAGCCTATCAGGGGCGCAAGAAAATTAGCGAAAGAAAGCAACGCCAGATATTAATTAACTTAAGTATTGTTAGGTTTTTGTTAGGCGCAGGCTATTATTAACGCTAAAATCTGGCGGATATTTTGTTACAAGTGTAAAAAGATCAATCAGCTATAATAATACTGAAATTCATGCCCAATTATTCTTAGATTAGCGTACTCGCTAGAACGTTAAAGAGAGTTAGGGAGAAAAGAGACTAAAAATGGAAGCAAAGGTAATGACTAAACAAAAAAATGTTGTAACAGCAGGGTTATTGAAGGCGTTTTGTATATTGCTATTGAGTATGTGGGTCCCTTTTGCTGTGGCAGCCGATGAAGAAGTAGATGCTAACTACACCGGTTATGTAGAGTTAAAACCTTTTGTTGCCAATTTTGGTGGGACCTCAGAATTACATTTTGTTAAGTGTGAAATTACTATTCAAGTAGGGTCGGTTGCCACTGAGCAAGCTGTAAGTAGCCATATTGCCGGTATTCGCAATGATATTTTGTTTTTGCTGATGGCTCAAAGCGAAGAATCTATGAGCACCGTTACCGCACAAAAAGTGTTGGCGAAAAAAGCGATTATGTTAGTTAAGCAGCGCTTAATTGAAGAAGAAGGTGAGGATGTCATCGATATAGATAATTTGTTTTTCGTAAGCTTTATAGCACAATAGTTGATTGGCTAAAAATGAAGCAGAACGCTGGTCTGCTTCATTTAATCAACGCGTATTGTTAAAACTCGCATTTAGCCTTTCATATACTCTGCAAGAAATTGATCAAAGTCTATATTATCACCTGCTTCAATTTCTTGTTGTTGCAAAATAGAGCGGCTTACTTTTTCACTTAAATCAGCACAAACTTCATCATCTATTGGCGACGATAACAAATCTTCACGATGCTGCTTACTCACATGCAAAGCCCAATCAGTAAACTGTAAGCCACTTTCGCGCAATGAGGTTAAGATTATTGCCGAAGGGGTTAAATCACTATCAGCTACTTTAGCACGCTGCATTTTCACGCTGTCGCAGTAATTAGTGCCACCCTTAACATGATCGATGACTGCAGCCACCTTTTCAATTTGATCTAATATGCTGTTAGCTAACTCTGGTAATGGTACATCACCTTGCGCAGTTCCAAGCTCTAAACCAGGTTCACGCCCTCTAGTCACAACTAAATCATTATTATTCGTAATACGATCGCACTCTAGCGTATCAATTTCAGTATTTTCTTGTAATAAACAAGTGAGTAAAAACGCATCCATGAACAAAGCTTGGCAGTTATCAATACCTACTGGTAATAGAGGGTTTATATCAGTATTACGCACTTCAATGTACTCAACACCGCGATCAATTAATGCATCAACAGGCTTTTCACCCGGTGCTGCAACTCTTTTAGGGCGCACATCGCTGTAGTATTCATTCTCAATTTGTAGCACATTGGAATTCAGCTGGCGATATTCGCCATCTACTTTAATACCCAGTTCTTCATACGGGGGGAAAGAGGTTTTTATCGCAGATTGTAAAGAGCTGGCGTAACTATCTAGATAGTTAAAACAAATATCTAAACTTTCTTGTGCTTTATTGGAATAACCAAAGTCACCCATACGTAGTGAAGTGGCGTAAGGTAGGTATAGTGTATGGCCGTTTAGCGTTTGTAAATGATGATCGGTATCTTGCATAAAAGAATCCGATAACGCAGGAGAGGCACCAAACAAGTACAGCAGTGACCAAGATTGACGCCTAAAGTTACGAATCATGGAAAAATAGCCGTCGGAACGAAAATCTTGTAGTTTACGCTGATCACCATCCATCAGCTGCAGTACTTGCCATAACTCATCTGAAAGAGAGAAGTTATAGTGAATACCGGCGATACTTTGCATCATCTTTCCGTAGCGACTCGCTAAACCGACGCGATAAACATGCTTCATTTTACCTGTGTTAGAAGTACCATATTCGCCAATGCGAATATCGTCAGCACCTTCTAAATAACATGGCATACTGGCATTCCAGATGATTTCTTCATCTAAATGACGGTAGGTAAAACGATGCAAATCAGTTAAATAATTGATTGCATCAAGCGAGTTTTTATACACCGGTGTAATAAACTCAAGCAATGCCTCAGAGTAATCAGTAGTGATTACACCATTGGTTAATGCCGATCCTAAACCACTAGGGTGATTACTTTGCGATAATCTTCCTTTAGGAGTGACTCTTAGGCCTTCTTTCTCAATACCGTGCATAACATCGGTTAAAAGATTCTCTTGGCCAGCGGCTTTCAGCTTTTCCAGCTTTAATTCGAGTACTGATTGCAAATCGAAATCCTAACATAGGTGATAAAAATCCGATTATAAACCACTCACTAAGGGGTGAAGCAATCTTTAACGTTAATTGAAGTGCAATTAATTGATATGAGGGTCTGTTTTTGTGCAAAAGACAATTTTTTTGGCACTATATTTTTGAATACAAAGAGCTGAAAACCCAATTTGTAAGTAACAACAGCACGATCGCCACTGTGTTAAAAATAGGTTCAGCTTTGTAAAATGCTGTGCTCAACTATAGCTTTAAATAGCTTTTATAAATCCAAGCCAGAATTATTTATTATTTTATTAATCTAGAGAATCAACTTATGCTCATCATTAAAATATCTCTCACATAAGCTATACATAAATAGGATTCATCATGGCACAGGCATTAACGCTCGAAATACTGCAACGCTTGATCGCGTTTGACACAACCAGCTGCCACTCCAATCTTGAGCTTATGGCGTATATCCAAACCTTTTTAAGCTCTCACGAAATAGAAAGTGAATTGATATATGACGAAGAAGGTAAGAAAGCCAATTTATATTGCACCATTTTTCCTGGAAAAAACACTGAAAACACATCGGGAATTATGTTGTCAGGGCATACCGATACGGTGCCTGTCACCGGGCAAAATTGGCATTATGACCCTTATCAGTTAACAAAGGATAGAACTCGTTATTACGGGCGTGGCACTAGTGATATGAAAGGCTTCATTGCGGTTGTTTTAGCCGCAGTACCAGAGATGGTAGCGCAGCCATTGCATATTCCGATCCACTTAGCTTTCTCTTATGATGAAGAAATTGGCTGCATTGGCGTGCGCCGCTTAATTGACACGTTAGAAGCACAGCCTATCAAGCCCGCCATTTGCATAATAGGCGAACCTACCTCGATGAAAGTGGTGAGTGCTCATAAAGGTAAGCTAGCCGCCAAAGTCACCGTTCACGGTAAAGAGTGCCACTCTGGTATGGCGCCTTTAGGGGTTAACGCGGTTAATTATGCTGCACGCTTAATTGTATGGCTTGAGCAGTTAGCACAGCAAAAGCAGGCACAGGGGCCGTTTGATAATAGCTATGATATTCCTTACAGCACAGTGCATGTAGGCACTGTAAACGGCGGAGTCGCACTTAATATTGTACCAAAGCTGGCTAACTTTGAGTTTGAGTTTCGCAACATTGGTGCTGAAGACCCAACCCAGCTCTTAGCCCAGTTTGAAGCTTATGTAGCAACGCTCGCCACTGAAATGCAAATTATCGATAGTAACTGCACTATTGATGTTCAAGTATCGACGCAGTATCCCGGGTTAAGCACGACACAAGATATTCAAGCGATTGAATTTGTGCGCAAACTAGCGCAAAACAGTGAGGTAGCGAGTATTAATTTCGGCACAGAAGGGGGGCTGTTTAGTAATAGGTTGGGTGTGGCCACGTTGGTGTGTGGACCCGGTAGTATGGATCAAGGGCATAAACCTGATGAGTATATCGAATCACAACAGTTAGAAGAGTGTGAAGCTTTTATGGCTCGCTTAATTACTGAATTACGGTCGCGACAAGTTACTGAACAATTACTCCCTTAAGTTAATAGGAGCTCTGCGAAAACGGGAATTTCTTATGAAAGCAACCAAGTACTTAAAAGTGTGATAAATATACAGACACAATAAAAAGCACTTTCAATCCGTTTCAGTTTGATGAGCAAGTGCAGGGCAGTGCTCTATTTGATGTGCAAGGGAGCGGCTTATATCAGTATTAATTCCCCAGTGCTGCCAATAAAGAGGGACTTTTATTGACTGTTCGGGGGTAAGCAAGCGAAGTTCACCGCTATCTAAATAGCGCTGAATTTGTAGTTTAGGCGCCATACCAAAACCCATCGAGCGCATAATCCATTCAATGTAACCTTCAGATGATGGGATAAAGTGCTGTAGCTGTTGCCTTGAGTTAAGGTTAAAAAAGCGCTCTAGATATTCATGTTGTAATTGATCTTTATAGTTAAAAACAACCATCGGTGCTTTTTTAAAAGCGTCCCTAGTCACTCCTTTTGCAAAGTATTGTTTAATAAATTCGTCACTGGCAATGCAGTGATACTCTAATGCGCCTAAAGGCGTTGTTGAGCAGCCTTGAAATGCCTGTTCAATTGAACTAATACAGCCGATGACTTCGCCGTTGCGCAGCAATTGGTGAGTTTGATCTTGATCGTCAACTTTTAAGTCTAATAGCACTTTATTGGCACTGCACCAAGGTGCTAACGCACTGAGCAGCCACGTAGCTAGAGTATCAGCATTTGTCGCAATCGCTATTTTTAACCACTGTGATTGAGTTCTCGGCGCTAAATCATTCATTAAGCTGCGCTCAATCAATTGCAAACTATTAGCGTATTTGAGTAGTGATTGTCCGGCCGCGGTGGTTTTAATTTGTGGTGAGCGGATCAATAAACTTTGACCTAGCTGTTCTTCTAAAGATTTCAGGCGTTGTGAAACGGCAGATTGAGTAATGCATAATTGAATAGCTGCTCGCTCAAAACTGCGTTGGGATACGATAGCTGTAAATGCCGCTAACCCTTTTGAGTCAATCATATATACCCTGCCTATTTGTCAGTTTGCATAAAGACGATAGCTTTATAGAAAAATCGTCATTAATAAAATTAATGCATAGTAAATATATTTAATTTTACTTATATAAGAGTATAAAGCATAGTCCTAGCGCTGTTTAGAGGCAGAGTTTTTTAATGTGGTTATTCAACAATAGGCGTTTGATATGTGGTTCTTCCCCTTTATAAAAGGTTTAGGCATTGGAGTCAGTTTGATTATGGCGATAGGTTCGCAAAATGCGTTTGTGCTTAGTAGTGCGATACGTAAACAGCATGCTTATATGATTGGTTTTGTGTGCATTGTGATCGACATAGCACTGATCTATAGCGGTGTTTTAGGATTAGGAATTATTATTAAAGAACAGCCGATACTAGTGACGTTAGCGAGTTATTTTGGGGCGGCGTTTTTAATAGTATATGGTTTTTGGGCATTTAGGCGTGCCTTAGCTCCGCAAGGATTAGCACAACAATCTATACAAAAGATGTCACTGCTAGCAGCTGTATCTAGTACTGCAGCGCTCAGTTTGTTAAATCCACATGTGTATTTAGATACTGTAGTATTGCTTGGTAGTATTGGTGGTCAATTGCCAGGTAACGAGCCTTTGTGGTTTGCCTTTGGGGCAAGTGTCGGCTCAGTTCTGTGGTTTACCTTATTAGTGGTGGGTGGAGTAGCGTTGGCGCCTTGGTTTAAAAGTGAGAAGAGTTGGCAAAAATTAGATATTTTGGTGGGCATCACCATGTGGGTTATCGCTGCTTTTTTAATCGTATCCGTAATGTAGCTGGTGGTGTAACTGAGGGCGTCACTAGAAGACTATCCGAGAATTGCGATCGTAGCGATATAGAACCTGCTTTTAAGGGTTATCTTTAGTGCTTTCTTCAGATTGACTTAGATGTTTATAGAAACGCTGATCGGTAAATACCGATTGAGCTAGCTCTGCGGCACGTTCTTTTAAGGTGCTTATGAAAGCTTCTGCAATGGGGGTTAGTCTAAAATGGGCTATTTTAGCCACGCCTAAACGTAGCGGTCGTAGCTTTCCAGTTAAAGGGATCGCGACTATTTCACTGCCATCGAGTGCTAGATTATTAACTAATGGGGTATTAAATAACGAGTAGCCAAAGCCATTGGCAACAAGTCCGCGTACCATCGCTAAGGATTGGGCGCGATAGGCAATATTAGCTTCGACATCTTGACTTAAAAACAGCGAGAAAAAGTATTCTCGACTCATTGGCCAATCTAATAACACCATCGGATATTCTGCCAATTCAGTTAAAGATAGCTCAGTACTCGCGGCCAGCGGATGATCTTTCGCTAGTGCTACATAAGGGGGAAATTCGATAATTGGCTCGAATTCTATCTCTGTTGGTAATTGTAAATCATAAGTTAGTGCTAGCTCATAATCACCCACCATTAGGCTTTGGATAATATCTTTTTGATGGCTTTCATCACATTGAATATTTACTTCAGGATAGGTCTCGATAAATTTTTTCATTAGCGAAGGCAGTAGAATCGGCGTAAAAGTTGGGAAGCTGACAATACGTAGTGACCCCGCTATCTTGGTGCAGAGTGTGTTAGCGTAATGACCAAGATTGTCTGCATCCAGTAATAATTGTTTAGATTTAAGAATAAATTGGCGCCCAGCAGGGGTGAGCGATAAGCCTTGCGCGTGATGGCGCACAAATAACTGTAAGCCAGTGGCTTCTTCTAAGTGCAAGATTGCTGTTGAAATAGATGGCTGAGAAACGTGCAGCTCTTCAGCGGCACGAGTCACACTGCTGTGTTCTCCCGCTTTAACAAAATAACGTAAATGTTTGAGTGTGAAGTGCATTGGAAGATTCCTCGGCTAGCTTGTGTTAGTGGCAAGTCTTAATCTTATATTGAATTCAATATTAGGAAAAACGATTCAATAAGGCTACTAGATTAGTATTTTTTATTTAGAGAGTGGTTTATTGAGCTAATTAAGATGGCTCTGAAAAAATACTTGCATAGTTTTTTTTGATTTAAATGTTAGGTTAATAATATTTTATTAATCCAGAAGTATCTTTTACTCTTAAGCTAATTAAGAAAAACAGCACAGGCTAACAGAGTAGCAAAACAGGATACAAACATGACAGTTGAAAGCATAGATACACTGGTGATAGGCGCAGGCCAAGCCGGTGTTGCAATGAGTGAGCACTTAAGTAATTTATCAGTACCACATATCGTGCTAGAGCGCGATCGTATAGCAGAGCGCTGGCGTACTGGGCGCTGGGATTCACTGGTGGCGAATGGGCCCGCTTGGCACGATCGTTTTCCTGGATTAGAGTTTGAAAACCTTGGCGCAGATGAGTTTGCACCTAAAGAGCAAGTGGCAGATTATTTTGAAGCCTATGCCAAAAAGTTTAAAGCACCCATACGCACTGGAGTCTCAGTAACTAAAGTACAGCGTAATCAAAACGAGCCAGGCTTTCGGGTCGAAACTTCTCAAGGAGTGATCAATGCCCAAAGAATCGTTGCAGCTACCGGCCCTTTTCAGCGTTCAGTGATTCCGTCTATCGCGCCTAAAGATAGTTCTTTACAGCAAATACACTCTGCTGATTATCGCAATCCACAACAGCTACCTGAAGGTGGTGTGCTGGTGGTAGGTGCAGGTTCTTCAGGTGCGCAAATAGCAGATGAGCTGCGCCGTGCAGGTAGAAAAGTGTATTTGTCAGTCGGTGCACATGACAGGCCACCGCGTGCTTATCGTAACCGTGATTTTGTGTGGTGGTTAGGTGTGTTAGGTGAATGGGATGCCGCTGAAATGAAAGCCGGTGCTGAGCATGTCACTATCGCGGTAAGCGGGGCTCACGGTGGCCAAACCGTCGATTTTAGAAATTTAGCGCATCAGGGAATCACTTTAACGGGATTAACCGAATCATTTGTTGACGGCGTGGTTACATTCAAGCAGAACTTGGTTGATAACATCAACAGTGGCGATGCTAGTTATCTAGCAGTGTTAGATGCTGCAGATGCGTATATTGAGCGCAATGGTTTGGATTTGCCAGAGGAGCCTACAGCGCGTCACATCTATGCTGATCCTGATTGTATAACTAACCCAATTGTTGAGCTTGATCTAGCCGCAGTTGGAGTTAATTCAATCATTTGGGCAACTGGCTTTGGCGTCGATTATAGCTGGATGGAAGTTGATGCATTTAATGATCAAGGCAGACCACAGCATCAACGTGGTGTATCAACAGAAGCCGGTATTTATTTTGTAGGTTTGCCTTGGCAGTCTCGTCGTGGATCTTCATTTATCTGGGGTGTTTGGCACGATGCAAAGTACGTTGCAGATCACATAGACACACAGCGAAAATATTTAGATTATCGCGATAGTTCACAAGGTTAAGCTAATTTGTATAGCGCAAGGTGCTGTTATTGATACGACAGCGCCATTATTTTTTTATCATATATTTGGAATAACAACATGGTAACTCATACTCGAATCCGTATGTTTAACACGAAAGAAACTTACCCAAATCAATCGTTAGATAACGACCTTTGCCAAGCAGTACGTGCAGGTAATACTGTGTATGTGCGCGGCCAAGTAGGCACGGATTTTGATGGTAACTTGATCGGCTTAGGAGATCCTGGCGCGCAAGCTGAGCAAGCGATGAAAAATGTCGATCAGCTATTAAAAGAAGCGGGATCAGATATTAGCCATGTAGTGAAAACAACAACCTATATCACTGATCCACGTTTTCGCGAAGCGGTTTATAAAGAGACTGGGAAATGGTTTAAAGGTGTATTTCCTATTTCTACAGGCTTAGTTGTACAAGGCTTAGCGCAACCTGAGTGGTTGATGGAAATTGATATTATTGCGGTGATCCCCGGAGAATAATGGCTCGCCATTTATATGTATTTATATGCACTAATTAAGAGAAGGAATTGTTATGACATTTTCTGTCGCGGGTATTTGCCCTGATACAGGTATGCTGGGCTGCGCTATTAGCTCATCAAGTATTTGTGTCACTAGCCGCTGTGCGTTCACAGCGAGCGGTACTGGGGTTGCTTTAACTCAAAACATTACCAATCCAGATCTTGGGCCTCTAGCGCTTAAATTAATGGCTGAAGGAAAAGCAGTAGAAGATATTATGCAAGCGCTGGGTGAAGCTGATAGTGATGTTCAGTGGCGCCAGCTCGGAATACTTAATAACAGTGGCGAAAGCTGTACTTTTAGCGGTGAGCAAGCACTGGGTTTACATGCAACTGCCAGTGGTAAAAACTGTATCGCGATGGGAAATATGTTGGCAGATACGGCGGTACCTCAAGTGATGGTGAAGCATTTTGAGCAAAGTAGTGGCCATCTCGCACAGCGATTACTTAAAGCGTTAGCTGCAGGATTAGCAGCAGGTGGAGAGTTAGGTCCGGTGCACTCCGCAGGGCTTCGCGTCAATGCAGGGCCTGCTTGGCCAGTAGTTGATTTACGCGTAGATTGGCATGAAACGCCTATTGAGGAGCTAGGGCAATTGTGGAGCAACTATCAGCCACAGATGCAAGCATATATTACCCGTGCAGCCGATCCTGCCAACTCAGAATCGTATGGCGTTCCCGGGAACGAGTAAGGTAGTTTTTCGGCTAAGCTTCATGTTGAAAGCTTTACATTAAAGGCTTAAGACTACTCGTTAGAGCTTAGCTACTTTTTAGTTATTTGGTTAATCATTTTGCTTCGAACATGACCATTGTTTAGCTGTTCGCGCTAACAATATGAGTAGCAGATACCCTCATTATATCCACCTCAAATCTTGTGTTTAAAGGCATACCGCTAAATAAAGGGCGAGGCTCTTTATCTAGTATTATTTTCACTGCTAAAACGAAGAATTTAATATTTTACTAATACTAAGGTATTTCAGCACAGTCCTTATTTATTCAAAAAATATAAAAACTATCATTGATGTTATTGATTTTTTTATAAGAAAAATAAAGTTATGAAGTTATGCTGAGGCTTCATTAAGTAAAAACATAATGTTCAGTCTCCATTACCCGGCTTAAAAATATTGTTAGGGCTGTAGAGAGTTAATATTAAGGTTTTCGGTAAAATTATTGAGATCGAGGCAAGATTTTCAACAACCCGAGTTTAAACGTGAAACTTACTAACAGCATTTCTCATCGATTTTTAAGATTTACCCCACTCCATGCATTTCAAGCAGCGTTTGAATGAAACTAAGGTGACTTACTGGGTAAGAACACTCTCATGTTGGGATCAATTGATTGTCATGCTCTTCGCTCCATTCAACAATACGCATTAATTCTGCTTTAGATGATTATATTGTCGATAGATGGGGAATCCAGATAAGCCTGTTGGACTAATCTATTGCGAAAAATCAGAGTATGGTCATATTTCCGGCTCTTTATCGTTAAATAGTAGGCTATTGTCGCAAAAATCGAGAAACCTGCGTCAATTCTTATTTTTCTCGCTACGCTCAGCTAAGACAGGCAGATTGCTAGGTGAGTTTCGGGCATCAGTCCGACAGACTGCTGGTTTAGATAGCAGAGAATCCTAGTGAAGACAGCCATTTCAAAGTCCAACAACGCTCAATGAGAAGATATGCCATCATTTTTAATAACTAGAAGTTATGGAATGTATGACGATTTTATCATTGGACGATATCAGTTGAAGGTTTCTATACTAAGTAACGTTTTGAAAAAAGTTTTCTCTGTTGATTTCAGAATGAATCAGATGACGTTCAAATTTCAGATGATTTATTTTCAACTAATTAAAAAAATAAAACAGGAAATGTTATATGAAAGTGTTAGCTAAAAAAATGTTGAAAGTTTCTCAGGTCGTTGCTTTATCAGCAGCGGTTACCCTCACAGGGGCACTGGAAGCCGTCGCCAGTGATAACAGCTACAAGTTTAAACTCGCGCTAGAGTCTGGAGATCGTGATTCGGCACAAGGTAAATCAATGCAGCAATGGGCTGATCTGATCAAGCAAGAATCAGATGGGCGCATGAAGGTTAATATTTTTTATCAAGGAGAGCTCGGCGGCCAGCAAGAAATGTTTGACCAGTTAGTAAAGGGCAACATTGATATGATGGTGACTTGGCCACAAACGTCTTATGACAAACGTTTGGCGGTTAACTACATTCCATATTTGACCTTGGGGTGGGAAGACGCTCTTAAAGCTTACGGCAAAGAAGGCTGGCTGAAAAACATATTAACTCCAGTTTATGCCGATATCGGTTTGAAGTATTTCGGACCTTACCCAGAAGGCTTTGGTGGTATTGCAACGAAAGGGCGCTATGCAACTAATTTCGATGATGCCAAAGGTATTAAAGTACGCTCTCAACCTGTCTTTCCGTTACCGCAAACTCTAAAAGCGATGGGCTTTCAGGCAGTTCCAATTGATTGGGCCGAAGTTTATACCTCTATTCAAACCGGTGTTGTTGATGGCGATTCAAGCAACGTGATCTATTGGGATTACGAATACTTCCGTGATCAATTAGATTTCTTTGTCCACACTAAGCATAACTTTTCATCTTACGCGCTACTGATGAGTGATGATACTTGGAAAGACTTAGATGCCCAAGATCGTAAAATCATTGAAGATACTGCACAGGTAGTTATCGATAAGCAGTTTGTTTCCGCTAAAGCTGAAGATGACAAGTGGATTAAAGCCGCTCAAGAAGCAGGTATGAAGTATATCGTGCCTAGTACCGCAGAGATGCTAGCTTGGGTTAAGCGTGTACGTGCAGAAGTATGGCCAATTGCAGAAGAGACGCTAGGTAACGAGTTAATGAATAAGGTTCGCGAGAACGCCTCAACACCTCAGTAAATCACTGCATTTATTGAGTCAGGAGTAGAGTTAATTTGCTATATACACAGCAGATTACTCTGCTCCCTTTAAGATATAAGGGCTAAGAGCTTTATGAAAAAACTTCTTCGATTGTTTGCCGCTATTGACCAAATAATTTCTTTTGTAATTAAACCCATCGTAGTGGTGATCAGCCTTGCGGTGGCGTTCATGCTCACCTTGGGAATTTTCACCCGTACTGTGCTAGACACTCCGATATTTGGCTTAGAAGAGTTAGCACTAATGGGGGCCATGTGGCTTTACATGCTTGGCGCAGTATTAGCTTCTCGTGAACGTACTCACCTCAGTGCCGATTTCATCCAGGTAATATGTTCTAACCTAAAAGTGATCAATTTTATGCGTTTATTCGCAACAGCTATCTCATTGATTATGGCTGTAATGTTTGTCACTTGGAGCTTTGATTTAGTGTTATGGGGAGTAAAAAAAGGCCAAACCACCACTGTTTTTCAATTACCTTGGTTTATTTCTCAAGGTAGTTTATTTGTTGCCAGTGTTTTGCTGGTTTTCTATTTGAGCCGAGATTTGCTGAATGATTTCATTCAGTTCATGACTCCCGCTTCTAATCTCAAAGATAAATAGGTTTTAATATGGGTGCTATTTTTGCAATTGTAGCGGTTGTTGTACTAATGATGATTGGGGTGCCGGTGGTTTTTTCATTTGCAGCGATGACTCTGGTACTTTCTGTTGCTTACGATGTTGATATATCTTCACTGATGACAACTGGGTTTTGGTCTTTAAACTCTATTATTCTGATTGCCTTGCCGCTATTTATAATGACTGGCTATTTAATGCAAGCAGGCGGTATGGCTGCGCGTCTGGTTGCTTTCGTTGAAGTATTGGTTGGAGGCTCTCGTACAGGAATGGGCTCCTCAATGGTTGTTGCTTGCGGCATATTTGGTGCTATATCAGGTACCGCTTCAGCGGCTGTGGCCTCTATCGGCACTATCATGATTGACCCCATGGAAAGGCATGGTTACAAACGAGAATACACTAGTGCACTGTTAGGTATCTCTTCCTTATTGGGTTTATTAATTCCCCCCAGTATTACCATGATTTTGTACGCCGTAGTGACAAGACAATCTGTGGCCGCTTGCTTTTTAGCCACTATTGGTCCTGGAATATTACTGATTTTCTTACTCTGCTTTATCAACTGGATAAAAATGCGCAATAATCCAGATGCTACCGCAAAGATCATGACTTTTAGAGAGCGCGCTGATGCGATCAGTAGCAATGCTTGGAAAGCTTTGCCCGCGCTGATGATGCCTATCATTATTCTAGGAGGAATCTATGGGGGTATTTTCACGCCGACAGAAGCAGCTGCTGTTGCCGTAATCTATTCAATCCCTATTGGTTTATATGTTTATAAAGAGCTAGATTGTAAGAAAATTTTTCGCTGCCTTGTCGAAGCTGCAACGACAACTGGCGTGATTATGATCATCTTATTATTTTCTTTTGTGGCTAGTCGAATTTTCACTTTTGAGCGAGTACCACAAGAACTCACTGAACTATTAATGGATTTGTTTCAAAACAAATTAATTATCTTATTGGTAGTGAATGTCTTTCTGATTTTACTTGGAATGATTATGGATGATATCAGTGTCGTCGCGATCATTAGCCCACTGCTATTGCCTGTGATGGTTAACATTGGTATTGATCCTGTGCATTTCGCAGCGATTGTCGGCACAAGTGTGGTGATTGGTTGCAACAGCCCACCGATGGCTCCCATTTTGTTCATGACTTGTAGAATTGGTCGCGTGGGAATGTCGCAAGTCATGCGACCTGCTATGGGCTTTATGGTATTCGCAGCGCTTCCCGTCATGCTCATCACGACTTATTGGCCGCCGATGGCGCTCTACCTGCCTCGCTTGTTTGGTTATATAAACTGATCAACATCATGATAGATACCACTAGCAAGAATTAGCTCCTGCTAGTGGTATCTGAGGTGAATCGCTATGGGTTTTAGTATTGCGCGACAACAATTTTGGCAAGGCGCTAAAGATTTACTTCCACTAGCTTCAGGGGTTGTTCCTTTTGGTTTGATTACCGGTGCTAACGGTGTGGCTCTGGGGATGCCAATTGAGCAGGTGATTGCGATGACGATACTGTTTTATGCAGGCTCTGCGCAGTTGATCACTTATCAATTGATTCAAGATAACGCTGCGTTTTTCATGATATTCCTTACCTCCATCGTGATTAATTTACGTTTTGCTATTTATAGTATGGCTTTATCGCCATTGATATCTCCACTGGCAAAACGTTATCGATTTCCATTGGCATATCTCTTGTCAGATCAAGCGTATGCACTAAGTTCGATGCCAGAAAAAATGCAGCAAAACCCTACCCAAAGGTTGTGGTATTACGTGGGGGCGGCATTCAACCAATGGTTTATCTGGGTTGTATCCGTCATTGCAGGAACAATCATTGGTGTGCGTATTCCAGAGTACCTGTCATTGGAATTTACCATCCCTCTCGCATTTCTAGCGATGCTCGTATCGACGATCAGTAACCGTCAGTTGTTCATAGTGGCTTTAATATCTGGCAGCTGTGCAGCTGTTGCACAATTTTTGCCCTATAACCTCGGCTTTATCGTTGCAGTGACCTCAGGCGTATTAGCTGGATTAATGCTCTCGCACTTTATAACTGTTCGTGGGGTAAATTAAGTGACTAATACACAGCTTTGGCTGTTGTTTATTGCGATTGGCTTAGGCACTTTTTTAGTGCGCCTTTCTTTTATCCAGCTTCAAGGTAATGCCAATGCATTCACTCAACGCGCCAAGCACGTTTTGATGATAATGCCACCCGCTATATTAGCTGCATTGTGTATTCCCGCTGTCTTATTTGATCAGAGGTTAACCTCGCCTTTTTTTAGCTACCAACAGATAGCAGCAGCAATTGTCACTGTTTTAATTGCTAGGTATAGCAGCAGTGTATTTTGGCCTGTGATCGGTGGAATGGCGTGTTTATGGCTATTGCGCTTCCTAACAGGTCATTAAAAAACATCGTTACCAAAAATTAAAACCAATAATTTCGCTCGATTGTTTTTCGTTAAATGTCGTTTGAGTTTTGGTAAAAAATATTACAATTTATACAATAAATTGTCTTTTATATACTATTAGAATTTTGTTTTTCAGAATAATATGACTGAAATTAATACCTATGTGCCCGCTGCGCATAAGGTTATTTAAACCGTTTTTCGGCAGTACTACTGCATCGATAAGCGCTACAAATTGAAAGGAGTTATGAATGAAAATTACGCGTATTACTGCATACCAAGTTGATCTACCTCTGAAAGAGGGATCTTATAGCTGGTCTGGGCAAACTTTCAGTAGTTTTGACAGTACAGTCATCATTATTGAAACAGATGAAGGCATTAGCGGTGTGGGTGAAGTTTGTCCACTCGGCCCTTCTTACCTGCCAGCGTATGCTCAAGGAGCTCGCACCGGTATTGCCACCTTGGCAGAAAACCTTATCGGTGAAAATCCGATGGAATTGGATAAACTGAATTTCACCATGGATAGGCTGCTTAAAGGTCATCCTTATGTAAAATCAGCCATAGATATGGCTTGTTGGGACATTCTTGGTAAAGCTTTGAATCAGCCTCTTTATACCTTGCTAGGTGGTAAGTTCCAAGATGAAGTACAGCTTTTCAAAGTGATTAGCCGTGCAGAACCGCTCGCGATGACTGAAAAGTTAATTGAATATACTGAGCAAGGTTTTACGCAATTTCAAATGAAAGTTGGCGACGCACCCGCACTTGATATAGCCCGTATTAATGCAGTGGCATCACAGCTAAATTCCGAGCAAACGCTGGCAGCCGATGCAAATACAGGATGGCGTTTGCATGAAGCGATGCGAGTGGCTGATGCAGTTAAAGATATCGACATTTATCTAGAGCAGCCTTGCCTGTCTTATGAGGAATGTTTAACTGTGCGCCAGCATACTAACAAGCCAATGATTCTTGATGAATGTATGGATAGCTTAGCCATGCTGTTACGTGGCTATCAAGATCACGCTATGGATTTGGTTAACCTTAAAATAAGCAGAATTGGTGGTTTAACACGTGCTCGTCAGTTCAGAGACCTGTGTGTTTCATTAGGCATTGTGCTGACTATCGAAGATACTTGGGGTGGCGAAATAGCGACATCTGCCATTGCTCATATGGGCCATTCAACGCCAAACGGTTTCCATTTCCAATCATCTCCTTTTCATGAGTACCATAGTTTGAAAATTGCTGAAGGCGGTCCTGCCATCAGCAACGGTTGCATGATTGCCTCAGATCAGCCTGGCCTTGGTGTCATCCCGATTATGAGTGCTTTAGGTAAGCCCCTATTTTCAATCAGCTAAGAGCTCTCTATTAGCCAAAGGCTAATCAGTGGAACTGATGCTAGATGAAACCTTATTTATCAAGGTTTCATCATGGCTTCTTCAGAATGATATAAAGAGTGGGGATTAAGATATGAAGTTTATTTCTAACGATGATATTACAGCCAAAGTTGATATCCACAAACTGACTGAAGCTTTACGCCGAGGTCACAGCTTAGCCAAAGCAAACAGTGATCGCAGTTTGCTGGTAGATGCAACAGCAACTAGTGATCCAAAGAATCAATTACTGATATCCCCTGCATGGCAAAGTGGCCAAGCATTAGGTGTCAAATTAACGGCTATCTTTCCAGGTAACACATCTAAAAATCCTGAACTTTCAAATGAAAACGGCTTATATATACTTTTTGATCCGCAGACTGGAGTACCCAAAGTTGCTTTGCAAAGTGATGCGCTGACTCGGTTAAAAACCGCAGCAGATTCGATGTTAGCGGCATCATTTCTCGCTAGGAAAAATGCTGAAAATATATTAATCGTGGGTAGTGGCCCAATCGCCTATCAATTCGCCAATGCTTATCGATTAATGTTCCCTAGCCTTAAACGCTTTTTTATCTGGAATAGAACATCTGCTAAAGCAGTAGAAATGGTGCAAAAACTATCAGCAGATAAAGCTTTTTCTACCACACAGATCCAGCAGGTAACCGATCTACAAGCGGCTGTCGAGAAGAGCTGTATTATTGTTTGTGCAACCTCATCACGACAAGCTTTAGTTAAAGGCGCTTGGGTAGCACCTGGTACCCATGTTGATCTTGTGGGTGCTTACACACCTGATATGCGTGAATCAGATGATGAGCTGATCCAGCGCTCAATCGTTTGTGTAGATACTCGTGAGCTTACTATTAGCGGCTGTGGTGATCTTTGTAATCCGATAAAAAATGGCGTCATTGATGCATCTCATATCGTTGCTGATTTATATCAGCTATGTCATGGCGAGCATCCCGGTCGACAACATCAATCACAAATAACACTATTTAAAAACAGTGGAGGTCCGCATCTAGATTTGATGGCTGCACAGTACATTGCGCAGGCGGTTCAACCTAGAATCAGCAGTTGAACGTCCAATGTAACAACAATCAATTGAATTTGTTTAATAAATTGGTCATCGACACTTCACTCATTGAGTGAGCGAACTATTCCCTTTTACGCTTGATTAATTTCGCCTTCTAGTTAGGAAAGGGGCGTTACATATTTTGTAAAGGAAACAACCATTTACTGCAATATGTGCCTTCCTACA
Organism: Oceanospirillaceae bacterium; assembly: GCA_036960485.1. Lineage (GTDB taxonomy): Bacteria > Pseudomonadota > Gammaproteobacteria > Pseudomonadales > Balneatricaceae > Rs1. The sequence goes on from JBALXS010000044.1 coordinate 24,522, forward strand.
ACAAAATTTCTCGGCGCCTAAAAAGGAACCCAACTGCTGATTCTAGGTTCAAGAATAACGACTCGTTTAAAGCATACCCATTTGATTACGCTGTTTACGTAATCGATTTGGAGTTTCACCAAAACGGCGCTTAAACCAGAGAATTAGATGTGAGCTATCAGTAAAACCAAATTCATAAGCAATTTGCGCGATAGAGCGATCAGAGTTGATGACTAGCCAATGAGCACTTTGCAAACGTATTTCCCGCCAATATTGTGAAGGCGTTTTTTGCAGATATTGTTTGAACAATCTACCTAGCTCTCTTTCACTGATACCCACGGCTTTAGCGATTGTGAGAAGGTTATCGTCTCCACCTAGTTGCTGATGCATGAGGCTCGCTGCTTTTTTAACGCGCCTATCGATACAATCTAAACTAGTGTCGTTGATATTATGAATACTTTTTTTATATTCGATTACGCTCGGATCGGCCATAAAATAGTGCAGTGATTTATTAGCTCGAATTTGGCCACAATAATCACTGACTAGTCTAGCGGCGAGATTTAACGAAGACAATCCGCCAGGGCAAGTAGTAAAAGGGCCATCTTGAACGATAGGCTCATCCGTAACGGGGATGACATTGGGAAATTGCTCACGCATTATCTGCTCAAGAGAAAAATGTACGGCGCACTGTCGGTGATCCATCAAACCCATTTCTGCCAAAATAAAGGAGCCAGTACACAAACCTGCAATAGGTATACCCTTTTGATATTGGCTATCGATAAATTGGTACAGTGCTAAAGGGATGTCTCTATTTGAATGTAATGTACCTCCATGAACAATGATATAGTCGTACTCTGCATCCTTGTCATCAAATAAAGCGGTAGGCTGAACAGAGAATCCGCAGCTCGCGCTAATTGGCTGATAGTCATGAGACAACAAAGACCAACTGCAGTATATTTGACGACTAAAGTCTTGTTCATCAGAGGCTAGACGTAAAAATTCAACGAAACAAGAAAGTGACATTAAAGTAAAATTTGGCGGTAATACGATGCCTACTTTTAATGCCACAGAGGTGTTTTTAGGAGGCGCTTTCTGAGGAAGTAGGTTCTGGTAATTGCCTTTGTTGATTATCATTGTTGACCTTATTTTTCCGTCTTGGAGCCCTTAGTTTTTGTTAGTGGTCCTAACTAGAGACTCTCGTTAATGACAGTATATTAGCTTCAAACTAATCGCCAAAGAGATACCGTTCAAATGCTCAATAAAAAGCGACAAAGTTAATAGCGAGCCCAATAGCTAGGTAAACAATAAACCAACAATCAAATAGAATACTGTTAATTATGGTTAAGCACGTAGAACCTGATCAAATTCTGGTCAAAATGCCCTCTTTAAGAGCGGTTAAATCTTTTGTCGCCGCGGCAAAATATCAAAACTTTACTCGCGCAGCAGAAGCCCTTTGCGTAACACAAGCCGCGATAAGTAGACAAATTCGTGATCTTGAAGCATCCTTGGAAGTCACTTTATTTAAGCGCTCTGGGCGGGCTGTAGTACTCACAGAAGAAGGTACCATTTTCTACGATGCCGCCTATCTATCATTTGTTAATATCGCGCAAGCTGCTCAGCGTATCAAAAACACTGGAAGACATAAGCAAGAGCTTACTATCTGTAGTACTCCCGCGTTTTCAGCCTATTGGTTGTCATCCCATTTACCTGACTTTATTGCAGATCACCCAGATATTGATGTCAACGTGATCACAACCAATAACTTTTTACAGATGGAGCCTGGTATATACCCTGATATTTACATCAATAAAATAAATGATCCAAGAGAAGGATATCATTCAATTCCGCTATTCTATGATCTGATTTATCCGGTTTGTTCGCCCAAGCATCTTGAACTGCACCCAGAACTGACCACTTTAGAGGGGTTAGCATCAGCAAATCTTCTTAACCTTAGCCCTTATGGTCGCTCGCAAATTGCTGAGCATGTCGACTGGGGAGTTTGGTTTGCATTTCACGATATCGATTTAATGGGACCTGCGCGGCCCGAAGCAAACATATTTAATGCCAATGATTTTAATATGTTGATTCAAATGGCGCTTAAAAATCAAGGGGTTTGCCTTGGCTGGCATCAACTAGTCGCTCCGATGATAGAGCAGGGATTATTAGTGCGTATAGGGAGTGAATCAGCAGTATTCAAAGAGAAGCTTCACTACATGGCTTACGCTGAAAATAAGGCCAATGACGTCATTCTTAACGCCTTCAAAAACTGGTTTATGACAACTATTGCCTTAGAAGATACCTATGTAGGCAACCTAAATACTTAGCCCTTACCATAACCTAAAGTAATGCTTTACCTAAACAAAAGGTTGGTTGTGGTCATAGTGCTCTGCTCGGTATTATTTGGTTATCCATGAAATGTTCAAATACTAGATTTACATTTCGTTTTATAACACAAAATAACGATAAAACTTAGGTGACCATATGAATTTTGAAGGAATCTATACGCCAGTAATTACGCCATTTAACGACGATTACTCTATTGATTATGCAGCCTATACTGCCCATGTGCAGTACCTATTAGCGTCAGGTGTGCAGGGTCTGATGATTGGCGGCACGACGGGCGAATACTATGTTGAAAGTCACGAAGAGCGTGTTGAGCTACTAAAAATTGCTCGTCAAGTTTGTGGTGATCAGCTGCAGATTATTTTTGGCACTGGCTCAGTTAATCCAGATGCATCAGAAAAGCTAGCTGAAGATGGCGCAAAAAACGGCGCGGATGTACTTTTACTAGCGACGCCGCCTTATTCTCTTCCCACTCAATATGAACTCGCTCAACATGCACTGCGTATTGATCGTGTCGCCGACTTACCTATCATGCTTTATAACTACCCGGATCGGATGGGGGTAAATATGGAAGCGGAATTCTTCGATCTTGTCGCGCAATCTAGCAATATTTGCAGCATTAAAGAAAGCTCTGGAGATATAAATCGCCTGCATATGCTAGCTAATAATTATCCAAATATTCAAGTTGCATGTGGTATGGATGATCAAGCTTTGGAATTCTTTGCCTGGGGTGCTAAAAGTTGGGTTTGTGCGGGTTCAAACTTCTTACCAACAGAGCACATTGCTTTATATAACGCTTGTGTGGTGAATAACGACTTCGCAAAAGGCCGCCGTATTATGGCTGCAATGATGCCATTGATGAGCGTGTTAGAGCAGGGCGGAAAATTCATTCAAAGTGTTAAACACGGCGTCACCTTAGATGGTCGTGTTTCTGGTCAAGTTCGTCGTCCTTTACTAGGCCTAGATGACGCTGAAAAAGAAGCAATGGCACAAGTTGTTACTGAACTAAAGCTAACGATTGCAAAGATCAGCGCGGAGAGCAAGTAATGGCTGATTTACTGACTCATGAGCAGTATCAGAAAATTGCCTGCGAATTAACGCTTCCTTCAATGAGCTTTATCAACGGCGCTTTTCGTCCCGCCAGTGATGGAGCCACTATCCCAGCAATAAACCCCGCTACTGGAGAGTTAATTACCCATATCGCTGCTTGTACTTCGCAAGATGTCGATTTCGCTGTGGATTGTGCGCGACAATCATTTGAAAGTGGCATCTGGAGCCAGATGCACCCTGCTGAGCGCAAAAGTATCTTGCTTAAATTCACTAGATTGATTGAAGAGTCTGGTGATGAATTAGCGGTTCTTGAGTGTATCGATTCAGGAAAGCCAATCGCAGATTGTGTCACTATCGATATCCCTGAAGTGGTTAATACTATCGCATGGCACGCAGAGCTTATCGATAAAATATATGACCAAACAGCTCCAGTCGGCTCAGGTGCCGTTTCGATGATTGTGCGTGAACCCATAGGTGTTGTAGGTGCGGTACTGCCTTGGAACTTCCCTATCTTGATGCTGGCTTGGAAAATCGCCCCTTCACTCGCAGCGGGCTGCTCTGTGGTGCTTAAACCCGCTGAGCAAACCTCTTTAAGTGCATTGCGCGTTGCACAACTAGCAACCCAAGCAGGTATTCCCGATGGCGTATTCAATGTAGTAACTGGCTTTGGTAGTGTCGTAGGTGAAGCCATTGGTCGTCATATGGATATTGATATGGTTACCTTTACAGGCTCCACTGCTACTGGGCGGCGTTTTCTAAATTACTCAGCTGATTCCAATATTAAAGAAGTAGTACTAGAATTAGGTGGTAAAAACCCTTGTGTGGTACTAGATGACGCTGAAGATTTAGACAATGTTGCTGAACAAGTAGTCGCCGCTGCATTTTGGAATATGGGTGAAAACTGCTCTGCAGGATCCAGACTGATTGTTCAAGAAGGTATTAAAGCCGAGCTTTTAGAGAAAGTTATTGAACATGCTAAAGAGTGGAAAACCGGTGATCCTCTCAATCCAGATAACCAGCTGGGAGCACTTGTTGATAAAGGCCACTTCAACAAAGTAACCGGATACATGGATATTGCAAAACAAGAGAACCACCAGCTGATTTATGGCGGAGAATCGCTCGATGGATGTTACGTGCTTCCCACTATTTATGACAATGTCAAAAACAGTGATCGATTAGCCCAAGAAGAAATCTTCGGCCCTATTTTATCGGTTATCACGGTGAGTGATTTTGATGAGGCGATGGCTGTAGCCAATGATACCGTTTATGGCTTAGCGGCATCTGTGTTTACTGCCAATGCTAAAAAATCATTACGTGCAGCTCAAATGCTACGTGCAGGCACTGTCACGGTTAACTGCTTTGGTGAAGGAGATATCTCCACGCCTTTTGGTGGCTATAAACAATCTGGCTTTGGTGGGCGAGATAACTCAATTCACGCTCATGATCAATTCACACAATTGAAAACTATCTGGCTAGACTTGAGTTAACACTCGACACACTTTACTTTTGTACTCTTTTCTTTATGCGTGCAGTTATTCAAGCTCCACTAATATCTGTAGCGCATGAAGATCGATATAAAAGGCAGGAACTGTAAATGAGTAAAAAAATAATAAATGTTAAGCGCCTTCCTAAAGATCCAGGCCCTGCTGCTTGGAATAGCATTCTTCCTGACGTTGCTGCATATCCAGAACTTGATGAAGATATTGGTATTGATAGGCAAGTTGATTGGGTAATCATCGGCGGTGGATATACAGGCCTAGCGGCTGCACGTCGCCTTGCACAGTTAGTAGGCAGTGAAGAAAGTATTGTATTGCTGGAGGCAGGGCGTATGGCAGATGGCCCGGCCGGTCGTAACAGTGGATTTATGATCGACCTACCTCACGAGCTTAATTCTGAAACCTATACTGGCTCTCACGAACAAGATCTGCAACAAGTTCGCTTAAATAGAGCGGCGATAAAGTTCGCAGCAGACATGGCGCAAGAATACGCAATGGATCAGCAAACCTTTGACCCTTGTGGAAAAGTCACTGCTGCAGGTACTGATAAAGGTGTTGCTCATATTCAAAGTTACGCCAAGCACTTAGATGCATTAGGTGAGAAATATCAACTGCGTAACGCTGCACAAATGAAAGATTGGACTGGCTCTGATTTTTACCAACAAGGGCTATTTACCCCCGGAGCCGTGGTCATCCAGCCAGCGGCCTTTATCAGACAAGCCGCTCAAGGCTTATCTAAGCGAGTGGCTATTTATGAAAACAGCCCTGTCACCGCTATGGAACTTGGCAATACGCACAAGCTAGTAACTCCGCGCGGTAGCATTCGAGCGAAACAGGTTATCATGGCGGTGAATGGTCACATTCAATCGTTTGGCTTTTTCCCACGCCAGTTACTACATGTTTTTACCTACGCATCAATGACGCGCGCTTTAACCCGACAAGAAATCAAGCGATTAGGCGGTGCTAGTGATTGGGGGATTCTTCCCGCTGATCCTATCGGCACAACCGTGCGTAGATTCTCTAACTATTTGGGCAGTGGCGATCGTATAGTAGTGCGCAATCACGCGACTTTAAATCAATCCATCGAAGCCTGTGATCGCAATATGCGCAAGGCAGAAAAGATTCAGGATCGCTCTTTTGCTAACCGTTTCCCGATGCTCGATGGCATCGAAATGGAGCATCGCTGGGGTGGACGCTTATGCTTATCTTTGAATTCGATGGCCGCTTTTGGTGAAGTAGAAGACAGAGTTTGGTCTGCTTGTTGCCACAATGGTCTTGGAACGGTGAAAGGCACTCTCGCAGGTATGATGGCTGCTGAACAAGCAGTATTGGGTAAATCTGAGATGTTAAATGATTTCTTAATCAATCAACAAGCGCCTGCAAAGCTGCCACCTGAACCCTTTTTATCCCTTGGGGCGAATGCAGTAATGGCCTGGAAAGAATGGCGGGCAGGGAAAGAGTTGTAAACATTGCGCGACAGATACTAAGCGCTTTACTAAAAGAGTGTTTAACTAGATGCCGCCACATCAGACGTTTCCTAAGGTGTATTACTGTGAGTAACATTCAAGAAGTGACTGTACAGGGCACGGACATTATCGAGCTGAGCTGCCCTGCTTTTAGCCATTGAGCACCAAGTATGCGTGTTTGATCTAGAGCTCCAAACATTGAGAATCGAATGCGCCGTTTTATTGAAGAGTCTGTTCAAACGCTAATAGCTTCCCGCTGGAGGTTTACAGCTAAAAGAAGTACCTGAAAGAAGGGTGAAATCGTTCGTAGAATATAGCGTTTACTGCTCTGTCGCTTTTATCTGTGCCATTGATGAAAATAATCCAATCATTCTCCCAGCTAGCAGCTGGTGGAATATCGCACTGATCTGCATTGGTTTGCTCCAACTGTAGGTTATCAACGTTATTATTTTACATAAATGAGCTCAAAGTGGCGGAAGCCACAAAACTAATGATCATTAATAGTAAAATCGCTGCCATCAACCCAAACAGTGAAACCCTGTGCAGCTGTTAAAGCGTAATTTCATCTTTGTGAAGACATCCATTTAGCTACATAAAAGTAAAATGATAGGGCATATTGTTTTGGTTGAATATTGTACTAATGATTGGATGTTGGCGATAAATTACCGCTAAATGGAACGCTTTTAAGCTATTTCAATTTAAACTCGATTAGGAAAAGTTTAAAAGTTAAAAACGATTGTGATAAACGGTAACGACTACCTCTACTTGGTATTTACTAATCTAATTGACAACAATAATTTATCACAGGTATGTTGGCTTACTTTTGTTTAACCTTTATGCAATTTTGTGAGAATTATGGCTACTAAACCACTCTTAAATTTACCGTTGCTGGTTTTGGCACGAATCTGTACTACTGCAATTTTCATGACATACCCGGCCTGTTTGAATTTGCTACTCAGTGAATGGCAAATGAGCGCAGCGCAGGGTGGTTTGATTCAAGGTGTGTTTACTATCTGCTTTGCTTTGTCATTATTGGCAACCTCTTTCCTCTGTGATCATTACGGTGCCCGCAAAGTATTTGTGCTCTCTTGTGCCGCGGTGGCTATTAGTGCGTTAGCTTTTGCCTTATTTGCGGATAGTTTTTGGTCGGCGATGTGGCTGTTAGCTTTAATCGGCTTAGCACAAGGAGGTACTTATACCCCTTCCATCATGCTGGTGTCTGTGCATAGCCCAGATGGGAAAAAAAGCTCAGCTATTGGTTGGGCAATATCGGGGATGTCTGCCGGTTATATCATATCTATTTTCCTATCGACTATTATGCTAGATTTTTACGGCTATCAAGCTGCTTTTATCGCCACTGCAAGTTTCTCGGTATTAGGTTGGATTCTTGGCGTTGCGGCAATGAGAAATACGCCCGCTTTGCCTATGGCGGTTTTGCAAAAAGAACAGCTATTTACCGCGAAAAAGCAGCGCCGCTCAAGATTGCTGACACTTGGCTATATTGGACATAGCTGGGAGTTAATGGGGATGTGGGCGTGGATGCCCGCTTTTTTGGCTGCAACAGTAGTACTCAGTGATGATTTTACGGCGATTGAACTAGGCTTGTGGACTGCCCTTGCACTACATCTATCTGGGGCTATTGCCTCGCTTTCCTCTGGTTATGCCGCCGAACATTATGGTATCCGCCCAGTGTTAATTTTCTTTGCCGCGTTAGGGCTAATCTGTTCTTTGAGTGTCGGTTGGCTATACACGGCTGATGGTATTTCGACAGGCGTTTCATTAGTGATGTTATTTGCAGCAGTGGCGGTATATGGATTTTCCTCTGTTGGAGATTCAGCAGTGATGTCATCTGCAATGGCGCAAGCAGTCCCAGCGCAGCATTTGGGTAAAGCATTAGGCCTGCGTTCTATTCTAGGTATGGGGGCAGGGGCGTTGGCGCCGATTAGCTTTGGTGTTGTATTGGATGTAGCCGCGGTTGATATCGCTTGGGGGCTATCCTTTGTCAGTTTAGGTATGGGTGGTTTGATTGCTCTAGTGTGTGCTTTTTGTTTGGCACGGTAGAATGTGAAGAGCAATCGTTGACTACTAATTTTTGAGTTGTCGATATGAATTTATACCATTAGCTTCTTTATCTACTTATATAGTATGCTATTCGTATCGCTATATGAGACGAATAGGGGTTTTATGGATATTCTGGAAGATATTTTTAATACGTTAGGTTTGAAAGGTGCATTGTATTTTCGCACGGATTTCAGTGCTCCTTGGGGAGTCGCTGTGCCTTATCATGAGGGAGTTGCGCGCTTTCATTTGGTAATACAAGGGCATTGTTTCATAAAGGTTAATGGCGGTGAATGTGTTGAACTCAGTGCTGGGGATTTAATTATGATCCCGCGCGGTGTACCTCATGAATTACTCGCAAGTCCAGATGCTGAGGCACCGGCCCTTGAGCAAGTGCTTGTAGATACCGGTTATGAAGGCAAAGGTGTACTAGCAGTGGGAGAGGGTGATTCACGCGCCACCACGCAGTTGGTGTGCGGGCATTTGAGCTTTCGTAATCAAGCAGATCATCCGGTATTAAGAGTATTACCAGATTACCTGTTAGTGGCCAACAGCTGTCGTGCTAAACATCCTTTATTGGACAGTGTGTTACGTTTAATTACCCAACGCATCTTTGATGATCAATTAGGTGCCGCTGCATCAGTCACGCGCCTTTCTGAAATCGTTTTTATTGAATTACTAAAAGCAGGTATAAGTGAAAGGCCTGAACTAATAGCGTTATTAGAAGGGCTTCAAGATCCTAAAATCGGTAAATCGCTGCAATTAATTCACGCTCAGCCTGATAGCCTATGGACTGTTGAATCACTCGCGACAGAAGTGGCTATGTCTCGTAGTCGTTTTGCACAGCGCTTTAATGAGTTGATCGGGATAGGGCCGATGACTTACTTGGCGGATTGGCGTTTACAAAAAGCAGTGTCGCTGTTGGAGGGGTCTCGTATGAGCGTGCAACAGATAGCTGCCAAAACTGGTTATCAATCTGCATCATCATTCACCCGTGCATTTTCAGGAAAATTTGGTATTGCTCCAAGAGAATATCGACAAACAGCTTAAACTATACATATCGTATCGAACTCTTTGCGATAAATCCCAATATAAGAGGTCAGCATTTACATATCATCTCTTTTGATCGAGACTGAGCTCAATCAGGCAATTAGTCTGATGTTAACAGTTTTGATCACGGCTCGGTGCTTACTTGCTCTTAATTGAAGATCATAAGCGCCTTATAAAAGCCGCAACATAAAAGGTGAATACGATGTCTAAAACTATCTCTAAAAAACTTATTACTGGTGCAGGTTTTGCTTCTGTAGCCCTACTTACTTCGCTTTCTTTTTCAACATTAGCAACCGCTGCAGACGAGCACAATGTGGCTCCTGGATTAACAGCGGCGGGTGCTCCATTAGGGCTTCATGGTGTTGACCCAGTTGCAGCTATTAGCACGGGTAAAGCAGTAGAAGGCAGTGCCACTTTTACAGCGACCCATGAAGACGTTGCCTATTACTTTAGCGATGCTGCAAGTATGAAACGTTTCCAAGCTAGCCCAGCCAGCTATATTCCACAAAACGGTGGTTTCTGCACCTTCGGAGTCTCTGTCGGTAAGAAATTTGATGGCGATCCAAATTTTGCCAGCATTGTCGACGGTAAGCTTTACGTATTCCTCAATGAAGATATCTACAAGCTATTTCTCAAAGATAAAGCCGGTACCATTGCGAAAGCTGAGCAACAATGGAAAAGCATTGAACACGCTACTGCCAGCGCTTTATAACTGTTTATTAGCGCTAGAAATAGAGATCAGGCGAAGAGTGTCTGGTCTTTAAGTTTAATATTTTTGTGAGAAATACGATGAGTATTATTGACCATTTGAGTGTTGGCGTATCAAATATTGATTTAGCAGGTAGGTTTTATGACGGCTTGCTTGCCACTATCGATTGCCTGCCAAAAGTAAAGCATGAGAAATTTATTGCTTATGGCGAAAAGGGCGTCGAATTGCTAGTGATGTTACCCAACAATGGAAAACAATCTACAGCTGGCAATGGCACACATATAGCGCTGGTAGCTCCTAGTCAGCAGAGCGTTGATGACTTTCATGCTTTTGCGATTGCAGAGGGTGGGCAATGTGCAGGTGAACCGGGACCTCGGCTAGATTATCCAATACCCAATGTATACACAGCCTATGTGCTTGACCCCTTTGGTAATAAGTTGGAAATTATCCACAATGGCTTTTTGAATCTAGGGAGAAAATCATGAGTACATTATATTATTATCTGTTACTAAGTGGTGCCTTAACCATACTGTTGTGGACGCCTTATATATTAGCGCGGGTGTTCGTTTGGGGGTTACCTACTTTTCTCAATAATTACCCACAAGGCTTTCCTGCTAAGCAGCCAGAAGCGCCTTTATGGGCACAAAGAGCGCAACGCGCACATCTGAATATGGTAGAAACAATGCCAGCATTCATTGCAGTGGTGCTAGCGGCGGGATCGCTTGCCAGTGAAGTGTTGTTAGTAAAACTTGGTTTCTGGGCAGGTTTGTTCTTTTATGCACGCGTTGTTTATGCTGTAGTGTATATTTTAGGTTTACCTTACTTGCGCACGCCGGTGTACCTAGTTTCGTGGCTTGCGGTGTTAGCCATCGCTTATCAAGTGTTTATAACGCTGTAGTTTATTGTTAAGAAAACACCCACAAAAAAGCAGCCAAAAGGCTGCTTTTT
>JBALXS010000045.1:0-34763 GCA_036960485.1 Oceanospirillaceae bacterium
AGACGTTTAATATCTTCTAACGGCGTTAGATCGACAGGTTTTCCCCAGGCAGACCTGGCGTATTCAAGAACTTGTTTTAAATAAATGACATCTTGAGCAACAGTGGCCGGTGCAGCACCTGCTGAGCTTCTCCATTTAACCCAATCCATTAATTAATAAGAGAATGCCCTACTAAAGCTAAGTCGGCTAAGGGCTGCTGTTTTTGCATATACTGCAGAGCATCTTTTTTAGTGCGGCCAATTCCTCTTGGTAACAAACTAACTTCACTTATATAGCGATGACAAGCTTGGCCAATCGTTAAATCGTCAATCAGTAACTCGATACCTTCGAATCAATAAAAGCTTCTCGTTGGCGAACCCATTTATCTGCTGGTTTTCTTTGATCGAAAGTTTTACTTTCTTGGTATATAATGACGCCTTTTTTGCGAATACGAATTTGAGCTGTGTATGATACAGTTCCATCTGCGCGGGTGCGTGCTGATATAGTTGCCATATAATTTCCAGTGCTACATGTGTTTCTGTAGCAATTCATGTTGCACTGTATACCCAGAAACGCCCAAAAATAACCTAATATAAACAAGAATAAAGCATTGAATAATACATTAGAAACAACCCGTAAGCCCCGCACAGCAGTCGATTCAATAGATAGAACGATTTCAGTTGCACCTATGATGGATTGGACGGATAGGCATTGTCGTCATTTTCATAGAAGCATTAGCCGTAATACTTTACTTTATACGGAGATGGTGACAACAGGTGCACTTATATACGGAGATAAGCATAGGCATTTAAATTACAACCAATCAGAGCATCCTCTTGCTTTGCAGCTCGGTGGAAGTAACCCGCAAGAGTTAGCATTATGTGCCAAGATGGCTGAAGATTATGGTTATGATGAGGTTAACTTAAATGTCGGATGCCCTAGTGATAGGGTACAAAACAATATGATTGGTGCTTGCTTGATGGGCCACCCTCAATTAGTTGCGCAATGTATTAATGAAATGCAAAATGCAGTTAATATTCCCGTCACAATTAAGCACCGTTTAGGTATTGATGATTTAGATTCTGATGAGTTGTTACAAGACTTTGTAAATACTGTGCAACAAGCGGGGTGTCGTACATTTATCGTGCATGCACGTAAGGCAATTTTAGCTGGCCTAAGCCCTAAGCAAAATCGTGATGTACCGCCATTACAATACGAAAGAGTGTACAAACTTAAACAGCTGTTTGGCCATCTAGAAATTATAATTAATGGTGGGGTTAAATCTATTAAGGAAGCGCAGCTGCACTTGGAAAATGTTGATGGCGTTATGATCGGCCGAGAAGCTTATCATAATCCGTTTACTGTGCTGTCAGAGGTTGATGCGTTATTTTACAACGATGTAAATAGAGTAAATACTAGAGAGCAAGTGCTCGAAAATATGCTACCTTACATTTCCCAGCAATTAAGTGCTGGCGTCCCTTTAAGTTATATAACTCGGCATATGTTAGGTCTCTTTCATGGTATGAAAGGCGGAAAACAGTTTAGACGCGTTATTAGTGAACAAGCATATAAAAAAGATGCCAGTATTCAAGTGTTGAGTCAGGCATTTGAAAAAGTTGAAGCATTTTTATAAAGAAGGAAATACAAAGCATGGTAAGCCAATTAGAACAATTAAAAGCAATGACTACCGTTGTTGCAGATACTGGTGATATAGCAGCAATAAAACAATTCACTCCGGTTGATGCAACGACAAATCCATCACTGTTGTTAAAAGCAAGCGCTTTACCTGCATATGCGCCGCTACTGAACGAAGCAAAGATTTGGGCGCAAGTTCAAGGTGGTAGTGATTCAGAAATATTGGCGAATATGACACAGAAGCTAGCAGTGTTGATTGGCTTAGAAATACTAAAAATCATCCCTGGGCGAATTTCTACAGAAGTAGATGCTAGGTTATCATATGATGTAGCAGGCACTTTGAAAAGCGCACATCAGATTATTGATATGTATAACCAAGCGGGTATCAGCAATGAGCGAATCCTTATTAAAACGGCCTCTACTTGGGAAGGTATTCAAGCTGCGAAGCAATTAGAACAAGAAGGGATTAACTGTAATTTAACTTTGCTGTTCGGTTTTGGACAAGCAGAAGCTTGTGCTGATGCTGGTGTTTACTTAATATCTCCTTTCGTTGGCAGAATTTTAGATTGGTATAAAGCTAGTTACCCAGATAAAAACTTCAGCGGAGAAAATGACCCTGGTGTCCAGTCAGTTGCAAGTATTTATAACTTCTATAAAGCCAATCGATACCAAACGATAGTGATGGGCGCTAGTTTCAGAAATATTGGTGAAATTCAGTTGCTAGCAGGATGTGATCGTTTAACAATCAGCCCACAATTGATGCAGGAACTTGATGAATTAAAAGAGCCTTTAACCTGCCGATTGAATGCTGATACTGCTGTTTCTGATAAATTGAAAAATAGCATAGACGAAACAGCTTTCTTGGCAGAGTTAAAATCAGATGCCATGGCAAATGAGAAATTAACGACAGGCATAGATGGATTCGTAGCAGATCAAATAAAATTAGAGGAATTGTTGGCTAAATTATAATTAACAAAGCAGCTTAATGATCTTTATAAATTAAGCTGTTTTATTTTGTGAGGTAGAGTGTTTAGTTTAAAAATGGACATTATCGGTAAAATTTAGACAAAATAAAAGGGCTCGTATGATATCCATATGTGAGCCCTTATATTCGAAATCCTTATCGAAACTACTGCATCCGTGAGTAGTTTGAGTTCCATCCTAGGAAACTTTAGAATCCTTTCTATCTCTCCGTAAAGTATCTGCTTAAAAAGTGCAGCAAATGCTTAAAATTTTTTATAGACAAAATAAAAGGGGCTCGTATGATATCCATATGTGAGCCCTTGATTTCGACATCCTTGCCGATGTTATTAATTCCTTTAATAACATATTGAGTTCCCATCTTGGGATTTGCTAGAATCCTTCCTAACTCTCCATGGATCTATAATGCTTGAAAGCCAGGTAGAATAACATAGGATAATTTCCTATTAGACCAGCTTGCAAATGTAATATCTAAACATAAGAATTCAGCTATATTTTTAGCTAAACTCAAAAGTTCAACATCCTTATTTAATACTGTTTCAATCCTAAAACAGTTCATTAGATTTCCCGATGTTTGGGGGAAAATAATATACTTACTCTTCCATTGTAAGTGAATTTGTTAGGTAATATCCTTATCCCTAACAAATAATGCTTTAAACATATCCTTGTTCAAAACATTTCGGACTTCCTTGTCATCATTGCATCTTCCCTGAGCAATATTAATGCTTTCCATAAAAAGAAACTATCTTCGTCCTTGTTAATCTCTTCGAAAAGGATTTTCCGTGATTTGACTCTATAAAAACATAGGATGAATTCCTAGTTTAGCTAAAAAAACTACTTTTTAAGAAGTTGAAAACTCTGCAAAAAGAAAGTCAATCGTGAAACCAATAGAACATACAGTTTAACCTGAATGACAAACTCATCCCCTTACCTTAATCCGAGCTTCTCTGCATAAGCTTGTGTAACTGCCTGCTCGGCTAAATTGATGGTTAACTTTCGGTTGCCGCAACAGACATAGCAAAACAGAGAGGCTGGAGCTTACGAGCATTATGTCGCTGCAGATCATCAGAAAAATCGCAGATTTTTGTGTTACAACAACGACCTCTACTGCTTATAGGGCAATACATGACGCCCTGAATATTTCTGAGGCCAGTTTCATGCCAAAAATAGACTATATCTATTTTTTAATCCCATATTGCTTATTCTGAGGTCATTGTAGGTTTATTGTTTCGCCACAAAAAAACTGCCGCTAATACATACACTGCGGCAGAAAACTCTAGCATTTCTTCTATATTTTTTAATCGAAGATCTTCCGAGAAATTAAGTTGTGTTTTATCTAAAACTTGAGATAGGAAAAGCAAACTAAACCACAGTGCACTAGAAACTGCCCAAGGCTTCATTTGCAAGAAAGAAGAGAGTAGTTGCTTAAAATATTTAGCACCAAGATATACAAAGGAAAAAAGAAAACTAACCAAGAAAGATCCAGCAATTATTTTTGCCAACAGTGGACTGCTCGGGTCACTGTAGAACTTTCCTTGAGTGATATTTATATCTGTAAATACACGGTGAAAATCCGCCTCGCGCATTAAATAAATTTGCAAAACAAATGCTAATAATAACCAGTCAACTCTATGTCTTTTGGTATCGGTAGACGCCGCTTCCTGCAGAACAAAAAGCTGCGCCAACAAGAGCAGTAAAATAGTGATAATTGAGATAGCTCCTTCATCTTCAAATACACTCATACTGAAGGTGCCAGTGCCGAAAATAATAATTAAATACAAGTTGATACAAAAAAACATCACTATGGCATTAAGTGAGTTCCCAAATTTAGTACTGTGTTCCATAAACCCTCTCTTCTTTATTTAATATTCGCAATTTTGTCAGTTATATAACGCTTTTTGTCGGCGCAGCCCGTAATCAACTCAGTCATTATTTTAGTGATTGTCGTAGGTATAATTATAAATTAAACAGGTGTTTTGAACCCTAAAAAACGTCTATTGTGGGTAAAAAACTAAACCATTCAATACATCATTCTTGTTTAAAACCAATTTCAGGGGGTTTTCGATATATTAAGTAACATATGAAATCTAGCAGCAGTACTGTTAATGTTTTAGGCCAGCTTTAATTACGCAATTTCTGAAACTGTTCTAACTCCCAAGGCCGCATAGCCACCAGCAAACCAATGCGCTGTCTTTGGCTGACAGGTAGCTTTGCATCTTGCTGATTTAAACTGGCGGCTTCCCTGGTCAGTTCTTCTAAACGTCTGCGTAAAAAATCAACGGAGGTTACCGAATAAGTCCCCGGCATATAAAAGCGAAAACTTTCGGCTTCTTTAAATCCCGCTGCCATGAAATCTTTCAGCACATAGTGTGTGATATAACGCTCTAAAGGTCCATTAGGAAGCCATTTAAAATCTTGAGCAATTAATAATCGATAATGATTACCCGGTAATAATTCAATCATTTTCAGCTTATCTAAGCGAGCCAATAATTGTGTACATTCGTGCTCACCAATTTGGTAATGCTGTAAAATTTCTTCAACTGTCCAAGCATCTCTAACGCAAACAGCAATTAGTAGTAATCTAACATCTTTGACTAACTGCTGTTCTTGCTCTTTAGTTAAAGTCGTCACTTGCTCTTTTTGCCTTTCAATTAACAAAAACAACTCGCTCATACTCAACTTTAAAACGTTACATATTTGCTCCAAACGCTGCAAGCTAATCGCTTGTTTAGCAAACATACGTTTTACATTAGCCTCACTCATTGCCAATGCCGCTGCCAAATCACAATAAGTAATTCTTTGCTGCTTAAGTAATCCTTTAACAATAGAAGTAATCTGTTCAACTTGGCTCATGGTATCGTATTTCTATACTTAAAGTGGCAGATAACTATACAACAAATAACAAAGTTTATCTTTAATTCGAATAAATGAATAATTGATTAGCTCAACAGGCACTCAACATAAATTTATAGGTAACTAGTATGCAATCAATTAACAACAAAATAATGACTATCGTCACACTCGCTTTGTTTTCATCATTCGCTGTTGCCGCTCCAGGTTCTTCGAATCACTCAGCACAAGCAAGCAAGCATAGTGCTTTAGCGGGCTCTCATATGGTAGTAGGCACTGCTAAAGTTGCCGCTAGTGTTGTGGCACTGCCATTGATTGTGGTGGGGGCTGTCGGTGCTGCAAGTGCTGCAGCGGGGTCTGCATTATTGGAATCTGCTCAAGGCTATGAACCTCTGGAAGTGACGGATATTGTCATCACCCAGGATCCGTCACCTACACAAGCAATGCAATAACTTCGTTAGCTACTGATTTTAATCAATAAAAAAGGGGATTTATATGCGCACATTCAATAGACAATTTATAAGCTTAAAAAGAGTGATTGTTGCCGTTTTGTTAGCGACTTGCGTGCCTGTTATGGCGGGCAGCCAGAGTAATACACCAGCAAAATATTCTGCTATACAAATCTCGAACTTCGCCAAACAAGTAGAGCACTATGCTGCGAGACAAGGTGCTAGAGCTTTTATTATTGGTCGAGTAGGACGAGACCCTAAAGATTTACCCAAGGGCATTAAATACACCCATACGGCCATTGCTGTTTACTCACAAACCACCTTAAAAAGTGGTAAAAAGGCGAAAGGCTACGTTATTCATAATTTATACCAGCGTAATAAACAGCCACACATTAGTGATTTAGTAACTGATTATCCGGTAGATTTTTTTTGGGGAGCACAACAGCTTACTGCGGGCATCAGCATTCCAACACCTGCAGTACAACAGCGCTTGATTGAGTCTATCAATTCAGGCGCGGCGCAAAAGCTACATAACGCAAACTATTCAGTCATCGCAAATCCAATGAATAGCCGCTTTCAAAACTGTACTGAACACACCCTACTAATGCTCAATTCAGCTATCTATCAAACAACAAATCTAAAACGATTATATGCCAATAATAATACATATTTTAAACCACAAAAAGTACATGCAAGCCCATTTAAACTGATGCTAGGCAGTGCCTTTGTTGGCGGAGTAACCACGGCTGATCATAACTCAACAGTAAAAACGGCAACTTTTATGAGTATTACTAACTACCTCGATAAATTTGACTTGCTGTATAAATCTGTGAATTTAGAAATCACTGGTAAATTAACCAGCAATATTTAATTGCTGGCATTTATTGAAAGACAAAAAAGCCTTTAAATCTCAACCATCATACTTATATTAAGTTGATGGTTTGTGCAAAGCTGTTAATAAATTATTAGCTGCCATATTACTCACTTGCTTAACTGCTGTTTTATAACCACGTTTCATATGTTTCTTAAGATGCGCAGTCACTTCGCCAGCATCAATCTTTTTCAGATGGCAATACAGCGCCAATGCAAATAACACCTCACCTTCTGCTAAGCTTGCTTGCCTATTGGCTGCTGCATTAAAGCAACTGCCGCACCCTCCTCGAAAAGTATAAGCAGAATTACACATAACTATGCCAAAGCCCATGAAAATTCCGACAACTTCACTTGCTTCAATAAAGTAATCTCTTCCGCCCGGCGGTAGTTGCTTCGCTTGTAGTATCAAGTGTTGTGCTAGTAATTGAGCATAGCTTGCCGCAAGATCCTCTGGCTTCAGCGTTTGCTGTGGATTGTAACTTAGCATCATAGGTGGGATGGGAATAGCAGGGCTCGGTGAGCTTTCATTAACCGCTAGATTCTCTAATTTACCTGCTGAATTACGTTTAAGTACCTCAAAGCCAAAACTATGCAGGCTCGTTTCTGCCTTTTCGCCAGGGTGATATAACTGAAACGGCCAATGCTGCAATCCTGAATATTTCAAACAGTGCTGGAAAATATTTTCGGCTTTCTCTTCAATACTAGCAACTTTGCCTGGAAAAAATTCGTTGCTAGGCTTAACTAACACACTGCGTTGATAAAACTCTTGCTCATCAAAGTTCTGCAATGCATATGCATAGCACTCAATGATCCATTGTGCGCTAGTGTCACTAATCAGCTGTTGGGGGGAAAGAAAGTTTGATAGTTTTTTTAATGTTTGCATACAACTACTCTGTCATTTATTACGCAATTTTTCACGAATACCGCAAGCATACTACCAAGGCCTGATAGGCACGGTTGAAATGCTATTTTTAGGTGATCCATCCACCAGTTTATCTGAGTAAACTAAATAAATAAGTACCTTGCGTTTTTTATCAAACATTCTGACCACTTGCATTGTTTTAAATAAAATCGAGGTGCGTTCTTTAAATACTTTTTCTCCGTCTTTAAGTTCGCTCTCTATTTTAATAGGGCCAACTTGGCGACAAGCAATTGAAGCATCTGAAGAATCTTCTGCTAGACCAAGGCTGCCTGAAACGCCTCCTTTTTTAGCTCGAGATAAATGACAGGATACACCGCTTACTTTAGGATCATCAAAAGCTTCTATAACAATTTTATGATTAGCACCGATCAATTTAAAACTGGTATCTACACTACCTATTTCTTCAGCATTTACTGAATTCATACCAATACTGCTGATTAAAATTGGTAATATTATGCTGCCGGCCAATCTGGTTAAGTTAAATGAAAAGCTGAGTTTTTTGCAGAACATAAGAGTAGCCCTTAAGAAAAACCTTAGTGTATATAGGCCTGATTAAGATTACTATCCATAGCACTATAGCAAAGCCTATTACTGCCCAATGGGACACGCTATTAACTAGTGCCCATCCAGAAACGAATGCCTACTGCGAACGCCTCACTGACACAATCTACTCTCCACTAGGTAGAGTTGTTTGGAATAACC
The DNA here is from genome assembly GCA_036960485.1 of Oceanospirillaceae bacterium. GTDB lineage: Bacteria > Pseudomonadota > Gammaproteobacteria > Pseudomonadales > Balneatricaceae > Rs1. The sequence goes on from JBALXS010000045.1 coordinate 8,392, forward strand.
AAACGCCCATCTCTAGTAGTACGTATCTTGAATCATTGAGTCGCTCTCGTTTCAGGATGAACACTAACTAGTTTTTGGCTAATAGCTGATAGAGGTTAGTAATATCGAAAAGCTGCTGTTTTTGGTGTTCTTTCAATTTTTGTGAAACAGATCTTTCATTCGTATGCAATTTTAGCGTGGCTTGAGATGCAACAGATAATGCATTAATTAGCTTTAACTCTGCATTGTTCGCAGTAATTTCAAAAGACTGCTGATACTTTTGCGCAACCTTTACTGTTTCAAACTGTAAATCAGGAGATTTCCAAATCATATCGTCAGCCACTACACTAAAGGATTTTATATGCAGTTTTTTGCTCCCTAAATGACTAACTTTAAAACGAAGCCACTGGTTTTGATCATTAATGCCAATCAATAAATTTATATTACTTTGCTCACCACTCATGTCTGTAACATTAGCTTTTGGGTAAATTAAATAAGAATTATACAACTCATTTCGTTCGATAAAGTTACCTAATAGTAACTCCCCCACCTCTGCCTGGTTTGCATATTTGGCACTAATGGCACGAATATGTTCAACTTGTATTTTCTCGATACTGTTACCATTACTGAGTTGGTAGAAGTGCTTTGCAAAGCTAGTATGTTCTCCAATAATAGAGATGATAGAACCTTTCACTAGTGGTTTTTCGATATAATGCTGATCTAAACTAACAGAGCGTATCGGAGAGGCTTTCCCATACTTACCGCCTTCGCTTTGCAAGGCAACAAAAAAGTATTTATTGCCATTTTCTAAAACAACTGGGTAAAAAGCAAAATTTTTGCTATCTGTTTTTATAGGTTTTCTGCTATCAAAATACCCCTTCATTCCCACAAATCGGCTATAGGGTAATTTATTTTTGCAGTAGATATTGGTCGTGTTTTGACAAAACCTTTTAAAGCCATCTTTTTGTAAGCTATTAGCTTTATCCTTCAGCACAAATAACTCTTTACCTAAAGGCCTGAAAATATGCTCAGCTTGTTCATTATAGCGAAGAGGACTACTGGGAGAAAAGGAGGCTTGTTCAACTCTAATTAACTGACAGCCACTTAGTGCAACCGATAATAATGGGATAATAATAACCTGTGTTAATAATTTCCAATTTAACATTGATAGCACCTGTGTTTAAAATATATAAATTTAAATCATCTAAAAAGATAGCATAGTGAAATATAGTGAGCTAAAAATCATACTTTACATTTGATTTATTATCTATTTACTTTATTAATTGCAACGTCAATAAGGTATTGCTATCTCAAATATAGAAAAGATTCACAGCCAGTGCTTCTTTAGATATTTTCATCGAAAGTATGATTTTAAGTGTACGAGATTTTTCGAAAATAACATTTTCTTTCTGTGCTCTATTCCAATCAGAGGTTTTGACAAAACCAATCATCGATTAACTAATACATCGAGACCACTATATAAATCGACCAACCGGTGGGGTCAAGTGCTTTTAGCCGCTATAAAATGCTTAGCAACTAATTGAGTTGCTATGCAAAAACAGCGTATAAAAGACTATTAATTTAAGCGAATACGCACGTCTATTTTTCAACTTTTATTACCGTAAAAATATGATTCAATAATTTAGATAACTTCACGACGTTACCAAGGATATCAATATTTTTTATTGTCCAACGTTATCTCTACCGTTAAACCGCCATGTTTCGTATCTAGCATATTGCATTCCCATTGGTGCAATTCAACAATATTATCAACTATAGAAAGGCCGAGCCCAGAACCTAGTCCATCGTTCTTGTTCACTCGATAAAAGCGTCTAGATACATTTTTTTTATCCATGTCAGACAACCCTTTACCATGATCTACTATTAAAATATGAATCCTCTCCTGCGCTTTTAATATAACTTCAATGTTACTTGTCATGCTGTAATGAATAGCGTTTTCTAACAAATTTCTAACTAAGACTTCAATGAGTATGGAATTCCCTTTAATACTCACACTGGTATCCGCAATGAGCTCTATTTCTATATTTTTTTGCATCGCCAATGGATAACTATCCGCAATAGAGCCGGCTAAAATCTGCTTGAGATCGCAGCTTTGAGTTGTAATTAAGTCGCTTTGACTAGGCTCTAATCTCACCAATTGCAATAATTGGTTGACTAAACGTATCATCCTTTCTACACCGAGCCCCAGCATCTTTTTGGCTTCGCTGTTTTCTAACAGATTTAATTGCAAGTGCATTCCGGTTAACGGTGTACGCAGTTCGTGCGCTGCATCATCGGTAAAGCGCCGCTCTCTGGTAAGAGTGGTATCTACTTTTGCAAACATAGTATTGAGTGCAGTCACTATTTGCCTTACTTCGCTAGGCATCATATGTTCAGAAATAGCAGTCAAATTATCAGGGTCACGTGAAATCAAATCATGACTGATTCTTTTTAATGGAAGTAAGCCTTTTTTGATGGCAACCAAAGTAGCCATTAGTAGCAATAATGTACTCACGATGATTGGGGGTAATATCGAGTAAATCATATATAGATTTAATTCATCACGCACTTCACGTTTATGCAAACTTGAAATCCAAACTTTTCGGTCTTTGTCAAAAAGGCTCAATACCCGCCATTCTTCTCCTGCTATGGTAAAATAATCAAAACCTTCATGAATTAGGTTAAGCTCAACAGCTGAATCAATAGTAGAAAATAATACTTTCAACTGTTTATCTTGTACGATAATTGCCAGATCATTTTCATATTTATTAACCTTCTCGTTATCCTCTTCTTCGCCACTGGTAGCATTGAAACTGTCAGAATTAACAAACTGACTGAAGCGTAAATCTTTGGGTATAGCAAATGAACCAATGTTTAACTGTGGAGGCAGCAAGGCTTTAACCAGAAAACTGGTTTGAATTAAAGATGCATCGAAGACTTCTTCTGTCTCATGATTAAGGTAATAAATTGAACTAGTCATCATCACAATCGCGCTAATAATAACGATGCCTATTATGCGTTTTAATAGGTATTGATAAATCGATTGCCCTTTATTCTTTAACAAAGTAGCCGACTCCTCTCACAGTTGTAATCAATTTTTTACCCAATTTTTTACGTAAATTATGGATATGTACTTCCAGAGCATTACTTTCAACATCGTCTTCATACAAGCTCGCTTCTATTTGCCGTCTACTTAACACTCTTCCCACATTATCCAAAAAAAGTGCAAGTAAATCATACTCCCTACGACTCGTTTCAATGCAGTCCCCTTTGAAGAAGACCTGACGCGCTTGGGTATTTATTTTAATCTCTTGAAAATTTATAATCTCTTCGCTGCGCCCGTGGAATCGTCGGTGTAGAGCTTTTAATCTAGAATCTAGTTCATCAATACTAAATGGCTTTACTAGATAATCATCCGCTCCTTTATCAAGCCCCGTTACTCGATCCTCAATTGCATCTCTAGCCGTTAAAATTAAAATAGGTGTTTTTATGCCTTGTGATCGGGCAAGGCGAAGAATTTCCATACCACTAACATTCGGCAAATTTAAGTCAAGAATAACTAAATCAGGCTCCAGTAGTTTCAAGCTGGCTAAAGCATTGGCACCGTCTTGTACCCATTCAACTTGATAATTTTTTAGCTGTAAATTCAATTTAACACCTTGACCTATCAGCTTATCATCTTCAACCAATAATACTTTAACCACTTGTATTTCCTAAATTTATAGTGCTATTTTTAGCTAGATACTGTTATTAGCCTTTGATCAAAGGCATTAGTGTCCGCTTTAATTTTTGCTATTCTCTAACTCATTGATTTTACGTTAACGACAAGTGTCATTTCGCTAAAAGATATCGATTTAAGCATAATAGAAAAACAAAAATCAATAACTTAGAGAGCTTATATTTTTTTAATCAGACAGCAATGGCTTAAAGGTTTAGGTAAGTAACCTTCACCTTAACTTGGTTGACTATACTACTGTTATCAAGAAAGCTTTTTTAGTAATGCTTGAATCTCTAATCTACGGCCTTTATCTGCTAGTGGTCTATCTTCACGTAGCGGAGCTTGTAGAGCTTTATTTAATACTTTTTTGGCTTGTTTTTTACGCCCTTGATCTAGTAAAAAATCACCATAAAAGAAATTACTGTCAATACCATTAGGGTTCAGCTTCAGCGCTTGAAGTAAGTACTTTTCTGCTTTTTTATCATTACCAAAACCAAGAGGCCAACCCGGAACTTGATAATATAAGCTACCTAAGCTGGTATACGCCGAACCCTGAAGAGCTTCTGGGTTTTTATCTAACGCTTTTTCAAACATAACCTTGGCTTTTTTTACAATACTCAACGCTCCTAATCCGCCTTTTTCACCAGCATAGGTACTTAAAATAATTCCCTGCCAAATAAGTAGTTCAGTTGAGTTAGGATAAAGGTTTAGCGCTTGGCTGGCTTCTTTTGATAGCCATTTAAAGTCTGCTTGACGTTCCTTTTTCGGCGTTTGATACTTAATATTAGCCCATTGTTTTTGTAAATGTAACACCGATTTCTTTTCATCTATAATAGTGTCGTTAGCTGATCCAATGACACTGATAGACATTAATGCACATATTGCAATGATCGTTTTAGTTTTCATGCTTTTACCTCAATTTTTAATCTAGAACCACTCAACAAAACCGCTTGCTAAAATCCTACATCACTTACGGATACAAGGTATTTACGCTTAATATGGTTCAGGCTGTTGTTGAATACGTTGTTGTTTAATTTCAAATATATTGTTTTATTTTTGCTAGTTTACTTTTTAAAGCCATACTCACTAAGCATGGAAATACAGCGTTTACTTTTACAAATAGCTTTTCAGGCCAACCTAAATAACGTTGCTTTTGAGGCGTTTTTATAAAAGACATGAATTCATTCACTACTAGATCAACACTATCCACGGTATTACCTAGGGTTTTATTCATCGCAACCGCTTGTTCACTGTTAATCGTGGACTGCGTTGTTCTCGGTGCGAAATATTTCACTTGAATCGAACTATCTGCTAGCTCTCGATCCAAGGCTTCACTGAACCCGCGCAATGCAAACTTGCTCGTACAATAAGCGACGTAACCTGGATGGCCTATAGCTCCCAAAGTTGAGCCTACATTGATAATAGTGGCCTTTTGGTGCTCACTAAAATGGGTTAATAATTGCTTGGTAAGCAACATTGCACTGATTACATTGGTCTGGATAATTTTTTCGATATCTTGGTCCAACTGCTCACTGAACTGTGCAAACTGATTGATACCTGCTAAATTAATTAGCATATCAAGCTGTTTCGCTTTTATCTGTTGTTCGATTTTCTGTCGGCACGAAGAGTGATTTATATCAGCAACAATAAGCAAATGTTGCTGATCAGCATTGCGCTGTAAGCTTTGCAGTAACGCCTCACCTACTGACTCTTCACGTACAATAAGTAATATGCTGTGCCCCTCTTTTGCTAAGGATTGGGCGAGTTTCTGCCCGATGGCACCACTGGCTCCTGTCATTAAAATATTCATTACACTGCCACCGAATCAAGTACTTCCCCGTACAAATGATAAAACACTTTGGTCGCTTCAATAATGTCTTGCTGATCTTGCGGATCTACTACTTTGTTCATCAACAATTCAAAGAACTTAACATGTTCGATATCGAGATCGCCGTGAGAAAGCAGATAGCTAAATGCTTTCGTCGGTAGCTTTAATTTATTCTGTACTAAACCCGCTATTGCTGTTGCAAGAGATGTACTGGTGCCTTCTAATACATGCACCATTGCAAAAAAAGCCAGAGGGTTATTACGATCTATTTGATGATATGCATAGGCGAGCATCATTTGCGTATAGTGATTAGCGGCACTATTTTCAATGGCTAGAGAATCAGCTCCGCAGTGTGTTAAATCAGACAAGATCCACTGTTCATGCCCTATTTCTTCATCGATGTATTCCGCAACCGGCTTTTGCAACCATTGATGACGTGCAGGTAACCGAGAACCGCAGGCCATAAGTAATGGCACGGTATGTTTAACATGATGATAAGCTTGCGTTAAAAATGCCTGATAACGCTCAAGGCTTACTTCTCCTGCCAATGTTTCTTGTATTATTTTACGCTGTAAAAAAACCTGTTGCTCAGCGGCTGTTTGTTGCTGTAATTCATTAAAAAAACTCATAGCTGTTGCTTCCTTTTGATAAGCATTATTTTCAGAGACTTAAATACTGTTCTAGGCTAAGCCTCTGAAGTAAGGTATTTATTATCTATTTCACTTTGATATTTTGTGTAAATCGCCGCGCGTCTAATCCGCCCATTACTGGTAATTAAATTGTTTTGGTGTACCAAGGGGATTGCAGGCCTTATCCACGCATTAATTCTTGCGTAATCAGGTAGCTGATCATTCAACTGCTGAACCATTTGTTCCAATTGCGCATCTTCTACAAAGGGCAAAGCTTCTATCACTGCGGTGATAAATGGTCGTTGATCACCAAATACTGCACAGTGAACTATTCCCGGTGCTGCGCATATTTCCGACTCAATCCACTCGGGATTAAAATTGCGCCCAAAGCTATTAATTTGTACGCTTTTAGTGCGCCCTTGTATGTGTAGAAAACCGTCACTGTCTATTGCTGCTAAATCTCCAGTACTAACAGCACTTACCTCACTTTGGGTATCTCCTAAATAGCCGAGCATGCTCGCCCCTTCTACACATAATTCACCTGAACGGGTTATTGAAACCTTACAATGCTTTAAAGGTTTACCGACGCTGCCGGACTTAATCTGATTCGGCGTATTTAAGCTCACCACAGAACCACATTCGCTCAGCCCATAACCTTCGTAAACCGGTAAGCCATATTGCTGGGCGCTCGCTAACAATTCAGATGGTACGCGCCCACCACCCACTGCAATAAACTTCAAATAATCAAAATTTTGCCCTTGCTGTCGTAAGTAAACCAACGCCTTTAATAACTGTGGAGTTAAGATTAAACTTTGCGCTGCAAATTGTTTTAAGCAGGCACTCAGTGCAACTAGATCCAATCCTTGTGAACCTGCTAAACCTCTTATTTGTGTCGGCAGCAACACTGCTGTTGCACCGCTATAAAGCACTAAAAAAAGACCTGCGATGTTTTCCAACATTATTGATAAAGGCAAGAGACAAAAATGTTGGCTGATGCCTATATCACACGTTTTTTCATATAAGGACAGACATACATCATCGATTAGATCGTAGCTAATACATACGCCTTTTGGAGCCGCTGTTGTCCCAGAGGTATAAGTTACTAAAGCAGTATCTAGAGGCCATGTAGCTTCTTTGGTTTCTCGGTGCAATTTAAAGCACATGGCATTGATATCTGCTAAAACTACTTTAGTGACTGATAACCCGGCAACCTGTGACTGATTCATAACAAATAGAAGGTCAATTTCGCTTTTTGCTAAAGTATGCGTTACTTGCTGTTTACTGAAAAACAGTGGAATAGGAGTAACCGGTATTTTGGTCTGCATTGCCGCTAATTGAATCACTACCCAATCAAACTGGTTGTCCAGGTAAATGCCAATATGCCGCACTTGTAACATGGATAGCTGCGCCGCTACGCTATTGATACTTGCTATCAGCCTGCTATATGAAAGAGAACTTTCCTCACTCTTTAAAGCAATACTAGAGGGTGCTATAAGTGCTTGTTTATTGATCTGTTGCAGTAATTTACTCATCTTAGGCTCCTCCAACAGAAAGCTGATAATTCGCGTCTTTAGCTGGGGGCTGTACGTGCTGCATTATCTTTTTCATAAGCTCGTTATTTTCTAGGCTTTTGATGCTGCTTAGAATATTTGCACACACCACAAACGGCTGTTTTTCGTAATAACTACCCCAATCACTTTCTGAATGTCGAACCGCTTCAGCTTTTGCTTTTGTTAGTGTTTTAAGTTCTGTTTCAATCCCCAGTTTTTGAAAAACACTAATAACTTGTGGAATCGCCGTCATTACCATCCATTTAAAGCCTATATTCTTGAAATAATTCGCCAAGTTTATAATCAACCTTAAGGTTCCTCCGTAGGAGATCGATGCCAAATTTCCGACTTCGACAATTTCCTTTCGATGAGGAGTTACGATATCAAGGTGTTCGGCAATACATTGCTCTATCGGCTTAGATAAATACTGCTCTAAATACAAACAATGCTGATCAGCTGATTGGTAACCCATAGTGGCTTTTAGGTGAATATTGTGATCAATTAGCGCCAGTGAATGAGGCAAAAAATCTTTAACATCCGCTCCATAAACTGACATAAAGCGTGAGTTAGTAAAGCCTCTAATAATTTCTCGATTGGCTTGTTGCTCTACAATAATAACGTGTGACTGAACAGGCTCTTTTAGATAACTTCCTAATAATGCTGACATATGAATGCTCTCTATGGTTGATGCTAATTAGCATAAAGAAAGTTTCTTAAAGAAATATTAAGGGAGTTAAGATATGTTAAATCAATTGATGGTGAGCTTAGGAGGTTAAGAATTAATCTGCTGGATATATCCCAAACAGCTCATTGTGTTGATAGAATAATAAAGGAAGAGTATTGAACCTTAAGAGTTGGTCTCGGCTGTTAATTACCTCATGATACATCCCTATCATTTAGTGTGGATTTAACACAAAGCGGATACTTTAAAAATTTTGACATATTTCTATGTGATAGTAGGTTTAAAATTCACAGCCTAGAGGAGTGTTCTTTGCAGGTTTGCGTTCAAAGTTTTGTGGCGGCTGGTTCAGAGCTTCACGGTGATTCATTTAAGAGTTTTTTTATGGTGTAGCTCATCGTCATTATTACAAAATACTGTGTTACTTTTATATTTAGCAGTAAAATTGGGAATACAAATCATGTTATCGTCATCAAACTTTTGATTCTACCTGCGCATTTGCATAAAGGAGGCTAATGTATCTTTACCAAATTGACCGAGATTAAGTATTTGGATGTTCTCCACTGGCTAAGAAATACTGGTGGGTTTAGAACAACTAGACCTTTGTCATGAAAGCATCTGCTGACCATTTATAATATGCGCCTTCTATGATTCAGCTTTCTTGAAACAATATTTGATTTAACTTTTCTGACTTTGATTTTTCATAAGAGCGCACAAGTATTTTCAATGCTACTCCCAAAATATGTCACCAAGAACTTAAGCCTGCAATTTTATTAATTCTTGCAGCTTAATAGAACTATAAGTTTTACCACTTCTTGGAGCTCCTGTTATATGTATTTCACAATACTGCAACAGTTGACTCCATTGAGATTTAACCTCTGTAGCACGCGAATATTTTGCCTTGGCCGTAATTAGACTTGTTAGCACTTACTTAAAATTGCTACTTCCATATTTATCTTGTAATTTTTTTAGTTCACCTTGATTCAAGATATCCTCAAAAAGGAGTCTGATTTTATTAGAAATAGGAGTTAACGAAAGTTTACTTTTCTTAGAAATTTGCAACCATGGGACACGCTCTGAAACATAGAGTGGTTTACCGAATATATTAACCGCTCCAATTGAGTCCGCCGCATTTAATATGGGCTCCATGGGTCCAATTATTGCGTCAACTCGGCCATTCACTAGCATTTTAATACTTTGACTAAAATCCATCGTTTTGCTTTTTTCAATATTAGTGTTCATATCTATTTCATCGCTGAATTTAGCTCCTCTTAAGTATGCTAAAGATTTGCCTTCAAGATCACTAATAACTTTGAAACTGCTCCCTTTAAGACCGATAACAACATTAGCTAATGCCGGCAGAGGTGCTATATAGATAACATGATCTTCTAACTCCTTATACTTAAACATAATAGTTAGATCAGTTCTGCCTGTTTTTAATTCATTTATTATCCTAGCGTATGGATAGATTTTGTGGTTCAAATCAAGCTTTAAATCTTTAAACAGTAAATTGGCTAAATCATAGTATATTCCTGAAGGTTTCGAAGCATTTTCTATCCCGTAAGGTGCTATGGCAATAGTTCGAATTTGTATTGAATTGTCGGCCTCCGTTTGAGCCATCAATTTTTCGCCAGAAAATAGAATATTGAGCCCTATTAAAATCTTATAGGCGGTTTTTAGTTTCATCATTCAATATGCTCTCTGTGCATTTTAAATTTTTTATATATCCCATAATAACCAAATCCCCAAAATTCATATAGCGTATTTTATACCACTTTAATTATTGGTAGGGATTAAACCGGTATTAACAGCAAATACCATAATCTCATTAATGCGCTGGGCTAATCGCCTCACCGTTTCTAAATTACCTGATTTCTCAATCTTCCTTAAGGCACCAATCTTCCTTAAGACATCAATCACTAAAGGCGCGGTTAAGTGGGTAATGGGATATTTACCTAATGTTGGAAATACATGCAAATCTAATGAGCGCCATATATCTTTAGCGTAGTTATTGGAATATGGATGGCTCCTTAAATACCAAACCAGTTGTGAGCAACCGCTTGCAGCGTACTGTTATGAATATCTTGTTGCTCTAGCTTTTGCTGATCTTTCACTACTTTTGGGTCAATATCTTGAGCCAGTAATTCACGGGCTGCTTTTCCTTTCTACCTGCATTCGTCAGTGTCACTTCAGGATATGTACCAAAACCAATATTTGTACGAGTTTTGGTAAAAGGTTTGGAATATTTCAATACCCACGACTTAGAGCCTGAGGGCTTAATTCGAAGCTGTAAACCATCGCCATCACTAAGCGCATATTCCTTAGCGCAGGCCTTGGCTTGCTTGACTTGCGTATTGACTAACGGTGTGATGATTTTAGCCATGATGTACCACTGGGCTTTTAAGATATTTAAAATTTTATGTACCACTAACTTTATTAGTGGCGCAAAAATTTAACCTAGTGGTACATTAAATGGTACTTAAATATTAGGCTGTTATAAAATTCTATAGGAAGTAATTGGACTACAATTAGTATTAATTGATAATAACGAGGAAGGCGGCACTACATGAAAACTGCTTGTAAGCACCGTAAATAAAGGGCTGCAAGCCTTATAAACCAACAGACATAAAAAAACCGCAACTAAGCGGTTTCAATATTTGAATTCGTAAATGGCGGTGAGGGAGGGATTCGAACCCTCGATAGGTTACCCTATACACACTTTCCAGGCGTGCTCCTTCGGCCACTCGGACACCTCACCGCATTATAGATTTAATATTTAACGTCAATTCTATGTTTGACTTCGCAGTGGCAGCTGTGTGCCTCCGCCTTGTATTAAGCTCGATGTTTAAAAAACGAGTGTTAATTCAAGAGCTGCGTATGCTACCAGATTTCTGATAAACAACAACAATTTTTGATGATGAATGCAATATATTTCACTATTGGTATTTGCACAACAATATCACGAAACAAAGCCACTAGAAAAACATCATTACTGGCTGCTAATATACGCTTTATGTAAGCGGTATATCAGCTATTCTTAAAATGGTTACTTGGGTTACGAGTCATTTTTAGCACTTGCTTTCAGCACTTATTAAGGGTTAATAACGATCCCCGGGGCAAGCTCACGTCCCAAGACCCGGAGAATTTACCCTTGATGATTTAGGCTCCGCCTAATTCATCACTTATTAAGCTTTATTCTCGCTTTTGAGGCTCATATGAGGCGCTGTGATAAATAAAAGTTATCAGCGGTAGAAATTATTTTTAATTAGACATATCCTCAGATATAACGACAATCATATATCGATCATATTTTAGAATATGTGGCTATTTAAACTAGTAATTGATAATCCAGTAAACGCACAACTATTTTTGAATAGCGCGTTTTCTTTTTAGTTAAGCCAGCTGACTTAATGCGCTGCTTTAATCAGTTACTTCGTAGCTATAGATATTACATTAATTCAACCATAATAGAGGCGCTCTAATGGACACTAATATTTCACCTTTCGCACTGCGCCAACTTATTCGCAAAGGCGAATTTAACAGCCATACCTCAGGTTTTTCGCAAGGTTTCGTACAAGGCAATTTAGCCATTATGCCGAAAGAATGGGCAAATGAATTCCTACAGTTTTGCCAGTTAAACCCAAAACCTTGTCCTATTGTTGGTATGTCGACTAATCCTGGTGATTTCTTATTGCCCGATTTAGGTCAGGATGTTGATATCCGTACTGACATCCCACTCTACCGCATCTATGAAGACGGCATACTAACCAAAGAAGTCAGCGATGTTAAAGATGTTTGGCGCGATGATTTAGTCACATTCTTATTAGGTTGCTCATTCTCATTTGAAGAGTCATTACTTGCAGATGGCTTAGAAGTACGTAATATCACTGAAAAAGTTAACGTACCTATGTATCGTACCAATCTTGAATGTAAACCTGCTGGACGCTTTTCAGGCACTACAGTGGTAAGCATGCGCCCTATGAAGCCTAAAGATGCGATTCGTGCCATCCAAATTTGCACCCGCTTCCCGTCAGTTCACGGCGCGCCTCTACACTTTGGCAGCCCGCAAGACATTGGTATTAGCAATATTGATCAACCTGATTTTGGCGATGCTGTTACTATTAAAGAAGGTGAAGTTCCGGTATTTTGGGCTTGTGGTGTTACTCCACAAGTGGCAATTGAAAACGCTAAGCCGCCATTTTGCATTACACATAGCCCAGGCTACATGTTAGTTACAGACATCCGTAACAGCTCACTCGCTATTTTATAATTCTCGGAGATTTACAATGACACAAGCAGTAAAACTTAAATTAAATTGTGATCTAGGCGAGAGTTTTGGCTCTTGGACAATCGGCATGGACGAAGCTGTTATGCCTTATGTAGACCAGGCAAACATCGCCTGTGGTTTTCATGCAGGTGACCCGCTCGTTATGCGTAAAACACTGGCACTGGCTAAAGAGCATGATGTTTGTGTCGGTGCACACCCAGGCTACCCTGATTTAGTGGGTTTTGGCCGCCGCTCACTGAATGCAAGTGATGCAGAAATTCAAAGCTTTGTACAATACCAAATGGCCGCGTTAGATGGCATGGCTGCAATCCAAGGCCTAACCATGCAATATGTTAAGCCCCACGGTGCGCTCTATAACGATATGATGTCAAAAGATCATGTTCGCAGCAGCATCATGCAAGCCGTGGCTAATTACCACCGACCTGTCGTCTTAATGTTACAAGGCACACCAGATGCCCTTTTACATCGCGGCGAAGCTGAAAAATTTGGCTTAGACATTTGGTTCGAAGCGTTTGCTGATAGATGCTATGAAGATGATGGCCGCTTAATGTCGCGCACTAAAGAAGGCGCCGTTCACTCCCGCGAGAAAATGTTGGCCCAGGTTGCGCAACTTTGCGCAACCGGCACTGTTATTTCCGCATCAGGTAAAGAAATTCAATTACATGCAAATACCTTATGCGTACACGGTGATAATATGGCAGGTGTGAATGCTATCTCTGAAATTCGCCAATTGATTTTAGGAAGCTAAGCTAATGCATGTTGAAATAGCCGGCGAAAATTCGCTGATCATTTACTTTGCTGATGAAACAAGCGCACAAGTGTCAGCGCAAGTCCAACAGGCCATGCTGCTATTAGAAAACTCATTGCTAGGCCACGTAATTGATATGGTGCCATCTTACGCCTCGTTATTAGTTATCTATAACCAATTTACGACTGACCAATACTTTGTGCGCGCCTGCATCAAGCAAGCGTTGCTAAACTTGGATCAAGGAGAAGAGCAACAAGGCAAAATTGTTGAACTTCCAGCGTACTACAGCACTGAATCAGGCCCTGATTTACAACAGCTCGCCACTAATGCCAAGCTGACTGTTGATCAAGTTATCGATATCCACACTTCGATGGAATATCGAGTATACGCCATTGGCTTTGCCCCTGGCTTTGCATACCTAGGCGAGGTTGATCCACGCATCGCTGCACCGCGCTTAACCACACCTAGATTAAAAGTACCGAGAGGCTCGGTTGCCATTGCCGATCGACAAACCGCTGTTTACCCAGCTGTGTCCCCCGGTGGCTGGAATTTGATTGGTTTATGCCCTACTCGCATGTTCAATCCATTAGCACAGCCTTCTATGCCTGTACAAGTCGGTGACAGAGTAAAATTCAAAGCGATTGAACGCGACCAATATTTAGCATTGGGAGGTGAGCTATGAGCGCTTTTAAGGTTTTACAGCCGGGATTACTCACGTTAATTCAAGATGCTGGTCGCTTCGGTCAACACCGTATCGGCTTAACTAATGGTGGGCCATTAGATGCACGCGCTTTTAATTGGGCCAACCGTTTATGCCAAAACCCACTAAATAGCAGCACTCTTGAAATTAGCATTGGTGGGCTAGCATTAGAGGCACAAACTCAAACCTACATCGCGGTAACTGGTGCGCAAATCCCATTAAAAATTAATGGCCGTGAAGCCAACATGTGGCAAACGATTAAAATAGCTGAAGGCGATAAAATTGAGTTCGGCTTTGCAACCGCCGGCTCACGAGCATATTTAGCGGTTAGCAATGGCTTTGATGTAGAGCATTCTTTTACCAGTACTTCAACAGTGGCGAGAGAGAGTATTGGCGGCCTAGCAGGCACTAAATTACAGCAAGGTGATGTATTACTTTGCCGCAGAGTAGAAAACGCCCCTTTACTTGCACTACCTACAGCTGAAATCCCTAGCTACTTAGAAGAAATCAAACTAAGGGTAATTTTGGGCTACCAGCATCACTCTTTTGATAAAGTACAGCAACAGCTATTTTTCAGCAGCCAATACCAGCTCAGCGATAAAATGGATCGCATGGGTTTTAGGCTGCAAGGTCAGGAAGTTAAATCGACTATCAGCGGCATGCTATCTGAAGGAATCTGCCACGGCGCTATTCAGGTACCTGCTGACGGACAACCTATTGTATTGCTAAACGACAGACAAACTATTGGTGGCTACCCTAAAATTGGCTCAGTCATCGCTTTAGATACTGCCAAATTAGCCCAGCTAATGCCTGGCAATAAAGTGCATTTCGAGCAAATAACCATAGAAGATGCTCACAACATAAACCATTTAGAAAATCTGCGTGACAACAGTATTGAACTAATCGACCTAAGCTGATGATCAGCGTGGAGAAAGAATGACAAACCCAATTTTAGATGAAGCAGCCCTTAGTAAGAGCATTGAAGACCTGCTAGTAAAGCGCAACCTGCGCGGCATGAAGACCGTACAAAGTGCCTTGCAAACTGGTTATTACTTACGCGCGGCTCGCATTCTTAGTAAATGCAAAGGCCACGTATTAATCGGCACTGGTTTCCCTGTAATCGATACGTTTGAGACAGACGGTCCTGTCGGTGCCATCGCCCTTTACAAGGCGCTAGAGACGTTAGGCGCCACGCCAATTATTGTTTGCGGCCCTCCGGTCTCTCAAGCATTAATGCAAGATTTTAGAGTACATGAAATTCGTGTAGGCGAGCATCAAGAGCGCACTTTGGAAGCATTTAAAGCGCTTTATCATTACAACCCTGATGCTGTGTTATCCATTGAGCGCCCAGGGCAAGCAGCTGACGGCGGCTATTACAACATGCGCGGCGAAAGCATTAGCGAACGTACCGCTTGCTTTGATACTTTCATTAACAACGCTAAATGCCCAACCATAGGTATCGGTGATGGCGGTAATGAAATCGGCATGGGCAATATCACTGCTGCTTTGCAAGATTTGGATATTGTTAGCGCCACCACTAAGGTAGATGAGTTATTAATTGCTGATGTATCCAACTGGGGCGCTTACGGGATTATGGCAATTTTAAGCGTTTGGCATAATGTTGATCTATTAGATAAAGTAAATTTAGAAGAGATTCTAACTTACCTATCTGGACACGGCAGTGTCGATGGTGTGACACGTAACAATGAACTGACTGAAGATGGCTTAGACTTCTGTGAGGGTGAATCTGTCATTCTAGAGCTACGCCAATTAATTGGTATGGCATAGCTTGTAGTGATTAGCGCATAACTAACATACACAACTAGCGATAAAACTGCATTGCTGAGCAACAGCTATCGCTGGTTGATTTTTTCTAATATTTCTAATCTTTTTCTTAAATACACATCTTAGCTGTTTAAGATCTTTCCCATTATATCGCGCGCAGACGCGGCCAATAATTTTGGTAAATCGCGCTCCTCATCCGCTCTCCAACTACAACAAAACTCTAAATTCAAAGGATCAATTTCGCAGTTTATTGCCTGTAGGCTACCACTTTTAATCTGCTGTTCAACTAACGGCAAAGGTAGTAACGCAACGCCTAAACCTTGCTCTGCCAAATTAATCAAACTGGCGACTGAACTACAGGTATGAATCACTACCTCTGCTGCTTCACTTTTAAATAGCTGCTGTAAATAATGCCAGGGCACCGTATCACGCGGAAAACTAAGGATAGGTTTTTCGGCCAGCTGCGCAATACTGCAAGGTTTACCCTGCCCACAAAGCGCTGCACTAGCTACCCATACTTGTGGGTAACTACACAGTAGCTCAGAGACTAAAGCGCTGTTAATCCCCTGCTCTTGTACCATTAAACTTAAATCTATTTGGTGGCGCTGTAATTGTTTGGTTAAAACCGGCGTAACATCACTGGTTAATTCAAAGGATATATGGGGATGCAATTGTTGCCAGCGCTGCAACAATGGAGACAGCCATAGATGAGCCAGCGTATCGGCAATGCCTATTTTCAAGCTGCCTTTGATTAATTGCTGCTGCCCAGCTTCAGCTTTCATTTTTTGGCTAATCGCTAAAATATTTTCTGCATAAGCCAGCAGTACACTGCCTTTTTCTGTTAGGTGAGTACCACTTTTTCCACGCCTAAAAAGCAACACACCCAGCTCATCTTCAAGCGCAGTAATGCGCGCAGATATAGCGGGCTGGCTGACATGTAATTGAGCAGACGCTGCTCGAAAACTACCGAGCCTTGCCACTTTTATGAAAGATGAGAGATTGCGAATTCGCATATTTTCGCCCTTAAAAGCACAATAATTATTTTTTAGAATGGCGGATAATTTGTGATGAATAAATGACTCACGCTATTAAATAGTAACTTATATGGCATAAGCCCAAGAAATCCATAATAATTACTGCCTGAGACGGGAATATAGCATATTTTTATTTTGTTTATGCAATGCTTGCAAATATAACACTTTTGGTCAAATATGTGCGTCCAATTGTTTCGGTCGTAGAAAAGAGTTTGACTGTTTGTCCTACGACTAAAATCATAAAAGAGAGGCAAACAATGAGCACAGCATATCTTAACGGCGAATACCTACCTTTAGCACAAGCACGAATATCTCCATTAGATCGCGGTTTTCTATTTGGCGATGGCATCTACGAAGTTATTCCCTATTACAGCGGCAAGTCGGTCGGTTTGATTCCACATATTCAACGCATGATTGACGGCTTAGGCGCAATTGAAATCAAATGTGAAAAAAGCATCAATGACTGGATAGCGTTGCTAGATGATTTGATCGCCAAAAATGATGGTGCAAATAATAATCTTGGTGTTTATGTGCATGTCTCTCGTGGCACTGATAGCATTCGTAACCACGCTTACCCAGAAAACGTTGCACCGACAATTTTCTGCTTTACCTTTGCAATTAAAGATCCTGAGCCTGTTGATAGAAACACCGCTACCACTTACACCGTAACAACAACTCAAGATTTACGCTGGAAACGCTGCCAAATCAAATCTACAGCACTACTGGGCAACGTTATGCATTACCAGCAGGGTCATGCCTCAGGTAACAACGAGTGCCTGCTATACAACGAAAATAACGAACTGACCGAAGGCAGCTCAGTAAATGCTTTCATCGTTAAAGATGGTGTTATTATCACGCCGATCCAAGACAACCAAATCTTGCCAGGCATTACGCGTCGCATTATTATCGATAGCATCATTGCAGATGGCTCTATTAAGCTTGAAGAACGCACTATCACTATGGATGAAGTACATAGCGCTGATGAAGTCTGGATCAGCAGCTCATCTAAAGAAATAGCGCCTATTGTGAAGATAGATGACACCAATGTTGGTGACGGAAAAATTGGCCCTGTCTGGGAAAAAGCCTTTGCTATTTACACAGCGGCAAAATTTACCCATAGCTAATTAGTGATTAACGAGTATTCGTCCAGAAACGAGGTCGTAGCGAGGCTGGCTCAATATTCCAGATAGACACTCTAGATCCGGCTAGTGACACAGCCGTAGTAGACTGGCGTTTTAGAATGAGCGCTAACTAGTAAAAAATTAAAAGCTCCCCAGTGGAGCTTTTTTAACCTTCCTTCACAACTTTCTTCAATTACATTCTTTATATACGCTAAACCTCGACTGCCTACAGTAAAGCATTTATTTTGCATTCATATAAATTATACGTATATAATCTATTGCGCACTATTTTTGGGAGGCTATCGTATGACAAAGCAAAAACATCCACTGTTGTTTGTCATACTGATCGGCCTAACTATTAGCCACTCTATTAGCCAAAAAGCGAACGCTGACAAGCTCAACAATATTAAAGTGTGCTGGGAAAGCGAGCTCAAACCACCCTATTTAATGCAAGACAACCAAGGCGTACTAAAAGGCATTGCCGTTGATTTAGTGCAAAAGATGATGTTATTGCAGGATATAAGCTTTCAAAATATCGTGATGCCTTGGAAGCGCTGCTTGCGAAGTCTACAAAGAGGCAGTGTAGACCTAGTACCAAATGCTTCGTTTAAACACAATAGAACTGAATTTGCACTTTACTCCAGAGAAATCTATCGTACCCACTTAGATTTCTTTTATATAAAAGATAAAATACCCAATGCAGCAACCCTAAATACTATTCAGCACTTTACGCCTTATAAAGTTGGCGGAGTACGTGGATTTAACTATGCATTTTTCGAGGAATTTATAGCAATAGAAAGTGGCGCTAGCAATCGTCGAGCACTACTTTTGAAATTAAAAAAAGGCAGAGTCGATTTTGCAATTTTACAGAGAGAAGTGGTTACTTCAAGCTATCAAGACGACCCTGAATTCTTAACACAATTCGCCAGCATACCAGCTCCTAACAATAGTTTTAATGCCTTTTATGTACTCGCTGGACGCAAGCACAAAAATGCCACTCAGCTAGTGTCTGCAATAGATACAGGGCTAGCGCAATTGCGCGAGAGCGGCGCATATCAACGGATACTAGATCAATATCTAAAGTAACTCATATACCTCTCTCCTTGCGCTGATAAACTAAAATGTATTATTCTAACTAGTTGCGGCTGTTAGACTAGCTCGGCCAGATCACTACTAGATGTTGTTATTTGGAACAGCAAAAACCTATATCTAGCGCTACCCATCAAGAACAATTGAACCGGCCTCGCTTCGCAGTGGAAGCTAACCAACACTAGATATTTCACACCACCGATGTCTGTAAATTACAGGCAAAAAAAAGCCGCTTATTCAGCGGCCAAAAAAAAGAGATAAAACACTTAGTCTGCTTGTCTACGCAGGAATGCTGGGATATCTAAGAAATCTAGATCTCCAGTACCTGTTTTCTTCATAGGCTGCTGCACGGGCTCAGGAGCCACTTCAACATGCTCTTGTAAATGCGTACGACCATTATGGTTACGTGTTTTATTTTTAACCGGTAATTCCATTTGATGCTGTGAATAATTACCCGTTACATTTGCGCGTACTGAAGTTGATGCACCACCGCTGGCAGCTACTTTCACCTGCTCAGTTTCAACTTTTATAGCTGATTCAGATTGTGCAACCAAACCTGTTGCAACAACAGTCACACGAAGCTCATCTGTCATCTCTGGGTCTATTACGGTACCTACAACCACAGTTGCATTTTCAGAAGCGTACTCTTCGATGATTTGCCCAACTTCGGTAAACTCACCTAAGCTTAAATCTAAACCGGCAGTAATGTTAACTAAGATGCCGCTAGCACCTTTCAAATCAACATCTTCTAGTAATGGACTTTTAATAGCAGCTTCAGTTGCAACAATCGCTCTGTCATCCCCTTTAGCGCTACCTGTTCCCATCATCGCCATGCCCATAGAGGCCATCACTGCACGTACGTCAGCGAAATCGACGTTAATCATACCAGGACGAGTAATTAGATCAGCAATGCCGCGTACCGCGTTTGATAACACGTCGTTTGCCGCATTAAACGCATTGATTAATGAGCAGTTTTTACCCATAACTTGCATTAGCTTTTCATTGGGAATGATAATCAATGAATCGACATGATCTTTTAATTCGTTAATTCCTTCTTCGGCGATGCGCATGCGCTTACGCCCTTCAAAAGGAAAAGGTTTAGTCACGACCGCAACCGTCAAAATACCTAAATCTTTCGCCACTTCAGCAACGATAGGTGCAGCACCAGTACCTGTACCACCGCCCATGCCAGCTGTGATGAAGATCATATCTGCACCTTCAATCATCTCGGCTATTTGAAGGCGATCTTCTTGTGCTGCTTGGCGACCGACTTCTGGATTAGCGCCTGCGCCCAATCCTTTAGTTAGCTCACCGCCAATTTGTATAACAGATCCTGTTGTCATGCCGTGCAGAGCTTGAGCATCTGTGTTTGCACAAATGAATTCAACTCCTTCGATATCTGTAGTCAGCATATGCTGCACTGCATTTCCGCCGCCACCGCCTACACCTAAAACTTTAATTACGGCGTTATCTGGTAGACTATCTGCCAGTTCAAACATGATCTATCTCCTTTGGGCTATGCCCTTTTTCAATCTCATTTGGTCAGAGAATGCAATTTTCGCAAGTTAAAGTAGTCCATATTTAAAACCTACTTAATCAACTTGCTCAATAATTGACTAACAACCTGCTCAACCAAATATCTTATTGTTCGTTGTTGATAACTTGTCGACCTAAAACGACAAATTACTAAAAATTTCCAGTCAACCAAGTTTTAAAACGACTCATTACACCTGGTTGATTACTCTTTGGCATTACTGCTTTGTTTGGCACTGAAGACATTAACCCTTCAGGGGATATTGGTTTATTTATCTCAACCGTTGGTCTTGTTGGTGATGCACTACTACCTTGCGGCTGGTCATCACGCGCATAGTGTAAAAGCCCTATGCTGGTTGAGAAGATTGGGTTTTGTAAGATATCACCCATTCCATTAACACCTTTTGGCATCGCTAATCGCACTGGCATATGAAATATTTCTTCTGCTAGCTCAACAGCACCTTCCATTTTGGAAGTACCACCGGTTAAAACAACTCCGGCCGCCACTAAATTATCGTAACCACTGCGGCGTAATTCATCCTGCACTAATGTAAATAATTCATCGTATCTTGGCTCAACCACTTCTGCCAACGCCTGTCTATTTAAATCTCTAGGAGGGCGATCACCCACACTAGGTACTTTAATAGTTTCATCAGCACTCGCCAATTGAGCAAGACAACAAGCATATTTCACTTTTAACTGATCAGCATGAAAACTTGGTGTTCTCAGCGCCATTGCTATATCGTTGGTAACCTGATCTCCAGCCACTGGAATAACACCAGTGTGACGAATAGAGCCCTGTGTAAATATTGCAATATCAGTGGTTCCACCACCAATATCAACCATACAAACACCAAGATCTTTTTCATCCGCTGTTAATACTGCGTATGACGATGCCAATTGCTCTAAAACAACACCATCAACTTCTAAACCACAACGACGTACACATTTTTCAATATTCTGGATAGCATTAGCAGCACCGGTGACTAAATGCACTTTAGCTTCTAACCTAACACCAGACATACCTAACGGCTCTTTAATACCTTCTTGATGATCAATCAAATACTCTTGTGGCAATATGTGAATAATGCGTCTATCCGCGGGTATCGCCACTGCACTTGCAGCATCAATTACTCGCTCAAGATCAAAATCGGTTACTTCGCCTTCACGTACTGCAACAATACCGTGAGAGTTCTGGCTGCTAATGTGGCTGCCAGCGATCCCAACAGTAACTGAATGTATTTTACATCCAGCCATCAATTCTGCTTCTTCTACTGCGCGTTGAATTGAGCTAACTGTCGACTCAATATTTACAACAACGCCTTTCTTTAATCCCTTCGAAGGATGTGAGCCGACACCAATAACTTCAATTTGCCCGTCGATTGAAATTTCTCCAACCAGACAAACTACTTTCGAAGTTCCGATGTCTAACGCAACGATCATATTATGCTCAATATCCATTCACTAAAACCGCTTGGTATAAAAAAATAAAAACTTTAAATATATATTTGAGAATTATACGCCAGACTTTAATATAAATCAGTAAATCATCAAAAATAATATTAATAGCTAATGTACAAAAAATCACCAAGGTATACCAGTTTTTTTATCATTTAATTAATATTAACCATTTCTATCGAAGCCTTGTATATTAAGGAGTCTAGCTTGATCCTCAAAAAATCTTACATTTAATCTCTATTATTTTGGCCAATTAAAACGTTTGTTAAAAATGGCCCAAATAATCAAAAATGAGTTCTGATTTAGCATATAAAATCAATATCAGATATTGATTTTATATGCTAAATCAAGATCCATTATTGATGGATTAATGAAAAATCAAATAGCCATCTTGATTATATTTCGCCCATAAAACTATTAATGTTGTATTAATTTTACTCACAAAAAACACTTATTATTTTTAAAAAACTTTGAAACACACTATGTAGGGCTTATATAGGCAAATAACACAACATATAGACTCTAACAAATTTTCAGCGCATTATTTACAAAGAACACTAGCAATTTGAAGTTAAAATTGAACATTTAAACGGCTTTTCATCGATATTTCAAACAAGCAGCGGTACTGCATTAGTGAAGAAAAAATCCTCTTATGACTACTAATAATTATTGCAGACAGCCCTTAAGTGCTGTCAATGAAACTTGTTCATAGTTATTTCTTACACGCATAAAGGCTTTTTAATCTAACAACAATTAACGACATAACTCGAAAAAAAATAATAAAACCGCAATATTTTGCTGAAAATTGGCAAAAAAAATCTCAGCACTATGACTAAGATCAATAATACAGCGTTAAATAACCGACTCAATCGCTTGAAATAATCTATATCAGGTGACTCTTCGCACCAGCGAGATCAAATTAGAATTTAGCTGACTGTGCTATTTCGCTCATTTTTGCTTAGTGTTGTTTTGTATTAAGTATCATTGGTAGCTTTAATAAATGATAAAATCGGTAGGTATTTAGTAGTAGGTAGTATAAAAACGATCAACAGGCACATCAATTATCATTCATAGTTATTAAATCACTCTAGAACTGCGGTAAATACATTTTGCATCGCTTTCACTAAAACACTCGCCGCAGTGCTTTAAGTGGTGTCAGTTAAAAACAAACCACTCTAAACCTTTTTACTGCTCTAGTATTTACTGTAAGTTTTATTTATCTACTGAAGTTTTCTCTAAGTTCATCATGGTTTCTGCAGCTTGCGTAAGCTCAGAAGATAATTTCTTTTTACCGCTCACGCCTAATTTAGTTAAGTTATTAGCTTGGTTAACCAAGTTGCCCTTACCCGTTGATAAGCGCTTATAACTGTCATCGTAAGCATTTTGCGCTCTATCAAGATGCTTACCTAAATCATCCATCGATTCAACAAAGCTCACAAATTTATCGTATAACTCGGCACCGCGATTAGCGATCGCTTTAGCATTTTGGTTTTGCTGTTCAAAGCGCCATATATTTTGCACTGTTCTTAAGGTGACTAATAACGTAGTTGGGCTGACTAAAATAATATTACGCTGAAAGGCATAGCGAAATAAGCTTTGGTCATGCTCAAGCGCCAACATAAAAGCCCCTTCAACCGGTACGAATAATAAAACAAAATCTAAAGTGCGAATGTTATCTAGTTTCTCATAAGATTTTTGACTTAAGCCGCGAATATGATTGCGAATAGATTGCACATGCTCGATTAAATGCTGTTCGCGTCCTGTACTATCATTGCCACTACAATACCTTTCATAACCGGTAAGAGAGACCTTCGCATCAATGATCATATCTTTTTCATCAGGCAGCCTAACAATAACATCTGGCTGGTAGCGCTTGCCTTCTTGGGTTAAAGATACTTGTGTCTCATATTCATGGCCTTTACGTAAACCAGACTCTTCCAGTACTCGTTCAAGAATTACCTCTCCCCAATTACCTTGAACTTTGCTGTCGCCTTTCAATGCTTGCGTCAAGTTAATAGTATCTTGGCTCATCTGCTGATTCAGCTGCTTTAAATGATCAATTTGCTGATACAACGCTTGCCTGTCGCGGGTTTCTTTATCGTAAACATCTTCAACTTTTCGCTTGAAATCTCCAAGTTGTTCACGCAAAGGGTTTAGTATATCAGCAATAGATTCACGGCTATCCTTACTGAAATTGGCCGTTTTATCTTCAAAAATTTGGTTGGCTAAATGTTGGAAATCTTGCTTTAATTGATCACGCGCTTGATTAAACAGCTGTGACTTTTCTTCACTTACTTTACGTTCACTAGACAAACGTACTTGTAGCTCAGTAATTTGATTATTGGCACCTGCTAAGCGCTGCTGAAATTCAACCAATTCTTGTTTGATTTTTTGCTTTTCTACTTCAGACGCTTCAAATACCGCAATCTTTTCATTTAACTGCGCACTGCTAACTTGCTCTTGATGTAGAAGCTGTTCAACAGAGATGCTTTTAAGTTGCTGTTTTTGATTTTGCTGGCGCTGCATCTCCAACTGATAGTTAATGTTCTTTTCTCTATCTTGCTGCAGCTGCAATTTGAAATTTAGCTGCTGGCGTTGCTTAGCATTCGAATACAATGACCATAGCAATAACAGCAAGCTTACTAAAAAAGCCGCAAGTGCACCTAATACAGCACTTTGTACATCAATTTGATTCAGCAACATTTTAACTACCAGTAACTATATAAAGCGACAGCGCTGACCAAGGTCGGCACGATCATCATGAGTAGACTCCATTTACTACCCAGCAATTTTTGCAGTACTAATATGTGTACCATCGGAAAGCTGACAAACATACACGACAATGGTAAAGCCCAATGTAAATTCTTAAAACCGTATGCCATAGCACCTATTAAGGTAACCGCTGCAACATTACCTGCCATCACCACAAACAGGGCACCGTTGTTACTGGCAAAAAAACCTTCCCTTTGATCTTTTGGCATTTTATTTAACGCACCAGCGCTAAGCGCGGTAGACATAGCAGCAAAACCTGCCACTAAAAAAAGAATCATTGGATCCACAAACATACCCTCTACTATAAAAAGAAAAATACCCAGCATTGCTTGGCAACAAGTAAAAATGCTGATAGTGGCAGCATTCTAACACCAAGCTGAATTTTATCTATCTTAAAACCTTGATAGTGCTGATTATCACTAAGCTTAAACCACAAAGCAGCCTATAGCGTTAACAGTAACATCTGTTGTGACAATCGTTTTATTTATAGAGAAATTTCATTGAGCTATTTTTTAGCAATCAAATCTTTAATTGCCCCTTGATTATCACTATGATGTGATAATGACTCAAACAACATCTAATCGCCCAAATACTATTGTTAAAAAGCTAAGCTACGCCATCTTGTCTGTATGCTTACTAATAGTATTCATTTACGCCATTACTCCTTTTTTGCTTGAAAAAATACTAAACCAGCAGCTTACCCAACTAGGTTTTAAAAGCGAAAATACCGTGTTACACCCAACTAACAATCAGCTTCAAATTGCTTCACTACACTTAACAAGCACAGATAAAAAGCTACCTTTTAAGCTAGCTTTGCAAGGCATCAGTATTAACTATAATTTGTTTGAATTAATCTCCCAGCAAAAAATTAGAAATATCGAGATTGCCAAGCTCAGCGTCAATTTATTAGAATTTAAAAAACCTGCCAGCTCTGGCCCTGAATCTACAAAAATACTACTAGAAAGCATGCTACCTGATCAATGGTTTGCGCAACTGCCAATAAAAAAACTGACTATTAATGAAATAGCGGTTAGCTGGCAAGTAGAGCCTACATTTAATGCACAAATTTCAGGATCACTTACTCTAACACCTAAATCATTGCTTACATCGCTGAACTACTTTGAAAACCAACAGCGCTATGCCTCTTTCACAACTCAATTAAACAGCGACAATTCATTTGATTTTAAAGCTTTGGTAGTGAATAAAGACAATGTTAGCCTCACTAATCCAGCACAGCTCACTTACCATTCACAAGGAAAACTAGCACTTAAAAATCAATCAGTGCTGTTAGATATCACCCAAAACATCAGCTTTAAGCAGCTTCAAATACCATCGCAATGGCTAAAAGACAAGCTAACACCACAGCAAGCACAGCTTCTAGCGAGTACCAGCGCCACAATCGATTTACAACACCACTTTAGTTTGCCACTAATAAACGCTTATTACCCTTTTTCACTTAAC